>NZ_JABBAL010000026.1 GCF_018607995.1 Planktotalea sp.
TCATACCCGCCATTGGCTCATCCAGAAGCAAGATCGACGGCTCCGAGACAAGCGCGCGCGCCAGCTCGACTCGCTTCTTCAGACCATAGGGCAAACGTGCGACAGGAGTTTTGCGGATGTGCTGGATTTCCAAGAAGTCGATGATCTTCTCCGCCTTCTCGCGGTTCTCAATCTCTTCCTGCTCCGCCTTGCCGCGCCAAATCGCTTGCGCCAAAAGACCCGAATTCATCTTATTCAAACGCCCAGTCATGACGTTGTCCAGAACGGTCATGCCCTCAAACAAAGCGATGTTTTGAAAGGTGCGCGCGATACCTTGCTGCGCAACCTCATAAGGCTTCATCTGCGGACGCGGTTTACCATGAAACAGAACCTCACCGTCTTGCGGCACATAAAAGCCCGAGATCACATTCAGCATCGACGATTTACCAGCGCCATTCGGCCCGATAATCGCACGGATTTCGCCCTCGCGAATATCAAACGAGATATCTTTGATCGCAACAACACCGCCAAAGCGCAGCGTGATGTTCTTCATCTCCATCACAACACCGCCAATCGTGCGGCCGTCTTCTGTGACGTAGCTAACTGTTGAGTCCAACATTATAAGTCCCTTATTCCGCAGCAATCTTTGACGCTGTGACAGGAACTACTGCCGCATCACGTATTTCAAGCGTCGCGCTGATTTCGCCTTTGCGGCCGTCCTCATACGTCACTTCGGTTTCTGTGTAGATTTCCGGTGATCCGTCATAAAGCGCGTTCACCAAATCCTCGAACTTCTCACCAATGATCTTGCGACGCACCTTTTGCGTGCGCGTCAACTCGCCATCATCCGCATCCAATTGCTTGTGCAAAACCAAGAAGCGGTGGATCTGACAGCCCGACAACATAGGATCTTCGGCAACAGATTTATTCACTGTCTCTACATGTTCTTGGATCGTCTCAAGCACGCGGGGATGGCCCGCAAGCTCTTGGTAAGAGGCATAAGCGATGTTGTTGCGCTCAGCCCAGTTACCGACCGCTGTAAGGTCAATGTTGATGAATGCGGTGCACCGATCTTTGCCAGCACCGAAAACGACAGCCTCAAGAATGTTGGGGTAGAACTTCAACTTGTTCTCAACGTATTTCGGCGCGAACAGTGCGCCGTCAGACATGTTCGCCACATCCTTCGCACGATCAATGATGCGCAGATGGCCTGTGCCTTCTTCGATGAAACCAGCGTCTCCCGTCGCGACCCAGCCTTCTGCATTTTTGGTATCCGCTGTACTTTCGGCGTTCTTGTAATACTCAACGAACGTCCCCTCAGAGCGGTAAAAGACTTCACCGTTCTCAGCGATCTTCAATTCAACGCCGGGGGAAGGAACCCCAACAGTGTCAGAGCGCACTTGCCCATCAGGTTGCTGCGTGATGAAGACAGACGCTTCGGTCTGACCATAAAGCTGTTTTAAATTAATTCCGAGCGAACGGTAGAAATCAAAAATCTCAGGCCCAATCGCTTCACCAGCCGTGTAGCCAATACGCACACGCGTGAAACCAAGCGTGTTCTTAAGCGGACCATACACCAGTAAATCACCCAGCTTATACTTCAGCTTGTCCATCGCACCGACGGTCTCACCATCAAGGATCGCAGGGCCAACTTTCTTGGCATGTGCCATAAAATAATCGAACATGCGCTTCTTCACCGGCGACGCATCTTCCATGCGGATCATCACAGTGGTGAGCTGTGTCTCGAACACGCGTGGAGGGGCGAAATAATAAGTTGGACCAATCTCGCGCAGATCAGTCATCATCGTATCAACGCTTTCAGGGCAGTTGACGCAGAAGCCAGTCCAATAGGCTTGGCCGAGGGAGAAGATGAAATCACCAACCCAAGCCATGGGAAGATAAGCGAGGATATCTTCGCCCGCGCTCAAACTATCAAACTCAGACGAATGCCGCGATGTCTCGATAATATTGCGATTGCTTAGGACAACGCCTTTGGGTTTGCCCGTGGTACCCGAGGTATAGAGCATCACGCATGTGCTGTCGTAATTGAGCGCTTCGCGGCGGCGGTTCAGCTCTGGCATCAACTCGCCCAAAGCAGCGCGGCCCGCATCTTGCACCTTGGAAAACTGATGCAAGATAGCGTGATCGTATTTGCGCAAACCACGTGGGTCGAGGTAGATCATCTGCTCGAACTGGCTCAGACCTTCTTGGACGTCAGTGACTTTATCCACCTGCTCTTGATCAGCCGCGATCACAAAACGTGCGCCGCAATGATCTAGAACATAAGCCATCTCATCAGCGGAGGCGTCAGAATACAAAGGCACAGGCACAGCGCCAACAGATTGAACAGCGACCATCGCCCAATACAAATACGGACGATTGCGCCCAATGATGGCGATAAAATCACCCTCAGCAGCGCCTAGTGACAGCAACCCAAGTGCAAGTGCATCGATCTCATCAGCAGCCTCAGACCATGTCCAATTCTGCCAGATGCCCAGCTCTTTTTCACGGTAGGCCGCTTTGTCACCAAACTCGACCGCGTTCCGTTGCAATAGCGCTGGTACGGAAGTCAATCCGTTCACGCCTTCAGACGTTTGTGTCAACGATGTATCCTCCCGTTGCTCGCTGTGCGCGAACATGGCCTCTTTTTGCGACTCGCTCTGCATACCGCGTCAGACAGTTCGTGAAGGTCAACTTTTTCTATAAGTTTTCTGAAACCTAACGAATTGTAACAGCCTCGCAGCAGGGCTTTTCGCACCCCTTCAGACAATGCTACGCAACAGCCTATGAAACGCACAGATAGCCATGACACGATGATTGCAGCTGGATTGAACCTGATCCAACAAGCTATGTCGATTTTCGATTCCGACCTGCGTTTGGTGCTGATCAATCGACCAATGCAGCAGATGTTCAATCTGCCTGACAAGCTGATCGAAACTGGTGTGAGTTTTGAAACAGTTATCCGCTTTCTCGCTGAGGCTGGTGAATACGGTGAGATTGACGACCTCGAGGAGTTCGTCGCCGTACGTGCTGAGCTCGCCCTCGCGTTCGAGCCGCATTATATGGAACGCACCCGCGCCAACGGTCGCGTGATCAGCGTTGAGGGCGCGCCTTTGCCCGAAGGTGGTTGGGTGACAGTCTACACAGACATCACGGAGACAAAGCAACAAGAAGCGCTGCTGAGAACCCGTTCTGAAGCACTCAGCGAACAGGTCTTGGCCCGCTCCGAAGAGCTCGCATCGACCAACCGCGCACTCGCCTCTAGCAATGCCGCTTTGGAGGAGACCAAGCACCAACTTACACAAATGGAGGCGCGCACACGTCTCACAACACAAATGATGCCCGCACATATAGCGCACCTAGATCTTGAACAGCGCTACACGTTTTCCAACCACCGTCTCAATGATGTGATGCCGGGCAGTTCCGATGATTTGGTTGGCCGCACAGCGCGGGAGGTGTTAGGCGACGCAAACCACACAAGTATCGCACCTTTCTTGAGGCGCGCTTTCGATGGCACACCTTCGGTCTTTGAATTCACACATGATACCAGTTCGCGCCGTATCCGCGTCGCGTTCACACCGGAAACGACGCAAGACAAGGTCGCAGGTGTCTATGTTCTATCCATGGACGTCACCGAAGAAACCCAAGCGCGCGTCGCGTTGCAACAAACCCGCAGGCGCGAAATGGCGGCACAACTGACCAGCGGTTTGGCGCATGATTTCTCCAATCTGCTCACCATCATTCTTGGCATGCAAGGCAAATTGGAGCGGATGGATAATCTGCCCCCTGAAGCGGATCATCTCATCACGGCGACCCTTGCCGCTGCGCGTCGTGGGGCTGGATTGCTGCACCGGATCGCCGACATGACAAGTCCACGCATCTTTCGCCCAGTGCCCACGCAGCTCTCAACGTTTCTATCTGAACTGCACACGATGGCGACGCCAACCTTGGGGCAGGATCACCACCTTGATATCCAATGCGACACAGCTGACGGCAGCTTCAATCTGGACTCAGGGATGCTGCAAGACAGCCTCTTGAACCTGATCCTGAACGCGCGCGATGCTGCGCCAGAGGGCACAACAATTACCCTAACCGCGCGCGCTGTGCGCGACACTTGGCTAGAGCTGGAAATTGCAGACAAAGGCCTAGGATTTTCCGAACAAGCACTCGGTCAAGCCTTACAGCCATTCTTTACGACCAAGGGCGGCGAAGGATCGGGCCTCGGTCTCGCGATGGTCTATGACATGACTAAGCTCGCAGGCGGCGATCTGAGGCTGTTCAACAAAGAGGGCGCACATGTCGTGATACGCCTTCCACTTAGACCTGCGGATCAACAGATTCCCCCCGGCCTTGTGCTACTTGTTGAGGATAGCGAGGATCTCCGCATGTCGATTCGTGACATGTTGATTGCGCAGGGGCATTTGGTACTGGAAGCAACCTCTGTTCATGAGGCCGAAACGCTTCTAAGCACCGTTCCGGATATTGCCTATGTGCTCTCAGATATACATCTGAGCGGCGCGCGAACAGGGCTGGATCTGGCGCAAACCACATGGCAGCCTATTACATTGATGACGTCCCTCCCCGCCAGCGATCAACTGCATCAAGCCGCAGCCAAGAACGGTGCATTTTTGCACAAACCCTTCACAAGAGACGCCTTGCGCGCTGCCTTAGCCTCCGCGGTTCTCAAAGGAACACCAAATGAGTGATATGCCCCTTGTGACAATTCTGGACGACGAACCAGAGATCCGCGAAATTCTGTCCGACAGGCTGGAAGACGCAGGCTTTCGCACGATGAGCTTTGGCCGTGCGCGCGAATTCGAAGCAGCGCTTAAAACGCTGACACCAGACGTGTGCTTGGTGGACCTTTCCTTGCCTGACACAGACGGGCTGACCCTCGTGCACCGGCTGGCGTTGGAGCTGGGCGCGATTGTCATCATCATTTCTGGCCGCTCACAAGTTCAAGACAAGGTGACAGGGCTTGAGCTGGGCGCGGACGACTACATCATCAAGCCATTCGATCCCTCCGAGGTGGTCGCCCGAATCCGCGTGCGCTTGCGTAAAAGCAGGCCTACCGAAACCACGTCCACCACAGCGCGTTTCTCTGGTTGGACTGCCTCCTTTGATCGCTATATTCTAGAGGATGGTACGGGCGAGCAAATCACATTCAGCCACGCAGAAGGCGAGGTGCTACGCCTGTTTCTCGAAAGCCCCAAGCGATTGATTTCACGCGCTCATATGCAAGACATGCTGGGTGGAGGCGCAGGCGACAGCTTTGACCGCGCGATGGACGTCCGCATCTCTCGCCTACGGACTAAACTGAAAGAAGATCCGAAGAACCCTCAGTTGATCAAAACTATCTACGGCGCTGGGTACATTTTCTTAGGGGACGTTGAATGGCAATAGTGCTGTCACAAATGGAGGGTCGTGGTGGGTTCGAACTATCGACCTACTCATTAAATGTACGCCCAGACGTGTTTTCGCCCAATTTCTCAAAACCACGCTCGGTTGACAAAAATATCTTAGAAACAATGTATTAAGTTGAAGTGAGCTACACTTGCCTCGCTTGTTTCTTGTCACTGAGAATTCTCTAGTACTTAGCCAGACACTTAGAAGATCAACCTAAACCTCTCCACAAACGCAGGTGAGTTGAACCAGAAGCAGCCAGCTACACAAGGCAATTACCGTTCTAATTGGACCGGCCTACTTGAGCCAAAGTTCGGCAACGTATTGGTTCAAGAGCTAACCCACCCAAGCATAGAACGACTTCATCCATCACTTTCGAATACTCCTTATCGTGCAAAGCTCACGCTGGCGCTCCTTTCCAAACTTATGACGTTCGCTGAGATCTGGGAATGACGAGATCAGGGCACCAGCCCATGCAGTTACATCAAGAAGTACTGGGAACAATCGAGAGAGCGTTATCTTATCCGAGAAGCACTTGGACGTTTGGGTGCCGCAATGTCCGAGCTTGTTGATGAAGGTGCCCTCTGGCCAGATATGGCTCACGCAATATCTCTACTTTTACTGACAGGAGCTAGAAAGGGCGAAGTTTTGAGCTTTGAGTGGGAGTGGGTATCGCTGGACCAAAATGTCATTCGACTGTCAGACAGTAAGACCGGCAGAAAGCCCCTATAATTAAGCAGTGCCGCAGTTTCTTTGTTAGAAATACCAAAGAAAGAAAACTGCTACACAAAGTCCAATATGTGTTTCCAGGCCGCGATGGCAACAAGCCACTCGTCGACATCTCCAAACCCTGGGTAGCAATTTGTGAACTTGCCGAACTCCAAGGTATTTGGGTTCACGACCTTCGGCACACAGCAGCCAGCATCGCAGTAGGGCAAGGAGCCGGGCTGCCTGTAGCCTAGACGAACCTGCGGGACACTTCCGTTGTTACTGTAGCTTGTCTCTGAGCGCTTCGTAAGGTGTCTGACCGTTGTGTGCACCGTGCGGTCTAGCGAAGTTGTAGAAGCGCTCCCATTCGTCGAGTTTAGCCTCCAGGTCAACGTCGCCTTTGTAGCTGAGAAGTTGATAGAACTCCTGCTGATCGGAACGGTGAGATCTCTCGACTTTACCATTGAGTTGAGGAGTGTCCCGTTTGATGTAGACGTGCCTGATCCCGAGATCTTCTACATGCCAATGGAACTTGGCTTGGAATTCGTGGCCATTATCCGTACGGACTTCACGAATGCGGAATGGGAACTTTTCGATGATGTGGTCAATGAAGTCGATGGCGTTTGCCTGAGTATGCTTTTCGTAGACTTTGAGGGCGCGAACTCTGGTTGCATCGTCGATAGCTGTGTATTGGAACCGACGGACCTTTTCGCCTCTTTTTCCTTTGAAGGTCAGAAACTTAACATCCACTTGAATGTGATGCCCTGGCACCTGCTTCTGATAGCGTTTGGTGTGCAGCTTGCGCATTCGTGTGCCTCTGGGCAAACGGTTAAGGCCGTTACGCTTAAGGATACGGTAGACGCCGGCATCTGAGATATTGATGCCGTGGTAGCGCGCCAAGTACCAGACGATCCTTATTGGCCCGAGGTGATATTTGCGCCGCAGATAAAGCACTTTTTCAACGATCTCAGCAGGCGTTTGATTGGCTGGGTTCTTCGGGATTGATTTTGCGTTCTTCAAACCAGCTTCACCATGCTTTTGGTATGCATCACGCCATCTATAAAAACTGGACCGGCCGATCCCAAAATATCGACAGGCTTTGCGGGCGTTGCCGATCTTCTCGGCGTGCTGGAGCACTTTAAGTTTGCGTTGAATGTCGCGTTCTTCGTTCGTCATGAATACTTCCTCCATCCCAAATTAGGGAATTTACAGGAAGTGTCCCGGGAGTCCGTACATATCTACAGACTGGGCCAGATATGCTTCCCCTCGATATGCCTGACCCGTTCCCAGGCTGGCGCAGAGTTGAGGACGCCGCATGACCCAAGTCGCAGATCGTTTGGACACTGCTGTGATTGGTGTAGCAGAAGTCACATCACTCGAAGGTTTGTCCGCGATCAATCAACCGGACTGCGGAGCGGCTGTCTTTTGGCGTCAAAAGAGCGATCAATTCGCATCTTGGATTGCGGCATTGGAACCGTCCCAGCTTCCAAATGCGCGTGTCGTTTTACGGCCGAACAAGGTGCGAAACGCGCTGAGACACCTTTGCGAGATCGCAGAGACGCCTGCATGTGCAGAGCGCGATGCTTTTATTGAGGATGTTACCAAATTGGCGACGTCTTTCGCGCGCACTATGAATGCACCTTATGTGCGTTTCCGACTGGATATTGTGACAACAAACGCGTGCCACAAGTTTCATATCGACGCCCTAACAGCGCGCTTGATCTGCACCTATCGTGGGACAGGTACGCAATATGGCACGGCGACAGACAACTCTGATCCAGAACGGATCGTCACGATGCCGACTGGTTCACCTATCGTCTTGCGCGGCACGCGATGGCCTGAAAACCCAGCATCAAAACTGCTTCACCGCTCACCTCCGATTGAAGGCACAGGCGCATCCCGTTTGGTCCTTGTGCTCGACCCCGTTTATGAAGATGATACTCACCAATAAAATCCACAGATAGACGCCATCCTCCTCACGACAGAAACAGCACCAAACCTGAACATCACCAAACGCATTGAGATAGTTACTGCAGAGTGCGCCTTTGGTATGAACATCTTTAAAGACCTCTTCGCCTGGGTGAGAGACACCGTTGGCGGTCGTTCTGACGCTGTACAGAAAACCATGCGTGATAGTCGCAGAACTGCCCTCTATGAGCTTAAGAAAGAGGCGTATGAGGTTGGAGCTAACGCTGTATTAGGGTTTGACCTAGATTACGTTGAGTTGTCATCAGCAGTGTCTATGGTGATGCTAGTAGAGTCGGGTACTGCTGTAAGGATTGAGGTAGAGAACAGATGAATAAAATCGTATTGATAGTAACTTTAGCATTACTGGCAGGTTGTGGTGTGCCGTTCGTCCCTATTGTTTGATCGCTGTTAACTGATGCTCCGAGATAAGGTCATCCTATATCCGTCGTCAGGGTTTTTGGGGCCAATGGCTGCCTAAACTAAGAGAGAGTTTGGCTCATCTGATTGGTTTGATTATGCAGCGTGCTGGCGGTGATACAAGCGTTGGCTTCGAGTGTCTTTCGCTTGATCCTTTCGCTCGAGAGAGTGACTTGCGTGTCATTCTCTAGTCGTCACGCGCAAGCCATATGACTGTATTGTAAAGACAATCTCTATTTGTTCTAGTATTGGGAGCGGCATAAGGAAACCCTTGCGTTCATAACTTGAGTCACCCGCTTAAGGGTGACGACATAAAGAATAATATCACTGTAGATATTTACGGACTCTCGGAACACTTTCTGTAAATTCCCTGATTTGGGATGGAGGAAGTATTCCTGACGAACGAAGAACGCAACATTCAGCGCAAACTTAGAGTGCTCTAGCACGCCGAGAAGATCGGCAATGCCCACAAAACTTGCCAGTATTTTGGGATCGGCAGATCCATTTTTTATAGATGGCGTGATGCATATCAAAAGCATGGTGAAGCTGGTTTGAAGAATGCTAAATCAATTCCGAAGAACCCTGCCAATCAAACACCCGCTGAGATTGTCGAGAAGGTTCTCTATCTCCGGCGCAAGTATCACCTCGGGCCAATAAGGATTGTTTGGTATTTGGCGCGCGACCACGGCATCAAAATTTCCGACGCCGGCGTCTACCGTATCCTTAAGCATAACGGCCTTAACCGTTTGCCCAGAGGCGCACAAATGCGCAAGCTGCACACCAAACGCTATCAGAAGCAGGTGCCAGGGCATCACATTCAAGTGGACGTTAAGTTTCTGACATTCATAGGGAAAAGTGGAGAAAAGGTTCGCCGGTTCCAATATACAGCGATCGACGATGCAACCAGAGTTCGCGCTCTCAAGGTCTACGAGAAACACACGCAGGTAAATGCCATCGACTTCATTGAACACATCATCGAAAAGTTCCCTTTCCGCATTCGCAAGGTGCGCACGGATAATGGCCACGAGTTACAGACCAAATTCCATTGGCATGTCGAAAACAGTGGTGTCAGGCATGCCTACATCAAGCGCGGCACGCATAACGGTAAGACCCCTTACGAAGCCCTAAGAGATAGGCTAAAATAACACAGCAAGTATCTCGAGGACCTGTATAGGCTACATAATCCATGATCAGACATGTAGGCACCATACTAGCACTTCTGATTGGGTATAGCACCCAAGCCGATGCTCACAGTGGCGGCTTAAACAAACAGGGCTGCCATGCTGGCTCTAAGCCCTACCACTGCCACAGCGCTACCAAGAAAGCTGTTAAGGACCCTTCTAGCCCATCCACATTGAATGGAACTGTAACCCATGTCAGGGATGGAGATACTATAGAAGTAAATGGAGTAGCCGTGAGGTTGTCAGCACTTGATTGCCCAGAGAACGGCACACGACAAGGTGACAAAGCAACAAAGGTCGCCAAGCAGTTCAAAGGTTCTTTGGCTCGGTGTGAGCTTACAGGAGCTAAGACCTATGATCGGTTAGTAGGATATTGTTCTGTTGGTGGCTCAGACTTTGGATCGTACATGATGCAAAACTCTGCATGTAAGGTCTGGCCTAAGTATGACGTATGGAACAGATATTAAGATGGACAACACCCTTCACCCAGCCAATGCCCACAAGCAACGATGCCCTAGATGCCAGTCACCACTGAACACTGTAGTCGTTCATGGGCATGAACAGTGTGCCATTTGTAAATCTAATATCTTTGAGTGCTGCTCAGGGGATACATGTGAGACAGACTACAACCTGAGTGTTGGGTATAAGAGAGGGTAAAATGAAGCGTTCAGCTAAGAAGATTTTACGCGCTTTATTCGTGTTGTGCATACTTTTGGTCGCAGCCTTTGCTTTGCTCTTATTGTTTGATCCGAACTTTGGCGCAGTTGGTAGCTGTCCCAATTACCCGTATTGTGATGATCAATGACTAGACCACCCCATGCCAATCCAACACAATCCGGATTTTCTCTTCGGATGAGTAATGCTTGCGTGTGGCGCGCTTGATATCTTTGACCATCTTCTCGCCGGGGCTCTTCTTTGTCTTTCTCATGGTCCACTCCTCAGTGGTTAGGATGAGCAACAAACCCTCTCTTAGCAAACAACCCTATTTGGACCCATAGGCGCTGACGTCAGACAGCTTTTGGCATTGGGCAGAGCTACACGGGCATACACCTCAGAAGTTGTTTGAAGGCATGAAAGTTGCGAAGGCAAAGCAGACTAAAGATGCGCGAAAACCGTACACTCGTGAGCACACCGCAAAGCTCTATGTTGAGCTAACAATGAACCACGCTCGGCTAGTAAAGACGGACGGTCACAAGTGGGGCGCATTACTTGGTTTGTATACAAGTGCTAGACTAAGGAAGATTACTCAACTCGACGTTCAAGATTGAGCAGCCCCGTTTGAGTGGTCCAATTTGAAAGTTAGTGCATGCTTGGCCTTTGGTCCA
>NZ_JABBAL010000027.1 GCF_018607995.1 Planktotalea sp.
TACCTGCTTTTAAATGACGAATGCCTCTTATTGTTCGCCAAGACTTTTAGGTGTGGACCCGTTCAGTGATACTTGAAAGGTCTTCTTATAAGATAAAGAAAGGTGCTATCAGCCTTGGTAAAGCCAAGCAAAAGCTAAACAGAAGGCACGACACCTTTTTTGCACTAAATTGCCGCTGCCAATCTGTGGTGCAACGAACGCGCTCCCTATCCACGCAGTGTGCACAAGCAACGACAAAAGTGAATGCACAGTTTGGTTTCACTGCTGAGATTAGTTAGGTCGTGGCATTCTGCAATGCGGCTTCGCAATGAATGGCAGCTTTGGCGAGCTCGCACGTATGCAGAGAAGCTCCGCTTTCCGCCAATTCCAGAAGGATTGCCATTTGCAGGGCCGAGCCACGTTCATAGAGCTCAGCCACAAGGCGAGGGTATTCAACCTAGTGAAGTCAATAAATAGCCGCGCAACTTCGTTAAGATTTCCCAAAACAGCACTCTATACCTGTACAAATAGTGCAACGCGATACCTGTACAAATAGTGCAACGAGCTGAGTCGTATTTTGCAGTTGCTCCTTGGTTGATGCCAAAGGAGCTACAACCCTCCCCTTTCGCTATTGCTCGAGACGGATTGGCGTGGTTGATTGATCGCAATATATGGACGCTTGAAACCAACGGAGAGAAAAATGAAAACACTCAAATTAGCTTTACTCGGAGGCGCGCTGAGCATGTCAGCAATGGGCGCATCCGCAGAAACATTTCGCTGGGCGTCCAATACTGACCCTCAAACGATGGACCCACATGCTGTAAACTCAGCACCTGTGCTGTCATTCTTGAACAACGTTTATGAAGGACTTGTACGCCGTGGGCAGAACATGTCGATCGAACCTTCATTGGCCACATCGTGGGCCCCCCTTGAGGGCGAAAATGGTTGGCGGTTCACTCTACGTGAAGGTGTCACATTCCAAGACGGCGCTGCCTTTACATCTGAAGATGTGATGTTTTCTTATCAACGTGCCTCGAACGAAGCCGCCGACGTGCGCTCTTGGTTTGCGCCTGTGTCGGACGTACGTGTCGTAGATGACTTCACAATTGATTTTGTTACCACTGCGCCAAACCCGTTGTTTCCTGACTCAATCGCGAACTTCATGATCCTTGATAAAGGTTGGGCAGAAGCAAATGACGCTTTGTTGCCCGCTCGCGATGCAGAAAATTTCGCGACGATGAACGTCAATGGAACAGGGCCGTTCACTTTGGCCAGCCGTGATCCTGGCGTGCGCACGACGCTTTCACCTAATGCGAACTGGTGGGACGAAGCCTCGCACAACGTTTCTGAGGCCGTGTTTACGCCCATCGGAAACTCTGCCACTGGGCTTGCAGCACTTTTGTCTGGCGAAGTTGACTTCATCCAGCCAATCCCTCTTCAGGACATAGCGCAAGTTGAAGGTCGTGATGGGTTTAAGGTGCTAGAAGGTGAAGAAACCCGGGTCATCATGTTTGGCTTTGGTCATGAGCATGAGGCGCTCCTTTATTCTTCTAACGTACAAGACGCGAACCCGTTTGCGGACCCGCGTGTACGTCTTGCTGCCGCACATGCTTTAGATCTTGCATCGATCGATCGTGTCTTGTTCCGAGGCAAAATCGAAGCAGCAAGTCAGTTGGTGCCCGCAGGTATTTCAGGCTTTTCCGAAGCAAACCAAGATCGTCCTTCATTTGATCCTGAACGTGCAAAAGCATTGCTTGCCGAAGCTGGATATTCCGATGGTTTCTCTTTCGGTCTGAAATGCCCGAATGATCGCTACATCAACGATGAAGCGTTGTGCCGTGCAGCGGCCTCTATGTTTGCGGCGGTTGGCTTGAACGCTGAACTTAGCACGGGTCCTGTACGTGACTACTGGCCTCAGCTTCGCGCGGACGACTTCGATATGTACCTATTGGGATGGTCCCCAGGCACGTTTGACATGGAGCACCCGATCCGTTTTTTGCTGCACAGCCAAGACAATGACAAAAAGCTGGGCTCTTGGAACTTTGGCGGCTATTCAAACGCGCGCGTGGATGAACTTCTTCCGCAAATTCAACAAGAGATTGATCCTTCAGCGCGCCAGACTTTGGTCGATGAAGTCGTTGCGATCACGCAAGAGGACGTCGCCTATATTCCGCTTTATACACAACCTCTCATCTGGGCTGCGAAGGATAATGTCGAGCTGACACAACGTGCGGATAACTTCTTTATGTTGCGCTGGGTCACGGTGAACTGATCCGAGCATAAGGCAAAAAGGCGATGGTATATTTTATCTTGAAGCGGATGATTCAATCCGTCTTTGTGATGCTGACCGTCGCCTTTTTAGCATTTTCTTTGTTCCGCTTCGTGGGGGATCCGATTACCCAGATGACAGGTGTTGAAACCTCTGTCGAAGACCAAGAACGGTTACGTGAAGAACTGGGTCTCAATGATCCTTTTGTATATCAATTCACGCGCTTCACGGGCGACATGCTGAAAGGCGATTTCGGGTTTTCGTACCGAACACGCCAACCTGTGGCTGAAATGATCGCAAGCCGCATTCCCGCGACGTTAGAATTGGGCGTGGTCGCTTTGATAATTTCGCTTCTCGTAGGTATCCCTGCAGGGGTTTACACAGCGCTGAAGCCACGAGGCGTTCTGACACAAACCATCTTGATGACAACTCTTGTGGGCGTGTCGATTCCGACATTTGTGATTGGGATCATGTTGATCTTTATTTTTGGCGTGCAATTAGGCTGGCTCCCCACATTCGGACGCGGAGGTACGGTTCAAATAGGTGGCTGGGAAAGCTCTTTGTTTAGCTTCGATGGATGGCGCGCGTTGTTGCTTCCCGCTATCACCCTTGGCGTTTACCAACTCACCCTGACAATGCGATTGGTCCGTGCAGAGATGATGGAGGTTATGCGATCTGACTACATCCGTTTCGCTATGGCCCGAGGTGTGCCGACGGCGAGCCTTCATTACAGACATGCGCTTGCGAATACGATGGTGCCAGTGATCACAATCATTGGGTTGCAATTCGGTGGTGTCATCGCCTTTTCCATTGTGACTGAAAGCGTTTTTCAATGGCCTGGTATGGGATTGCTCTTCCTTGAATCAATTCGCTTTGTTGATATCCCAGTCATGGGTGTGTACCTCGTTGTCATCGCGTTCTTTTTCGTATTGGTGAACCTCGTTGTTGACTTGCTCTACGTGGCTATCGACCCACGCCTTCGGATCAGGGACGTGTCATGATTGCGTTTGTGAAAAAATACGAAGGTCTATGGCTGTTCGTGCATTCCCCAGCCGCAATTATTGCAGCTCTCGTCGCAGTATTGACCTTTCTGGGAGCCGCTTTTGCGCCATGGATCGCGTTGGTCAATCCCTACGATCTGGCGTCGTTTAGCCTGTTTGACGGATTACTGCCGCCCACATGGTTGGACGGTGCGAACCCTAAATTCATCTTGGGAACTGATGATCAGGGTCGTGATATGATATCCGCGATTCTTTACGGCGCGCGGCTGTCATTGGTTATTGGCTTGTCTGCGTTGAGCATTGCCGCGGTTCTTGGGGTTGGGCTTGGCCTTGCTGCCGGGTACTATGGCGGGCGGTTCGATGCCATTGTGATGCGAATTGCTGATGTGCAACTTGCCTTGCCTGCAATCCTGACAGCGCTGCTTATCGACGGCATCGCACGGGGTATTTTGCCAGCCTCAATACAACAAGATTTGAGGGTTGCTGTGCTCACCTTGGCTATTGCTTTGTCGCTTTGGGTGAACTTTGCCCGAACCGCTCGCGCGTCCACATTCGTTCAAATGAACAAGGAATACGTTCAGGCCGCGATCATGATGGGGCAGCGCCCGATCCGAGTGATGTTTGTTCATATTTTACCCAACATCCTTGGGCCACTTTTGGTGATCATGACCGTCGATCTTGCCTCCGCTATTTTGCTAGAGGCAACATTGTCTTTTCTCGGGATAGGCCTGCCTGCCGACAGCCCGAGCCTTGGCACGTTGATCCGCGTTGGCATGCAATTCCTGCTGTCAGGTGAGTGGTGGATCTTGTGGATTCCGACATTGTTTCTTGTTGCGCTTGTAGTGTCGATCAACATCCTTGGCGATTTCTTGCGAGACATCTTTAATCCGAGGTTACGCTAGATGCTGACGATTAAAGATCTTTTGGTTAAGTTTCCAATGCGTTTTGGAGCTTTCACTGCAATCGAAGACGTCGACATGACAATCAAGCCCGGTGAAATTCACGGGCTTGTCGGGGAAAGCGGTGCAGGCAAGTCCACAGTTGGTGCGGCGGTCATCGGTTTGTTGCAATCCCCGGGGTATGTCGCAAATGGAACTCTTACATTAGGTGATACTGACTTGCGCAACCTCAGCCCTGCTGAAGCTCATAAAGTGCGCGGCGATCGCATATCGATGATCTTTCAAGATCCTCAAACCAGCTTGAATCCGTTGATGACGATTGAACGCCAACTGATCGAAACCATTCAGACCCATTCCTCGCTCAGCGAAAGCGAAGCCATTAACCGCGCCGTTGATTTGCTTGAAGACATTGGCATCAAAAACGCTGCTGAGCGGATCAAAGCCTATCCGCATCAGTTCTCAGGTGGCATGCGCCAACGGGTGGTCATCGCGCTGGCCATAAGCACCGATCCCGAATTGATCATTGCGGATGAACCGACTACGGCGCTTGATGTAGCGGTGCAATCCCAGGTGCTCGATTTGATCCAAAGATTGGCGAAAGAGCGCCAAATTGCCTTCATGTTGATCACCCATGACATTGGTGTGATTGCGCAAGTGGCAGACCGCGTCACAGTTATGCGCAAAGGGCGCGTGATGGAAACGGGTGTCACCGCTCAAGTCTTGGGTAAACCACAGCATCACTATACCCAACAGCTGATGGATTCAGTGCCACCCCTAGATCGCAAGATAGATCGCTTTCGTGTTCCTGAAGCTGATGACACGATTGCGAGCAATGGCGCTATGGCTGAGAATTGGTTACTTGAAGGCTCTCAACACGCGCGAACGGGCCTCTCTCTGACAGGCCTTAGCGTTGAATTTGCAGGGCCACGCACGTCAATTTTTCGCAAACTGCCGCCCTATGTTGCTTTGGATGATGTGACGCTAAACATCAAACCGGGCTCGATTATGGGGCTCGTTGGTGAAAGCGGGTCTGGCAAATCGACGCTTGCCAAAGCGATCACCGGATTGGTGACTCCAAGTAGTGGCACCATGGAGTTAGGGGATGTCGTGCTGCCTTATGGCAAGTCGCGCAGTCGTCAGCACCCATCTCGGCAGCTAATCCAAATGGTGTTTCAAGATCCGTATTCTAGCCTGAATTCACGCCACCGCATCGGTGACATATTGACAGAGCCCTTGTGGTTTTACGGCTTTGTTAAAGACGAGCAAGAACGCGAGAAACTCGCGGCCTCAATGCTATCACTGGTTGGGATGCAGCCTGATGCAATCTCGAAATACCCGCACCAATTCTCCGGTGGCCAACGTCAACGCATCGCAGTTGCGCGCGCACTTTTGGCGCGTCCACGCTTTTTGATCTGTGATGAGCCGACATCCGCATTGGACGTTTCAATACAGGCTGAAATATTGAATCTCTTGAAAGACTTGCAAGCGAAGTTTGGCCTGACGATTTTGTTCATCAGCCATAACCTCGCTGTTGTGCGCCAGATGGCAGATGACACGGCGGTGCTGCGAAGTGGCAAGATCGAAGAAGTTGGCGAAACAAATGCACTCTACACAGCACCACAAGCGGACTACACAAAGTCGTTGCTGGACCTTACGCCTGTGATGCCGACGACGTGGCAGACATAAACCATGATGCAGCTATTCGGTTATGACACGATCAATACACTTAAGGTGTTGATGTTGCTGATGGAAACCGACGCAGAGTTTGAATTTGTTCCAATCAATATTCGTGCGGGAGAACAACATAAGCGCGAATTTCTCGACATTAATCCCGCGGGAAAAGTGCCTGTCTTGAGAGATGGAAGCCAGCACCAGACCGAGTCTAATGCTATCCTGATGAGCTTGGCCCACAAAATGAATTGGGGGCTTCCTGAAGATCCAAAGGAATACGGCTGCATGATTTCGTGGCTCTTTTATCAAGCTTCCACCCAAGGACCTCATTTTGGGCAAATCGAATATTGGAACAAGCTTGCAAAACAACCAAACACTCGAGCTTTGACACATCTCCGCACGATCGCAAATCGCACAATTCAACATTTAGATGATCAGTTGAAGGGCAGACAGTTCATCTGCGGAAAGAACTACAGCATTGCAGATATCTCACTTTTCCCATGGCTGCATATTCACGACCATCTTGGCTTGACGATAAAAGGCGTTAACAACCTTGAGCTTTGGCTTGAACGGATTGGTAGAAGACCGGCTTCGATGAAAGCTCTTGCCTTTTTAGGATCGAATTCGATGTTTGATAAAAAAATTGAGTAAGCGCGGTGTGTGAAATCGTTAGAGAGCAAAACTCAGTTCGTTTTACTTTTTAAAAGGCAAAGCACGTCCTTTGAATGTCGGCTAAGCACCTCGCGTTCAGTCCCTGTAGCAATCGCAGCGAAGGTCTACTTCCCACCAATGGTGTGGACAAGTCTCGGTGCGTACTCGCTTGTCCTTTCTACCATTGAGCAATAGAAAATACTCTCTTCCCTTCAACCCCTGAATGGCTATCGGTCGATGAAGCGTTTCTTGCTTGTCAGGAGCGTGATCTGATCCGAACCAAGAAAACGATCCGCCAGTGGTGCCGTCAGGAAAATGTAGAAAGCCAAAAGCAAGTCACGCCCACTGGTGAGCCTTGGATGCTTGAGAAGTCTTCCCTTCTCGTCAAAGTCGCCCCCGAGCTGGAGTTCATGCAGGAGGCTGCACCCGTTCAGACCAGTGCGCACTTGTTCAAACGGGTTCAGACCGAAGACGCACCCGTGCAGACCGGTGCGGACGCGTACGAACCACGGCGAACCGAGGCAGATCCACACCAGGTCGGGCGCAAAGACAGGCAAGACACGGAAGTGATTGCGAGCCTTGAGGCGCAGGTGTGCTTGCTTGAGATAGATAAGGCTGTGCGAGACATGCACGTTGAGTTTCTAACGTCTCAGAACGCGGCAGCGCGGGAATAGTTGCTTGGTCAATGTCGATACATCAGACATCTTGAAGCCGAGGTTTTGCGGCTGGATGGGGAGGTGAACCAACAATTCTTGAAAGCTCCAATTCTAAGATCCAACGAGAGGCAAGAAACGAGTACTGAGAGTGTTCCAACGAGTAATTTCGACCCTGCGCATTAGTCGCTGAAAATAGTGCTTCACATGTGCTAAAATTTAGCCATCTATGGAAACACTCGGACAACTTATCAAAGACCGCAATGATCATCATCCAGGGTGGTGACATCATCTCGAATGGAGGTGGGTTTACGCAGGTGCCGAACTTCATTGCTGGTAAGCAAAAAAGTTAGCGTCGGGGCGAAGCTCACTTACGCTGTGCTTCTGAAATACGCTTGGCAGAACGACTTCTGTTTTCCAGGACAAAAGCGATTGGCCGATGATATCGGAGTGACCAAACGCAGTCTCTTCAGTTTTGTCAAAGAACTGGAAAAAGCAGGATTCATCAAAATCCAGAGACGTGGCCAGGACAAAGTGAACCAAAACATTTTAAATCTGAAGGCTCGCAAGCGAACAGCCTAGAAGTGCAAATTTTGCACTTCTAAAGATGAAAGGATTGCACCCCTGGAGGTGCAGATAGTTCACTTCCTTCCATAAGAAGAATACTCATTTAAGAACATAAGAGGGAAACCACTCAGATTTCTGTGGATAAAAATATCTAAGGGGATTCCCGACACAGACTTTGAAGAGGTTCGTGGCTTGCGAAGATCGATCGCGGCGGCATCGAGATTGTTTTTCAGATGAATCGCGTAGTGTTTCTAATTCATCTCAACACTGGTTTGTCAGTTCTTGGCGATCTGATAGATGTTCGCGCCTTTAAGCAGCCGGATCGAGATGTAGCCGTGCCAGAACGAGTAGAGAGTGTGCCGTTTGCCTTTGCGGTCGATCTTAAGGTCTTCCGCCTCGAGCATTCTATTGAACACTTTCTTGTGGCCGTAAGGAAAAATCGGATCTATCGGGTTTGGATTGTTTCTCTCCTTCAACCGTTGAAACGGCAAGACGGCCCCGGTCATACTTTTATAATATCCGGTGCCTCGTTTGCCACGCACTTCGATCTCAAGGATCATTTCGTCAGTTGCTTCATCATTCACGATGCTCACGTCGCGATATTGCAGGCGCTTGGCTTCATCGGGCCTGAGGCCAGTGTTTGCCATGAACAAATTCAAGTCGTGCATTTGAGTAGCTTGGTAGCGCCGATTTTGTTTTCGGCGGCTTTCATATTGCGACGGGTCGCGTTGTCGAGCTGTTTGTATTCGTCCGGCGAGAACCACGCCCTGTGCGCCACTTTCTTGAAAGCCGTGTGAGGCGCGGACATGTCGGGCAGGGCGGCCAACCACCCTTGTCTCACAGCTGTCTTGAACACCATCCGCTAAGTGACGATTTCTTTGTCCATCATTGATTGTGAAGGTGGCTGGTACTTTGGATCGTCGTCCATGCGAAACAGGCGATAGTGTTGAATTGCACCGGCCGTCACTTCAGCGAGGGGACGATTGCCAAAATATGACAATAGATGATTTGAGATCCGAGAAAACTGTCCGCGCACATGGTCTTTGTTGCGTGTCCCTCCGGTCATCACTTCATATTCCTTAATGAAACGCTCGGCTGCTTGGACGAAAGTCTTATCGCTCAGTTTCTCACCTTTGCTCTGGCGCAGCTTGAGGCTCATTTCCTATTGCTTGGCAAACTCCTTTGCCGTAAATTTTTTTCCTCCGGTCGAAGCTCGTTGTTTTTATCTTCAAGATAGGTCGCGCACTGCCAGATACCGGCCTTGCCGCGTTGGTATAGATTCACCTTTCCGTCGAAGATTGTTTGAGTCACAGCCATGCCACATCTCCCACGCTGAAAACGGGTGCAAATGTGTGTAAGAGATGGGTAAGACACAAATCGCGAAACCAAAAGGTGTCGATCTCGTATAAGACATTGTTTTTTTGTTTTCGTGGTGTTTAGGGGCGAAATCGAAATACCGACACGAGGATTTTCAATACACCGACGGCGTTTGCAATTAATGATTTGCTAAGTTTGGTCTAGCTTAGTTTCTAACTGTATACTTGTGCCAATTTGATCACAGGGTTCGGATGGTGCAATTTGTGAATGTACCATCGCTCGCATTTGTGTTTCGTTCCTCGTAGAAGATTATCATAAACGTACCTGCCACCGAAGATATGACAAACTATCACACCGCTCTTTTGAACGAGCCAGCTTTCTTTTCAGCCTGCAATTTGGCGTATCGCTCTACTTTTAAGCAGTCATCGTTTGCCGAATGTCAGCGCCAAGTCCAAACGGCTGCTGGGATCAGATTTGACGTAAGGAAATGAAATGACAGCAAAAACTCTATCTGCACTTATCGCTGTGTCACTTACACTTGCAGCTTGTGCTCCAAGCGAGCCACCGCGTGAAGCAGCAACTGTTTCAAGCGCAAATACCGCAACATTACTTCCGCCCAAGATCAAGAAGATGAGCGCTGATGGCATTCAGATTACCTATCCCCAGATATCAATGGGATTTGATGCAAGCTGTGGCGCTTTTCGGGTAATGAGCACAAAACTCAACCAATGTGCCAAGCTTCCAGAAAACGTCAAGCAGCTGGCAGTGGATCACTGTAGCCGTTTTGAGAAGACAGCAATGTTCATGGGGAACAAAACAAACCTAATACAGATGACGGTCTCACATTTTGATTGCGAGTAAGTCGCACGAGGTATTGCAGCACTTATAGAGGTGAAAAGTGCGATTTTTGGGCCGTATTTTTTACGGGAAGCAGTACATTGTTGTCTGCTTGCAAAGGCCTAAGATTTTGCCCTCACACCACCTACACGACCTTCATCTGTGCATCCCCATTACCATCAATGTATCTCTGAGTGACGGCGAGTGACGAATGCTCTGCAAGCGCCTGAACATCCCGAAATGAGCCGCCTACGCTGCTAAACTTTCTTGCAGCGTTAGTGGTAAATATGCGTCGCCTGCTGTGTGACGAGCAGTCAACAAGCCCGACATCAGCACACCAAGCTGCAAACATATGTACGATTGCTTGTGACGAAGTCTTTTCTGATCGCTCATTGCGGATCACGTGCGATGTGGCAATATCAATGCTGTGATACTGATGTTCACTCTCGAGCAAATCTGCCAGTTTCAGGCGTAGTTGCAGGTTCAAAGGTATAACGCGAACGCCACGCCCCTTTGACGCTTTATCAGTCAATTGAATGCTTGAGGCAATGTTTCTTCAGCATCTGTGAGCATCGCCCACTGCAGCTCTGCGATTTCTTTCGCACGAAGCCCTGCACGAACCGACCGCAGAACCACAATTTCATTGCGCTGAGCGTGCTGCAGAGTGCCTACATACCAAAGCAGTTGATCTATTTGTTTCTTGTTGAGTGTCTTCGCTTGCTTTCCAAGTGACATGGCTAACCTACTATATTTACGTTGCTTTTTTACCTTAGTATACTGACTGGAAAGCCTAGCCTTGCAACCACATTAAAAGTCCTGAGTCCTGTCAGACACTTACAGAGACTGATGTTGAAATGATGATTTCATACTGAGTTTGATTGGGTCATTTCTTGTAAGAAATGACGATCAGAGCACCTTTGCAGCCAGTGTATGCCCAGCAACATCGACTGCGACACCTGAACCAATTTTCTGACGCTGCTTCACG
>NZ_JABBAL010000001.1 GCF_018607995.1 Planktotalea sp.
GTCGCCCTCGATATCAGCGTGCTCGTCTTGTGGGTGAGCGGTTGGTAGCGGACCTAGCACAAGCCTACCTCGCTGAGGTGTCACAGCGGCTACGTCCCGGTAGCTACAAGTCGGTGCGTTTTGCGCTGGAGTTACTGTGCTCTCACCTAGGTGGGCGTGCTGTTGGTGACTTGTCCCTGAGCCATGGAAAGGAGGTGCTGGGGTACATCACTCAGCTCTCTCCCAACGTGCGCAAGTACAGGCAGGGGAAGGACGCTGGCTTGGTTGACCTAGCAAGCCTGTCAGTGGCCTCTGAGGGTATCACTCTGGCACCCCAGACCCAGGCCCGTATCCTCAAGCAGATGTCCCAGTTCCTTGACTGGTGTGTTGGGGAGGGAGAGCTAACGGCCAACCCCTGGGAGGCCCTCAAGGTCAAAGACCGGCCAGAGGTCCATCCCCATGGTGTGCTCACGGATGAACAGGTCAGCCTCCTCCTCAGTGCCAAGGACCGGCTGCTGCACAGTGCCCTGCTCTTTGGGCTCCTTACGGGCATGCGCTCAGGGGAGATCTGTGGGCTCATGGCGGAGGACATCACAGCAAAGGGCAACCTGGGGCGGTTTGTTAGCATCAAGCCCAATGCGGTGAGACTGCTGAAGTCCAAGGCAGCTGAGCGAGAGGTGCCACTGCATGGGGTTCTAGAGGGACTTTTGGATACCGTCCTGCCAAAGTCCGGCAGGCTGTTCCCGTATCTCACGGTGGACAAGGTTGTGAAGCGGTACGCAAAACTCAGGCAGAGACATCCAGAGCTGCACAGGACCGTGTTCCACTCAACCCGTAAGTGGTTCATCACACAGTGTGAGCGCACAGGGGTTCCTGAGCACTTCACTGCAACTCTCGTGGGGCATCACTCGGCTAGGTCCGCCAATAAGCTGACTTATGGGCTGTACTCGGCTGGCATCAGTGATGCGCAGAAGCGGGAGATCGTCGAGGGGGTCAGAGTGCCTCAGGCATAAAACATGCATGCACTCAAACCCCGTCTGGCTTCCCTTCGCGGGTGGTCAGGCGGGAGTACGGCGATTTATTTTTTTGCGGGAGGAGGAAGGTTTGGAGCCAGTGCAGACATTGGTGCCAATCGCAGCGAACGCAAGAAAACCCAAGATGACAAATGCTGCGCCTCGCATATTTCTACAGGAAGGGCGCTTTGCGGTCGTTCGCTGCGCCATCCACCAAGGTCACCAATGCGGACAGTGCGGTCCTTGCTCGAATTTTACCCAAAGTCTGCTTTCAGATTGAACCGTTCAACAGACGGTGGTTTTGGGAGATTTATATCAACGCGATGAATAGCCATTTTCATCCCTTCTGTTTAAGACACTAGGTAGCTGAAGACCCAAGTTGTAGCCACACATTCTGGCGAGCGCCTTTTCAAGTCAGACCAATTATACGGAAAGTAGTCTATGAATAATTCAATCTTCGGGAATCGGCGTGCAGCCAGCATCGTATTGGCGGTGGGGATTGTGATTGGCCTTTTGGGGTTTACGAACAATGGGCCGTTCATCAAAGGGGCGAAGGGCTACTCACAAGAGATCGCAAGAAGTTCGGCCACGGCTTACTTGTCACTTCGGTTAATCAATGCCGCGATTTCGTTTGCTGAAGAAGTGGAAGTGGGTGGTTCAGTCATAGCGGTGAACGGATCAGCACATCCATTCAAGGTACTCGAACCGATTGATGATGCCGTTGAACGTCTGTCCGCCGCAATTTTTCTTGTTGGCGCTGTTTCAGGTGTTTTGGCTGTTGTTTTACCGATGTTGGGAGGTGTCGCGCTCGTATTGATCGGAGCTTCTCTGACAATTCTGGCAGGTATGGACTTGAGCAGTCTAAGATACCCGGGCCGAAATTTCTTGTTAAACTTGTTTCAAGGAACCGCCCGATTGGGCGGGTTGGGATTTCTGATTGTCATTGCGTTTTCGATAAGTTCTTGGTTCGCAGACGGCGTATCAAATAGGGCATGGGGTGAGTATCAGCTTACTCTCACAAATATTGCCGAGCAGATGCCCAAGCTATCACCAGAAAATGTATCGATTCTCGATGCAGAGCAGGCAAATGAAATTGAGGACCATGATGAGTTGGTTGAGCCTGAGGCGATGTACCTCGAAGAAGAGGAAAAAGGGTTCTTTAAAAGTGTCGGGAACGGGCTGAGAGCAACCGGCGAAGGGGCCGTGAATATCGCCAGTTCCGCAGCGTCCGGTGTAAGCAATTTGACAACCAGTGCAGTTGACGGCGTAAAGGGAGCGGCATCGTCTGCTACCGCGTCCTACAACAAGGCGAAGAACATATTGATGGTTCTTACCTCTAGATCTGATGATTTAGTAATGGCACTGATGGGGGTTTTTGCTGCATTCCTGTTTAAAACTGTTGTTTGCCCTATGCTCATCTTGATTGGTCTTTGGAAACTAACAGGAAGTTTTGAATTTATGCGCAGAGATGGACAAGCCCCAACGTCTGAAACGTCCGCCCGTTAAGATTGCACCGCCAAGTGGTTGTTTGGTGGTGCCTTAAAACCCTCTTCATTGGCTCTGCCGCAAAACACCCCAATTTGCTCTGCCAAAAAAAACTCATTTGAAACCTGTGTGGTTTTGGAGGGTTTTTGACAAGCCAACGATTGCAGACATTCTCGGCGGTGCAGAATATTGGTCGGTTTGGGCTCCTTACCGTCATTCGCTGCACCGTCCGCTAAGGTCCGCAATTGGCCGGAAGCTGACCTGCCAACCCGTCCAGCTTTGGGAGCAAGCCAAAAACGTCACTCTGATCTGACACATAAGTCTGGACCGCTTTCAGGACCATTTCACCTTGCAGCCCCCTCCTTAAGTCCTTAGTGTTGCATGAGAAAATTCTGAGTTCGGTATCCTCTCCTGGGCACCATTCTCCCCCACATTAGATTGGAAACGAGAATGACGAACACACTGTATCAAAACGACATCCCCGCTGATCTGGATCTTGGCCCAGTCGTTGCAATTGACTGCGAAACCATGGGTCTGCATCCTAATCGCGATCGCCTGTGCGTTATTCAGATGTCGGGCGGCGACGGCAACGCTCATTTGGTACAAGTGGTAAAAGGTCAAACCGAAGCGCCCAATCTGTGCAAGATGCTCACAGATCCGAATGTTCTGAAACTTTTCCACTTTGGTCGCTTTGATATTGCGGCGATGCAAAACGCGTTTGGCGCAGTAACAGCGCCTGTCTATTGCACCAAGATCGCAAGCAAATTGATCCGCACCTACACGGACCGACATGGTCTTAAGAACCTGCTGCAAGAACTGCTGAACATCGACATCTCCAAACAGCAACAATCCAGCGATTGGGGATCCACCAAACTGACCAATGCACAACTTGAATATGCGGCGAGCGACGTTCTTCATCTGCATCGCCTGCGCACAGAGTTGAACAAGCGTCTGATCCGCGAAGATCGTATGGTGATTGCACAAGCTTGTTTCGACTTTCTACCCATGCGCGCGAACCTTGATCTTGAAGGTTGGCCAGAACAGGACATCTTCTCTCACTAATGACTGATGCATCCAAATTTCTGGACACCGCGCGCCGTGTAATCCGTATCGAAGCCGATGCCTTAGCGCTGCTTGCCAATAACGTTGGCTCGCCGTTTGGGCAGGCTGTTCAAATGATCCTCGACGCCCCGGGGCGCATTATTGTTTGCGGCATGGGCAAATCCGGTCATGTCGCCCGCAAGATTGCCGCAACCTTTGCGAGCACAGGCACACCCGCGCATTTCGTGCATCCCGCCGAAGCGAGCCATGGCGATCTTGGCATGATGGCCAAAGGAGATGTGGTTTTGGTTCTGTCTAATTCAGGTGAAACGCCAGAGCTCGCGGACGTCATCGCGCACACCCGTCGCTTTGGCATCCCAATGATTGGCGTGGCGAGTAAAGCGACATCAACGCTACTGACACAGTCAGACGTGGCCATTGTCCTACCTGCCGCTAAAGAGGCCTGTGGTACAGGCGTTGTGCCAACCACATCAACAACAATGACCTTAGCGCTGGGCGATGCGATGGCCGTTGCTTTGATGGAGCATCGTGATTTTACACCTGCCAATTTCCGTGATTTCCACCCCGGTGGAAAATTGGGCGCGCGTCTCTCCAAGGTCGGCGATTTGATGCATGCAGGTGACGCCTTACCCTTGGTCGCAACGAATACGTCTATGGGTGATGTTTTGCGAGAGATCAGCCAAAAAGGCTTTGGCGTCGTTGGTGTCGTCGATACCGCACGCCAATTGCAAGGTATCATCACAGATGGCGACCTGCGCCGTCATATGGACGGCTTGCTAGATCTAAGTGCCGAGGACGTGCAGACCAATGGCCCGACAACTGTTCAGGCGGGTGCGCTAGCGGAAGAAGCGCTTGGTATTATGAACGCGCGCAAGATCACATGTTTGTTCGTCACGGATCAATCGGGCAGCGTTGAAGGTCTTTTGCATATTCATGATTGTTTGCGCGCAGGTCTTGGCTAAGGCATGGCGATTGGCGATCACGCATACACGCGCGTCATTCGCGGCCTGAAAATCACGCTGCCCTTAGTGGCTTTGGTTCTGCTGTCGACCATGTTTTTGCTATCCAAAAAAGTAGATCCAACCGCGGCAATCGCCCTGTCTGATCTTGCGTTCCGCGCCAAGATCGACCGCTCACAGCTGAGCAACCCAAGCTACGACGGCACGACGGGAAGTGGCGAAAGCATGAATGTCACAGCCCAATCCGCACGCCCTGATCCAGAAATTGAGGGCAAGACCTATGGTCAACTGGTCAACGCAAATATCAACCTCGAAAATGGTGAGGTAATGACCGTCACGGCTGACACAAGCGTGGTCGATGAAGCCCAAGACTTGGCGACCCTGCGTGGTAACGTACATATTATCACGACAGACGGGTATAATTTCAAGACCATCCAACTAACCTCCCTTATTTCAAAGTTAGAGGGCGAATCTGCTGGGACCGTCGCTGGTTTTGGCCCCCCCGGAAGGCTAGATGCCGGCAAAATGTTCGTGCACACGGATGATGATACAGGAAATTTACATTTGCTTTTTACCCAAGGCGTGCATTTGGTGTATACCAAACCAAAAGAAGAATAGGCGAGCATTGTGATGTTGATGAAATCATACCCAATTCTAAGCGCTGTGGTGCTTGGCCTCACGCTCTCATTTGGCGGCTTTGTTCATGCGCAAGACACAGACGCCGATCCCGCAGAGGGCGGCACGACAATAGCCTTTGGGGATCGCAAGCAAGACACGGATGCGCCGATTGATGTCACATCTGAGCGGCTCGCGGTGGATGAAAACGCAAACACCGCGCTCTTCACGGGCGATGTTGTGGTGATCCAAGATACGATGACGCTTTATGCGCCTTGGGTAAAGGTCTTTTACAAAGAAGATCAAAGCGGGATTTCCCACGTCAAAGCCAAAGATGGCGTCACTTTGATTCAGAACGAAGAAGCCGCAGAAGGCGAGACAGCTGAATATGATCTCGAAAAAGAGATCATCGTTATGAATGGCGATGTATTAGTGACACAAAAGCTAAGCGCGATTGCATCTGACAAAATGACTGTGAGATTGGGCGACGGTACAGCCCTGATGACAGGCCGCGTGAAATCCTTGCTACGCACCAACACGAATTCGAAAAAGGACGACGAATGAAGCAGGCTGATCTGCAAGTGACCGAAGGCAGCTCTGGCCTGCGCATCGCAAACTTGCGCAAAAGCTATAAGAAAAAAGTGGTGATCCGCGACGTTTCGATGACGCTTGATCGCGGCGAAGTCATTGCGCTTTTGGGGCCGAATGGCTCTGGCAAAACCACCAGCTTTTACGCGATTGCAGGTCTTGTTTATCCTGAGGGAGGCTCTGTCACGATTGACGGTCGCGTTGTGACCAACCTTCCGATGTATCGCCGCGCTAAACTTGGCATCGGCTATCTCCCCCAAGAAATGTCAATCTTTCGCGGTATGAACGTGCAAGACAACATCGCTTCGATTCTCGATATTTCGGTGAAAGATCGCCAGAAACGTCGTGAACGACTTGAAGAACTTCTCTCTGAATTCTCCATCGAACATCTACGCAGTGTGCCTGCGCTTGCCCTTTCAGGGGGTGAACGCCGCCGTGTCGAAATCGCGCGCTGTTTGGCTGCTCGTCCGAAATATCTGCTGTTGGATGAACCTTTTGCTGGCGTTGATCCTATTTCCGTTGGTGACATCCGCCACCTTGTCGCAGATCTAAAGAAACGCGGCATCGGTGTGCTGATAACAGATCATAACGTACGGGAAACATTGGAAATTGTGGATCGTGCTTATATTTTACACGACGGTCAAGTTTTGATGTCTGGCACACCTGAAGAAGTGGTGGAAAACGAAAATGTGCGCCGCGTTTATCTTGGCGACAAATTCAAAATTTCCTGAAACTTCAAATTACTTTCCCGCGCATACCTACCAGAATTGATTGACACAGAGGCCCTTCGTGTCGTCAGATAGGGTATGACGTTTTGCAAGATTACGCATCTTCATCTGCTTCGTATCCCTACCGGGGAGGGCGTCCTGCAATCTGCAAAAATGTCATTCTCTGTCCGCCAACCCTGACAACAGGACCGCGTTCTCCCGTCGGAGCAGCGCGTTGGCACCAATCAATGAAGGAGACAGGATGCGTTACCAAATCAGTGGCAAACAGATCGATATCGGCGAAGCGCTGCAAACTCACGTAAAGGCTGAATTAGGCGATATTCTAGATAAATACGCCCAGCGCCCGACAGATGCAAATGTCATCTTTTCTAAAAGCGCCCATGAATTCGTATGTGAAACAGTCGTCCATCTATCCACTGGGTTAACCGCCTCTGCGCGCGCCCATGCTACTGAAATATATGCAGCTTTTGACAGTTGCTGCGAAAAAATGGACAAACAGCTTAGACGGTACAAACGTCGTCTTAAGGATCATCACAAAGATCGCACAGACCCAGTTGAATTAATTGGCGCATCCTCGTATATCCTCGAACGAGAACATGAAGAGCCAGAATCGGAGCCCGATTCATTGCAGCCCGTGATCGTCGCAGAGATGGAAACCAGCATTCCAACCCTCACTGTAGGCGAAGCCGTGATGCATATGGAATTGGGCAGGGCGCCGGTTCTTGTGTTTAAGAACGTAGGCAGTAAGAGCGTGAATGTCGTTTATCGTCGGGATGACGGCAACATTGGCTGGATCGACCCGAAGTAACGCAGCTATCCGAGATAGGTGCAGCAAGGCATATGTAAGTGGATATTCTTGATCTTTTGAAGCCAAACGCTGTGAAAGCGGTGTCGACGGTCTCTAGCAAAAAGATGCTGTTGCATGCTTTGGCGGATCTTTCGGCGCAGGTTCACGACCTTGATGCCGAAACCACTTTACGTGCCTTGCAAGATCGCGAAACGCTGGGGCCGACAGGTGTTGGCCACGGCGTCGCCCTGCCACATGCGCGCCTTGCGGGTCTGGAAAAAGTGAAGGCCATTTTCATTCGTTTGGAAAAGCCTGTAGATTTTGGCGCTGTCGATCGCCAGCCTGTTGATCTATTTTTCTGCCTGTTTGCGCCAGAAGATGCGGGCGTTGAGCATCTCAAGGCGCTCGCTTTGATTTCTCGCACAATGCGTGATGCTGGCATCTGTGCAAAGCTTCGTGCGAATACAGAGCAGGACACGCTCTATACAATCATTACAGAAACACAGCGCCTTCAAGCCGCTTAACTCGTTCCTGTATTTGCAAGAACGAGCTCTTTGTAGAGCGCTCTGATCCGTGCTGTGACGGGCCTATCACCTGTTCCAATGATCTTACCGTCGATCTCATCAACGGGGGTTTGCGCACCAAAGGTGCCGGTCAAAAACGCCTCATCAGCACCATAAGCATCAACGAGCGAATAGTTCCGCTCGTGCACCTCAATCCCATTAGCACGGCACAAGTCGATCACCTTCTGACGGGTCACACCATTCATGCAATAGTCCCCTGTCGACGTCCAAACCGCCCCTTTGCGGACGATAAAAAAATTGCAAGCGTTGGTCGTGTTCACAAACCCATAAGGATCAAGCATGAGGCCTTCGTCCGCACCCGCCTGCTCTGCTTGCAAGCAGGCGATCACGCAATTCAATTTCGAATGACTATTGTACTTGGCGTCTTGGCTCATCGGAAAACCGCGCACTTGCGGCACTGTTGCAAGGCGAATGCCTTGGCTTTGCAACGCCTCCGCGGGCTTTGAGTGCTCCATGATGACAACCAAAGTCGGACCCGTGCGACTGAGCGACGGATGTTGAAATGGTTTCACCTTCACACCTCGCGTCAGCATCAATCGACAATGCACATCCGTGATCATCCCGTTAGCTTCAGCCGTCTTGCTAAGCGCGTTCAAAATTCCTGCTCGATCCATTCCAACGTCAAGCGACACAGCTTTGCAACTCTCAAAAAAGCGATCCATGTGTTCGTCGAAAAATGCCCACACCCCATTATAGAGCCGCATGCCTTCCCACATCCCATCGCCCAACATGAACCCGCTGTCATAGACGGACACCTTCGCCTCGTCGCGGTGCACAAGGTCGCCATTTACATAGATCTTGATATCGCGATTACGATCATCGTCTTCAGCATCATGGGTGGTGTGAGTGTCGGTGCTCATTTCGGATCTAGCTCCAACTATCAAAACCGAACATCAAATAGTCGCACTGGTAAGAATCCTGTACTGCGCTTTCAACTTCTTCATCATAGATGTCCTCAAGCGCAAAAAAACGCAAGTGCAGGCGTTTCCAAATCTGGGGCGGGCAAAGCGTCGCAGCCAGCGGAAATTACAAGGATCGGAAGCATCTCAACAAGCTGGTCTTCACGCAGAGGCATATCGGGATGCGCGAACTCAGCCATGTTAGAAATCGCCTACGCCTGGTCACACCGATGCGCGTCCACACGGATCGCAGTTGGTCAGAAATAATCATCTTCACGAACTGAGCAAAGGCAATAAAGGCCTCGCGGTGCGCTGCAAGGTCCAATTTTCATTCGGTTCTTGACCCCGAATTAGCAGTTTGTGAGAGCGGCGCAGCGTGTGGCGGATCTTATTGTAGCTCCCCGGCCCTGTGGTCAGGATCTTGGAGCAGAACCCATCAAGCAAACGCAACGCAGGATGGCGCACAACAGTAAAGGTGCAGTGCCCAAGATGATCACGCTTCCATTGGCGTAGGGATTTTTGGTTGAACCCCGTCTGCAGCGCATCGAGTGCGCTATCATCAACCGCAGCGAGCCAATTTCTCACAGCCTCCTCAGGCCCGGTGCTGATCGGCATAAACAAAAGCGGCGCGTGAGGCGCAGCGATATAGCGTGGCACGACAGGTCCACGACGCGGCTCAAAATTGGGGGTGCGCGTCAAGTTAAAGTGATAGATGCGCGACAGGCCTTTTTCGAGCGCGTCCGCGTTCACAACCATATCTTCCAGCGCCACAGGATTTTGCGGCTTCAATGAATCATTAAGCCCATCAAGACGACCATCCACCCCTAGAAAACTGGCGAGACCGTTCATCACATCAAGGTTCTGCAAATCCTCATACGCCACATAAAACGCGGTCTGCGCCTGCAAACGGTTGAGAAGGGTCACTTGAAACGCTTGCAAACCTTCTACATGAATTTCGAATTCTGCTGCGTAAACGTCGCTTTCGCATCGCAGCGACGCTTCACATTGGTTAGCTTCCATTGTCCCGTTTCCTGCGCGATGTTCCAAGACACGTAGCTTTCTAAAGGGTTGCGTGTGAGGATAACTTTCGCGCATCTCGGGTCATCCAAAGCAATATCAAGCACGCGTGGATCATAATCATGGAAATAGCAAAAGCCCCCATCCCATCAGAAAACTTCTTGATCGTTTCAATCAGCTGAACAGGGCTATCTTCCCGCATCTCCCGCGTAACGCCCAAAATTTCTGTCTTGTTCGGGTAGCCAATGAAATGCGGATTAAACGCTCCGCCATGACACGTGACTCCCTCAATCGCATTTAGATTTGCTTACAGAAAATTCGAGCCTGTGCGCATCTCAGCAAACACAATGAAGGAGTCAAAATCAGCACTCATATCTTACTTCACCAGATAGTGTTTGCGTGGCTTATCAGGTTGAACAGTTGGGCCATCATGGATTGGAAAATCACCCATCAAATGTGGATGCATACCTTAGTTCTTGAGGTTCTGAAGGAACTGACCAAACCCTTTCAGATCGGCCATTTTTGGCACTTTTGACAAGCGACGTTGTGGCGCGTTTCCAATCTCATCGATGATGGTTTGCAAAGGCTCCATCGGAGCTTTCAATAGACTCGGCCATGGTCCAAATACGAATGCATGATGGCGACGGGCTTGTGTTTGGCAAGGACTTCGTCGATGCGCGCGTGATCCAATAGATCACCACGTTCAAATGGGCGAATTTGATCACCTCTTCCCAACCTGTGGAAAGATTGTCGAAGCACACCGGAATGTACCCAGCTTTGGATAATGCTTTGCAGGCGTGTGAGCCGATATATCCGGCCCCACCTGCGATTAATACGCAATCCAATCCAGTCTCTCCCGTTTGATCAAGTTACTGCGCTACGCGTTCTGCTGCCATGATACCTGTTAAATAGTCATGCAGGTCGTCGCGTAAATCATCGCGTGACAGACCAAACGCAACTGTCGCCTGCAAAAAGCCCGACTTGGACCCGCAATCGAAACGCTGGCCACGGAAACGATATCCATAAACACCACGATCCGAGCCAATCTCTTGCGCAATCGCATCGGTTAGTTGGATTTCACCACCTGCACCAGATTTGATCTTGTTGAGGTTCTTCAAAACATGAGGCGACAGAATATAGCGACCAATAACGGCTAGGTTCGACGGCTCTGTCCCGGGCGCTGGCTTTTCCACCATGCCTTTGACGGACACCATTGATCCCATATCTTCTTCGACATCGAGAACACCGTAGGACGATGCCTTTTCTGGCGGGACTTCCATCGCAGCAACCATGTTACCACCGGTTTTTTCATAGGCTTCAACCATTTGCTGCAAGCAAGGTTTTTCCGCCGCAATTACATCGTCAGGCAAAATTACCACAAAAGGCTCATTCCCGATCAAACGACGCGCACACCAGACCGCGTGTCCAAGGCCCAGCGCTTTGTGTTGACGCATGTAGGCGATTGTACCACTGTCCATGTTGGTCGATTTTAGGATTTCAAGAAGGTCATCTTTTCCCTTCTTGCGAAGTTCATTTTCCAGCTGTGGGGAGTGATCAAAGTAATCCTCAAGCGCACCTTTGCCACGCGAGGTAACAAAAATGAATTCCTTGATGCCAGCGGCGCGTGCTTCATCAATTGCGTACTGAATAAGAGGGCGATCAACGAGCGTCATGATTTCTTTAGGAATAGACTTTGTCGCTGGTAAAAACCGCGTACCTAACCCAGCGACAGGAAAGATAGCTTTCGTTACTTTGTTACGCATACTGACGTCCCCAGTGTTAATTCGTTACCATTTCACATCCACTAAATGCGAATTGGGTTCTAAAAATGTCAAAATCGAATTTCGAGTGTATTGTTTCAAAATTTTCATCCCCACGTCGGTTTTGCAGGGAAACCACGCACCATAGCAAGACGCTTGATCTCTTTCGCCGTTCTTTTTCTCCGTTTGTTCAATAAAAACCTCGATCCGTAGCGTATACTGCACCCAAAAAGCCCGTCCGACTGCACCCAAACTCCACCCTTGGTAAAGCGTATTTTATGTGCTCTCGCAAAGGTTGAAACAATGAAGGCAGAGGCGCGACCACCTTCTTTCACAGTAGTCTCTGCGTCGGTCAGTACGCGTCGTGACTCCGATCGTTTGCCCGCAAGGACAGCATGATCACTTGAAGGACAGCGCTCCATCGTTTGGAATCCGGTTGCGGCGTTTGGAATCTCTCGCATGACCCCGATCTCACGCGATTTGCCAGCCGCAACCCCCTTTTTCGAACGATGCAAGTAAACGCCGCACATCACGCGGTTCGATCAGCCCATTTACCATGTGCCTCAGCGCCTGCTGCCTTTGTTCGTGCCGCGCACATGCCAACGTTTCAAAATTACCACTCGCATGTTTGCGTAGATAGACGGCAAGGCTTGCACCGATCTCAAACAGATCTGTGGGCACTCTGTCACTTCACCGTGTCGCGCTGGCTTTGTAGCCATGATGTACCTGCGCAAGTGGTGCGATAGCGGTACGATGACAAGGATACATTAGCCAGAAATTGACGTCCGTTTCATCCAGATAAAACCGAAACGCCGGATCAAATCCACCCATCAGCACAATCACATCACGGCATAAAGCCATGTTCGTGCCTTCGGTCTTGATGGCGCGACCATTCGAAGGGGTCAAAACACTGATCTGGTCTTCGGCAACCTCAAGCGCAGCAGCCGCATCGGGGTCACGAAACACGGCGGTGAGATAGTTAAGCCACGTGGGTTCCGCTACCAAATCGTCATCAATAAAAGCGACAATTTCGCCAGCGGCCTCTGCAATCTCATGATTGCGTGCGGCAGATTTGTTGGCTTCGTTGAACTCGATTATTTTCAGATCGTCGAAGAACGGCAGCTCACGTACACCGCTGAGACCATCACTATCAGCAACCAAAAAAACTTCGAAATTAGGTTAATCAAGCTAGGAAATGCCAAGCAGGCACAACGGTAAATCAGCAACGCGGCCTCTGCTCACAATAATGACAGAGACCGTTGGCGTGCTCATTCAACCCCCATCTCCTGCATCATGCGTTCCAGCACAGGGACATCTTCGGGATTATTCAGTTCCCAGAATTGTTTTCCGCGCGCTTCGACTTCGACGCATTGCACGGTGCTGCCTTGCTCCATAAAGCGAAGCTGCTCTAAGCCTTCAAGCTGCTCCAAAAGACCCACTTGCCAAGTCGGATAAGCCATCAATGCAGCAGGGCGGTAAGCGTAAACGCCAACATGATGAAAAACGGGCGTTTCAGCGTCATCCGCATAAGTGTCAGAGGTAAAAGGAACCACCTCTTTGCTGAAATACATTGCGCGCATATTGGCATCAAACACAGCAGTTGTTCCGCCGACACGACTCGCTTTGCGATCCGCGAGAAATCCGTTCAGCGCGCGTCCATCACAGCGCAAAACAGGCGTTGCGATATCGGCCTCAGGGGTCGCGCGCATAGCGCTTACAAGATCTTCAACGAACCAATGGGGCGTTAAAGGTGCGTCGCCTTGCAAGTTCACCACGATCTCTGCATCGCTAACCAGCACGTCATATGCCGCTGCACAACGTTCCGTGCCATTGGCGCAGCTTTCAGGCGTCATCACCACTTCTGCACCAAACGCTTCTGCTGCGTCTTTGATGCGATCATCATCCGTCGCAACAACCACACGGTCCACACCGTTCACAGCGATTGCCGCTTCCCACGCACGCTGGATAAGCGAGCGTGACTGGCCACTTGCACCCTTAAGCTCAGCCAAAGGTTTCGCAGGATAGCGTGTCGAGGCATAACGCGCGGGGATGACAATCAAGACTGACATTTAGGCGTCTTTCAATTCAACATCAGGCGAATAGGCAATGAAGAAGGGATTAGCGAAACCGTCTTTGCCATAGGTCAAATCTTCATGGTTATCAAAACGCACAACACGTCCTCCCGCACCCGTTAGAACAGCATGCCCTGCGGCTGTGTCCCACTCCATCGTGCGACCAACGCGCGGATAGATATCCGCTTCACCCGTGGCGATTAGACAGAATTTCAGAGACGATCCCGCGCTCTTCATATTTCGCACTTGATACTTGTTTATGTAGTCATCAGTCGCCTGATCGCGGTGCGATTTGGACGCGACCACATAAAGCGCTCTGCTGTCCGGCTTGCTAACTTCGATCAAATTTTGTTGGCCAATCACATCGGGATGCAATGGCCCTATCTCTTCAATAGATTGGCCGTCTGCACGCGTGTAGAACATCCGCTTTTTCGCAGGCGCATAGACGACGCCACGCGTCGGCACGCCGTTCTCGACATAAGCAATATTGACAGTGAAATCGCCGCGGCGGTGGATGAACTCTTTTGTACCATCCAAAGGATCGACAATCAGGAACGTGTCACCCTTTGCGCTATGGGACTCTGACTGCTCTTCAGTGACCAGCATCACATCGGGAAACGCTGCATGCAGACCTGCGGAAATAAGCGCATCAGCAGCTTCGTCAGCGGCGGTGACAGGGCTGTCGTCGGATTTTGATTTCACATCGAAATCATCCTGACCATAGATGCCCATAATCACATCACCCGCGGCGAGCGACAGACGGCGCATAGTTTCTTCCAATTGCTTGTAGTCCATGTTGCCCTATTCCTGCCTAAGATCATTCGTAATATTAATAAATTCTCCATCCCTCTTATGATAGGAGAGGGCGAAAACGGCAATAATCATCAACAAATTCGTCGCATATCAGGCAGAAAACACATGTTTCGGGTTCGAAGACGCGAAACCACACTCGGTAAGGTCCTCACATTTAGTGACCTCGTGTACCACAACATCGTGCACACATTCTGTAAGGCGCACGGCAACGCTTTGATGAGTATCGCGGTCAACTTGTTGCAAATGATCATTTTCGTGCTCGCGTTATATTTGATGTTTACCATTCTTGGTCTGTGCGGTGCAGTGCTGCGCGGCGATTTCATGGTTTATATTATGAGCGACTTTTTCCCGTTCATAAGGCACATTAAAACTGTGGGTGCAATCACTGGGTCAGACGGACCCGCGTCACCGATGATGAAAAACACGCCGATGAATACGTCGATCTCCATTGTCGCGGCTGCATTGTCCCAGCTTTATATCCAGATGATGTCACTTGTGGTAATCATGTTCGGCTACCACGTGCTTGTGACGCCATTTATCATTCTGGGTGTTGCGGGTGTTATGTTCATAATCTGGCTGACTTGGTTCACCGCATTCGCAATCGGCTTGGTCTTTCTCGCGATCAAACCTTAGTCACCAGGCACCACAAGCCTACTTTCGGCGATCTACCAGCGTGCCAATATGATTTGTTCTGGCAAAATGTTCGTCGCTAATTCCCTGACACCCCAATTGCGAAACTTCTTCGACTAGAACCCGCTGTTTCATTGCATCGATCAGGCAAGCGGGTTTGCATTTTAAAATATGTACCTCGCAACTCGAACTGAGAATATGCGTTTTACCTGGGTCTCGTGTTCTAAATGATCAGTATGATGGGCGAATTCTACACGCGCAAACATGCCTCCGCGAGCTGGAGCGCACGACAATGATACGTCTCTTCGCATTCCTCTCGCTTTTCCTGCCAAGCCAGGCTTTGGCCGACAGTCTTCCTACGCGATACTCTGTGAACAGTGTTGCCACGAATGACACGTTGAACATCCGCGCAGAGCCGAACGCAAGTTCACCAAAACTCGGAAGCTACCCACCCTTTGCGATAAACATAGAGGTGCTACGCGTCCGTGAGGATGCTAAATGGGACATGATTGGCATGGGTGAGGGCAACAGCTGGGCGACCATGCAATATCTCCAAGTGATGCCAAACGACACCTCATACACCATATCGCGCCTGCTTAGCTGTTCCAGAACGGAGCCGTTTTGGACCCTAAACATGACACCCCGCAGCACAGAGTTCACAGAACTTGGCGCATCTCGCATCGATCTGAACGACATTAGTGAGGCGGTAGCACAAACAGGATCTTTAGCGACGTTCGAAGAAGGTCCAACCAAAATTTACACGCTGATGTTCGAGCCCGCGTAATGCAGCGACAGGATGAGCGATCAAGAGTTTGGCTTCACAGGGCGCGTCTTTATCGAAACACCAGACGGCAATCGCTACTTGCGGGGATGCTGCACAATGGACGCGACAAGATAGGTCGCGACATCTCAGGTCACGACACGCAGCGTTAGGTTTAAACGACCCCCCTTGGCGAGCACACGTGACGATCCAAACCGGATTTTATCAACGCCGTGATACGTCAACCGTGCATCGCCACCCATGACAACAACGTCGCCTGAGGTAAGCCAAATCGACTCAGTCTTGCCGCCGCGTTCAAGGTTACCAATGCGAAACAACGCATCATCGCCAAGCGAGACAGACACGACAGAGTGCGAAAAGTCGCCCTCATCGCAATCCCGATGCATACTCATCTTCGCGTCTTCGCCATAGAAATTCATCAAACAGCATTCTGGCGTGCGATCTGACCCGCTCACATCATTCCATATCTTCATGACAGGCGCGGGGATCGCTGGCCAAGCCATGCCGTCAGGGTGCGCACGCGCATAACGATAGCCAGAGCGATCAGAGACCCAGCCAAAGTCACCCGCAGAGGTCATGCGCACGCGCATCGGTTTGCCATATGGGGTCATCGGCGAAAACAGCGGCGCAGCTTTCGCAACCTCGCGCACCGCATCCACAAGATGCTGTTGCGTCACACTGTCGAGCAACCCTTTGTAAATCTCAAAACCGCGCAGGGTCAGCTTTTCCATGGCGTCATTAACTCCAAATTCATTCTAAACGCGAAAATTACGCCGGAACTGCGCAAAATCGCTAAATGAGTGGCGCACAATCCTTGCAGCACCCATTTACGCTCCTTATATACCGCTCGAACGTTGGTTTGCACCTTTGCAAATCACTAACCAATCGAGGCGCAGATGCCATAACGGGTTTGCGTCTCGTGACATCGCCTTGACCTTAAAAAGGGATTGAAACTATGGCCAAAGTAATTGGTATTGACCTCGGTACGACAAACAGCTGCGTGTCCATCATGGACGGCTCTCAACCACGCGTGATCGAGAACGCAGAAGGCGCGCGCACAACGCCGTCTATTGTGGCTTTCACAGATGACGAGCGCCTTGTTGGCCAGCCGGCAAAACGCCAGGCCGTCACAAACCCAGACAACACAGTCTTCGGTGTGAAGCGCCTCATCGGTCGCCGCTTTGACGACGAGCACCTGAAAAAAGATCTTAAGAACCTGCCGTTCTCTGTTGTCGATGGCGGCAATGGCGACGCTTGGGTTGAAGCTAAGGGTGACAAATACTCCCCAAGCCAGATCTCTGCTTTCATCCTCGGTAAAATGAAGGAAACCGCAGAAAGCTATCTTGGCGAAGGTGTGACTCAAGCGGTTATCACCGTTCCTGCGTATTTCAACGACGCACAACGCCAAGCGACAAAAGACGCAGGCAAAATTGCTGGCCTCGAAGTGTTGCGCATCATCAACGAGCCGACAGCAGCCGCGCTAGCCTATGGCCTTGATAAAGAAGAAACACAGACAATTGCGGTCTACGACCTCGGCGGTGGTACATTCGACGTCACGATCCTCGAGATCGACGACGGCCTGTTCGAAGTAAAATCCACCAACGGTGATACGTTTCTTGGCGGTGAAGACTTTGACATGCGCATCGTCAACTACCTCGCCGATCAATTCAAGAAAGAGAACGGCGTTGATTTGACCAAAGACAAGATGGCGCTTCAGCGTTTGAAAGAAGCAGCTGAAAAAGCGAAGATCGAACTCTCTGCCGCAAACCAGACAGAAATCAACCAACCGTTTATCTCCATGGACCCAAAAGGTGGCCAGCCACTTCACATGGTTCTTAAACTGACGCGTGCAAAGCTGGAAAGCCTTGTGTCCGATCTGATCAAAGCGTCTATCAAACCTTGCCAAGCTGCGCTTAAGGACGCGGGTCTATCCACATCAGACATCGACGAGATTGTCCTTGTTGGTGGTATGACACGTATGCCGCGCGTTGTTGAAGAAGTGACGAAATTCTTCGGTAAAGAGCCACACAAGGGTGTGAACCCAGATGAGGTTGTTGCGATGGGTGCCGCCATTCAGGCGGGTGTTCTTCAAGGCGACGTTAAAGACGTTGTTCTTCTCGACGTTACGCCACTGTCTTTGGGCATTGAAACGCTCGGCGGCGTGTTCACACGTTTGATCGACCGCAACACAACGATCCCAACGAAGAAATCACAGATCTTCTCGACCGCAGAAGACAGCCAAAGCGCCGTGACAATCCGTGTCTTCCAAGGTGAGCGTGAAATGGCGAACGACAACAAAATGCTCGGTCAGTTCAACCTTGAGAACATCCCACCTGCGCCACGCGGTCTGCCACAGATTGAAGTGACGTTTGACATCGACGCAAACGGTATCGTTGCCGTTGGCGCGATGGACAAAGGCACGGGCAAAGAGCAAAAGATCACAATCCAAGCCTCTGGCGGTCTGTCTGATGACGATATCGATAAGATGGTCAAGGACGCGGAAGAGAATGCGGATGCGGACAAAGAGCGCCGCGAATTGATCGAAGCGAAGAACCAAGCGGAAAGCCTCATCCATTCGACTGAAAAGTCCATGGAAGAGCATGCTGATAAGGTCGATCCGACAACGGTCGAAGCGATTGAATTGGCGATTGCCGCACTCAAGGACGAGCTGGAAACAGAGAACGCCGACAAGATTAAGTCCGGCATCCAGAACGTGACTGAGTCCGCAATGAAGCTGGGTGAAGCCATCTACAAAGCGTCGCAAGACGAAGCAGATGACGAACCAATGGCAGCCGATCAAAACCCGGATGACGACATCGTTGATGCCGACTTTGAAGACCTGAACGAAGACGAAAAGCGCGGGTAAGGGGTCGCGTTTCGCGCGACCAACTTCCCTAAAGGGCCGGTCTGTTAAATCAGTGCCGGCCCAATGCGTTTCCTCAAAGCAGGATTTGTTATGTCAAAACGAGACTATTACGACGTCCTAGGCATCGCCAAAGGTGCATCCGCGGATGAGATCAAGAAGGGCTATCGCAAGAAAGCAAAAGAACTTCACCCCGATCGCAACTCAGACAATCCAAAAGCTGAAGAGCAATTCAAAGAGGCTAATGAAGCCCACGAAGTCCTGAAAGACCCCGAAAAGAAGGCGGCGTACGATCGCTATGGTCATGCGGCCTTTGAGGGTGGCATGGGCGGCGGCGGTCGACCTGGTGGCGGGCAAGGTGATTTCAGCTCTGCTTTCTCTGATGTTTTCGACGATCTGTTTGGCGATTTCATGGGTGGCCAACGCAGCGGTGGCGGTGGTCGAAACCGTGCGGCTCGTGGCTCGGACTTGCGTTTCAACCTACGTGTTTCGCTGGAAGAAGCTTTCGCTGGACTGCAGAAGACAATCAACGTTCCGACTGCTGTGAATTGTTCCAGCTGTGAGGGCACAGGCGCGGATGGCGGCGTAGAGCCGACGAATTGCCCCACATGCTCCGGCATTGGTAAGGTCCGCGCACAGCAGGGTTTCTTTACGGTTGAACGCACATGCCCAACCTGTTCCGGCATGGGTCAAATCATCAAGAACCCATGTAACTCCTGCTCTGGCCAAGGCCGTGTTGAGAAAGAGCGCGCCCTAAGCGTGAACATTCCGGCGGGCGTTGAAACAGGCACACGCATTCGTCTTTCCGGCGAAGGCGAAGCAGGAGTGCGCGGTGGTCCGTCCGGCGATCTCTACATTTTTATCGAAGTGAACAAGCACAAACTGTTTGAACGAGATGGTGTGAACCTGTTCTGCAATGTTCCTGTCTCCATGTCCTCTGCGGCGCTGGGTGGTGATATTGAAGTGCCAACTATTGATGGGGGACGCAGCCGCGTGAAGATCCCAGCGGGTAGCCAATCTGGCCGTCAAATGCGTTTGCGTAGCAAAGGTATGCCAGCCCTTCGTGGTGGGGGCGCAGGTGATATGTTCATCGAACTTGCTGTGGAAACGCCTGTGAACCTGACCAGCCGTCAGAAAGAATTGCTAAAGGAATTTGAAGACCTCTCCGAGGACAACAACCCTGAAAGCAAAAGCTTTTTCTCTTCCGTGAAATCCTTTTGGGATAGCATGAAGGGCTAAAGCACGACACATCTAAATCTTAGTCCGGCCAGCCACGCTGCGCCGGACTTTTTTGTACAGTTAATTAAAAAATTGTCGAATCGGCTGATCAAAGTCAGCATGGGCATTCAACACACACAGTTTTCCGATATATCCGCCCCCGCCTTCAGTCTGCGCCTTGCCGATAAAACAGGCCGCGAACGCCTTGGGCTCTCTGATAGCAATCTTCGCGATAAACACGTAGCCTTTTGCGTGAGCGTTTTCAAGACCATGGCACCGAACACCTAAGCGGTACGGAGATGCTGGATCTAAAGCCCGTATCGCTCATCTTCCTCTGATCTCTAGCTGGGACGCTGTACTGACTTACTGCCACACTAACCTCGCGCATAAAAAACAGAAGAATTCCACGTTCTTTTCCTAGATCGCCGCAATATGCTGGTCGCTGATGAGACTTTAGGCGTGGGCACAGTTGATCATGTTCCCGCCTATCCCCGCGAGGTGCTAAAGCGCGCGTTAGAACTCAATTCCTGCGCCATCATCCTCGTACACAACCATCCCTCGGGCGATCCGAGCCCATCACCCAGCGACGTAGAAATGACCAAGCTCATCAAACAGGCTGCTGACAGCCTGTTGATCACGTTGCACGATCATCTGATTATCGGTGCAACTGGCGAGTCGAGCTTTGTCAGCGAAGGGCTGCTTTAGCGCACCCAAACCTCCACACGGCGATTGACCTGCCGACCCCATGCGCTGTCATCACAGGCCATGGGAAGCGCTTCGCCAAATGCTTCGACTGAAATGTTTAGCTCGCTCAGATCTACGGTTTCTACGGCTTTCTTTACGGCGGCTAAAACAGAATTGGCGCGCCGTAGCCCAATTATTTTATTGCCATCTGCCGGACCCTGCCCATCACTAAAGCCGACAAATGTGACCGAACGTTCGTCATAAACACCCACCTCAATCGCGCGGGCAAGTTGCTGCACATTGGACAAGGATTGTGCATCCAGCGCGCTTGAACCTGCACGAAACCTAAAAGATGTGCTGAGACGCTTCATCGGACTGAGCACTTTAACCAAGCGTTTCACATCGGTCAGGTTAATCTCCGTTCCAATCAATGAAATTGCATTGGCAAAACGATCGCCCTGCTGGTTGATCGACAATTCTTCCGGCGCTTGATCTACAAAACCAGCGCGACGGATCACAATCTGCGCAGAGGGCGAGCGAGTGAATGTCAAAAATTCGCGGGCCAATTTGGGTAAGCGACGCGCAGGAATGTAGAGAAACATTGGTACGGTTAGCGGATAGTCCTCAGTCTTGATCGTCACACGACCCGCACGCAGGGAAAATCCGCACGTGCCTGTCAGCACCAAAACATCTGCATTACCTGTTTCGGAGTAGCTTGAAATTCCTATAGCAAAAGGATCGTCTGTCACAGCTTTGATCAGTGCATTATTCGTTGCGTGTCGCATAATATTGCTATCCAGAACCAAAGCGGCAGGCGCCATCAAGCGATCTTGAACTGCTTGGGATAGACCAGACTTAGGATCGCGCAGATGCATAGAGATTGGTGCATCAGGCCCGCCCAAGTCTTTCCAATTTGTCACACGACCCGCAAAAACTCGCGCGAGCGTTGCAGGCGAAATCGCATCAACCGGATTGCCGGGCGCAGTGATCGGCACCATCGCATCCAGCGCCAGCACGCGGCTTCGGTTGGGGCCACGCAAATCGCCTAGCCCTGCTTCATTCGCGCGTCTGTTCTCGGTTAAGCGAATCTCGCGCAGCGACATCACTATGTCCGCTTCATCCGCCAAAAGATCGGCAAAGCCCTCATCCGTGTTCGTCACCTGAAATATGAAGCGACCCAACAGCGCGCCGTCTTTTTTGTAGCGCAATGTGTAAACGAAGTGGATTGCGTCTTTGCGTTCCCGTTCAGCCACATACCCATGTCGCAGCGCAAAGCCTTCAATTAGCGCAGGCATCAAGACCTCACCAATCTTTGCAGAACCAGACACAGAGAGCTCTGCCACGTAATTCAGCAAATCAGGGCACGCGGAGCCCGCGCAATTCACGCCGGAACCATCAACCGTCAACTCACCATAGACTGTTTCAACACGGTAGAATTTACCGTCGAATCCCAAAAGAGTGCCATTCACCTCGACAGAGCCATCAGGCGACGTCAACGTCACATCCTGGGCCATAAGCGGAGCAGTTACCATACAAACAAAAAATGCGGCGAGGTACGCCGCACGTTGCAATAACATCAATCAACAGCCTCGAAGTGTTGCGCGCTTAGTTACGCGCAACTTTCAAGTCTTGTATCAGGTTTCCCAGCACCAGAAAATCACCAACTGCATCACAAGATAGAATTGAAGCGTCAGATCTTGCACTTTCATCTTGCCAGCACGGCTGACTTCAAGGGTTTGCGCTTCGATGCGCAAACAAAAATTGGCTACAGTCACGTTTGCATCAACAGAAACATGCACATCGCCCATCGTTTTGGAGGTGCTTGTCGGGAACGTATAGACTTCGGCAACCAATGCTTGGCCTTGCTCGTAATCGCCCGAAACTGTGACAAATCCGCCAACACCTTTGGCCGCATCGCTGACACTCCTCTTGGAGTCCACATTCACGTGACCTTCGTCGCGATAGTCTGCGCCGAATTCGAAAGCGTTAATGTGCAACTGGCTCTTTGCTTTTGATTGCACAACCATACGGTCGTAAAACTCTAGAGACGGTACTTTTATATCAGCAAGCGCACCCTCACCATTCACAAATGCAACAATGATAACCGCATTTTCAGACAAAGCCGGAATGCTAAGATCGAGGTTGCCGTCTGCATCCGTCGCATGTGTGAACATCATGCCATTATGGTGGAACGTCACGCGCTCATTCGGATAGCAGTTTGCTGTCAAAGTCACAAACCAAAGGCGCACGTACACGCACAGTGTTTGTTAAACAAGCAGCTAGCCTAAGCAATTACTGAGTGTCAGCTGCGTAGACGTTGCTGCGCCCCTGTTTCGCAGTCAGAAAGGGGGCACTTTAGTGCAAATACAATGTGTCAGCTGTTCCTCAACATATTCCACGCATGTGGGCTGCAAGGTGCCAGCAGTCACAGTCCTCGCAGGACATTCATCACATGACTTGCTAACAAAGGTATAGGCATACGTGTGCTAGCAGAACTTGCTGGACACAGTTCAATCGCAGTTACTCAAAGATATATAAACGTAAACGATGAGCAGTTGGCAAACGCTGTAGAATTGCTTTGATGAGGACATTGCTTTAGTGTCTTATTGGTACTTCATATATTGGATATAATTATGCGTAAAATAAGCTCACTACTCATCCTCTGCGGCGTAATCGCTGTGTCGGCTTGTACTCCACCAACCACAACAATGGTTGAGCCAGAGATTACCAGCAACAAGCTGTAAACTTTAAAAGGGTAGGCTCAAACCTACCCTTTTTATCCACCTACCTTCGTTGCAAGTTCTTGTGCAGTTGCATGCTTGCCATAATAGCTCTCAATAATCAGAACACGCGTGCCCATGTTACGTGCAATATCAAACACATTAACCTTGCCATGCCGCAGCATCTGCACAGCGTAAAAGCGCCTTAGGCTGTAGAGCGTGTACTTCTCACCGTCAGCATTGTGCGTGATATTTTCACGCTTGGGAACTTCGTTAAATTGATCAATTAGAGTGATGATCTTGTTGCCATCTGGCATACGAAATAGTCAATCGTCGTGTTGCGCTGTTTTACGGCTGTGTTGTTTGGCGCCTACTGCAGCTGTCCATGCCCACTCTTCTTGCCACTTCTGGTTACGCTCCAGTGTGCGTTCAACATACCTAGCTGCGTTAGCACGTGGGATAACGTAACGCTTGCCCGTCTTACCCTTCACATTAAATGAGTAGTTTGCTCTGCCACGTTCATCTGTAAACCGTTCTAAGTCATTCACACACGTTATTGGCTTCGCCTACACGCATGCCGCTGTTGGTAAGGACAAGCACATAGTCTCGCAGTAGCTCACGTGTATAACGCTTACGAGCGTTGTCTTTCTCTTCATGCATCCAGCGCCTTATGCCTTTGTACAGCACGCTGTACTCTCGCAGTGTAAACTGCTGGGCGTGTTTTGGTGCGCTGTGCTTTGTGTCTAAACGTGGGCGTTGGTTTATTGCCTCTATAGCCACGTTCTTGTGCAAACTTCAGCACAGTGAGTGCAAAAGTAGTTTCCCACTCAAGTGTTTTGTCTGCTGGATTTAGGCTGTGGTTCTTTGGACGTTTATCTTTGGGCATGCGATGATAGTCATCACATCGCCAATCCAGATAGTCACGCAGCAATTCTTTATCTACCTTATCAACTGGCTTCTTGCCACAGTACTCATGCCAAAACTTACTCACACGCCGTATCTGGCGTAGCATGTAATCACTTGTTTGCTGCTGATTGGCTTTGTTGTTGTGCGGATAAGTGCCACGTGCATTCTAGTTCTCACGCAGTCGTTCATACTCATTAAGCACATCACTGAAACGTTTAATCTGCAGTGGTAGCTGTGAAACTCTAACTCGTAGTGCGCACGTACTGCCAACTCACGTGCCTTAGCCAAGTCGCGTGTCTTCAAACTTTTGTAGATGTACTGACGATTACCTTTGTACAATCGCACTTGGAAAACGCCATTGCGAGTGAACAACAGCACTTTGCCATCCAATATCTTTTCTTCAAACTCAGCGTAAGTTTTGTCTAACGACCTATACAAAATTAGTATTTGCATAACATTTTATGCAGTTCAATTAGGCACTAAGTCATTGAAATAATTTATTAAGTTAAGCGCCCGTGGCAGTGCTTGAATTTCTTGCCGGACCCGCAAGGGCAGGGATCGTTACGACCTGGATTGCCCCAAGTCGAGCTGTCCGTTTCATCAAAGCCTGCGACCTCAGGCTCAGGCGCTTGAGAGGTTTCCGCAAAGGCCTCAACACCCGCTTCTTGCAACATCTCTTGCTGTGCCTGAATTTCGGCCAGCATCTCTGCCTGTTCTTCCTCAGTCATCGGGCGCACTTGGCCAAGCTTTTGCGTCACTTCCGTGCGCAAGCTATCAAGCATGCTCTCAAACAGCTGGAAGCTTTCGTTCTTATACTCGTTCAGTGGATCACGCTGCGCGTAGCCACGGAAGCCCACAACCGAACGAAGGTGCTCAAGCGTTACAAGATGTTCACGCCATTTGCCATCGATGGTCTGCAAGAGCATCTGCTTTTCGATCTGACGCATGTTGTCAGTACCGAAGGCCGCAACCTTTTGCGCAATCGCTTCGTCCGCTGCTTTTTCCAGACGCTCACGGATCACATCGTCATCCGCACCCTCTTCAATACCCCAGTCTTGAACGGGCACGTCGATGTTCACGGCCTCGGCAGCAGCGCCGTGCAGACCTTCCATGTCCCACTGATCCGCATAGGATTTTGGTGGCATGTATTGATCAATCAGATCGTCAATCACCTGATAACGCATGTCTTGCGTGATCTCGGACACATCCTCCGCTTCCATAATCTCGCGGCGTTGGCCAAAGATCACTTTACGTTGATCGTTCATCACATCGTCGAACTTCAACAACTGCTTACGAATGTCAAAGTTGCGGCCTTCAACCTTCGCCTGCGCGCGTTCTAGGGATTTGTTGACCCACGGATGCACAATCGCTTCGCCTTCTTTCATGCCAAGCGTGTTCAGCACCTTGTCCAAACGCTCCGACCCAAAAATGCGCATCAGATCGTCATCAAGCGATAGGAAGAACGCAGAGCGACCAGGATCACCCTGACGACCCGCGCGACCACGCAGCTGGTTATCGATGCGACGGCTCTCGTGGCGCTCGGTCGCGATAATATAAAGACCACCCGCGTCGAGCACCTTTTGACGCCATGTCTGATGCTCTTCCTCAATGCGTGCGCGCACGGCTTCTGGATCTGCAGCCGGCTCTGCGGCCAATGCTTCCATCACCTTCAGATCAACGTTGCCGCCAAGCTGAATGTCTGTGCCCCGACCCGCCATGTTCGTCGCAATTGTGATAGCGCCAAGCTTGCCCGCGTCTCCCACAATCTGCGCTTCTTGCTCGTGCTGACGCGCGTTCAAAACGTTATGCGGTAAGCCCGCTTCTTTCAGCATGTTGGACAGGAATTCAGATTTATCAATCGAGGTTGTGCCCACGAGACACGGCTGACCCTTCTCATGCGCTTCTTTTACGATGTTAACGATCTCGTCGTATTTCTCTTTGGCCGTGCGGAACACCTTATCATGCTCATCAACACGCGCGATGGGACGGTTCGTTGGAACCTCGACCACGCCAAGGCCATAGATCTCAGCGAATTCTTCCGCTTCGGTCATCGCCGTTCCAGTCATGCCGGACAATTTGTTATACAAGCGGAAGTAGTTCTGGAACGTAACAGAGGCGAGCGTGACGTTTTCTGGCTGAATAGGGCAGCCTTCCTTCGCTTCAATCGCTTGGTGCAGACCATCAGACAAACGGCGACCCGACATCATACGACCGGTGAATTCGTCAATCAGAACGACTTCGCCGTCGCGCACGATGTACTCTTTATCTTTCTCAAACAGCTTGTGTGCGCGCAAACCTTGGTTCACATGATGCACCAGTGTCGTGCTTTCAGGATCGTAAAGCGTCGCACCTTCTTCCAGTAGACTCTTCTCAAGCAAGAGCTGCTCAAGGAACTCGTTGCCGTCTTCCGTGTAAGACACGTTGCGGGTTTTTTCGTCGAGCTCGAAATGCTCGTCGGTCAATTCAGGGATGACCAAATCAATCGCCATATAAAGCTCTGAACGGTCCGCCGCAGGGCCAGAAATAATAAGCGGTGTACGAGCTTCATCGATGAGGATCGAATCCACCTCGTCAACAATCGCGAAGTTATGCTCGCGCTGGTACATTTGGCTTAACTCAGATTTCATATTGTCGCGCAGATAGTCAAAACCCAGCTCATTGTTCGTGGCGTATGTCACATCACAGGCATAGGCTGCCTTCTTTTCTGCTTCATCTTGGTTAGGATAGATCACGCCGGTGGTCATGCCCAAGGCGCCGAACACCTTACTCATCCATTCCGCGTCTCGTTTTGCGAGGTAGTCGTTCACCGTCACAACGTGCACACCCTTGCCCGTCAATGCGTTGAGGTACGCAGGCAGGGTCGCAACAAGGGTCTTACCCTCGCCTGTTTTCATCTCAGAAATATTGCCTTGATGCAGGAAGATACCGCCCATGAGCTGTGTATCGAATGCGCGCAAACCAAGCGCACGGCGCGCGCCCTCACGACAGTTGGCAAAGGCTTCTGGAAGCAGGTCATCAAGGCTCTCGCCTTCCACCGCACGTTTTGCCAGCTCTTCGGTCTTTTGTTTGAGACCCTCATCGGTGAGCTTTTCGAAATCAGGTTCCAGCGCGTTGATTTTTTCAACGATCGGGCGCGTGGCCTTCACTTTGCGATCATTCGGCGTTCCGAAGATCTTTTTCGTGATTTTTCCAAGTCCTAGCATCTGCGCTCATCCATCCTTGACGTCTTTGTGCTCAGGCTCCGCTTGCTCGCCTTGCACGCAACCCATAGATAAAGGGGTGAAGACGGCCCGAACCATGGCCTTAAAGCGATGTAAGGGGCAGGTATGCCAGTGTCAACGGCGCGCACGAATCGCGCAATAAACAAGGAATAAGCGATGTTAAAACACACCCCATTTTTGGCCTCTGTGGCTGCTGTCACGCTGCTGGCGCTCCCACTTTCTGCGGAAACTGGCATTGATCAGGTTGTCGCTACGGTAAACGGCACAGATATCACGATGGGTCACATGATCGTGGTGCGCTCTGGCTTGCCAGATCAGTATCGCAATTTGCCGGATGATGTGTTGTTCAAAGGCATCCTGGATCAGGTCATCCAGCAAACGATTTTGGCGGCGCAAGCTGGGAGTGGCACGCCTGATCGCGTGCGCCTCGCGCTAGAAAACGAACGTCGTGCTTTGATGGCGGCAGAGCATATGGATGTCGTACTCGCAGATGCGGTGACAGAAGATGCTGTCGCTGCAGCCTACGAAAAAACCTACGCAGGTGCCGCGCCAGAACGTGAATTCGACGCCTCACATATTCTTGTCGAAACCAAAGACGAGGCCAAAGCACTGGTCACAGAACTAGATGGCGGCGCAGATTTCGTAGAGCTGGCCAAGGAAAAGTCCACAGGTCCCTCAGGTCCACGTGGTGGAGCTTTGGGATGGTTTGGCACAGGTCAGATGGTGCCGGAGTTCGAAAATGCCGTAAAAGACATGGAGGTTGGCGCAGTCTCTGCCCCGATTAAAACGCAGTTTGGCTGGCACGTGATCAAACTTAATGACACGCGCTCCAAAGATGCGCCAAAGCTTGAGGACGTGCGCGCAGATCTAGAACAGCAAGTGCGCATGGAAACCGTTGACGCCTACATTACGAAGTTGACGGAAGGTGCCACAATTTCTAAGACGCCTGCGACAGACATCGATATGTCCAAGCTTAGCGACCTCTCACTTCTGGAGAAATAAGTCATGGCAGACACGCCGCCCCGCTCCCCCCTTGCGCCAGAGCAATTTCCCAATTTGCCACTGATTGGTGGCGTGTCTTTTGCCGCTGCCGCAGCGGGGGTAAAATATCAAGGCCGCACCGATGTCATGCTCGCGCAAATCGCGCCAGGCAGTGCTGTGGCTGGCGTGTTCACCAAATCCTCAACGCGTGCAGCACCTGTGCTAGACTGTCAGACAAAGATCAGCCTCGACAGTGACGCTGGCGCTGCAATCATCGTGAATTCTGGCAATGCCAACGCGTTTACCGGGAAGAACGGAATTGAAGCGACGCAGGCCGTCACTGACGCTGTTGCTGATGCGCTCGACCTTCCTGAAACGCGGGTGTTTTCCTCTTCCACTGGCGTTATAGGCGAACCCCTTCCCCACGATCGGATCACCGCGAAGATCATCGAGCTGAAAGCGGCACTAGATGAGAGCGCGATTGAAGCCGCCGCCGAAGCAATCCGAACAACTGATACTTTCGCCAAAGGTGCTGGCGCACAAATTGAGGTGAACGGAAAAACCGTCTCTATCGCGGGCATTGCCAAAGGGTCAGGCATGATCGCACCGGACATGGCGACGATGCTTGTCTACGTTTTCACAGACGCCAAGATTGCACGCGAAGACTTGCAGGCCATAGTGTCCGAATTGAATGAAATCACCTTCAATTCGATCACAGTCGATAGCGACACCTCCACGTCAGATTCTTTTTTGATTGCCGCAACTGGCGGATCTGATGTTGATGTAACGGACAGCACAGCTTTCAAAGTCGCACTTCACGGGGTGATGAAAGATCTCGCATTGCAGGTTGTCCGCGACGGTGAGGGCGCGACGAAACTTGTCGAAATTCAGATCACTGGCGCGCAAAGCGATGCGGATGCGCGTACACACGGCCTCGCGGTTGCAAACTCACCCTTGGTCAAAACCGCAATCGCTGGCGAAGATCCAAACTGGGGTCGCGTTGTAATGGCAATCGGAAAATCTGGCGCAGCCGCGGATCGCGATTTGCTCAGTATTTCTTTTGGCGATGTGTTGGTCGCTGATAAAGGTTGGGTAAGCCCTGACTACAAAGAAGAGGATGGCGCTGCATACATGACCCAATCCGAATTAGTGATCGCTGTGGATCTAGGGCTAGGCATCGGCAAGAGCACCGTTTGGACCTGCGATCTTACTCACGGCTACATCACTATCAACGCGGATTATCGGTCATGAAAACTGTCCTTGTAAGCGCCGTTGCTCTGATCGACCTCGATGGTCGGATTCTTCTGGGTCAACGCCCAGAAGGCAAATCAATGGCGGGTCTTTGGGAATTTCCCGGCGGAAAGGTCGAGGAGGGCGAAACACCTGAGGCCGCGCTCATCCGTGAGTTGCAAGAAGAGTTGGGCATCGACACATGGGCCAGCTGCCTCGCTCCCTTAAATTTTGCGAGCCATACCTACGAAAATTTCCATCTTCTCATGCCACTCTTTGCTTGTCGTAAATGGGAAGGTATTCCCCAATCACGCGAAAATCAGGCTTTGAGGTGGGTAAAGGCCCGCGATTTGTCCAAATATCCGATGCCAGCAGCTGATATTCCGCTGATTCCGATCCTCAGAGACTGGCTGTAAGGGGAAAACATTGGATAATTATCCAATTTCGCGAAAATTATTATAGAAAAGTTAAATGTTTTCTGACACCCAACACCCGGGTCAATGCATGTATCGAACACAACGTTCAATTTCTTGGGGGAGAACGCCATGCTTTGTACAATCATCATTGGAACTTGTGTGCAGGTTCAGGGAACTTTCGTACGCGCGCTTAATGACGGGCGCATTATTGTATCAGTTAGTGATCGTGATTTCGCGAGTCAGCCTATTTCGGCTGCCGCCTAGATCACGTTTCAAACGTTTAACTTTTCAATGGAAAAGGGCTCAAGCGCTCGCTTGAGCCCTTTTCTCATGTCATAAGGTTAATAATCTAGTCTAGTGTACGCTCGATTGACTCGCGCTCAAAGATTTCGATTACGTCATCCGCGCGGATATCATCGTAGTTCTCAAACGCCATACCACATTCCTGACCAGACTGCACTTCAGCAACCTCATCTTTGAAACGCTTAAGTGTTTTCAACGTACCTTCGTGGATCACAACGTTGTCACGCAGCAAACGCACCCCAGCCGAGCGACGCGCGACACCTTCGGTCACAAGACAGCCGGCAACTTTGCCGATACCCGTAACTTTGAACACCTCTTTGATATTCGCATAACCGATGAAGTTCTCGCGAATTTCCGCACTAAGCAGACCAGACGCTGCCGCTTTCACATCATCCACAAGATCGTAGATGATTGAATAGTAGCGAATTTCGACGCCCTTTTGGTTCGCCGTATTACGCGCAGATGTGTTCGCACGTACGTTAAAGCCCATGATCGGTGCGCCAGATGCTTCGGCCAGACCGATGTCACTTTCGGTAATCGCGCCAACACCGGAGTGTAGAACCCGAACGCGGACTTCGTCGTTACCGATTTTTGCCATCGCCTGAACAATCGCTTCCGCAGAACCTTGAACGTCTGCCTTTACCAAGATTGGCATCTCAGAAACATTCTCATCCGCTTTTGCGTTTGCCATCAACTGCTCTAGCGTCGTTGCAGCACCTGCTGCTGCGCGCTTGTCTTTCGCAGCTTTCTCACGGTACTCTGCGATTTCACGCGCTTGCGCATCCGTATCAACCACGTTCAAAACGTCGCCCGCTTCCGGCGTTCCGTTAAGGCCAAGAACCTCAACAGGGACCGAAGGACCAGCTTCTTTGACGCGCTCGCCATGATCGTTGATTAGCGCACGAACCTTACCGTGCTGCTCACCTACAACGAAGATATCGCCAACTCGTAATGTACCCGTCTGAACCAAAACAGTCGCAACAGGACCACGGCCAACATCAAGTTGCGCTTCAATCACCGCACCAACAGCAGCGCGATCTGGGTTGGCTTTCAGCTCCAAAATTTCGGACTGCAATGCAATCGCCTCCAAGAGCTGATCAAGACCCTGACCTGTAATTGCAGAGACTTCAACGTCCTGCACTTCACCAGACATTTTCTCAACGATAACTTCGTGCTGAAGCAAATCTGTACGCACTTTGTCAGGGTTCGCTTCAGGACGGTCAATCTTGTTGATCGCAACGATCATCGGAACACCTGCCGCTTTCGCGTGGTTAATTGCCTCGATCGTTTGCGGCATAACCGCGTCATCAGCAGCAACAACCAAAACAACAATGTCTGTGACCTGAGCACCGCGCGAGCGCATCGACGTAAACGCCGCGTGACCCGGAGTATCGAGGAAGCTGAGAACAGCGCCGTTGTCTGTCGTTACCTGGTAGGCACCGATATGTTGTGTAATACCGCCAGCCTCGCCAGACACCACTTTCGCGTTACGGATTGCATCAAGAAGCGATGTTTTACCGTGGTCAACGTGGCCCATGATCGTGATAATTGGTGGACGACCTTGCAGGTCTTTTTCATTGTCGATGATCTCGGTGATAACATCCTCGACGTCTGCATCAGAAACACGCACTACTTTGTGGCCAAACTCTTCAATGATGAGTTCCGCTGTATCCGCGTCAATCGTTTCGTTCTGCGTGACCATCATACCGTTGGTCATTAGAGCTTTCACAACAGCGCCAGTCTTTTCAGCCATACGCGCGGCCAATTCGGACACTACAATCGCCGGAGGCAGTTGCACGTCACGAATGATCTTTTCGCGCTCAACCGTGCCACCCATCGCTTTTTGACGTGCGCGCTCTTGCTTGCGCTTCATGGCTGCCATGGACTTGTGACGACCGCCGCCGCCACCCAGCGCTTGGTTCAACGTCAGCTTGCCGGAACGACGGCCATCGTTTTCGTTACCCCTGCCACGCTGATTACGCTGGTCGCGTTCGCGATCCGCTTTGCGCGGTGTTGCGGCTGGTGCTGGCTTATTCGGTGCAGGACGTGAGGCAGGTACAGGCTTGTCAGCAGCTGGTGCTGCTGCGACACGTGCTGCATCTTTCGCTGCGCGATTGGCCGCTTCTTCTGCTTCAGCTTTCGCCTTCGCACGCTCTGCGCGCTCTTGCTCTTCTTTTTCTTTCGCTTCTATCTCGGCGCGACGACGCTCGCGATCTTCTGCGCGCGCTTTCTCTTCGGCTTCACGACGGGCCGCATCTTCGGTCTCACGCGCTTTCGCAGCTTGAACCGCTTTCAGACGACGCTCCATTTCCACATCGGTGATACCCGCTGGACGCTTTGCAGGGTTGCTACCCGCAACAGCACCAGCCGCAGGCTTCACAGCTCCCGGCTTGGGCACCACAATGCGCTTACGCTTGGTCTCAACGACCACATTCTTCGTGCGGCCGTGGCTAAAGCTTTGCTTTACATTCGAGGGACGCGAGCCGGTGCCGCGCAGTCCCAATGTCTTTTTGCCGTCGTTATCGCTCATTTAGCTGTCTTTTCCTTTCGGACGGCCCCTGCCGTCGCTACTTCTCGTATCGCTTTTAATCTTTGGGCTTCCTCTACTACACGAGAGGTGAGTCCACCAGCGCTTAGCGCGCCATGTATCACAACCTGTCGCCCAAAGGCCAATCCCAACTCATCTGCTGTTAACCAACCGATGAAACTGCCGTAATGCGGCGTACTTAATTTCGACTTGCCGCGCTCTGATCCGTCACTGGCTTGAATAAGCACTTCGGCCTCTTCATTCATCAGCCAGCTTTTGACCTTCTCGTAACCCACAACTGCACCGCCGCCCTTGCGCGCCAAACTAATCAGCTCGACCAAGCGACGTGTCACTTGCACTTCCACTTCGGCGACCAAGCCATCTGGGACTTTCACGGACTGTTTAGCGCTACGTGCAAATAGGTTCTTGTTCGCCGCCTTTTCAAGGGCTGCCTTATCCGCAGAAACCCAAATACCACGACCGGGCAGTTTTCCCAAAATATCAGGAACAATCTGCGCATCAGGCCCAACGACAAAGCGGACCATATCTGACACAGGCATAGTAACCTGTGTCGCGATGCACTTGCGCTCTGGTCCGCTGGACCGATCTTTATGTGTGCCGCCGCGCGTCACTGTCAGAAACCCTGAGGCCTGAGATCAGACCTCAGACTCCTCGGACATTTCGTCCTCTGAAACCTCTGGTTCAAGCTCTGTTGGATCAACCCAACCAAGCAAAACACGCGCAGTCATAATCATGGTTTGGGCTTCCTCAAGCTCCATTCCGAATTGCTCTAGCAGGCCGTCATCCTTGACGCGCTCGCCATCCACGGTGGTCCAGCCACCCGCCAATTCCCAATCTGCACAAGTCGCGAAATCTTCCAGCGTTTTGACACCGTCTTCCGCAAGAACCTCTGCCATTTGAGGGGTGATTCCCTCGAACGTGATAAGGCTATCCTCTGCACCAAGCCCACGCGCTTTCGCGAGGGCTGCTGCTGCTTTCGCCTCTAGGAACTCGCGTGCACGGGTCTGAAGTTCGCCAGCCGTATCTTCGTCAACTCCGTCGATGACAATCAGTTCGTCAATTTCAACGTAAGCAACTTCTTCAAGGTTCGTGAACCCTTCCACGACCAAAAGCTGCGCGAAGAACTCGTCTACGTCTAACGCTTCCATGAACAGTTTCGTGCGAAGCTCGAACTCCGCCTGACGGCGCTTGCTCTCTTCTTCTTCGGTCATGATATCGATGTCGAGGTTCGTCAGCTGCGACGCGAGACGCACATTCTGACCACGGCGACCAATCGCTAAGGACAACTGCTCATCTGGAACAACAACTTCAATTTTGCCCGCTTCTTCGTCGAGAACAACTTTGGAAACTTCCGCAGGCTGAAGCGCATTCACGAGGAACGTTGGCTGATCTTCATTCCATGGGATGATGTCGATTTTTTCGCCTTGAAGCTCGTTCACAACGGCCTGAACGCGGGAACCACGCATACCAACACAAGCACCGACAGGATCAATAGAACCGTCATGTGAAATTACAGCAATCTTCGCGCGCGAACCAGGGTCACGGGCCACCGCTTTGATCTCGATGATATTGTCGTAAATTTCTGGAACTTCCATCTTGAACAGCTCGGCCATGAACTCAGGCGCTGTACGAGATAAGAAAATCTGAGGTCCACGCACTTCGCGGCGCACGTCTTTGATAAAGCAACGGATACGATCATTCGGGCGATAGCTTTCGCGGCCAATCTTTTCGTTACGGCGCAGAATGCCTTCGCCACGACCTACGTCAACGATCACGTTGCCATACTCTTCACGCTTCACAACGCCGTTGATGATCGTGCCTGCGCGGTCTTGGAATTCTTCGAACTGGCGATCACGCTCCGCTTCGCGCACCTTCTGCAAGATGACCTGCTTGGCAGATTGCGCTGCGATACGGCCCATTTCCACCGGTGGCACTTCCTCAACGAAAGTCGCACCCACTTCAGGGTTTTCTATGTACTGCTTGGCTTGCTCAACGGTGAATTCCGCCTGATAGTTCTCAAGCTCTTCATCCTCAACAACCGTGCGCACACGTGTGAATGTCGCGCGACCTGTCTTGCGGTCAATTGCGACGCGGATATCCATCTCAGCGCCGTAACGCGACTTGGCCGCGCGTGCGAGGCTTTCCTCCATGGCCTCAATCACAAGACCCGGATCAATCATCTTTTCGCGCGCAACCGCTTCTGCGGTTTGCAACAGCTCAAGCTGGTTCGCTGAGGTGATAGCCATGGTTATTTCTCCTCCGAAAACGGCGTTTCATCCGTTTCAATTTCGTCAAATTCATCTTCGTTAATATCGCCTGCGGCTTTGCGCTGGCGTAGCATTTCTGTGATCAACTCATCAGTCAAAACCAGCTTGGCATCGCTCAGCCAATCAAAGTTCAAACCGACAGTGCCCTCTTCGATGTTGATCAGCACATCATTGCCCTCAACACCTGCAAGTTGTCCTTTGAAACGACGGCGGCCATCAATCAACTCAGTCGTTTCAATTTTGGCTTCATACCCTTCAAATGTGGCGAAGTCCTTAAGACGCGTTAAAGGGCGATCAATACCGGGACTAGAGACCTCAAGCGTGTATTCATCGATGATCGGGTCCTCGACATCCAGTGTCGCACCAATCGCTGTGCTAATCTCTGCACATTGATCGACTTCGATACCGCCCTCAGGGCGCTCAGCCATAATCTGCAATGTCGTGGCCTTGCCAGACATCAAACGCACACGCACCAATTCAAACCCAAGGTCTTCAATCACAGGTGTGATGATCCCAGCAAGGCGTTGGTCGATGGCAGCCTTGGCAATCAAATCGTTGTTCATAGTCATCCTACCTAGCGTCTAGGCACAAAAAAACGGGCGCACGGCCCGTTACATAAGTTCCGGTGGAGCGTTTGGTGTGGACCCAGCCGCGCCGCTGTTAAAGGCCATATAGACAAGACCAACTGAGTCCGCAAGGCCACATGTCACAATAACAAAGTCCTTTCCCCATTTGGTTCACGAATCATCTCTTGTGAGTAATTCATCCTTAAGGGGTAAAGAGTTCCTAATAAGATCAACCTCTCACTGGGCGGTATTTTCCTTTAGGAGATGCTCTCCGCGATCTGGTCCATCGCACGCACAAGTTCCGCGCTGATCCCCGGCTCGCTAAGTGCATGCCCCGCGTTACGCACCATTCGCAGCTCAGCATTGGGCCAAGCTTGCGCAAGATCATAGGCAGACTTAGGCGGGCAAATCATATCATAACGGCCCTGCACGATGATGCTTGGAATGTGACTGATGCGATCCACGTTTTCTAAAATCCAGCCATCAAACTCCAGGAATCCTCCATGCACGAAATAATGGTTCTCAAGCCGCGCAAACGCTCGCGCATATTCTCCAGGCGCTTCGTCCCCACGGCCATTGGAATAAACAGAGGCCAAAGCATTTTCCCAACTTGACCACGTTTTTGCAAAACGGGTCTCTAAGGGAATATCACCACTGAACAATCGACGATGATAAGCACCTATAAAATCATCGCACTCGTCCTTCGGCACAAGGGACACGAAGTTTGCCCAAGTCTCTGGCCAGAATTGCCCGGCGCCACCGCCGTAGAACCAATCCAACTCACGCTGCATCATCAAAAACACGCCACGCAGAACCAGATGGCTAACATTCTCTGGATGTGTTTCCGCATAGATTAGCGCAAGCGTTGCGCCCCAGCTTCCGCCAAATACGATGAATTTCTCTATGTCCAAGGTCTCGCGAATGCGTTCGATATCCGCAACCAAATCCCATGTCGTGTTGTTCTCGACCGACGCATGAGGGCGCGAGCGGCCACAACCACGCTGATCAAACAAAACCACGCGATAAACAGCGGGATCAAAATAGCGCCGCATCGCGGGGCTACATCCACCTCCCGGACCACCGTGCAACACGATCACGGGGATGCCATCAGGGTTGCCGCATTGTTCAAAATAGATTGTATGCCCGCCAGGCATTTCCATCATGCGTTGATCAAACGGATCTATCGGAGGGTACAAATATTGCACCGCGCTCTTTTGGCCTGAGATTTTATCGAGATCCATCCTATATAACCCTTCGAGAGGTCCGTTAGGACCAGATGAGCATATGGAGACAGGAATGCAAGCCGCCCCAAACACAGTTGATCCCTCAGAGGTCGCGAAGTTCGAAGCAATGGCCGCAGAATGGTGGGACCCGAAGGGCAAGTTTAAGCCCTTGCACATGCTAAACCCCTGCCGTCTTGATTATCTGACATGTCAGATCGCTGGCGAATTTGACCGCAATCTGAGCGCGCCGGAGCCATTTAAAGGTCTGCGCATACTTGATATCGGATGCGGTGGTGGCTTGCTCTCTGAACCTATGGCGCGTCTTGGCGCGACTGTCCTGGGCGCAGATGCCGCTGAGCGTAATATTCCCGTCGCCCAAGTTCATGCCGAGCAATCCGGCCTCACCATCGATTACCGCTGCACCACCGCCGAAGCACTAGCTGATGCGGGGGAGCAATTTGATGTGGTGGTGAACATGGAGGTAGTAGAACACGTTGCCGATCCATTGGCCTATCTAGCCGCTTGCCAGCAATTGCTGAAACCCGGTGGCCTGCACCTATGCTCCACAATCAATCGCAATCCGAAAAGCTACGCAATGGCGATTATCGGCGCGGAAGTAATCATGCGTTGGCTGCCTAAGGGCACACATGAATGGAACAAATTCATCACGCCAGATGAGCTGTTTGAACTGTTGTCCCAATCTGGCGTCGAACCAGTGGATCGCAAGGGCTTCGTGTTCAATCCAATCTTGTGGAGCTGGAGCATTTCAGAAAGAAATTTGAGCGTGAACTACGTCACTGCAAGCGTAAAACCCGCTTAATCCTGTTCCAGCTTAAGGCGCAGGTCACGCAAAATGGGCAAAGCAAGGCGCAGCTTATCACCCCCCAAATCCTTGACGAGCTTTTCGATCACAGGTCCAATACCTGCCAGCGCGCCATCGCGTGCGGAGCGACCCGCAGGACTAATCGCAACCTGCTTGCGGCGCGCATCGTCCCAATCAGGGCGAATATGGATATAGCCAGCACGCTCTAACTTACCAAGCGTGTTGGTCATCGCCCCGCGCGTCAGATGAAAACTTTTCGCCAATTGCGCAGGTGTGCGTTCGCTGGACGTACTGGCCAGATAGTTCAGAACCGAGAAATGCGAAATCTCCATGCCCTTGGGCAAAACGCGGCCAAGCTTGTTGCGCAGCAATTGATCAGCAGTCAAAAGTTCGCTGAACAACATGGTGGCTAGAGCGTTGGATTCTTCCGGCATTACGGACCTTCGAAGTTCCGATCATGGCCCAGCGCCGCAATCTTCCTACGTGCTTGTGCCACTTCTGCATGGTCAATTTCAACCAGGACCGTGCCCTCTTCGGTTCCGCCATCAGCCAGAACCTCACCCCAAGGCGAAATCGCCAACGAATGCCCATGTGTTTTACGCTGTTTACCAACGCTTGCGCGATGCATTCCGGTTTGCGCTGCCGCAAGAACGAAGCACCCCGTTTCAATCGCACGTGCACGCAACAGGGACTCCCAATGCGCTTTGCCCGTCACAGGTGAAAACGCTGCTGGCACCAACAAGATCTCAGCCCCTGCTTGCGCCAAGGCACGATAAAGATAGGCAAATCGCACATCATAGCAGATGCTCAATCCCAACGTCCCAAAAGGCGTCGGCGCAATCGCAGCACGTGTGCCCGGAAGATAGCCGTCAGACTCGCGATAGGTTTCGTCCTTGGTCACATCCACATCAAACATATGAATTTTATCGTAGCGCGTTGTCACCGCCCCGCTTGGATCAATCACGAAAGAACGGTTCGCATATCGCCCATCCGCGTCATCGGTCTTCACTGCAAGCGATCCGATGGACAACCAAACGCCCAGCTCTGCGGCCAGTGCTTGATAGCCCGCAAGGGACACGTCATGTGCTTCATACTGCAAAACAGCGTCCTGATGCTCACGGCTAAGCGACAAGCAATTGCTCACCTCCGGTGTCAGAATAAAGCCGGCACCATCATTTGCCGCTTCCCTGATCCGCGCAGAGATCCGCGCAAGGTTTTCACGCGGATCGTCGCTAGAGTTGGTTTGAATGAGTGCTGCCAGCATTTAGGCGGCCAGCATCGCATCTAGTTTGCCAGCACGTTCAAGCGCGAAAAGATCGTCGCATCCGCCAACATGTTCCTCACCAATGAAAATCTGCGGAACCGTGCGTCCACCATTGGCGCGTTGCATCATCTCTGCACGGCGTTCTGGCTGCATAGCAATGTCGACTTCTGCAAAATTCACATCCTTCGATGTCAGCAAACGTTTTGCAGCGTGGCAAAACCCACAGAGCGGCGATGTATAAATCTCAACTTCTTTCACGAGCATATTCCTTCTTAGCTTGCTCGTAAGTTAGTCATCCTTTGCAACGCGCGCTAGGGCCACGACACAAACCTCTCTTGCACATGATTTGAGGCACGCTTCTGTACAAGGGGCAAGCGTAGCACCAGAGGTCATAACATCATCCACAAGCAGCACGGAGCGCCCTTCGAGCAATGCCTCACGTTTGGGATATACAGAAATCGCATCGCGCATTTCATCAAACCGCACTTCACGTGTTTTTCCGTCAAGCGTTGCAGTCGCGCGAACCCGCCTTCGCAGATCAGCGCAGATCAGAACCAAAAGCCGCCCCGCCATCACCCGCGCAATTAAGCTCGATTGATTATATCGCCGCTTAACCATCCGCGTCCAATAAAGCGGTGCGGGCGCAACCAGAACATCGCTTCGCAAGGTGTCCTGAACACAGCGCGCAATCCACTTTCCCGCAGGCTTCACAATATCGTGGCGATCTCCGTGCTTCAGCGCCAAGACCAACGCACGCCCGCGATCTTTGTAGAGCAACGAACCGCCCTTGCGCCCAAGGTCGCGCTGTTCTCAGGCAATTATCACAGCGATCCCCACTTTGCACACCCCCCTCAAAGGAACGCCACATCCGTCACAAATATCTCCCGCGATAAACGCAGTATCGCGCCAAGACATACCACATAGACCATCATCGTTTGCAACATTTGCACAACAGGACAGGCATTCGGGCGGAAACACAGAATGGATCAGGGTTTGAACCCCCCGCGTTTGCGCCATATGACGTGACATATGCAAAATGTGCCCCTCCTTACTGATCGCTCCGCTCTGATCCGCAATCGCCACCGAGCCAGTGACGGGTTCTTGCGTGATATCGCACGGGATGAACTCCTTGATCGCCTGAGTCTGGTTAACAGAGAGTTTAAATCGCCCCTTATTGTTGGCCCAGCGCCCCCAATTGTCCCAAATGCGAAACAGATCGAGGACAGTGAAACGCTGGATGTCACAACGAACTCCAACGACCTTGCGATCCATTTCATGGCACTGCATTGGGCCAATGACCCCGTTGGTCAAATCATCCAAAGCGCGCGCGCACTTCAACCAGATGGATTGTTTCAAGCGGTATGTTTAGGCGGTCAAACCCTGAACGAACTGCGCATCTGTCTTGCCCAAGCTGAGAGCGAAGTGACTGGGGGTCTATCCCCTCGCATCGCGCCCATGGGCGAAATTCGCGACCTTGGCGCATTGCTACAACGCGCAGGCCTGGCGCTTCCTGTTGCAGATAACATCACGATCCGCACGAGCTACCAAGATGCGTTCCACCTAATGCACGACCTGAGAAAATTCGGCGAAACCAATGCCCTCAACGCGCGCCTGCGCCACCCGACAAAGCGCGCCATTTTTGACCGCTGCAATCAGATTTATGCAGAGACCTTTGCAGAGGGTAGTAAAATCATTGCGACGTTTGAATTCTTGTTCCTTTCAGGCTGGGCTCCCTCCGCTGATCAACCCAAGCCACTGCGCCCCGGTTCTGCGACATCCCGTCTCGCAGATGCGTTAAAAACAACGGAAAAGCCTTTGCGCGATTGACCGCAGACATATTTCGCTTATCTGGCTCAAATAATAGATTAACCGGAGTGATCCCATGACCGATGCCAATATCCCCATGACATGCCCTGCGCATGCGCCAAGCGATCATCCGAAACTGCCCACCCCTAAAGTTGGCATTCTTCTGTCTAACCTCGGTACACCCGACAACACGGACTATTGGTCCATGCGTCGCTACCTTGGTGAATTTCTGTCGGATCGCCGCGTCATTGACTACTCACCCTGGCTTTGGCAGCCGTTGTTGCAGCTCATCATCTTGACGAAACGCCCTTTCACATCTGGCGCGGCCTACCGCTCTATTTGGAACGAAGAAGCGGATGAAAGCCCGCTGATGACGATTACCAAGCAGCAAAATGCAGCAATCACAGAAACGATGAAAGCGCGCTATGGTGACGATGTCATGGTTGATTTCTGTATGCGCTATGGAAATCCGTCAACCAAAAGCAAAGTGCGTGCGATGGTTGAGGCAGGCTGCACAAAGATTCTTTTCGTTCCGCTTTATCCGCATTACGCAGGTGCGACGTCAGCGACAGCAAACGATCAGTTCTTCCGCATTCTAATGGAAGAGAAATGGCAACCCGCCAGCCGCACGATCGAGCCATACTTCGAACATCCGCTATATATCGAAGCGCTCGCACAATCCGTTGAGCGCGCCTATGCCGCTGCGGAAAAAAAGCCCGACATTCTTGTCTGCTCCTATCATGGCGTGCCAAAGCGCTATTTGATGGAAGGCGATCCGTACCACTGCCAGTGCCAGAAAACGACGCGCTTGCTGAAAGAACGCCTTAGCTGGGGCGACACAGAAATCGCGACAACCTTCCAGTCAAAGTTTGGCCCTGAAGAGTGGCTGCAACCATATACAGTTAAAGAGGTCGCGCGCCTCGCAGAAGAAGATGGCAAAAAGAACATCGCCGTCATCGCACCTGCCTTTTCGGCCGATTGCATCGAAACGCTGGAAGAGATCAATGAAGAGATCAAAGAAAGCTTTGAAGAGGGAGGCGGCGAACATTTCACCTATATTCCTTGCCTCAACGATGATCCGGCTCATATCTCTGCACTTTCAGCAGTGATCGAAGACAACCTCAAAGGCTGGCTCAGCTAATCGACTTCATCTTGTCAAGTAAGCTCTCGCCGAAGGCAATCTGCATATTTCTTAAATATGATCATCTAGCGCGGGCGAAGCACGCTCAATAAAAAAAACCATTACACAAATAGAAAAGGCGGCATCCTAAGATACCGCCCTTCCAAATTTGTTTCTAGCCGCTAATTTACATGGAAATTGCAGCACCAACAATCGCCAAGATCAACAAAGGAACGACGATGCTAGCAGAAGAGCCTGCAGCAGCTTCTTCAACGATGACTGGTGCTTCCATCACAGGAGCTTCCATGTTGCCAGCGAAGGCTGTGGAAGCAGAAACGGAAAGTGCAGCAGCAAGTGCGATTTTTTTCATAGTAATATCCTCTAGAATTAGCCCATCGCCGGTTCATCAACAACGAGCACGCAAGACTTAAACCTCGTGATTTGTTTTAAGCAGTTATCATCAGATAATGCAAACCCATCTTTGAACCACATCGCGCAAGATCGACCCAATGTCGTCAAATAAGCAACACTTGAGTGCCTACTTTGGTGATCGCATATAGTTGAGCAATGTGCTCATTATAAAGCCCAATACAGCCATTGGACGAGCGACGCCCAATTTTTCGCGTGTCATGCGTGCCGTGGATTCGATAATACGTCCAGCTCAGATACAGAGCATGTGTCCCCAGCGGATTATCAGGACCCGGCTCAACAACATCGGGCCATTCAGGATTACGCTTTTTCATAGATGGTGTTGGACGCCACGTTGGCCCCTCAACTTTGCGCACAACTTTGGTGCGGCCTTTCTTCGTGAGATCAGGCGTTAAAGGAACAGAGGACGGATACAATTTATATGTATTGCCGTCTTCCGACCAGAAGTGCAGCGCGCGGCTGGAAATATCGACCAATACCGCACCGTTGTTCAGGTTGCTGAAATAGAGGCGCCAATCAAGCGTTCGAAAACTTGAGATGTTGCGACGCACCGCTTGGCTAATGTCTTTTTCAAGCTCAACCGTTCCATTGCTGGGTAGAGACGTATCTTGAGCCATCGCGGGGCCCGTAAGCATCGTGGCACCTGCGGCACCGATAAACCTGCGTCGATCCATTCGTTTGCCCAATGCATCATTCATCGCGTTCTCCATTTCAGACGTCACATTTCTTTCGCGCCTATTTACGCGCATTTCACCAGAACTTTATTGCGCGAAAGCCTCACTCACAATTGAAACAGGCCCTCGAAAGCGTTTCTCAACAGATTGTGGGTTTGAATCGCAACGCATTGGGGGATAGTGCTACCTCAACGCAGTTGGGGTAGTATAATGACGCGCATCGGTTTTCTTCTTGTTTCAGCAGCACTTGCACTTGCAGCCTGTATCGCACCCCAATCTTCTTCGCTTGGACCGGATGGTAAACCACTGCCGAAAGCCTATCGCATTGGATCTGGCGAAACGTCACGCATTCAGTTTCGCATGCTCGATTCTGTGAACTCGCTACGTCAAGCCTCTGGTGCAGCGCCACTTCAACTTGATGCGAACCTAAATGCTGCCGCGGCGACGCATTCGCGCGATATGTCGGTGCAAAACCGCCCTTGGCACTTTGGCTCTGACGGCTCCTCCCCGATTGATCGCGTGCGCCGCGTTGGCTTTTCCGGCCAGCTTAAGGGCGAAAACATCTCCGAAACCTATGAGACAGAGCTGGAAACACTCGGTGCATGGATGGAAGAGGCGCCAACACGCAGTGTTATCTTAGACAAATCCGCGACACTTATGGGCTTTTCCTACTTTCAGGAAAGCAACAGTAAGATTTGGTGGACGCTTGTCACAGGTGCACTAGCTACTGATGGCACCAAGCAGATCGCTTCCACGAACTAGTTACGGATAAATCGAGATCGGCGTGCCATTATCAACCATGGCATAAATCCGTTCCATTTCCTTGTTGGTCACAGCAATACAGCCGGCTGTCCAATCAGCGCCCTCTGGTACAAACACTTTGGGTTGTCCGTGTATAAAGATGTCACCACCGGGCTTCACGCCAGCAGCCCTCGCTTTCGCAATATCGTTCGCATTGGGGTAATTGATCCCAATTGAAAGATGGAATTTTGAATTAGGGTTGCGTCGATCAATAATATATTCGCCCTCGGGCGTGCGCCCGTCACCTTCTTCACCCTTGTGGCCGTAGGGTGCAAATCCAAGATCAAAGTCATAGCTACGCAAAGCTTCGCCAAAGTGCATGAGGTGCATTTTGCGCTGGGCCTTATAGACGATCACCCGCGTCACTTTTGGACCATTGTAACGTTTAAATTTGTTCGCACAGGCGCTCAGCATCAAAGTTGCTGCCGCTGAAAGAAGAAGGACCCGTCTTTTCATCTAAAATACTGCCTCGAAATGCTTAGTGCTTTTTTAATTGCACCCTGTCTAAACGGTTTGCCCGTCCTTCAAAAAGAAATCCACATCACTCAACGCCCTTGTGAGCCATTCTTGTGCTGCAACAATTTCTCAATCGCTTCCAGCCGCGCCAAAACATCATCGCGGTAGGCGTCCGTGCGCTGTACATCTTCCTCCTGATGCGCGTCCTGCATCGAATTCACAATTAAGCCTACAAGCAAGTTCACAACCGCAAATGTTGTCACCAAGATAAACGGAATAAAGAAAGCCCAGGCGTAGGGATAAACTTCAAGCACAGGCCGCACGATACCCATCGACCAGCTTTCCAACGTCATCACTTGGAACAAAGTATAGCCCGATTGGCCTAAAGATCCGAACCACTGCGGAAATTCAGCGCCGAATATCTTGGTGGCAATCACTGCGCCGATATAAAAGATGATCGACATCAGCAGAAACACACTACCCATTCCGGGAAGCGCGGTAATAAAGCCCTCAACCACACGACGCAAACGCGGCGCGACCGATACAACACGCAAAACCCGCAAGATACGCAAAGCGCGCAACACAGACAGACCGCCACTGGACGGGACAAGTGCAATCGCGACAACAGCGAGATCGAACAGGTTCCAGCCATCGCGGAAGAAACGAATGCCGCGTGCGATCAGCTTCGCTGCAATCTCAACCACAAAGATCGCGAGGCACGCTTGATCAATCGCAAGGATCAAACCGCCAAACTGCGCCATGATCGGTTTAGACGTCTCAAGCCCGAGCACGATCGCATTCACTACGATCACCAAAATAATGAAATTGCCAACTATGGGTCGATCTAACCAGTTGCTAAGTTGCTGACGCATGCGTGTTCCTTTGCCTTAGCCCTGCATATGTGTGCGTGCGAACTTCGCTGCAAGCTCCACATGTGATGACCAGCGGAATTGATCCACAACTTGTACCCACTCAAGCGTAAAGCCCGCATTAATCAACATATTCGCATCCCGTGCGAACGTCACCGGATTGCACGACACATAAAAAATCTGTGCGATCTCGCTTTTGGCCAGCTCTTTAACCTGCGCCTCTGCTCCTGCACGTGGCGGGTCAAGCACGGCGAAATCCAACTTCGCCAATTCATCCGACAAGAACGGTCTACGGAACAAATCCCGCGCAATCGCGTCGACTTTCTTCAAGCCTTTCGCCTCTCGCCATCCTCTGTCTAGCGCGGCGATCATAGGCTTCTCGCTCTCCAACGCGATCATCTCGTAGTGCTCGGCTAGCGGCAAAGTAAACGTGCCGCTTCCCGCGAACAGATCTACACCTTTCTCACCGCTCACCGCGTCCAAGACCGCTACGGTCAATGCATCCTGCCCATGCACCGTCGCTTGCAAAAACGCACCGGGAGGCGGGGCAACTTTGGCGGCACCAAATTTCTGATAAGGCGGATTACGCATGCCAATGACTTCATCATCCCAGGTCAAACGCGCCAGTTTATGCGCCTCGACAACGCCTGACAGGCCCACCGTCAATTCGCGATCAAGCGGCTTACCGCCTGTGACAAAGACATCCAGCCCCACCTCAGACAAAGTGACATTCACCGCCATCTCGCCTTTGCGAGATCCGCCAATGCGCGCGAGATCATCCATCAAAGCGTTTACACCTAGCAATTCAGGCACCACCAACTGACACTCTGGCACAGCAACAACCATATCAGAGCCGCGCGCATGAAAACCCCAAAGCGCACCTTTCTTGGTACGTCGCACCGCGAACGTGGCACGTCGACGGCTTTGTACGGGCGAGGTCACAATCGGCCGCAACTCCGTCTCAATCCCATGCACATCCAACGCGCTTTTCACGATCTGCTGTTTATATTCGCTAACAAACGGTTCAGAGGCGTGCTGCAACTGACATCCGCCACAGTTTTTGAAATGACGACACGCAGCAGCAACGCGTCGATTGGAGGGTTTGATGATTTTCACATCGCTCAAACGATCTCCATTGCGAATACCGCTCACACGTTCACCCGGCAAAGTGCGCGGCGCAAACACAGGGCCAGAAGCGATCCCGTCGCCCTGATGCCCTAATCGTTCAATCAAAAATTCTTCCATAGGCGTGCTAGTGCCCTATTCGGCGGCTGAACGCACGTCAATAAACCCGCCCGACTGACGGTTCCAATAGCGCGCATAAAGCCCGTCTTGTTTCAACAGACTGTCATGCGTACCGTCTTCGACAATGCGTCCCTCATCTAGAACAATGATGCGATCCATCTGGCTGAGCGTCGACAAACGGTGCGCGATCGCAAGGACAGTTTTACCTTCCATCGCGCGCTCTAACGCGGCCTGGATCGACGCTTCGACCTCGCTGTCAAGCGCACTTGTCGCTTCATCCAACACAAGGATCGGCGCGTCTTTGAGAATGGCCCGCGCGAGGGCAATGCGCTGTCTTTGACCGCCCGACAATTTCACGCCGCGTTCGCCCAAATGCGCATCGTAGCCTTCGCGCTTTTGACTGTCTCGAAGATTAGCAATGAATCCGTGCGCTTCGGCCTGTTCTGCGGAGTGGATCATATCCTGCTCGCTCGCACCGTGGCGCCCATAAAAAATGTTGTCGCGCGCAGATCGATTAAACATCGCAGTCTCTTGCGTGACCATCCCAATCGCGCGCCGTAGCGAAGTTTGTGTGACACTTTCCAGAGGTTGCCCATCAATCAAAATGCGACCCTCTTCCGCATCGTAGAGCCTAAGAAGAAGCGAAACTAACGTCGATTTTCCCGCTCCAGAAGCGCCGACAATACCGATCTTTTCGCTAGCCCCAATCGTAAGGGTCATGTCACTGATACCGCCCAGCGCATTGCCATATTGAAAGCTCACATTCTCGAAGGTGATCCTACCTTGAGGGACTTCAAGATCGCTTGCATGCGGCGCATCCTCGACACGCACAGGGTTGGCCAAAGTGTGCATGCCATCTTCGATTTCACCAATGTTGGAATAAATCGCCATCAGCGTGAACGACACCCATCCCGTCATCTGCGCGATTCGGATTGATACCGCACCAGCCGCAACAATATCGCCCGGCGTCGCTTGGCCAATTTGCCAGAAATAGATCGACGCGCCCATCAGCAAGACAGGTAAAATTCCTGCAATCACCATCAGGAAAAAGCGGAACGTCGCGGCGAGCCAACCATAGTGCAAAGACTGCGTACGGAACTTGCCCATTGCGTCCAATGCAACCTTATCTTCATGCGCATCATGCGCGAAAAGCTTGACGGTTTTGATGTTGGTGATCGTATCCACTAACTGGCCAGACACAGCTGCACGCGCATTCGCCCGTGTCGCTGCACGTGCGCGAATACGGGGCAAGAACCAGCCAATCAGCGCGAAATATACAAAAAGCCAGATTACGAACAACCCAGCGACGCGCCAATCAATCGCCCCAAGCAATGCAAAGCTGCCCAACAAAGATGCCAGCGCAAAGGCCACAACATTGATCGTTTCTGACACAACATCCGTCACAGCACGCGCCGTCTGCATCTGCTTTTGCGCTATGCGACCTGCAAAATCATCGTCAAAAAAACTAACCGACTGCCCCAGCGACCAGCGATGTAGCCGTGACTGCACAAGGGTCGAGACGTTCGGCATAACGATCACATGGTTCGCTGCGGAAGACACCGCAAACATCAAAGGCCGCAAAACGACGAAAAATCCAATGGCTAGAACGGCCATAACGATGTTTTTCGTCGTATAAAAATTTTCAGCGCCAGTCCCAACGACCGCATCGATCACGAGGCCCAAGATATAGGCTGTCCCCGCCTCCATTGCACCCGAGCCTGCAGACAAAAGTGCTGCAAGGAGTAGAACAGGCCAAGCGCTGGCCAAGCACCACCTAACAAACGCCCACAAAGTGTTTGGCGGTGGGCCATCCGCGGGACGGAAAGCTTCAATCCATGTTTCAATCTTTTTCATGTGTCCTCGGCATTCAGAAATCCGCCGGACTGACGCGCCCAGAAGTCAGCATATAGCCCGCCTTTGGACAAAAGCGCGTCATGCGTACCATCTTCAACGATACGCCCTTGATCCAGCACAATTATGCGATCCATTTGCGCAATCGTGGACAAGCGATGCGCAATCGCGATCACAGTTTTGCCTGCCATCATCCCGTAGAGCGTCGCTTGAATCGCGGCTTCGACTTCACTGTCCAAAGCGCTGGTTGCCTCATCCAAAAGCAAGATCGGCGCGTCCTTCAACATCACCCGCGCGAGCGTGATCCTCTGACGCTGGCCACCAGACAATTTTACCCCGCGCTCACCCACTTGAGCATCATATCCCTCACGCCCTTCAGCGTCGGCAAGGTCAAGGATAAACTCATGCGCTTCGGCTTGCTTTGCGGCTGCAATGACCTCTTCCTCAGTGGCATCAGGTCGACCATAGCGAATATTGTCGCGCACGGACCGATGCAGCAGTGAACTGTCCTGTTGTACCATCCCAATCTGCGCACGAAGGCTGTCTTGCGTGACTTTAGCGATATCCTGATCATCGATCAAAATGCGCCCACGGTCAGCATCATAAAATCGGAGCAATAGTTTAACGAGCGTACTTTTCCCAGCGCCAGAACGACCGATCAAACCTATCTTTTGGCCAGGTTCGATTTGCAAAGAAACAGTGTCTAATCCGCCTGTTTGTCTCCCGTAGTGATGGGTCAACTGATCAATCTCGATCCGGCCTTCTTCAAATTTCAAAGGTTGCGCATCCACCTGATCGACAAGTGTAATCGGTTGCGCAATCGTCTCCATCCCCTCTTTCACAACACCCAGCTGGCGGAAGAAACTGGTTAGCGCCCACATGATCCAAGCGGTCATCGCATTTAGGCGCAGCACCAGCGCCGTTGTCGCCGCGACGATCCCAACAGAGGCCTCACCAACACTCCAAAGCCAGATCGCACCACCGACAACACCAATGATCAACAGACCGTTCAGCATCACCAAAGCGAAGTCCATAATCGTAAAAATCCGCATCTCAGTCTGGAACGTCGTACGTGCGTTTTCGATAGCATCTTTCGCATAGTTCATTTCTTGCGGACCATGGCTGAACATCTTCACCGAGTGGATGTTCGTATAGGCATCCACGACCCGCCCAGTCACAGTAGACCGCGCATCGGACGAGGCTTGGGACGCAGGACCAACGCGCTTCACCGTCCACACAACCAACATCGCATAAAGTCCAAGCCAAATGACAAGCGGCAGCGCCAAACGCAGGTCCGCATTCGCCAGCAAGATCGCAGACCCGATGACATAGGCGAGCGAAAATGTGATCGCATCAAACACCTGAAATACCGCTTCACCAGCAGCTGGGGGCGTTTGCATAATGCGGTTTGCAATGCGACCCGCGAAGTCATTTTCAAACCACCCCACGGATTGCCGAAGCACATGTTTATGCGCACGCCAGCGAATGAGCGTTCCAAAATTTGGAAGGATCGTGTTGTTCAAAAGCGCAACATCAATGCCTTGCAGGATCGGACGTATGAACAGGATAAACAGTGAAACAATCAGAAACTCGGTGCCATATGTCTGCCAAACCAACGCCGGATCACCCTGCAAAATGTCCACGACGCGCCCCATGTAGGAGATCAACCAAATCTCCACCACAGCAACGATAACCGACATGATGCCCGCATACCAAAACACCCGTTTGAAAGGCTGCGAATAAGCCATCATGAACGGCCACAGCTTTTGCGGCGGCGTATCCGTCTCGGAATAGCTCACATAAGGATCAACAAGGCATTCAAAAAAGCGCAGCATAGGTTTCAGATTTCGGATCAGAAGAGTTAGACGAACAACATGATCGAAAATGCAGCCAAGGCCAAGGCCAGCACGCGCATGAATATCCGCCATGCAACTGGTGAGGTCAGCAAAAAGGTGAGCAAAGTGCCCGCCGCTGTCCAAAAGATGCACACGCCAAGATTTATGCCTGAAAATGCGCTTGCCAGTCGTGCCGCTTCGCCAATTGGGGAAAACCCACCGGGGTAAAGAGTTATGCCACTCAAGGCGACCGCCCAAATTTTGGGGTTTACCCATTGGAACAGAACGGCTTGAGTGAAAGTCATCGGAACATCGCTCGCGTCGCTCAAACGGGCCTCGCTGTTCCAAAGACGCCACGCCATCCACAATATCCAAACTGCGGCGATAGCCTTTAATGCTAGCACTAATTGCGGCATTGCAGTCAGAATCGCACCCAAGCCAAACGCAGTGAGGCCAGCGACAATACCAACCCCAAGAACAACGCCCACAAGATGAGGCAGTGTACGTAGAAATCCAAAGCGCGCGCCAGATGCGGTAAGCAGAATGACATTTGGCCCCGGTGAAAACAGTCCCAAAAACACGAACGCATAAATCGGATCGAGCAAAACGCTCACGCCAGCAGCTCATCTCGGGAAAGCGCAAAACCAGACACGATCCAGCGCTGCTCTAGTGTCGTTAACGCTTCACCTAATGCACGACCAGAAAGGTGAGGCAGGTCTTTCGCTTTAATCGGAAAAAGAGCGGTTTCGCCTTTATTCGACTCTTGCAATGCCTCCTCATTGAGAGGCATTTCTAGAAACGCTGACCTTAACAACAGAACATCTTTTGCAGTATTAGACCCGTGAAGATACCCAAGATGCGCAGCGGGCTTAGTCGTTTCAACTTCGTCTCGCAGGACCGCCCAGCGCTTGCTTTCCAATTTGCTTAAACGCAATTTTTTTGCCGCATCACTTGTTGTAAGCGCGCTTAACCGCCGGATCGGATCCGGCGCGATATTAATGCTTTGCTCCAAATGGATAAGCGGACCCAGCACGCGATCATCCGCACTTGGTAAAACAGCATGCAAGACACCCGAGGACCGCATAGCAGCAACTGCCATCGCGGGGTTCGCGGCAGTCATCAGTTTCTTAAGTTCCGCTCCAACGCGTTCACGCGACAAGCCTCGTAACCCGTCAAGGTTCGCGGCTATCGCAGCAAGCCCTTCGGGATCGATGCCCAGCGCAGGATCGCCGTACCACGCGGTAAAACGGAAAAACCTGAGGCTGCGCAGGTAATCTTCGCGAATGCGCGCTTCAGCATCACCAATGAAACGCACGTGCCGCGCGTTCAGATCAGGTATCCCATTTAACGGATCAACCACAGTGCCAGCAGGGTCAGCATAAATCGCATTCATCGTGAAATCGCGGCGTGCTGCATCCTCTAGAATGCTCTTGGAGAAGCGCACTTTCGCGTGTCTTCCATCGGTTTCTGTATCGTTTCGAAACGTAGTTAATTCATGCGGGATACCAGCTGAAACAATGGTAATTGTACCATGATCTATGCCGGTCGGAATGGACTTAAGACCAGCAAGACGAGCGCATTCGACAACATCTTTGGGGGTCGCATCAGTCGCAATATCAATGTCGGACACATCAACGCCAAGCAGTGCATTGCGCACGCAACCGCCAACAAAAAGCGCCTGAAATCCCTGCGAGGTGAGCGCATCGCAGACCACTTGGGTCGCTGCATCCTCGATCCAGGTGCCCTGAATCTTCATGGCCTCGCCAACGTATCAGCAAACATCCGAAGCATCCGCGCAGTCGCGCCCCAAATATAATAGGGCCCGTAAGGCACGGTGTAGTAGTAACGTTTCTGCCCACGCCAACAACGAAACTGCGTTTGGAAATTTTTTGGATCGTTCAAGAAAGAAAAAGAAACCTGGAAGACTTCCGCAACTTCGCCAGACTCCGGCATGACGTCAAATTCCGAGGTGATCACCCCAACAATGGGCGTCACTGTAAAACCAGTCACAGTCTCATGGATTGGCAGGCGGCCCAAGATTTTGACCTTCTCGCGGGGCAGCCCGATTTCCTCGAAAGCTTCACGCAAAGCTGTGTCTTCCAACGTGGCGTCGCTTGGATCTTGCTTTCCACCGGGGAATGCAATTTGGCCCGGATGATGTTTCAATGCGCTGGAGCGCATGGTCAGCACAATCTGCCACTCACCCTGCGAGCGAATAAGCGGCACAAGTACTGCGGCAGACCGCAACTTACGCTCTGCCGGCAGCACAATTTCAGGGTTCAAATCATAGTCAGATGATGGCGCACCAGACGCTGCCAACTTTTCACGTATATGATCGATTGTCTTAGGCATTCGCCTCAAAACCAACGCTTTGCGGGTCCAGATCATAATGCGATCCGCAGAATTGGCAGTCCGCCGTAACGCGACCATCATCAGTTGTCATCGTCTCAATGTCTTTCGCTGAATAGATCGACAAACTTTGGCGCACGCGGTCTTCCGAACAGGTGCACCCGAATTGAACAGCCTGCGGCGCGTAAACACGCGGTAGCTCTTCGCTGAACAACCGCAACAACAACTTGTCAGGTGAAACGCTGGGGCCAATCAGCTCCAACTCCTCGACAGTGTTGAGCAGAATGTTCACACGAGACCAGTTTTCCGCATCATCCCCCTCACCAACCACATCATTGGCTTGCAGCAATCCGCCCTCACCCGTCGCCTCTTGCGCAACGGAAGGCGATGCCTTTGGCATGTGCTGCAACATCACGCCACCCGCACGCCAATGCGGTTCACTCTGTTCGGTTGAAACGCCAAAGCTAAGCTCAAACCGTGTTGGAATCTGCTCGGATTGCGCAAAATAGGCCTCCGCACATGCGGACAGTGACCCACCTGCGATGGGAGTGATCCCCTGATACGGCGTCATACCCTCGCCCTGATCGATCATAATCGCGAAATAACCTTCGCCGATCTGATCAAACGGTTTTTCATCGGTCAGGCGATCCTCGGTATAGGACGCATATGCGCGAATGCGTGCAGGTGCACCATCTTCTGACGGGCCGTAGTAGTCCGTCGCGATCATCCGTACGGCACCCTTGGATTGAACCTGCAATGACAGCTTCCAGCGCAACTTGATCGTTTGGCCGATCAAAGCGGTCAGCACAGCCATTTCAGCCACCAAGGCCTCAACGGCAGGCGGATAATTGTGTTGCTTCAGAATGCCATCCAGGGCGCCGTCCAAACGGGCAACGCGGCCGCGGATGTCTGATGCATCCAATTGAAAGGGCAGAACAGAGTCGTCCCAAGCGAGTTTTTGTCCAAGTGACATGGGGTTTCCTTATACGCAGGCTCTTGGCATACAGCGCCTATATAGGTGCCGCAAGCATAGGTCCAAGGGCAAGCAGATGATCAGACGGTTTGGTACACCCCCGAAGAGCGGTGTTCACTATCACCTACGCCCCGGCGCATATGCAATTTTGGTGCGCAACACGCAAGTTCTGCTGACATTTCAGGAAGAACCTGAGCCAGAATATCAAATCCCTGGTGGCGGTATTGATCCGGGCGAACATATGGTTCCGGCATTGCGCCGTGAGATCATGGAAGAAACAGGCTGGTGCGTGGGTTCACCTGTGCGACTAGGCACCTTTCGACAATTCGTTTTTATGCCCGAATACGACAAATGGGCGGATAAAATGTGTCACATCTTTCTCGCGCGTCCTGCTTTGAAACTTGGGGAGCCGACAGAACTGGGCCATACGTGCATATGGACCTCTTCAGAGAGCGCCATTGATTTAGTAAGCAGTCCAGGCGCACGCCATTTCCTCACATCAGTGCTTTAGGTCAGAGCGCTTGGGATCAAATTCGTACAAAACCGCAGTTTACAGGGAGATTCAGATGACGCAGTCAACATTCGCCGTAACAGGCGTCGCAAGTGGCATTGGTGCCGAACTGGCCAGAATTTTAAAAGCGCAGGGCCACAGCGTAATTGGCTTTGACATCCGCAAGACGCAAGAAAATGTTGATCGCTTCATTCCTTTGGATCTTAACGATGCGAGTAGCATTTCAGCAGCGGCCGCAGCAGTGGACCGCCCGCTCCATGGACTTTGCAACAACGCTGGCTTGCCTCCCCGCGCTGGTCTTGAAGAGGCGATTTTGCAGGTGAATTTCCTTGGCACCCGCGCTTTCACCGATGCAATGCTTCCGCACCTGCGTGAAGGCGGGTCTATCGTCAACATGGCAAGCCGCGCGGGACATGGATGGCGAGAGGGCGTCGAACAAGTCAAACGACTGGCCAACTTGAAGCGCCGCGAGCAGCTTGCCAACTTTATCGCGTCAGAAAATATCGACGCAACGCGCTGTTATAACTTGACGAAAGAAGCTGTAATCCTTTGGACCGTTGCCGAAGCAGAAGCGATGGTGGGCCAAGGACTGCGCGTAAACTCCCTTAGTCCGGGGGGGATTTCCACAGGTATTCTGGGCGATTTTCAGAAAGCGTTCGGTGCCGCAATGGCCAGGAATGTCGAACGCGCAGGGCGACCCGGAACACCCGACGAGATCGCTGAAATCGCCGCCTTCCTACTCTCGTCTGCATCCAATTGGATAAAGGGCACTGACATTGCCATCGACGGCGGCATGGGAGCGTTCAATCAAAGCGATGCAATGGACCTGCAAAGCCTGCGCCTATCTCAATCCAACTAACATGGCGCAGCTTCGCTTTTTTCGAGCACTTGAGTGGCTGAGCAAGACCACGCCTACCACGCTCAAAGCTGACATTCTTGCGGGATTAACCAACGCGGCTATCTTGTTACACCAAGGCGTGGCCTTCGCGACTATCGCAGGATTGCCGCCTGAATACGGTCTCTACACGGCGATGATCACCGCTATTATTGCTGCGCTTTTATTCGCCGACCTTGCGGGCATGGCAGTACCAGGAACCACGCGATACATTGAGCTTGTTTTACTGCTGACGCTTTTGGTCGGGCTGTTCCAGATCATCGCAGGGCTAGCGCGCCTCGGCGAACAAGGGCGTCGATATGCTGAGTGCTACACCAGCGGCTCTGCCGAATTTCCAAGCCCCATCACTAGACTGGTCAATGTAGCAATTCTCACGCCGAGCGCGGCTGCGGTGGCTTTGGTCGGCCTCCTCGAAGCAATTTCGATCGGTCGCAAATTTGCGCTGCGCCGCCATGAACCCTTCGCGCCCAATCAAGAAATTGTCGCGCAAAGCCTTTCCAATAGCGTTGGAAGCTTTTTTCAATTCTACGCTGGATCAGGATCATTTACCCGATCAGGTGTCAACGCAGAAGCAGGCGCTGTTTCAAAACTTTCAGCAATTTCGGCTAGGGTCAGGACCCATTAACTGATTGAGCTTGCGGCGCTGTCATGATTCACGG
>NZ_JABBAL010000025.1 GCF_018607995.1 Planktotalea sp.
ACTCTCGCTAAGCAAAACTGCCGCTCTGTCTCAAAGCCCGTGACGGGATACAGTTTTTTATCAAGCAATCAACTGTTAGATGACGCTGTGCAGGTTGACCGCCATAGGTATAGATATGTTTGATCGAAAGCTCTCTCTTGACGGACTACTTGCGGGCAAAAATAAGTTTCTTACGGGCGCGAATGCGTTTGGTTGCGGCGTCTGTGCCATTGTGGAAACTGTGGAACCATCGATCCAGCGGCATCTCTTCAGAGCCATAGTTGCACTCGAAAAAACGATGATGAAGCTGGTGATGGAATGAGCCGGCCTTGATCGTTTCTCGCCCTTTAATGAGGAGCTTGTCGAAGCCCGAATGCGAATAGAGCGCGCCAAGGCTGAGCGAGAACATGTGAAAGATTACGTGGATAGGATGCGAGGGCAGGACAAAGTGGATGAGGATACCAGAGAAGTAGCACAAAAGTTCAACTGGATGCATCGACAGGCCTGACCAAGGGCCAGTGTTGATATTGCGGTGATGAATGTGGTGAACGGTCTTAAATAAAAACGGCAAGTGGATCAGGCGGTGGATCCAATAGAAATGGAACGATTGCCAAAAGCGGATCACGAAGAAGAATGCAATAAACCAAATCGGAGCGGATCCAAAACTATCGAGCGCTAAAATCCAGCCGTTTGCAGCAGCGTAAAAGTAAAGAACCATCCAAGCAGACCAAATCGGTATGCCCCAGATCAACGACCAAAAAAGATTGTCCCAGACTTGATCGCCAAAAGTGAAGCGAGCGCTCTTCTCCATAGGGCGCAAGTCAAATTTCAGCCGCATCTGTTGGCCAGAGAATGTATAGAGATAAAGATGCAGCGCTGTTCCAAGGATCAACACCGCGCATAGATTGATGCTGTAGATGCTCAGCACCCAGTTTGGGGCCAATGTGCTCATTTCCGCCATACTTGGCCAGAGGAACAAGAAAGCGATGATCGCGAAGATAATGTGACTGACAGGCGGCGACAGCTTGGTCCAAGTACGCAACAACCAAATCAGCGCTGCCTTTGGTTTTGGCGGAAGGTCGAAAACCGGTGACATATCGATTGGAAGTTTTGGATGGTAGTTCCAAACGCTCGAAGATCCGGCTGGGATCTCGATATCCTCCACTTCGTCAACGTGTGTCATGCCCCTGCTCCAAAAAATTTCATAAAACAAAACTAATGTTTTATCTTATTGGCGTAAGGTCTTTCAGGTCAAGTCCTCGCCGCGCACAAAAAAGGCCCCTTGAAGGGGCCCTTTTCAAATCGCCTTTCATGGTCGTTAAGCTTTGCCTTTCCAAGGCACCAGATAACGCTCTGCCATGCGCATCAACATGTCGATGCCAAAGCCGATGACGCCAATCAGAATAATGCCCAAAATCACGATGTCCGTGTTTTGGAAACGCGAAGCGACCATGATCATCATGCCTGCACCTTGCTCAGCCGCGACAAGTTCCGCCGCAACAACCGTGCCCCAGCAAACACCCATCGCAACACGCGCACCGGTGAAGATCTCAGGCAGCGAGTTGGGAATAATGACGTAGCGCATGATTTGCCATTTGCTTGCACCCAACGAATAGGCTGCATGCACTTTGGAGATGTTCACGCCAGATACGCCAGAGCGCGCAGCGATGGCCATGATCCATAAGGCAGCGAGGAAGAGCAGGATAATTTTACCTGTCTCACCAATGCCGAACCAAATGATAACAAGCGGGATCAACGCGAGCGGCGGCACAGGGCGCATGAATTCGACGATTGGATCGAACCATCCACGGAACCAGTTGCTAAGGCCCATCGCATAACCCAGCGGAATACCAATCAAAGCGCCAAAGAAGAAGCCAACGACAACACGGAATAGCGAATACCCAAGGTGCTGTACAAGCGTGAAACCGCGAAAGCCTTCGTCAAGCACTTTGAAAGTACGCTTCCACACGGTTTCCGGCGCTGGAAGATAAAGCGGCTCCATTTGCCAACCACGGGTCGGAGCCACGTTTGGCGTTCCTTTGTCAGACAGTGTCACTGTGCCGCCTTCGATTTTCACTTTTCCGCCGGGTGCTATTGGTGTTCCGTTGATAGCAACGACTTTAGCACCGTCTTTCTTGGTGATCTCATCGTTCTTATCAACGCGCACAAGACCCGTGCGCCATTGCTGAATGGCCGCAGAGTCGTTCTTGGCAAACCCGTCGCCTGCTTCAACCTCTGGCGCATCGACTTTTGCATCACGTGGGAAGACGACAACCGAAACAGTTGCATCATCGCGCGCACCGTCTCCGGCTTCAGCTGTGTATGTAAATTCAATGTCTCCTGCGAAAGGACCGGGCGCGTGTAGGAACTTTGGCAACAAGGTAGAGCCCGTGAACATACCCCAGATCAGGAACAGCGTAAGGATCGAGATCACCCCTGCCGCGCGGTTCGGGCGCACAGCGCTTTCGTCACCGAAAGTAACGGTCTTGAGCGATGTGTAATCCTTGGTCGTGGCACGTGCGACGACTTTGGTAATGATGAAGAAAGAGGCAACAAAGATGCCCACGTAAATGGCGAGTACGAAAAGACCAGTCATGATGCGTTCTCCGTGCGGCCCATAATTTCTTCTTCCATGTCCCAAATCATCGACAGGATTTCATCGCGTTTCACTGCAAAATCAGGATGTTTCTTCACTTCGCGAAGATCTGCATCAACGCCCATTTCTGCGAATGGCAGGTTGTATTCTTTGTGAATACGACCCGGACGCGGTGCCATAACGATGAGACGCTCGCCCAGAAGAAGCGCTTCTTCAACAGAGTGGGTTATCAGAATAATCGTCTTGCCCGTCTCTTTCCAAAGCTTGAGCACAAGGCTCTGCATCTTTTCACGGGTCAAAGCGTCCAAAGCACCGAGCGGTTCGTCCATCAAGATCACATCAGGATCATTGGCCAAGCAACGGGCCAAAGCCACACGCTGCTGCATACCGCCAGACAGTTCGTAGACAGCCTTTTCTTTGAAGTCCTGAAGTCCAACAACATCGAGCAAATGATCAACAGTCTCGCGCTTTTCGGCGTTTGGCATGCCCTTCATAGACGGACCAAAGCCGACGTTTTCACGCACGGACATCCATTCGAACAAAGCGCCCTTCTGGAAGACCATGCCGCGCTCCGCGTCGGGGCCTTGAATTTCGTGATCATTCAGGATCAACTTACCACTGGTCGGAGCCAAGAAACCCGCGGCGATATTCAAAAGAGTGGTTTTGCCACAGCCCGATGGACCGAGCACGCTCATCAACTCGCCTGCTTTGAGGTCGAGTGAGACATCTTCAAGCGCTTGAACCGCGCCGCCGTTTGGCAGCTCGAAACGCATGGATAAGTTTTGTATGGAAAGGCCGGACATTAGTGGATTCCCTTGCAAGCCGGTTTTTGTTGTTCACCGCAGCTTATGTGTGCTGCTTGAAAGGTGTGAACCCGGCGCAATAAAGCGCCGGGTTCGAAGTTGAAAGCCAGTTGGGCTTACATGCCTTTTGCAGTTTCGAGTGGCGCTGTATTCAATGCACCCTCATAGCTGTCCAGAGCGGAGTCGATGGACTTCGCGTTTACGAAGACGTCTGCCACGCCTTTCATGAAGCCAGCCGCTGTACCGTTGAGCCATGCTTCAGAAAGCTGGTCTTCGATTGTTGGGAAGGACATCGTGGAAATCGCGCCGCGCGCTGCTTCCAGGTCCATACCAGATTGCTCAGCAATCACTGCCAGCATCTCTTCGGATGGGTCAGCTGCCCACTGTGCGTTTGCATCAGCTGTCACTTTGAGGAACTTCGCGAGCATGTCGCCGTTCTCAGCCGCGAAGGCTGCAGGAACAGAAGTTACGTCAAATACGAGGATACCGATGTCTTGCTTTTCTGCACCTGTGAGAAGCTTGTCACCGAATTCCTGCATTTTCGCCCAGCCACCACCATAGCCACATGCGAAATCAACAGCTTTTTGGCCAAGAGCGTTCGCGCCCTCGGGCGGAGGCATGTCAACGATCGACAAGCTATCGAGTGGCACACCGAAGTGGTCCATGTGACGGATGAAGCTGTAGTGCGCCGCTGTACCGAGTGGAACAGCAACTTTCTTGCCAGCCAGCTCGCTTGCGTTGTCTTTGTCGATCTCGAGATCAGCGTGAACCGCACAGCCTTGGTTCTCGGCGTAGCTCACAGCAACGTCAACCAACTGAAGGTCCTGACCACCGGAAACGGCAACCACGAATGGCGGCAGACCTTGGGACAAAGCGATCTGAACGTCGCCAGACGCCATAGCTGCAGACATTGCCGTACCCGTCTCGAAGGATACCCAGTTCACTTTTGTGCCAAGCGCTTCGTCATAGGTACCCGCGGCTTTTGCAGCCATCATCGGCATTGGCCACTCTAGGAAGTACGCAACAGTGATTTCACCGTGGCCATCCGCCATAGCAGTCGTACCGGACAGCATTGCTGTCGCGCCAAGTACTGCGCCTAGAATTGTTTTTTTCATTTTGTTCTCCCAGTTGGTTAGTTGGTATTCTCAGAACACCTCCAGTTTCACATTGCAAAACCAGTTTTTCGTAAAATAAGACTAAGGATTAGCCTTGTGACCCGTCAATTGTTTTCTTCGACCAACAACGTGCATCAAAGACAACACTCTAAAAAAACAGAGTTCAAGCCGATTCTATGTCCCGCTGTTTCCTACGATCGTTAGGCTACAATGAAAGCGTCCTCAAAACATCGGGCCAGTTTGAGCGTTGATGTCAGTCCAGTTTCCCACTGGCCCTTCTCTCGCATCGAAAAGATTGCTGTTTCCAGTCGCACCGTATTTCCGTTCTCAGCTTGGTTGAGGGTTTTTTGGGGAAATGCCACCGATCAAGTCTGTCACCCGATTTGCCGAGGCTTTCAACTCGACGCTCCAGTCTATTAGGTCTTTAATCTTGTGTCTTGGATGTGTTGACCAAAGGTTCAGAACCGCGATTGGCTCACCCAGATAATCAAAAATCGGCGCTGAAATGCCAAGAAAGTGATCGTATTCTTCGCGGTCATTGCAGCCAAAGCCCTTATCACGAACCTGTTGAAGCTCTGCTTCAAAGTCTGCTCTTTTTGTAATGGTGCGTTCGGTGAACCGCTCAAAATCATAATCATTCAACTTGGCATCAAGAATAAGCGGTGGCAAAAATGCGAGCAAGGCTTTGCCGGAAGCAGAGCAATGCACTGGTTCACGCATTCCGGAACGCTGAACTCCACCCATTGACCTAGAAGGTTCCAACACACGCAAGTAGACGACTTCAAGCCCCGCAGGCACACCGAGAGTGACATGAGAGTCAAAAAGTCCTTGCAACCGGATCATTTCATCCAGCGCCAGTTCTTGTATGTCCAGACCGCTATACGCACTGCGAACTAGATCGAACAATCGCACTCCAAGCAAATAGACCTTCTTTTGTGGCTCAAATCGCAGCATCCCCTCTTCAACGCCGATTGCGAGCAATCTGTGGATCGTGCTTTTGTTGAGCTTGGTCTTCTCTACAATCTCCGAGAATGTCAGAGGTTTTTGAGCCTGACTAACAGCCGTAAGTAGAGCCAAAAGTTTGTGTATGATAGAGCTTTGCATTTTGAATCCAAACGAAATTGTCGTTCCTCCCTTTCGAAAGGCACATTGCTTAGAAGAACACTAAATTCGACTACATGGAACTGAAATGTAGTAATATGAAACCAACAATCTTGCCTTGAAGACAAAAAGCGCAGGCTGTAGTCTGCGCTTAGATTTGTTGCAATCAAGTGCCTGTAAGCAAATCGACCGCCAGTTTTGAATTTGGAGACAAATAGGCGAAGCAAAAAGGACTTTCAAAAGTCCCTTGTCAGATTTTCTAAATCAAGGGTTTTGACATCTGGCATGGCCAATCCTTACTATGGAATTCGAAGGTTGCGCATGATTGAACGGAAAAGTGTTGTTTTCGTGACTGACTCAAATGGCAATGTTTACAAGGGTCCTAGCTAGTGGTGCCAACCAATCTTTTGAAGTGTGGACTTTACCTAACGGTTTAATGGTTGTGCATGTTGTGTCGGTACATGTCGCCAATCAGCAAAGAGAATCCAAAACACATCCAGCCGCGAAGTTGCTTCAACGATTTTATAAAGGCGATTTGATAGAACTTCAGGACAGAAAATTTGGGCCAATCATAGCAAGACTTGAGAAACTCGACGAAAATGGGACCATGGAATTGGTCCCTCACAATGGGCTCATGCTCCCGACCGCTATAAAAAAACTTGGCGAAGACATTTTTATCCGCCTCAGATTAGGTTCGCTTTGCGGACATCACGCTCTCAGGGTTTATGTAGACGAGATAGGAAAAGTGACGGGGCCTTTGCGAGAATGGCCAGTTTCATCCTCCAATGAGGATCGCAGATTGAAGCACTAGGCAGATGGAAACCATGGCGGATGTAAGCTGTTTCGACATTAGATCCGCCATGGTGTTCAAAATCGGCGGTCCAACTGCAACTTCCAGTTCGCTAATTCATCTACTAAAACCACGCTGCTTGAGCGACATCTCACTGCCAAGACTTTTATCAACTGTCTCTGATAATTTCTTTGATTTTTAGGTGAGCATCCGCCACGTAAGTGAGGCTCTTTTTTAAATAAATTTCTCCAGCTCAGTTGACCGTCGGTAGATTGCCGCATAGTTTTCTTTAATGATATTTTAGTTTCACATTGCGGAACCTATCGGAGCGCTCAGGTCTATGCCCGTTCAAGAAGAAATACACTGGACAACAACGTCGATCTCGGCACCTAAACTTGCGCGCCTCAGCGACTCATTGAACGTAGACGTCCTCGTCATTGGCGCAGGTCTGACTGGGTGTCGAACCGCTCTAGGATTGGTTGATGCCGGTGTTTCGACCGCGGTAGTTGATGCTAAGAATGTCGGGTGGGGTGCATCTGGTCGCAGTGGCGGGCAATGCAATCCGATTTGGCGCAAAACTCCGGAAGACATCAAAAAAATGTTCGGTGTCAAACAAGGTAAAAACCTGATCCGCACGACGCTTTCCTCGGCAGATGATCTTTTCCATGACATAAAAAACTACAAGATCGATTGTGATGCAGTACAGGCAGGCTGGGTTCAAGCAGCACATACACGCAAGGCGATCAAAGACATGCGACGTCTCGGCAAAGCCTGGGCCGATGCAGGTGCCGATATCTCCGAGATCGAAGGCGATGCAGTTGAGAAAGCTAGTGGTTCTCCCGCGTATAGCTGGGCTTTGAAGCATAGCGCGGGTGGTCATGTGCATCCACTTTCTTTGACGCTTGGATATGCCAAAGCCGCAATCGATCGCGGGGCTCAAATGTTTAAAGAAACGCACGTTACATCGTTACAACGCGTGGATGGCAAATGGCGGGCGAAGACACCAAATGGCGAAGTAACGGCAGAGAACGTCGTGATATCGACCAACGCTTATTCCAACGACATATGGCCGGGATTGAAGCAGACGTTTCACCCTCTCGTCAGCGTGTCACTTGCGACCCGCCCACTTACCACTGACGAACAAAAGACGGTTCTGCCGGGCTCTGTAACCATTTCGGATTCGCGGCTTGCGATTTATTATTCTCGCTATGATCGCGATGGCCGTTTGATCTTTGGCTGCGTCGGAAGCACAGATCATGCTGATGTGCTCAGCTTAGGACGTTTGCGCGACGGGCTTAGAACCGTATTCCCCCAAATTGGGAATATCGAGATTGAACGGAAATGGGCGGGCCGCATCGCGGTAACCCCTGAAATGATGCCACATATGCACGAACCTTCTCCTGGCGTGCTTGCTGGCGTTGGGTTTAGCGGCCGTGGCATTGCGATGACATCTGTTATGGGGCGGGCTTTATCAGGCAAATTACTTGGCGCAACTGACGACGCGCTTCCGTTTCCAGTACAAGATATCAGCCCTATACCGATGCATGGTTTGACCAGCCGACTCATTCCGTTGGCAGCCCCAGCTATGACTCTCAAAGACAAGTTCGACTCGCTCACTAACGGCGCATGAACCTCAATATAAATTGAGCGGCTAACTGCCCCTAAACGGAGACCCCCTGTGACCCAATTCATCAATTCACGCGAAAACGCTGTAACAGAAGCGATAGATGGGCTGATCCAGGCGTCAGGTGGCGCTTTGGCGAAACTCGATGGCTTTCCGCATATCAAAGTGGTCGTACGCAACGATTGGGACAAATCGAAAGTCGCAATCGTATGTGGTGGTGGATCGGGTCATGAACCTTCGCATGCTGGTTTTGTAGGTCAAGGCATGCTGACTGCGGCAGTTTGTGGCGACATCTTTGCCTCCCCTTCTGTCGACGCGGTGCTTGCAGGTATTCTTGCTGTTATAGGCTCGTCAGGCTGCTTGCTTGTTTTGAAGAACTACACTGGGGATCGTTTGAACTTTGGTCTTGCCGCAGAACGCGCCCGCGCGATGGGTCTCAAGGTGAATATGTTGATCGTGGGCGATGACATTGCATTGCCCGATCTCGCACAGCCACGCGGTTTGGCAGGAACACTTTTGGTCAACAAGGTGGCGGGAGCTTTGGCAGAAAGCGGTGCTTCTTTGGATGAGGTCACGGCTGCTGCCCAAAAGGTTAGTGAGAGTGCGCTTACCATCGGCATGTCGCTCGACACCTGCACTATTCCTGGCACGCCTAAAGAGGCGCGAATTTCTGAAAATACGGCAGAGCTGGGGTTGGGAATTCACAATGAACCCGGCGCAGAGCAAATCGACTATTCAACCGCAGATGCCGCTATCAAAGCTGTGAGTGATAAGATGGCTCCTCTTATGGGTGACACGCCACATGTGGCGCTGCTTAACAACCTTGGTGGCGCGTCTGTCTTGGAAATGTCTGTGCTTGCAAACGCTCTGGCTCACTCAAGCATTGCGGACAAAGTCAGCGACATTGTAGGACCCGCTTCACTCATGACCTCCTTGGACATGCACGGCTTTTCTCTGACTGTAGTCCCTGCCAGTGCCGCTGATATTGCACATCTTGATGCGCCCTGCGCCCCTGCTGCATGGCCGGGCTGCAAGTCGTTTGGTGCGCCACAGACACAGCCAATGCCGGAGGGCTTGGCGCTTCGTACCTTCAAAGCCTCTACTGATGAGAAGAATGCACAAATTCTTGATCTTATCTGTAAGACCTTCATCGCGTCCGAGGCTGAACTCAACACGCTTGATGCCAAGTCAGGCGATGGCGACACTGGCTCGACCCTTGCGGGTGCGGCGCGCGGGCTTGCCTCTGCGCAAGATCGCCTCCCGATGGCCAACACAGAAGATCTTTTTGGGGCCATCGGTCAAGAGTTAGGGCAGATCATGGGGGGCTCTTCTGGTGTCCTGCTCGCGATTTTCTTCACCGCTGCGGGTGAAGCTGCGGCTACGGGAGCATCCCTTCAAGGCGCGCTGCAAGCTGGATTGGAGCGCATGAAGTCCGTGGGTGGTGCAGCGATTGGCGATCGCACAATGATCGACGCTTTGGAGCCTGCACTCGTGGCACTCAACAATGGACTAGGCGCAGCGGCACAAGCTGCAAGAACTGGCGCTGACTCCACCGCTGCGATTTTGCAGGCAAAAGCAGGGCGCGCAAGCTATGTCGGAGCAGCCCAGCTTGAGGGCCACCGCGATCCAGGCGCGCAAGCCGTCGCTTTAATGTTTGAAGCACTTTCCCAGTAATATCAAATTCAGGACACGCCATGCAGTTTATCAACTTCGCAGAGCAAGACATCACGCCTTTCGACAAAGAGGTAAAAGATGATATCATCGAAGGGACGCCTAAGCAAAAGGTCTGGAGCCATTTCGTTAGCTCTGATGGCGCGTTCAAATCCGGTATGTGGGACAGCACGGCAGGTGTTTTTCGTGGACCGATGAACGACCAGATCGAGTTTTGCCACATTCTTGAAGGCGAAGCGCGGATAGAAACCGCCGATGGTGAAAGCCGTGTCGTAAAAGCAGGCGATGCATTCGTGATGGACAACGGGTTACAACCAGTTTGGCATGTCGAAAAATACGTTCGTAAACAATATGTTATTGCCGTTGCATAACTTCGGTGAACGGTAAACCAAAAGGGGCGAATGCGGATGCCCAACCTCGATTCTGAACCGCTAGGATCTGTTCCTGCCGGTCAGTTTCGGATTTGAAGTTTGACGTTCGCCCAATGGAGAACAGGCCACGGTTTACACTGCCGCAGTAATTTCCACACCGCGATTACGCTCAGCTCACAAACGGTCATTTTTGAGCTCCCTACCCTACCCGCGTGTTTTAGGGCCTTTAGAGGGCTCAAAAACCCAGTTCAAAATCTTTTGTGTTTTGAACCGTTTTAGATACCATCAAGACATGATTATTGGATACGCACGTGTTTCGACTGAGAGCCAGCACCTCGATACTCAGATAACCGCTTTAAATGGAATTAGTGCTGAGCGTATGGCCTGAAGCTGTGCCGTGAGATTGCCGCCCTGAAACAGCGGTGCAGCCAACGACCGCCCCTTGCTATGTGCTTTTGATCGCTTTGCTTAGAACTTGT
>NZ_JABBAL010000015.1:0-72977 GCF_018607995.1 Planktotalea sp.
CCTGACCACAGATCTGGTTGTCGCCGATGAACTCAACACGAATCTCACCGTCGGAACGTGATTCGAGATCGCGCGCAAATTCCAGAGCGCCAGCACGCTCGATCAAAAGGTTACGTGCGTTAAAGCCAGCCGCACCGAACTTAAGCGTGTGCTTAGGCTCTTTTGCGAAGCGCTTCTCGTATGTGGACTCAGCTGCAGACGCCAAGTTTGCAAGGCTCATCGCGCCGCCGAAGGCACCTGCTGCCATAAGCGTGGAGCTCATGCCGTACTGACCGGCAACCTTAAACAGGTCCCGACGTGTTAGGTGGTTGATTTTGTTACTTGTGCTCATAGCTATCTCCCGGTTTGCTAATTAATGAGACATTTTGTTTCAAAAAAAGGCTAGCTTACAATATCGAATTTGCATAGAGTTTTTTTGAATTGATCTTTGGAGGGCCTCCTGTGGAAGCGGATTTTATTGTTGTTGGAGCAGGCTCAGCAGGCTGTGTTCTCGCAAATCGCCTAAGCGCAGACCCTAAGAATAAGGTTATTTTGCTCGAAGCAGGTGGCAAAGATTCGAACCCTTGGATCCACATTCCAGTCGGCTACTTCAAAACCATCCATAATCCTAAGGTTGATTGGTGTTATAAAACAGAACCTGACGCAGGCTTGAACGGGCGTTCCATCGAATGGCCACGTGGTAAGGTATTAGGTGGTTCTTCTTCGCTGAACGGTTTGCTCTATGTGCGCGGACAATCGCAGGACTATGATCGCTGGCGTCAGATGGGCAATGTCGGCTGGGGTTGGGACGATGTACTGCCCTTGTTCAAACGCTCAGAAGCGAATGAGCGTGGTGCAGATGCGTTTCATAGTGATCAAGGCGAACTTTCGGTCTCCAACATGCGCATCCAGCGCCCAATCACAGACGCTTGGGTCGAAGCCGCGCAAGCAGCAGGCTACAAGTTCAATCCAGATTACAACGGGGCCGATCAAGAAGGCGTTGGTTTCTTTCAGCTGACAGCTAAAAATGGTTTGCGGTGTTCTTCCGCTGCCGCGTTTCTGCGTCCGGCAAAATCGCGTGAAAACCTGACCATCATCACACATGCCCAAGCGCAGAATATCCTTTTTGAAGGGAAGCGCGCGTCGGGCATCCGCTACAAAGACCGCTCTGGTAAAGATCAGATTGTCAAAGCGCGCAAAGAGATTGTGATCTCTGGTGGTGCGATCAATTCGCCGCAACTTTTGATGTTGTCCGGCATTGGCGATCCTGAACAACTGGCCGAGCACGGTATCGAGGTCGTTGCGCCGCTCAAAGGTGTTGGCAAGAATATGCAAGATCACCTGCAAGCGCGCCTTGTTTATAAGTCTCACGAACCAACGTTGAATGATGAGGTCGGTTCCATGTTTGGGCAGGCCAAGATTGGCCTCAAGTACATCACATCACGTTCTGGGCCAATGACGATGGCAGCAAGCCTTGCGACCGGGTTCCTGAAAACCCGCGATGATTTGGAAACGCCTGATATCCAGTTTCACGTCCAGCCACTTTCTGCTGAGAACCCCGGCAAAGGCGCGGATAAGTTCTCGGCCTTCACCATGTCTGTCTGCCAATTGCGTCCTGAATCCAAAGGCGAGATCAAACTGATAAGCGCCGATCCGATGGCGTATCCGACGATCCATCCGAATTACCTTTCGACGGAAACCGATTGCCGCACAGCCGTGGCAGGCGTCAACATCGCGCGCACCATCGCGCGGCAAGAACCGCTTGCTTCTAAGATCTCCGAAGAGTTCCGCCCGCATGCATCCCTCGATATCGACAACTACGATGAAACGCTGGATTGGGTGCGCAACAACACGGCCTCAATCTATCACCCGACAGGGACCTGCAAAATGGGCTGTGATCCTATGTCGGTCGTAGATGACAAGCTAAGTGTGCATGGGATCGAGGGGCTGCGCGTTGCTGATTGCTCGATCATGCCGGAAATCGTCAGTGGCAACACAAATGCGCCTGCAATCATGATCGGTGAAAAGGCAAGCGATCTGATCCTGAACGCTTGAACCCCAAGCTGCCCTTTTCCTTAAATATCCCGGGGTTGAATTGGCCTTTGGTCAAAAGGGGCAGTGCCCCTAACATAGCGGCGCGGCACGCGGCGCAATCCCTATTTCGGCATCATGCTCAACGCTTTGTTATACGCGCGCTATTCAGTAATTTCGGGATAATAAATCTCCCGCCAACGCTGCACTCGTAGGTTCATGATCCTCTTCCACAAACGCGGATACATCGCCGCCATTGTCATCACGGGATAGCCGTAAGGCAGTTGTGGCGCATCAGCCTTGGTATAATTCTGCAGCAACGGAAAGCGACGGTCAGGTTTGTAGCGATGATCCGAATGGCGCTGCAAATTGATCAACAACCAATTCGATGTCTTATGTGCTGCATTCCAAGATTGGCGCGGCTGTACGTGTTCGTACTTACCCTCGCCCAGATGTTTGCGGGTCAACCCATAGTGTTCAACGTAATTCACCAGCTCTAACTGCCAGATCGCCACGAAAGATTGGAAAATGAATAGGGCAAGACCAGCGTAGCCACCAAGCAGGCAGGCCAATAGCAAGAATCCAATTTGAAGCGCCCAATATTTGAAAAACGGGTTACTTAGGTCCGTCCAAGGCAAATCCTTCCGCGCAAGCATTACCTTTTCAGCATTGAAGGCTGAGTGCCAGCATTCGCGCAAAACACGTGGAAAGAAGCGATGGAACCCTTCCCCATAACGCGCAGTAACTGGATCGCGCGGGGTCGCAACGTAGCGGTGATGCACCAGCAGATGTTCTGACCGGAAATGCGAATAAAGCACCATCGCCAAGAGAGTATCGCCCAACCAACGCTCGCGTTTGTTCTTTTGGTGCATCAACTCGTGACTGTAGTTGATCCCGATCGTGCCTGAGCCGACACCGACGCTAAGGAAAAGACCGATCTTTTCCCAAGTCCCCAAATGCTCGGTTTGGCCAACATAATAGATCAAGCCAAAGATTGTCAGAAACTGGATAGGCACCCAAACACTGCATTAGCAGGACATACCACGACAGCTGTTCCTCTTCAGTTCCAAGACCGACCTTCTCAAGGTTCAGCCCGCCAATGATATCAAGCGCGGTGAACAGATACCGTGTCATCACAGGGATCACCAAAACCCACCATCCACCAGAAAACGCCACAAGCCAGATCGCGGGGATCAACAAGAACGACAACCAAAAGGGCAATGCGCTTTGCATTTTTGCGGCTGTTTCAGATGAGATCATGTCGTTTTGCTCTTAGCGCTGAGCGTACGGCCGATTTTAGGCGCATCTGAGGCCAAATCAAAGACTTTGCGCATCACGGTTGGTAAATCGGACACGCAAAAATCCTCCAAAGGCACAAAATCGCCAGCTTCTGATGCACGATCCATCGGTACCAGCGCAGTTTTAACCACCAAGCGCAGATGAAAATGGGTGAACGTGTGACGTGCCTCGCCAGCAAGCGTTTTCCATTGCGCCTTCATTGGGGGTTTCTCTGTAGGTTCGCCCTCGATCCAGTCAGTGCCGGGCCAGCCGAGCATACCGCCAAGTAGCCCTGCATTGGGGCGCGTTTCCAGCAAGTATGCACCGTCCACCCGCTTCGCAATATAAGCGATGCCTTTGCGGATCGGCTTGGCCTTTTTTGGTACCTTCTTTGGCAGCCCCAAATGCGTGCCAGCCGCTTGACCAATGCAAGGATTACGCCATGGACATAACCCGCAAGCAGGGTTCTTTGGCGTGCAAATTGTCGCCCCAAGATCCATCACAGCTTGCGCATAATCACCCGCGCGTTTTTGTGGCGTAAGCGCTTGGGCAAGTTCCATCAACTCGGGCTTAGATGTCGGAAGCGGCGTGTGAATATCATAAAGCCGCGACATCACACGTTCTACATTTCCATCGAGCACGGCTTCAGGAAGATCATAAGCGATAGAAGACACGGCAGCTGCGGTGTAAGGGCCAATGCCCGGAAGCGTCAAAAGCTCTGCGTGCGTATTTGGGAAAATACCATCGTACTCATCCGCAATTATGCGCGCGCATTTCAACAGATTGCGCGCTCGCGCATAATACCCAAGCCCGGCCCACTCGCCCATGACATCGGCATCTTTGGCAGCGGCCAAATCTGTCACGCTCGGCCAGCGTTGCGTGAAACGCACGAAATATTCCTTGACGGCCGCCACGGTTGTTTGCTGCAACATCACCTCTGACAGCCAGATGCGGTAAGGGTCAGGTTGTACTCCCGCACGCCGGTCTTGTGGGCTAACGCGCCACGGCATGAGGCGCGCATTATGGTCATACCATTCTAAAAGCGTCGAGGGGTCGGCGATCTCACGCAATGTTTATATACCTGTTTGTTCGGTTTTGCTGGAACCCAGCGCGTCGCCCTCTAAGATAGCGGAGAGAGATAAAATGCAAGGTAGGACAGATTCGATGGCGCAGCGCCGCGCACCTTCAAAAGGATTTGCTCGTACGTCGAGCCTTCTGACGCAGCGCATTCGCAAAGCGTCCGAGTCCCGTGGCTTTGCGCAGTCCCGTCTTTTGACCCATTGGGAAGAGGTGGTTGGCGAAGACGTTTCATCCATTGCGCGCCCTGTGAATGTGAGCTTCGGCCGCCAAGGGTTTGGCGCGACTTTGACGCTTCTCACGACAGGTGCCCAAGCGCCGATGTTGGAAATGCAAAAGGAACAGATCCGCGCCAAAGTGAATGCAGTCTATGGTTATAACGCGATCAGTCGCGTGAAAATCACGCAAACTGCCCCGACTGGTTTTGCAGAGGGGCGCGCTGTATTTGATCGCCCAGTGGCCCCTAGAAAACCAGAGCCGTCCCCCGAAATCAAAGCCGCCGCTGCGCAATCAGCTGGCGGTGTAAAAAGCGATGATTTGCGCAACGCCCTTGAGCGGCTTGCGCAAAACGTATTAACCAAATCACAAAATTGAGGAGAAGCCGAATGCTTCGCACCCTAGTCACCACCGCTGCTGCGGTTCTATTCAGCCTAAGCATGGCAACTGCACAAGAAGGCGACATCGCCGACATGATGCAAGGCAGCTCTGATGCGAAAGTCGAGATCATCGAATACGCATCCTACACTTGCCCACACTGCGCGTCTTTCCATGCAGGTCCCTACAAGGATTTGAAGAAGGATTATGTCGACACGGGTAAAGTGAAATTTGTTTTTCGCGAAGTCTATTTCGATCGCTTCGGTCTTTGGGCGTCAATGATCGCGCGCTGCGCGGGACCGGATCGTTTCTTCGGCATGACGGACCTGCTGTTCAAAGAACAATCACTTTGGTCGCGCGCGGGTGATCCTGCGGCGATTGTCGCGGAGCTTCGCAAGATCGGTCTCAAAGGTGGAATGGACGAGGCGCAGTTGAATGCATGCCTTGAAGACGCAGACAACGCGCAGGCTTTGGTCGCTTGGTATCAAGAGAACGCAGAGCGTGACAATGTACGCTCGACCCCATCATTTTTGATCAATGGTGAACCGTATTCAAACATGAACTACGCTGATTTTTCCGCGATCATCAAGGAAAAATTGGCGGAATGAACGCTCCTCTTAAGGGCCTGAAAGTCGTCGAATTGGCGCGCATACTGGCTGGCCCTTGGGCTGGCCAGACCCTTTCTGATCTCGGCGCAGAAGTGACAAAAGTGGAAGCGCCTCAAGGCGATGATACACGTCGCTGGGGTCCACCGTTTATCGAACGTGAGGGCGATACCTCTGCCGCCTATTTCCATTCTTGTAATCGCGGGAAGAAGTCAGTCATAATTGATTTTCGTACGGAAGACGGCCAAGCGCAGTTAAAAGCGCTGTTGGCTGACGCGGACATCCTGATTGAGAATTTTAAAGTCGGTGGTTTGGCCAAATACGGTTTGGACTACGCAACCTTGAAGGAAGAGTTTCCCGCATTGATCTATTGCTCTGTGACAGGGTTTGGCCAGACGGGTCCATATGCACATCGTGCGGGCTATGATTTTATCATCCAAGGTATGTCTGGACTGATGTCCATCACGGGTGAGCCGGGTGGTCAGCCACAAAAATCAGGCGTTGCGATTACGGATATTTTTACTGGCGTCTATGCTGTCTCTGGTATCTTGGCGGCGGTCTTTCAGCGCCAAACGACAGGCAAAGGGCAGCATATTGATATGTCTTTGTTGGATGTCGCAGCGTCGGTGACTGCGAACCAAGCGATGAACTATCTCGCGACGGGTGACGCGCCAGGGATGATGGGCAATGCGCATATGAACCTGACACCCTATCAAGTGTTCGATTGCGCGGATGGTTACATTATCATAGCCACAGGAAATGACCCGCAGTACCAACGTTTGTGTTTGCTGCTTGGTGTTGAAGGGATGGGTGTTGAAGCGCGTTTCGCGACCAATGCCGATCGTATCGCCAATCGGGATGAAATGACGCGGCTTTTGACTGTGCGCACGTCCGAGATATCAAAAGCGGACCTGCTAGCCGCTTGCGAAGCACACGGCGTGCCCGCCGGGCCGATCAATGATATGGGTGAGATGCTAGACGATCCGCAAATCAAAGCGCGCGGCATGCAGATTGAGTTGGATGGCATTCCGTCTGTGCGATCGCCCTTTGTGTTTTCGGATGCAAAATTAGCTTTGCATCGGGCCTCGCCCAAATTGGGCGAGGATGACGCGTAGTTGGTATTCGAATTGACTTTGGCAATCCGATGTAGGCGAGGGGCCAGCCCCTCGCACTGCCCGAGTTATTTATGGAGCAAAGAAGTACAGGTTCTTGTTGGCTGCGCGCTAATCTGTCACTGACGTGTTGGTGGTGGCTGAAGGGGCAAGATTGATGAGATTTGGGTTGGTTCTCTTATGCTTGGCCTATGTGCTAAGCCAGTTCTATCGTGCATTTCTGGCGGTCCTTACGGATGTTTTGGGCGCTGATATCGGGGCGACGCCTGATATGTTGGCGACAGCATCTGGATTGTGGTTTTTGTCCTTCGCTGTGATGCAAATTCCCGTGGGTTGGGCGCTTGACACGCACGGGCCGCGACGCACCTCGGCTACTTTGTTGCTTTTGGGCGGCGCAGGGGGTGCGGCTGTTTTCGCGCTTGCTACAACGCCAACGCATATCAACATAGCGATGTTCTTGATCGGTATTGGGTGTTCGCCTGTTTTGATGGCCAGCTTCTTTGTCTTCGCGCGGATGTATCCGGCCAAGATGTTCGCGACCTTGGGTGCTGTGATGATCGGGGTTGGATCGCTTGGAAATCTTGCTGGGTCTGTGCCTTTGACCTGGGCGGTTGACGTGTTTGGATGGCGGGAGACGCTTTGGGCGTTAGCGGCGGTGACAGTCTTAATTGCCGTGGGCCTTTGGCTAGTGCTGAAAGATCCACCTGTTATGGAGAGTGATGAAAAAGGTTCGGTATTGGATCTGTTCAAGATCCGCGCGCTTTGGTTCATCTTTCCGCTGATGGTGGTTTACTACGCTCCTGCTGGCGCGATGAGAGGGCTTTGGATTGGGCCCTATGTCACGGATGTCTTTGGCGGTGATGCTGGCTTTGCGAGCCTTTGGATGGGTGTTGCGATGATTGTTGGAACCTTCGCATATGGACCACTTGACCGTATGTTTGGCACGCGAAAATGGGTGGCGCTGTTTGGCAATGCGATGGCTTTTCTTTTTGTGTTGTTGCTGAGTCTTGGCATCGCGAAAGGCTATTGGAGCGCGGTTGCGCTCTTTGCAGCGGCTGGTTTCTTCGGCGTGTCCTTCCCTTTGTTGATGGCACATGGACGCGCGTTCGTTCCTGCGCATTTAGCAGGGCGTGGCGTGACTTTGATGAACTTGTTTGGCATTGGCGGTGTTGGGATTTGGCAATTGATCTCCGGCCGAATGCACGCGTCCTTGGCACCAAATGCGGCTAATGTTGCGGATCCCTATCAGATGATTTTCCTATTCTTCGCAGCGATGCTTGCCATCGGCATTTTGATCTATGCGTTTAGCGAAGATCGCATCGATTAAAGTCACAATTTCTACATCGCAGGGCATCCCCTCTTTTCCAAGGTCACACTTACGCGTATAGCGACCCCGTTGGTACGCGCCCGCGTGCCTTCACAACCCGTAAAGGAGAGACCCGATGGGGTATAAAGTCGTCGTCGTTGGCGCCACCGGTAATGTGGGCCGTGAAATGTTGAACATCCTGGATGAGCGTCAGTTCCCAGTGGATGAGCTAGCCGTATTGGCAAGCCGTAAATCTATGGGTACGGAAGTCAGCTTTGGTGAAAAAACGTTGAAGACGAGAGACTTAGACACGTTCGATTTCACGGGATGGGATATGGCGCTGTTTGCGGTTGGTTCTGAAGCGACCAAGAAATACGCACCTGTCGCTGCGAGAGTGGGCTGCGTTGTGATCGATAATTCCTCGCTTTATCGCTATGATCCTGACGTTCCTTTGATCGTGCCAGAGGTGAACCCAGAGGCGATTCACGACTACGCAAAGAAGAACATCATTGCGAATCCCAACTGCTCTACGGCGCAGATGGTTGTGGCGTTGAAGCCTTTGCATGACCGCGCGCGCATCAAGCGCGTTGTAGTGAGCACGTATCAATCGGTGTCTGGCGCTGGTAAATCCGGTGCTGACGAGCTGTGGGATCAGACCAAGTCGATCTACAATCCTACAGATGACAAACCACCACAGACTTTCACCAAGCAGATTGCGTTTAATGTGATCCCACATATCGACGTGTTCATGGACAGCGGTGAAACTAAAGAAGAATGGAAGATGGTCGCGGAGACGAAAAAGATCGTCGACACTTCCATCAAAGTCACAGCGACCTGCGTGCGCGTCCCAGTGTTCGTTGGCCATTCTGAAGCTGTGAACATCGAATTTGAGGATTTCCTTGATGAAGACGAAGCCCGCGACATCCTGCGTGAAGCGCCTGGCGTCATGGTGATCGACAAGCGTGAAGACGGTGGTTACGTCACGCCCGTTGAATGCGTTGGCGACTATGCGACGTTTATCTCGCGCATTCGTCAAGACAGCACAATCGACAATGGTTTGAACCTGTGGTGCGTGTCTGACAACCTGCGCAAGGGTGCTGCCCTGAACGCGGTGCAGATCGCCGAAACGCTTGGCAATCGTGTGCTGAAGAAGGGTTGAACGCTCTTAAGAGCATTCCTGAGGACCCCGCCTTTTTAAGGCGGGGTTTTTTGTGACCGATGCTGTTTCAAAGCCGGTGATATTGCATAACAACTGCAAAGTGGTTTTGGCTAAGCGCGTGTTCACTAATGCAAGGACAGCCCATGCGAGTCCCATTTATCATAAGTCTTCTTCTAAGCCTTTCAGCCTGTGCGACCATCAGCAAAGAAGAATGTTTGAACGACAATTGGGAAGAAATTGGGTTTCGCGACGGAACCAATGGGCGCACCAGTGATTACTTGCAAAAGCATGCGAAGGCCTGTTCGAAAACGGGAGTAAGTCCAGTTCAAAGTCTTTGGGAAAAAGGACGCCAAAGAGGGCTGCCAGCATATTGTGTTCCTGCGAAAGCCTTCTCTGAGGGTAAGAAAGGCAACAAGCTTCGGCCCGTCTGCCCTGCTTCGCAAATGAGCGCGCTACAAGCTGCTAACAGCAATGGATTGGAGTTTCACGAACTCACAGATGATATCGAACAGGCGCAATATAAGATCGATGAAATTGACCGTCGTGTGGTGGCTGAGGACAGTAGTGAAGCGCGTGCGTTTTTGTTGCAAGAAAGCAGAACACTATCGCAGTGGATTCGTTTGTTGGAACTGAAACGTTCTTTGATAGCAGCGCCCTAGAAACGCTCTGCCGTAGCACTTCGCAGTCGGTGATCGTCACGACACCGATATGGCGTCAACCACTTCAAATGCTGAGTCGAGCAACGTATCCAAGCGCTCAGGCTTGATGGTGCAGGCAACCTGCACCATGCCATCGCCGCGCCCGATGTTGTCTTCGCGTGTCCAAGTGCCAGAGCGACCAGATCCGCCAAAGACAAATAGAATAGCCAGAAACATCTGCTTTTTCTATCGCATCTGTCAGGCGCGAGAGCATGATTTTTTCAATCATAATAACAACGCGTTTTGCTTCGTGGGTTTGCATCGCATCAGCCTCCGATAACGATAGCGGCAAGCGCAAGATAAAGTGGAATGCCAATGATAAGATTGAAAGGGAAGGTCACACCAAGAGAGAGCGTGAGATAAACTGATGGGTTTGCCTCAGGCAGAGCGATACGCATTGTAGCGGGCACCGCGATGTAGGAGGTGGATGCACTTAGCACCATCAGCAACAGTGCACTGCTTAGGGCAAGTACAAGCAACACAGCTGCGCCAAGACCGAATATGGCTCCAATCATTGGCATTACGATACCAAAGGCGATCGCGCCCGCATCAAGCACGCCGCGCCCTTTGCGCAGGCCCCGTCCTGCGATAAAGCCCATATCAAGAAGGAGGGGGCAAAGCACACCTTTGAATGGCGTAATCAAGAGGGGGGCGATCTCTTTCAGGCCGTCTTCACCGGTGATTATTCCGATCAAGAACGCACCAATCAACAGAACTCCTAATGCGCACAAATACCTTTTTCAGGTGATTTTTAGCTAAATGGTACTTGTAAAAGAGAATGAAAAATTAAAGCGGTGAAAATTCTCGCGTATTTGAATCAAGGCATTCTAAAGTACCTTCCCCAATCTCAGTCCAAAGCCCATGAAGGGTAAGTTCTCCAGATGTGACGGCCTCCTCGATGAAAGGAAAGGACATCAAGTTTTCTAGTGACACGACAACGGCTTCTTTTTCCAACGCGGTCGGCAATGAAGCTGCGTCGTTTTCTTGGCTCACACGCTCGTAACCAGGTCGCAGAATATCCATCCACCGGCCAACGAAACTACTCGATTTCTCAAGCTCGGGCGCATTCCCAGTACACATGTCTAAACAGCCTTGAATGCCACCGCAGTTGGAATGCCCAAGTACGATAATATGTGCCACTTTCAGCGCAGTGACCGCATATTCAATAGCTGCGGACGTGCCATGATGATCACCGTCGGGTGCGTAGGCGGGTACGAGATTGGCAATATTACGGTGGATGAAAAATTCACCTTGGTCTGCGCCAAAAATTGACGTCACATGAACACGACTATCGCAGCATGAAATCACCATTGCACGCGGGCGCTGGCCTTCATTCGCAAGTCGCTTGTACCAGGCACGATTTTCCGAGTGGGTCGTCGCTTTCCAGCCGTGATAGCGTTGGACAAGGTAACTGGGTAGCGGTTTAGCATAGCTCATCGGTAACGCCCCTTCATTCACGTTTCATCCGCGATACGCTGAATTTGAAAGAATTTCGAGAGAAAAAAGCGCGCTGCCTAAACCTTTTGGGAAGAACGTTGTCTCATAGAGGTTTGGCCGTGGGGGCGAATTCGGGGTGAGCCAATGGAACAGATAACACCAATGCTGCCGCGCGAAAGCGTGCGCTTAGATGCAGAACAACTTGAACTGCTTTATACAAAGCTGGGTGAGGATGTGGCGGACAATGTGTTCTGCCGCGCAATGGAAGAAATGGCGATCCGCATCAAGCAAAGCAAAAAGCTATATGCGGCAGGCGCGACACTAGAATTGCGACGGACCATTCGATCCTTGATTACGATTGCGGATCAGGTCGGGTTGAACACGCTCTCGCGGGTCTCAAAAGATGTCATAACCTGCATCGACATGAATGACTGGGTGGCTCTAGGCGCGACATCCTCGCGACTTTTGCGCAACTCTGATCAGTCTTTGATAGCTATCTGGGACATGCAGGATATTCCGATTTAAGGCGCAAGGATTGGCAAGATTTGGCGCGCATTGAATTCGGTGCTTGCAGGGCAGGGCGAAGCAGATAGCTTGGCAGCATTCGTAAACATCATGAGAATGCACCCATGTCCCTGAAATTTGCAAAGCCCGATGCACCCAGTTTGCCCTTAACGTTGGTTTCTGGCGATGGTTTGAAAAAGTGGTTGGCAGATCAGCCAGGCCAAGTTCAAAATTGGGTACGTGCAAGCGGCTTTACAGCCGGTTTTGGGGCATCTGTGACTTATCCATCTGAGGCGGGGGAGAGTGCTGGCGCTCTTGTCGGATATGGAACGCAAACTGCAAGATCACGCTCCCGCTTTGCTTTAGCGCGTGCACGTATGTCGCTTTCTGAGCAGACATTTCATTTGGTCACAGATTTGTATGACGACGCCCTGAATGTTGAACTTTTGGGCTGGCTCCTCGCAGGTTACACATTTGATCGTTACAAATCTCAAAGCGGTGCAAAAGCCGATCTGATATGCCCTGATTCAGCAAACGCAACAGAGTTGGAAGCGATTGCAGCAGGCGAAGCGCTGACGCGAGATCTGATCAACACGCCCGCCTCTGACATGGGGCCGCCTGACCTAGAAGAAGCCGTACGAAGTTTAGCGAAATCACATGCCGCTGACATCACTGTCATCGAGGGCGATGATCTCCTCGCGCAGAACTTCCCGATGATACACGCAGTTGGTCGCGCGGCGTCACGTACCCCTCGGCTCATTGATATGCGCTGGGGCAAGGCAGGGCCAAAGCTAACGCTTGTTGGTAAAGGTGTGTGTTTTGATACGGGCGGTTTGAACCTAAAGCCGGGCAGTTCCATGGGGTTGATGAAGAAGGATATGGGCGGCGCGGCCACCGTGCTTGGACTTGCGCATATGATCATGTCGCTGAATGTGCCTTTGCAATTGCGCGTGCTTGTGCCCGCGGTTGAAAACTCCATCAGTGCGGATGCGTTTCGCCCACAGGATATCTTGACCTCACGCAAAGGGCTCACGGTTGAGATCAACAACACAGACGCGGAAGGCCGCCTTGTTTTGGCGGATGCGCTGGCCTTGGCGGATGAAGACACCCCTACTGCGATTATTTCAATGGCAACACTGACGGGCGCGGCCCGCGTCGCAGTGGGCCCCGATCTTGCACCTTATTATGCTCAAAGCGACGCTAGCGCTGCGGCCTTGGAAACTGCTGCAAAGCAGGTGCAGGATCCGGTTTGGCGCATGCCGTTTTGGGATCCATACGAGGAGATGATCGAACCTGGCATCGCGGACCTCGACAATGCGCCTAAGGGTGGATTTGCAGGCTCCATCACGGCGGCCTTGTTTTTGCGTCGCTTTGCAACTGAAACACCTAACTACATACATTTTGATATTTACGGCTGGCAACCCAGCAGCGCGCCAGCACGCCCCAAAGGTGGCGTAGGCCAAGCGTCTCGGGCGCTACTCGCGGCACTGCCAAAATTGCTAGACCTGTGAGCGATCCACGCCTTACCCCTGCAAATGGTCGTGTCGCCGCTGAAATGTTGCGCGATACGGTTCCTGCCGACGCTTATGTCAAAGGGGCGGTGCGTCAGGTATCGGTGCCAGTTGCCGATCTTTTACGCGCGCCGGATGGCCCACGGGATCGCCAGTTGCTGATGGGCGAAACACTGAACGTGTTGGAAGATCGGGAAGGCTGGTCTTTTGTGCAAGCCGACAAAGATGGCTATTGTGGATACCTTCAGAGCGCGCAAATCAGTGCTATAGAGACCACGACCCATTGGATCAATGCGCCCTCCAGCCATCTTTATGAAGAAGGAAAATTCAAGTCCCGTGACCAAGATGCGCTAAGCTTTGGTACCAAGATCGCGGTCATAGAAATGCACGCACGTTTTGCGCAAACGTCGCAGGGCTATATACCAAGACGACATTTGAAAGAGATTGGCGAGGTCGAGCGCAGCCCAGCGCAAATCGCGCGTCTGTTTCTGGGAACGCCCTATCTTTGGGGTGGCAACAGTCGCTTTGGGATTGATTGTTCGGGGCTGGTTCAAGTCGCGTTGATGGCCTGTGGGATAGACTGCGCTGGCGATAGTGATTTGCAAGAACGAAGTCTTGGGTGCACAGCCAGCGGCAATCCAAAGGCGGGCGATCTGCTGTTTTGGAAAGGCCATGTAGCGATGTTGGCGGACACTAAAACGCTGATCCACGCGAATGCACATCATATGTCTGTGGTGTTGGAGGGTTTGGATGTTGCGCTTGCGCGTATTGCCGCCCAAGGCGACGGCGACGTCACGCGTCATGTGCGTCTTTAGTCAACCGCACGGATGAGTTTGCGTTCAAGCACGCGCAACACTACGCGCAAATCATTGCCGCGTTTTAGGATCTGCCCGTCCATCCCAACGACTGAATACTGCCCTTGTTTATTGCGAAGTTTGGGGCACTTTTCGATCCGATAAAGTGGGTTCTCAGCAGTGCGTTTGAACACGGAAAACACGGCCAAGTCCTTTAGGCAAGAAATCCCGTAATCGCGCCATTCGCCAGCCGCGACCATCTGCCCGTATAGCGACATGATTAGTCCGAGTTCGGTGCGATGAAAAGCCACCTGCATGTGCGCAGGACTAGGATGCAATGGAATGGGAGTTTGATCGGTCATAGCTTCACATTTGCGCCGTTTTGGATTTAAATCAAGCATCTCTTAAAACCGTACCGATCCAGCAGAAACAAGAAAGCAAGAACAATGCTAATCCGAGCTGTTGAGAAACGAGACCACCACCACCTGTGGACGATGCTGAAACCCGTGTTTCGAAGTGGCGAAACATATGCCATTGACCCAGAAATTTCAGAGCAAGACGCGCTAAGCTACTGGACGGGAGCAGATGCAGGTTGCTTAGTGATTGAAGAGAAGGGCGAGCGACTTGGCACTTACTACTTGAAAACCAATGCCCAAGGCGGTGGCGCTCATGTGTGTAATTGTGGCTTCATCACCGCGCCGAACTCTGCTGGCAAGGGCGTCGCGCGCGCAATGCTCACCGATGCGCTCACCCGCGCGAAAGCGAAAGGCTATCAGGCGATGCAATTCAATTTTGTGCTGTCCAACAATACCCGCGCCATCGACATTTGGACGCGCGCTGGTTTTGACACTGTGGGCCGCTTACCGCACGCATTCAAGCACCCCAAGGACGGGATGATTGATGCGCTTGTGATGTTCAGAACACTGTAGGCTTCATCATGCCCTTTAAACTCAAATTCTCATATCATTCCTAGCGCTGCGCTTTGGCATGAAAGATAAATCCGAGAAAATTCAACAATAGTTGCGCCGCCAAAATCTGCGTACTCTCACTTGGGTCATAAGCGGGCGCAACTTCAACAAGGTCGATCCCTATAATCTTATTGCGCGCGGCCAATCCTTGTAAGATCTGTAGGACGTCGTAGTAAAGGAACCCGCCATGGCTTGGCGTGCCCGTTCCCGCGGCGATAGAGGGGCAAAAGGCGTCAATGTCGATTGTGACATAGATCCGCGTACCCTTTGGGATGCGATTCAAAACAGCCTCTGTACCCAATTTGCGCACCTGTCGCACAGATAAAATGTCAGACCCACGCTCGCGTGCATCCTCATAGCCTTCTTTCGCGGTGGACGACACATTGCGAATGCCAAGTTGGGTCATGCCGCTGACATAGGGCTTCTCAATCGCGCGACGCATGGGGTTGCCGTGGCCTTCGGTGACGCCGTGGCGTTCATCAACGAAATCCAAATGCGCATCGATTTGAACGACATGGAATGGCTCTTGCTCAGAAAACGCATTAATGCAGGGAATGTTGATCGAATGATCACCCCCAATGGTCACCGGCAGTGCGCCCGCTTCCAAAACCTTGCGCACGCCGTGTTCAATGTTGGCATGGCTTTCGGTGGTCTTGGTATGAATAATATCCGCGTCGCCAATATCCACGATGCGCACGTCACTACCCAAATATGTGGCGTCATCCTCGTGATCATAGGCACCCGCGTGGCCAAAGCTGAACAAAGTCGACGCTTCGCGCACAGCACGTGGCCCAAAACGCGCTCCCGGGCGCCACTGGGTGCCGAAATCAAAAGGCGCTCCAAGAACAGCTACGTCCGCGTCAATCGCATCCCAATCCGCCACATAAGGTTTCTTGGCAAAGGTCGAAATACCCACGAAGGGCAGGTTCAAACGACCCGTTTCATAGTCATTCTCGGACATCTCTTATCTCCCTGGAATTTCGCCGCGACGCTCGCCCGCGCCATCCCAGTTCTCAATCGCGTCAATTGCTTCCTCAGCTGTTTCAACAAAACGGAACAGGTCGAGATCTTCTGCCGAAATCGTACCCGCTTCGGACAAAGCATTCCAGTTGATAATGTTCTCCCAGAACTGGCGACCAAAAAGCAGAACAGGAACCCGCTGCATGCGTCCCGTCTGAATGAGCGTCAAAGCCTCAAAGGTTTCATCCAGTGTGCCAAACCCACCTGGAAACACGCAAATCGCTTTAGCGCGCATAAGGAAATGGATCTTGCGGATCGCGAAATAGTGGAAGTTGAAGCACAGATCCGGCGTGACGTATTCATTGGGGGCCTGCTCGTGGGGTAGTACGATGTTTAAACCGATGGACGAACCACCCGCATCCATCGCACCACGGTTTCCCGCTTCCATCACACCGGGTCCACCACCTGTGACAATAACATCTTCTTTGCCATAGGACTTCATCGATTTTTCGGTCATTACACGGGCAAACTTGCGCGCTTGATCGTAGTACTTTGACAGGCCCGCCAAAGTCTTGGTCCTTGCAGAGCTCTTATTCGCAGGCTCTGGAATACGTGCGCCACCAAAGAGCACAATCGTGCTTTCGATCCCGCGCTCATCCATGATCAATTCAGGCTTGAGCAATTCCAATTGCAAACGCACAGAGCGTAGCTCGTCGCGACACAAGAAATCCTCATCCGCAAAAGCCAACTTGTAGGCAGGTGCGCGGGTTTGTGGCGTATCTGGCACTTGCTCGGTTGCTTGGCGGTCTGTGCCTGCATCGCGGAAGGGGCTTTTCTTATCGTCTTTCATGTCTCACGTCCTTTAAATCGGCTTATGTCATGTCTAACGAGCCATTGTGCACCTTGCCAGACACGATCGCGATTGCGCCAAGGGGGACTTTGTTGTCTAAAGCCGCAAATTCAATGTAGCGAGGGAATTCCATGTCTAATGCACAGCTAGAAACTGCCATCGAAGCGGCCTGGGAGGCACGCGACACCATTTCACCCGCCACCACAGGCGAGCAGCGCGAGGCGATTGAAGATACGCTGAACGCACTTGATGGTGGTAAGCTTCGCGTTGCTGAAAAGCAGGCGAGTGGCGACTGGCACGTGAATCAATGGGCCAAGAAGGCCGTTCTCCTTGGCTTCCGTATCAAAGATATGGAGCAGCAAAGTGGTGGCCCACAAGGCGCTGGCTGGTGGGACAAGGTTGATAGCAAGTTCAAAGGCTGGGGCGACGATCAGTGGAAAGAAGCGGGGTTTCGCGCTGTTCCAAACTGTATTGTTCGTAAGTCCGCCTTCATCGCGTCGGGTGCGGTCTTGATGCCATCTTTCGTAAACCTCGGCGCGTATGTCGATGAAGGTACGATGGTTGATACTTGGGCTACCGTCGGGTCGTGCGCACAGATCGGCAAGAACGTGCACCTCTCCGGCGGTGTCGGCATTGGTGGTGTTTTGGAACCAATGCAAGCGGGTCCAACAATCATTGAAGATAACTGCTTCATCGGTGCGCGTTCTGAGGTTGTTGAAGGCTGCATCGTGCGCGAAGGCTCCGTCCTTGGCATGGGCGTATTTATCGGCCAGTCCACCAAGATCGTTGATCGTGAAACAGGTGAATTCACATATGGCGAAGTGCCAGCGGGCTCGGTCGTTGTTGCGGGTTCCATGCCAAGCAAGAATGGCGTGAACCTGTATTGTGCGGTGATTGTGAAGCGTGTTGATGCGCAGACGCGCTCCAAGACCAGCATTAACGAGTTGCTGCGAGACTAAATCAACAAAGGCAAAGGCGCTGTGATCGGTGCCTTTGCTGTCTAGCCTTTAATTAGGTGAGTAAATATTGCCGAACCACTTTCTGAGCAGGTCGTCGTAGGTTCCATCCACGCGGAATTTCAACAGAACCTGATCGATCTCTTCTTTCAGCAGGCTGCCGCTGCTTAGAACAATTCCGTAATTCTTAGGACGATACGTGCGCTCTATTACGCGGGCTTTGCCTTGGCGTTGTACTGTTGTTAGTAGGCAAGGATGGGCCCGTCGAAGAAGACGGCGTCAGCTACACCAGCCTCAAACGCTTTGAACATTTCGTAGGGTGAGGCATAATCGGCAAACACCAACCCATTTGCAGTGAGGAACGCAGCACTTGTTGAGTTCGTCACATTCGCGACGCGGCGATTTTCTAAATCACGCAGGTTTTGTACATTGGAGCTAAGCACGTTTACGGTGATCGTAGCGGTGCTGGAGGCGACAAAAATCGACACGATAAACAAGCTTGACAGGACCAACAGCACCGCGAGCATGCCCCCGAACGTTGAGCACGGCACGCGTTCCTCAAATTCCCCGTTAACGACCGATTGAGCGCCTACTAGAATGAGGGAAACAACGCTTCGCGCGCGGGTTCGTCGAAATAGGTTTGTACGCGACGCTCAAAAAACCACAAGGCCAAGCCGTTTATAACGATGAGCGCAATATCCCAAGTGAATAAAGCAGCAAAGGTGCTGGCCCCCGATCCTTCGTTTGGGATCATAATTTTGATACCGCTGCCGAAAATGGGTTGGGTGAAATCCATCTCGCGTTCGCGCTCTGTCGTGATGGAAATATTAGCAATCGCCCCATCCACATCACCTGTTTTGACCTTGGTGAGAATTTGGCCGAACAAATCTTGCGGTTCAACCACAATGTCGCGTCCGATATCCTCCCCGATTGCGCGCATCAGGTCTATGCTGAACCCGCGCAATTCAGGTGTATCCGCGAAAGGAGGGCGGTGTACAGTTGCGAAGACCAACGGGTCATCCGATTACGCCGCTACTGACACAGCCAAAGAGAGAAGCGTCAAAAAGGTCAGAGCAATGCGTTTCAAATATGCCATTGGTGCAGGGTCCGTCGTAGTGTGAGAGCTCGCGCGAGACTGATAGGTTTAGACCCCATTCATCAACCAACCGCGATGCTTGACGCAAGGAAGTGCAGCAGATACGCCCTAACTAATGTCTGATAAGCCCAAAAAACCCCGCAAAAAGCAACAAGTCTTCACGCTTTTGGTGCAAGCTGGTCGCTCTAGCGGTGACGGTTTTCCCGAAGGTTCAAGCGGGGCGGCCCTAATGATTTACGCCTCCGGTGTTGATGAAGCGGAAGCCGTGCGCGAGACCGTCGCCATCTTAAAGCAGGCGGATGTCGCGCCTTTGGATGTCACCGGATACGGCACGCTCGACGAACGCATGGCCGAAGGGCACGACATTTCTGATGATGAACGCGCATTGATACAGCGCGCGCTTGATGAGAATTCCGTTATCATCGCTCAGATGACGCCTTTGTTTGACGATAAGCCTGCGCATTAAGCGGCGCGCATTGCAGCTAGTGTAATGGCCTCATAGGGGCGCAAGATCTGGGTTGCAGACGCTGTGTGCTCTGGCAAAAAATTGTGCGGCAAAGTGGACAAAGATGTGCGTTGAAAGATATCTTTGCGTCTGCGCAGACGTCCAATGAACAGGATTTCCAAACAGAGCTCACTTGCGATAAACTCCTCGTTTTCAGAGAACAAAAGCTGAAAATATGTCATTGTGCCAGTTGCAGGCTGTGCAATAGCTGGCGGTGCCATTGATCAGGTGTTACGCGGGGATAAGGACTTCGTCGCAGCCGAATGTGTATTCGGCATTAGAGCCACCAAAGATCAAACGCTGGGCGCCCGCCATGACCAAATCGGATTGCAATACGAAGTAAGGCGCGCGTAGACGCACAGGCGCGAAGCTGCCAAAGGCTGGCGTGGTGTTCTTGAACACACCCAACACAGGAACAATGTCGCCGCCGGTGCTGATCGCTGTATCCCCGGGCTTCATCATACCAATCTTGCGATAGCATAGAGGTTTTAGAACTGGCGTGTGGTAATCTAGGGTTGACGAGGGAGCAACATGAATTGGACCTTGATGAAAGCCGATATAGGGTAGGTTTTGCGCCACCTCTGCACTGCGCGTTTCCGCAAGTGCCTCAAGAATAAGCGCGCCAGGCATTGGGATGCATCCGGCTAAATCGTGGGTGAACAACGCGTCATCGTCGGGATATTTAATGGATAGAAAGCCGTCACCGGACGTCGAATTCCAATTCAGGGTTAGGCGGAAACTATCCGTACGTGATTGCAACGTGTGAGAGATCAGCGCGTGAAACACTGACGCGCCCGAGCTGATCAAAATGGAAAATTCCTCGTCCGGAATTGATTGAATTCGTAGCAAGGAAGGTTCGGGATGCAGGCTCGCAACTTCCAAAAGCGTGGCGGCACGCCGATTAGACGGCAAGGGTGCCTCAAGCACTAGAGCCGCTGTTTCAATCATGATTTCTGGAGTGATCGATGCATGTGCAGCCGCTGTGTCGCGTCCACCCCTATAGGCAAGCCATCCCATTACGCGACACGCCCCAACAGAAGATCCGCTTTATGTTTGCGCAACATCTGCGGCGCCGATCTTGATCGAATTTGTGCCTGCGTTAATTGGTGTTACTGATGAAAAGGTTGCTGTTATCGCTGGCGTTTAAGTTGCTGGGATCAGCGTCCCCATCGCCAACTGTCAGGTTGACTTGGGCTCCGTTGATCCAAACGCCGATCATATCTTGATAAAGCGGATTCATATATTCTGGGTACTCTTCGGATGCGAAAACGAACTGCATCGTCATGAAACCAGCAGTTGGCGAGGTAAAATCCACCTCAAGAAAAGACGCGTCATAGGTATTTGCACCTGCAGCTGCGTTGAAATCTGAATCGTTGTTAACGCCAGAGGTGTTCGTCGAGCGGTTTGGATCGCCATTGCTTTGTGTGAAACGGTCCGTGCGACCTATGGATAGGATAACTCCTGTGTCACCTGGTGTTGCATCAGGGGATAAGGCGTCGCCGTTCGAATATATCGCCGAACTGTTATTGTCGCCTGAATAGCTCGCGCCTGTGACGGTCACACCGCTGCCAAAGATGGCATTCGCCATCGCCAACACGGATGCGCTTGTGTTGTAACCTAGCTCTGCGCCGGTTGCTGGCATGCCTCAATACCTTTCGTATTGAGACAGTTCAAACTGCTCTACGCCCGCATTTTTGCGGATCATTTTTGGGTGGCCACGTTGGAACTGTACTGCTGTTTGCCCTGCCTCGGGTCAATTTATTAACGAAACGCTAAAATGGACCGCTGGCACACAGGAACAGTGTTATCGGCAATTTGTGGGTGTATGCGGGTGAGGCGTCCCTTTTTGGTCACAATTATTTCAACCAATTGCATCACTTAGCGCGGGGCGGTAGCAAGGTTCCAACCACGCTCGCCCCATAGGAAATGCTTATGCAACCCATCGATCCCGTCAAACTTACTGCCGATCTTATCCGTTGCCCGTCTGTGACGCCGGAAGAAGGCGGTGCTTTGATTCTTCTGCAAAAGTTGTTGGATGATGCAGGTTTTGAGTGTTCGCGCGTCGATCGTGCTGGTATTTCCAACCTGTTTGCGCGTTGGGGGAGTAAGGGCGCGGCGAAGACCTTCGGCTTTAATGGACACACTGACGTTGTGCCGATTGGCGATCAAACAGCATGGACGCACGGGCCGTTCAGTGCGGATATCGTCGATGGCATAATGTATGGGCGAGGCACGACCGATATGAAGTCTGGCGTTGCTGCTTTTGCAGCTGCTGCGATTGATTTCGTCGCAACGACACCACCAGACGGCGCGGTGATCTTGACGATTACCGGCGATGAAGAGGGCGATGCGCTCGATGGTACGACCGCCCTGCTCGACTATATGGAGCGTGAAAACGAACGGATGAGCGTGTGTTTGGTTGGGGAGCCAACCTGCCCGAACGAGATGGGCGAAATGATGAAAATCGGCCGTCGTGGTTCGCTGACGTGCTGGTTTGAGGTCACGGGAAAACAAGGCCATTCCGCCTATCCACACCGCGCCAAAAACCCTTTGCCTGCACTTGCACGCCTAATGGATCGTCTTGCCAGCCATGAGCTGGATCAAGGTACAGATCACTTTGATGCTTCCACCCTCGCGGTTGTCACGATCGACACGGGCAACCCTGCGACCAATGTGATCCCCGCTAATTGCCGCGCCACTGTGAACATCCGTTTCAACGACCTTCACTCCGGCGCAAGCCTGTCCGAGTGGCTTCAAGCCGCAGCGGACAATGTCGCATCCGAGTTCGACACGCCTGTCACCCTCAAAATCAAAATCAGCGGTGAAAGCTTTATCACGCCACCCGGCCCACTTTCCGATCTCATCGCCAAATCCGTCGAAGCAGAGACAGGTGTAACCCCCGAAATGTCCACCACAGGCGGCACATCTGATGCACGCTTCGTAAAAAACCATTGCCCTGTTGTGGAGTTCGGCCTCGTTGGTAAAACCATGCATCAAGTTGATGAAAACGTCCCAATCGAGCAAATCGCGCAGCTCAAAAGTATCTACGAACGCATTCTGAAAGACTACTTCGCATGAGTGTCGTCCAGACGATTGACATTGCGACGTGTCAGCTTATCCGTAAAATTGTCTTCACTGATGAACAAGGTGTGAGCACCGAAGATGAAGTCGATGGGATGGACGAAAGCTCTTTCCATTTCCTGTCCTATGTGGAAGGAAAACCCGTAGGCACAGCGCGCGTGTCTATCAAAGATGGCTCTGCCAAAATTGGCCGCGTTTGCGTGCTGAAAGAGGTGCGTGGGACCTATCAAGGCCAAGCCTTGATCCAAGCCTGCCTCGACTGGGCGCGCGCCGAAAACCATCCGCGCGCAGTTCTTGGCGCACAGCTTAATGCGCTTGGGTTCTACGAAGGGTTCGGTTTCAAAGCCTACGGCGAGGTGTTCAACGACGCAGGCATCGATCACCGTATGATGGAGCTCTCTCTATGAGGTCCAAGCTGGTCATTATGGTGAAAGAGCCCCATCCCGGTCGTGTGAAAACGCGCCTGGGTCGCGACATCGGCCTCACCGTTTCCGCATGGTGGTTTCGTCATCAGATTGGCGCTTTGTTGCGCCGGATCGAAGACCCCCGCTGGGACACAATCCTCGCCGTCGCCCCTGATGTTGAGGGCCTCACCAGCCGCATTTGGCCCGCCCATCTCCCCCGTGTCGCGCAAGGTCGAGGTGATCTTGGCTACCGCATGTCGCGTCTCCTGCGAGGTCTCCCCGCTGGCCCCGTCTGCATCATTGGTGCCGATATTCCCGACATCACCCGCCCTCACATCGCGAAAGCTTTCAAAGTGTTGGGCAATCACGAAGCAGTCTTCGGTCCTGCGCCAGATGGCGGCTATTGGCTCATTGGGATGAAGCGCGCCCGTCCCCCACACCGCGATATTCTCACCAACGTGTGCTGGTCTTCCGAGCACGCGCTAACAGACAGCGCGCGCTCTTTGGGGGATGTTAATATCGCTCATGTTGCGACCTTGCGGGACGTTGATACAGTGGATGATCTGAAACTTCTGTAGCTCTCCGCTCACCCGTGTTAAAGCGCGCGTATGAGCAAATTACCCAACAAAGCCGCGATCCTGCAGTGGATCACTGACAACCCAACCCAAACCGCCAAACGCGATATCGCGAAGGCATTTGGCATCAAAGGGGCCAAGCGGATTGATCTCAAGCGTATCCTGAAAGAGCTTGAAGCAGAAGGGCATCTCACCAAACGTAAAAAGACGGTTCGCGATCCTGATAGCTTGCCGCCTGTTTCTGTCTTGCAGGTTATCGGCCCTGACAGCGACGGCGATCTCAAGGCCAAAGCGATGGAGTGGGAGGGTAAAGGCGCAGAACCTGAAATACTGATCATCCCCAAACAAGGCGACAAAGCGTTGGGCGCGGGTGATCGCATCTTGGCGCGCGTGACCAAGATCAAAGGCGCAGGAAACCTTTATGAAGCTCGTCTTATTCGTCATATCGGAGCTAATCCTGAACGTATCCTAGGTGTCTTCCGCCAAGGCCATGAAGGCGGGCGCATCCTGCCTATCGACAAAGGAGCTTCCAAAGAATGGGAAGTGCCCGCAGGCGCTGCTGGCGGTGCGAAAGATGGCGAATTCGTAGAAGCGGAACTCATTGGCACAAAGGCCCGCATGGGCCTACCGCGTGTTCAGGTGGTCGCGCGTCTTGGGGATCCAACAGCGCCTAAAGCCGTTTCCCTGATAGCGATCCATCAGCACGGAATCCCCGATCATTTCCCTGATGAAGTGATCGCAGAAGCAGACGCGAAAAACCCCGCTGGCCTAGAATGCCGCAAGGATCTACGCGATTTCCCACTCGTCACAATCGACCCTTCCGATGCGCGCGATCACGATGATGCGTGCTATGCCGAACCCGATACGGGCCCTGCCAATAACGGTGGTCACATCCTTTGGGTAGCGATTGCGGATGTTGCACATTACGTGACGCCGGGGTCCGAATTGGACGTAGAGGCGCGCAATCGCGGCAACTCCAGCTACTTCCCGGATCGCGTTGTGCCTATGCTGCCGGATCGCTTGTCTGGTGATCTTTGCTCGCTCCACGAGGGCGTGTCGCGGGCCTGTATCGCGGTACGCATTGTCATTGATGCTGATGGCCAGAAGCTATCCCATGAATTTTTGCGTGGCCTGATGAAGTCTCATGCCTCACTGAATTATACCGAGGTTCAGCAGGCAATGGACGGAAATCCCAATCAGAAGACAGCGCCGTTTGTCAGCCCAGTTCTGCGCCCACTCTACGCCGCTTACGGTGCTTTGAAAAAGGCGCGGGCGCTGCGTCAGCCGCTGGAACTGGATTTGCCAGAGCGTAAGATCATTTTGGACGACGAAGGCAAAGTCACGTCCGTTGCCTTTGCAGAGCGCTTTGATGCGCATCGCCTGATCGAAGAATTCATGGTGCTGGCCAATGTCTGCGCAGCGGAAACTTTGATCGAAAAGAAGCAGCCGCTTTTGTTTCGCGTGCATGAAGAACCCTCGCAAGAGAAATTAAATGCTTTGCGCGAAATAGCGCAAAGCGCGGGTTTGAACATGGCGAAGGGGCAGGTCTTGCAGACCAAGCACCTCAACCAGCTTTTGCGCCAAGCAGCCGATACGGACGAGGTAGAGCTGATCAATATATCGACCCTGCGCTCCATGACGCAAGCGTATTATTCCCCTGAAAATTTTGGTCACTTCGGCCTCGCGCTACGCAAATACGGGCATTTCACCTCACCCATTCGTCGCTATGCGGACCTGATTGTGCACCGTGCTTTGGTCACTGCACATGGTTGGGGCAAGGATGGCCTGACGCAAAACGATGCGGATGGTCTGAAAGAAGCGGGCGAACATATTTCCCAAACCGAACGTCGCTCTATGATGGCGGAACGTGACACGACGGACCGCTATCTGGCCGCGTTCTTAAGCGAATATGTTGGCGAAGAATTGGGTGGGCGCATTAGCGGTGTCGTCAAATTTGGTGTCTTTGTGAAACTTGACGCGACGGGGGCCGATGGGCTTGTGCCTGTCCGCTCTTTGGGGCGCGAGTTCTTTCATTTTGATGCAGATAGCTCCACCCTTATGGGATCCGATTCAGGCTTTGTGATCGGGCTAGGGCAACGTGTCACGGTCAAGCTGGCTTCAACCACACCGCAAACGGGTGGGGTCGAGTTGGAGATGCTGACGATTGACGGTCAAGCCCTGCCCAAAGGTGGCGGTGGCGGTCATCGTGGTCGCGGCAAACCCGTCCGGCGCAAAGAGAAAACCTCCAAACTCAAGACGGATAAGGTGAAGCGCAAGGTTAAGCGGCAACGCTAAGTTTGACCGGTTGCGCGCTCGGATAGATCGCGGCGCTTACATGGACGACATAGGCGGGTAATCTGTCCAAGTTGCGCAAAAGGCTGCGTGCTGCGGTTTCGACGGGCAGATTTTGCGAGAATTCATCGAACGTATCCGCAATGATCCCTTTGCGTCGGCAAATACCCGCACTCCGTTCTCCTGATTTCTTCCGTATTGGAAACAATCGCGCTACTCTGAAGGGAAGTGGATTGAAAAGGTAAACCTATGCGCGTTCAGCTCTTTGTATTCTGTGTGATGACGTCCTTTTCTGGCTTGGCTGTAGCGGAGAGCGTTGAGACCTCTATGCGCCCCGAAAGCCGCCCGAACGCGGATGCAGTGACGGCAGTGCAAACGGCCAAGCTTATCTCCAAGATCCGCCCCAACGCGCGCCCGAGCGTGAATAAGAAAGAGCGCGCCGTGACGCCTGAAGCCATTCTTGCTGCCACGTCAAATGTGGGTTTCAAGCGTTGGACATCAGGTTTTCGAAGACGCACGTTAAGTGCCGGGATAAGCCCTGCGGCCTTTGATCGGTCCTTCCGTGATGTCGCTTACCTGCCCAAAGTGATCGAACGGGACCGAAATCAATCTGAATTCACTAAAACGATTTGGGACTACCTTGATAGCGCAGCCTCAGACAAACGCATCGCAAATGGCAAAGCCGCACTTGAGGCACACCGTGCCAAGCTTGACGCGATTGAGGCGAAATATGGTGTGGAGAAAGAGGTTGTTGTTGCGGTTTGGGGTCTAGAGAGTGCCTACGGTGAATTTCGCGGTGACACGCCCATCGTCTCTGCGCTGGCGACCTTGTCATATGACGGACGTCGCGGGCGCTTCTTTGAAAGCCAATTAGTTGCCGCGCTGAAAATCCTTCAATCGGGTGATATAACGCCGGAAAACATGACAGGCAGCTGGGCGGGTGCGATGGGACACACGCAGTTTATTCCAACTTCTTATCTCGATTACGCGGTTGATTTCACAGGCGACGGGCGGCGCGATATTTGGGCGGATGATCCATCAGATGCATTGGCATCAACGGCTGCATACCTGAGCAAATTTGGTTGGCAAACTGGGCAACCTTGGGGTGTTGAGGTCACGTTGCCCAACAAGTTCAACTATGATCTGGCGAACCGTAAGATTAAACGTGCGCCGGCTGATTGGGCCGCTTTGGGCGTGCTTGGCGTCGATGGAAAGCCTGTGCCTGATCATGGTGCTGGTGCAATCCTGTTGCCTGCAGGCGCGCGTGGGGCTGTGTTTATTGTGTTTGATAATTTCAAAGTGATCGAGCAGTATAATGCAGCTGATGCGTATGTGATAGGTGTTGGCCATTTGAGTGATCGCATTCGTGGCGCGGAACCGATCAAAGCGGAGTGGCCGCGAGAAGACCGCGCTTTGACGTTTAAAGAGCGGCAAAAGATGCAGCGGCTGCTCACGGCGGCGGGATTTAACACCAAAGGTGTCGATGGCAAGATTGGCCCGGATTCGGTTGCTGCGGTCAAAGGGTTTCAACGATCCGTGGGGATGATCCCCGACGGTTATGCGTCGCTAAACCTGCTTGAACGTTTGGAATGAATGTAAGAGCTGATGCTTCCGGCGGGAATATTTTAAGAGATAGGATGCAATCAGTGCTGATTGGGTTCTGGACATTGCTCGCTCAGGTAGCATCGTTGCACAATTATTAGATCTTTCTTGGTCGGTTCGGAAAAGGGATGATCGCCGCAAGGACTTAAGTCTAGCGTGTATCCTTGATTTGTTTGTTTCAAGAAAACGAGGGCATTAGGCGTTTAACCGACACCTGCGCACCATTCACCGAGGCAGCGCACTTGCAATGTGATTGGCGCGTTGAACGGAGTTGTAAAGCCTGAGCGCGACAGCGCCTTGTCAGACAAACGCGCTTTGATTTTTGTCAATTCAGGCGTGTGCTCTTGGTTCTCAAAGTCGGGCTTAGGAAGCTTGTTTTTGTTAAAAGACAGCTTGCCAGTCACGGCGACGTATCCGTCTTCGGACCCGTCAATTTCCGCAAGTGCTTCGGACAGAACATAGAGTAAGCAAGACAGTACATGCAGTGTAGCCGCGATTAGAAGTGCGGTGCAAATTCCTGCAAGACACTGGAATAAACGTCGCGTTTGAAGGGCACGATATTGGCGACCAATTGATCCGCAGGGGTCCAACGCCATTCTGAGAACTCGGGGATCTCCGTGTCGATGTTGATGTCCGTGTCGCTGCCGTGAAACTTCATGAGAAACCATTTTTGCTCCTGCCCTTTGTAGCGCCCGTTCCAGAGTTTTGGCACAAGCGCGTGAGGCAAGTCATAGGGAAACCAGTCCTTTGTTTCCCCGATCACCGTTACAAGGTTTGGCGTGACGCCTGTTTCTTCTTCCAACTCGCGCAGAGCTGCAACGCCCGCTTCTTCGCCCTTGTCGATCCCGCCCTGCGGCATTTGCCAAGCATTCGCGCTGCTATCGAGGCGTTGGGCTGTAAAGATTTCGCCAGCCTCATTCACTAGCATAATACCGACGCAAGGGCGGTAAGGGAGGGCGTTGATTTGTTTGGGTGTCATCATGTACCTTTCGGCGTGTGCGTTGGCACTTGTGTATCTGTTGGCGAGGCTTTGTACTAGCGGGATCAGCGTAGTGGCAAAGATAATTAACGAGCGTATGACAGCGCAGATTGAGGGCGATTTCGTCGTCTTCCTCATTGGCTTGAAGGTGAACGCCTAGTGGAAGATCCACAAATGGCTGCGCTTGCTGAAAACCATGCCTGCGATGCGGAAAGAGCTGGAGTCCTTACCGCCTCAGGAGATGGGCTTTCTAGGATAAACCTCGGGTGCGGGACTGAGCGTGCAGTATTAGCGCAGTTTTGTCCATCTCGAAGCCTATTCGAAATCGCTAGATCACGCGCATTTTTCCGGCATGGCGTGCGTTCAACAAACGTATGAAGCATAGCCGTGGTGACGTCGGCATTTGGCATGCGACCTATCTGGTGCGCGCGGGTGAGTATGAAAACGTTTATTCTGGCATTCCGCCCCACGGGCTAGGGCGCGTTGCTGATTTGGTACCTGCGGAGGGCGCGCGCAGTGATGCACGCGGGCGTTTTAAAAGATAACCCTTAGCGGTACTTTGCGGCGGTGATAAACTCACCAAAGCTTTCGCACCACACTACGATGTTTGTATAAGCACCCACGTCGATATCTTCAGGGACAGTTAGTAAGAACCCACCGAATGTTTTGACCGGACCAACGCGGCGCGCTTGGTCTTTGAGGGCTTCAAATCCGGCTTCATCTTCGACAAACTCATTGGTGAGGTAGACAAAATAGTCTGGGCCGGGGGCGAGCTTGCCTTCGTGCACGATCTCAGCTTTGCTGACGCTAATGGTACCTTCACCCCAATGTAGAAAATCGCTGCCCTTCAAATTGCGCGTTAGCTCTGCGGTAAAGAGGGCGGTTTGGGCTTTCTCTTCCAGCATCGAGGCATCAGGGCTGCTAGGGGCTGTGAGAATAGGCAAAAGATAGATCCCGAGCGCAAAGCCGATGCCAACTGCGATGGCGTGTGTGGTAAGAAACGTGATGAGGCGACGCATATGCAGGACCTATTCTTGCTTAGTTTACGGATGATGACTTGCTGAAATTAAGGAAAAGCGGTGCAATCGCAGGCGGTACGAACTGGGGTAATCCGGATTTGATGGCAACTTTTATGCTTGCAACGACCCCGGCGACGAGAACGAAACCTAAGAAGCAGTTTGCGATGTGCCTTTACCATTTCGGATCTTTGATAAAGAGCACCCAGCCGAGGCCGAAGGCAAGGAAGGCGTTATAGATGCCTTGGTTCGCGGCAAGTTGGGTTTTTTGTTCAAATAGATCTGCTGGGAGCATGTAGAAAAAACCTGGGCCAACTATCGTCCAAGCAAAGATCTTAAACCAAGCTATGTAGATGTGAAGTAAGACCGAGAGGCCAGTAAGCGCGAGGGCGACAGTTTTCATTGGAGTCCCCGAGTGTTAGCGTAGAGCTTACAAGAGGTTATCTTGAAAGCAAAAGGGCAGCTCCTTTCAGAACTGCCCCGTTAGATTTGAATTCGCGTCTGCTTACTTGTCCGAACCCAGCGCGCTGAGGCCTTTGAGGATATCAATCGCATAGGCCAGTTGATAATCGTCATCACGCAATTGCGCCGCTCTTTTGGCCTTCTCACGGTCTGCTTCGATTTGACGGATCTCATCCTCTGTCAGGCTGTCGTTATCCAAAGAGCCGCGCAGATCGGATTCAGAACGATTGCGGCGGGAAATGCTCTCTTTCTCCGCCTCATCCTCTGCTTCAGGCGCACGGCGGGGCTGCTCTACAATGATGTCAGGAGAAACACCCAAGGCTTGGATCGAACGGCCCGATGGCGTGTAATACCGCGCTGTCGTCAGGCGCATGGCCCCGTTGGAGCGCAAAGGCATGACCGTTTGAACAGAGCCTTTACCGAAGCTTTTCGTACCAATCACAATCGCACGGCGGTGATCTTGCAACGCGCCTGCAACGATTTCGGATGCGGACGCAGAACCACCGTTGATCAGAACGACAACAGGTTTACCCATCGCTAGATCACCTGGTGTTGCATTGAAACGATCGCCATCCGCTGGATCGCGGCCACGGGTCGAAACGATCTCACCCTTCTCAAGAAACGCATCAGAGACACGGATCGCTTGGGTCAACAAACCGCCGGGGTTGTTGCGCAGGTCAATGACAAAGCCGTTGACGTTGTCCATGCCTCCAAGCTCTTCAACTTCTTTGGCTAGCTTCTCTTCAAGGTTCGGCGTTGTCTGATCGTTGAACGTTGTGACACGCAGAACGACGGTCTGACCTTCCGCACGCGAACGCACAGCTGTCAGCTTGATCGTATCGCGAATGATCGACACATCAAACGGCTCTGCTTCGCCTTCACGCACGATTGTCACGATGATCTCGGATCCAACAGGGCCACGCATCATCTCAACCGCACCATCAAGCGCAAGGCCAAGAATACTTTCGCCGTCAACGTGGGTGATGAAATCGCCAGCCTCGATGCCGGCTTCATCAGCAGGGGTGCCATCGATGGGGGAGACGACTTTGACAAAGCCCTCTTCCTGGGTGACTTCGATGCCAAGACCACCGAATTCTCCGCGCGTTTGCACACGCATATCGTTGGCATCGTCTGGTGACAGATAGGAAGAATGCGGATCAAGCGAGGTCAGCATCCCGTTTATGGCTGCTTTGATCAGATCTCCTTCATCGACTTCCTCAACATATTGCGCGCGGATACGTTCAAAGATGTCGCCGAACAGATCAAGCTGTTCATAGACATTTACCTTTTTGTCCGCTTCTTGGGCCAATAGTGGGGCAGCGACTTGGGTGGTCAGGATGATCCCGGCCAATGTGCCCCCGACTGCGGCCATGATAAACTTTTTCATGTGCTCATTCCTTGTTTGCCTTGAACCAACTCAGCGGGTCCACGGAATTATCTTTTTCTCTTACGTCTATATAGAGCGTTTCTGAGCGGGTGTTTCCAGCCCCTTCACTCCCTTGTGACGATATCTGGTCCAATTGCGCGGTATTTCCACTCATCAAGCCGACTTGAAAGCCTGCGTGCAACACTTGGCCGATCTCCCTGTAGAGCGTTTCAAGTCCTGTAAGGACGAATAAAAGGTCTGCTTGGGGTTCTAAAATCACGACATTGCCAAGATCAAGTAGCGGTCCACGAAATCGAATGGTCGCTGTTGTGGGCGTCGTCAGCAAAGAACGCGGGCGCGCAGCGACGAGGATGCCGGGTCGCTTGATACCTGATGCATCGGCCTCGCCTGCGCGGCGCAGAACCACGCCTTCAACGGGCAAAGGCAGTGATCCCTTAAGTGTGCCAATATCAGGCAAAGGGCCGAGGGCTTCAGAGGTTGTAATCTTGCTCAGGCTCCCTGCAAAAGCATCAAGCGTTTTGGTCGAACTAATCAGGATTGCGGTGCGCACCGGATCTTCGACAAACTTTTTTGGTAGGTCTTTGCGATCTGCCAAAGCTTGGCTCAACGCGGCGCGCGCGTCTTGAACGCCAACAAGAGCAGTGCGCAGCTCATTCGTTGCGGTTTTCTGCAAGGATCGCAATAGCGCCATTTCTTCCACATAGCGTCGCAACGCATTCGCACGAGCTGTCAGTGCAGGCGTCATTTCCGCGACCAGCATGCCAGAGCGTACCGCCCCCGCAGGCCCGTCGGGATGCGCTATCAGGACAGGCGCAGGCGTGCGCGAGATCGTTTACAACACGCCCAGTAGTTCAGCGCGTTCACCGTCCTGCGCAGCAAGCTGACGGCTCAGCACGCTTTCGCGCGTTGATTCAAGATGTAGTCCTTTACGCATAGCATCAAGACCTGTCTCAAACGTTTGCACTGTTGATTTCAGGGCTTTCACACGATCATGCGCGGATTTGGCGGTTTGCAACTGGCTTGAAACCGCGCGTAAACGATCCGCTGCGGCCTGCGCTGTCGCCCCTGGATTATCTTGCGCTACTGCCGGAGTGGCGAACGCAAAAGCAATCAAAAGAGCGCGCAGGATATGCATTAGTTGATCAAGCTTTTGCCAGTCATGTTGCTGGGTTGATCTAGTGTCATGAGTTGAAGCAATGTTGGCGCAAGATCAGCGAGACGACCGTTACGGAGTGTTGCATCCTTGGGGCCACCAACCAGTGCCACAGGCACAGGGTTCGTCGTATGTGCCGTATGTGGTCCACCTGTTTTAAGGTCTAACATCTGTTCGCAATTGCCGTGATCCGCGGTCATTATCATCGCGCCTCCAGAACTCTTCAACGCCTCAAGCACGCGTCCAAGCCCTTGATCCACCGCCTCGCAAGCTTTGATAGCTGCGTCTAGATCACCCGTGTGCCCAACCATATCGGGGTTGGCATAGTTAGTGATGATCAAATCGTAACCGTCGTCGATGGCGGCGGCAAACGCGTCAGTGACTTCACCAGCACTCATCTCTGGCTGCATGTCGTATGTCGCGACCTTGGGCGAGGGGGCCATGTAGCGATCTTCACCCGCCTCGGGCACTTCGACGCCGCCATTCATGAAGAAGGTGACATGCGGATATTTCTCTGTCTCGGCGCAGCGGAATTGGCGTAGTCCGTGTTTCGCGACCCATGCGCCCAAGGTGTTGGGGATGTCGCGTGGTGGGAAGGCTGTGTCGAGGTATGCGTTATGCGCTTTGGAGTATTCGACCATTCCGAGGGTCGCGGCCCAGTCCGGGCGCTTGCCAGTTGTGAAGGCGTCAAATGCCGGATCAGCAAGCGCCGCCAAGATTTCGCGCGCACGATCTGCACGGAAGTTGAGGCAAAATAGACCATCACCATCGCGCGCACCAGCATAACCGCCAATTACTGTTGCTTCGATGAACTCATCCGTGATGTTGTTAGCATACGCAGCGTTGATGGTGCTTTTCGCGTCTGGCTGTGCAGCACCTTGTGCGTTCACCATCGCAAAGAACTCTGTGCTCACACGTTCCCATCGGTTGTCCCGATCCAGCGCATAGTAGCGTCCGCAAACGGTGGCAATTTGAACACCAGTGGGCAAAGCGCTCTCAAGCGTTTCAAGATAGCCATGCGCAGAAGACGGCGCGACATCGCGACCATCTGTGATCAAATGTAGCGCAACGGGCACGCCCGCCTTGGCGATCACGTTTAGTGAGGCGATCATGTGCGTTAGCATCCCATGCACGCCCCCGTCAGATAGTAAGCCCATCACATGGGCAGTGCCGCCGCTCGCCTTCATCTTGCCAATAAACTCAACCAAGGGCTCCGCCTCAAAATAGCTGCCATTCTCAATCGCAAGATCGATCTGCCCAAGATCCATAGCAACAACGCGCCCAGCGCCGATATTCGTGTGACCCACTTCCGAATTACCCATCTGTCCGCTTGGCAAACCGGCATCAGGACCATGCGTGATCAACTGGGCAGAGGGCCCGTTGCGCATAATGCGATCGAAGTTGGGGGTATTCGCCAAAGCAGGCGCATTGGCAGCCGTGTCATCAGACAATCCCCAACCATCAAGAATGCATAAAACAACAGGTTTGGGGGTGCTCATATCAGGCTCTTTCTTTGGCTTTTGCCCCTTCTACGAAAAGAGGCGCGGCAAGGCAAAGCTAAACGCGGTGGTAAGGGCTTCCTGAGAGGATTGATGCCGCTCGATAAAGTTGTTCGGCAAGCATCACGCGAGCCAGCATGTGGGGCCAGACCATTGACCCGAAACTGAGTTTGAAATCAGCGCGCTTGCATAGCTCTGGGTCTATCCCGTCAGCGCCACCAATAATCAGTGCGAGATCAGAACGCCCCGCATCGCGCCAATCGCCAAGTTTATTTGCGAACTTGGAAGAGGTCATGACCGTGCCACGCTCATCCATTGCGCAGATGAGGGCACCCTTAGGAATGACGCGTTTTAGCATAACTGCCTCTGCACTCATCCCAATGTTCTTCTTGTCTTCGACCTCCAGAACGGACAAAGGGCCGAGGCTAAGACCCCGACCCGTACGATCAAACCGCGTTTGATAGTCGTCAAACAGCACCTTCTCTGGACCCGCGCGCATACGCCCGACAGCACAGATATGTACTTTCATCTTATGTTAAGCCGTTGGCCGTGGCATAGGCTCTTCGCCACCCATCCACATCTTTTCGATTTGATAAAAATCACGCACTTCGGGGCGAAAGACGTGGACGATGATATCGCCCGTATCGACCAAAACCCAATCGCCGCTACCCTTGCCCTCTAGCTTAGAGGCACGCCCCAGCTCTTGCTTCATGCGGTCAGACAGCTTTTCAGAGATCGCCACAACTTGGCGCGTGGATCGACCAGAACAAACGATCATATAATCACCAATCGCCGTTTTCCCGCGCAGATCAATCTGCACAACGTCTTCGGCTTTGTCTTCTTCAAGCGAGTTTAGGATAAAGGCCAGAAGCGCATCGCTACTGGAGTCATCGGGGCCGGTTATTGTCGCGGACCCTTGATCAACGGCCGCTGCCGCTTCGGTTTTAACAGACAGAACACTGTCCTCCTATCGAGACACCGATTCTGCCCCGGTGCTGGGTTTGAAGGACTTAGCAGTGCGTTGGGAAAATCTCAAGTTGTGCAGGCGCAGCAAATTTTGGGAGCATAATTAAGAGCGTCCTTACGCAACGAAGGTCGGCAGCGCGGACAAAGTGAGCTTTCGCTGCAAATGAACCAACGTTTGCTTTGAGGGGCTGCGCCCCTCGTGCTTGATTGATTTTCGTATGTCGCCGTCGCATGAACTGCGACGCAAGGACATTGTACGATTGCCAACTTAATGTGACGCGCTTTTTTTTGACGTGAAAGACTTGTGCCATCTAGATTAGAGGCGCTAAAGTTCATTTTTTACCCTCTGTTAAAAGGTCTTTTCTATGCGTAGGTCGCTCGTCTTTTCTATGTGCTCTGCATTACTACTTGCAGGTTGTGTGACAGGAAGTGGCCGACTGGAGACTTTTCGCAGTTTAAACAATACCCCACATGGATTTCAGTTTGTCGCATCACCGATACGAGCTGGTGAAACAGCTCAGCGATTTGAGGTGCGGCCAGGTGATTGCGGTCAAGACGATGGCTGGAGCGATTGCGCAAATAACCGCGAACGCTCGGAGCTGGTCGTGGGCGAGAAAATTCTCCCGGAAACAGTACGCTGGATTTCCTATAGCATTTATCTTCCAAGCGATTTTTATAGCTCGCCTCGCGTTAATACGACTATCGGACAGATTCATCAAAAAGGTGGTCCCACAGGTACGGCGGGCGGCTTGCCATCTTTTCCGCCGTTACTGCAGATTGATGCTAGGGGAAACCGGGTCGATGCATGTCTCCACATATTAACAGGTCCAGAGAACAATATTCGCGATGTCTGCCGAAATTTTTCGCTGACCACCGTGAACGCCATGCGCGGACGTTGGACAGACGTCATGGTACACTTGGACTCTCGTGGGACTGGAGTTCTAGAAATCTTTTTGAACGGAGAACGCAAAGCAAGATCGACTGGCTTCATACGTTTTCGCCCTCAAGAATACTATGTGAAATACGGGCTATATCGCAGTTTTGTCAGTCGCCATGGCAGGCCAATGCCGACGCAGGTTGCCTTCTATGACGAAGTACGAATTGGAAACGACCGTCCCTCTGTCGAAATTTCAGTCGATCGTGCTGTCGACTAATAGAGAAAGCTTGCTCCTTCTTGACCTCGAAAGCGGTCATTCACGCACGATGCAGCCTGGGTGAGTTAGACTCGAAGCGAACATCTCTGCTTAATAATCATTCTGCATTTGCGCCCAACGTACGAATCTCGCGTTGAGCGAACGGAATAAAAATCCCGTTTACTTCAACGTATCTCACAGAGCCAAGAACACAGCACCGCGCACGTTGGTCAGACCTTCCGTCGGGTCCATGATCCAAAAGCGTAGGATGTAATCAACGCTGCTGTCGCCGAACCCAACCACATGACACACAGGCGCGCGAGGCGTTCCAAGCACGCGGTTTACCGTTTGCGTCGCTTCAATCAGCAATGCGCGTATTTTGTGCGGATCATTGCCATAAGCTGTGCCAAAGAAGATATCGAGCCGCACAAAATCGGAGGAATGCGACCAATTGATTACTTGGCCGGTGATCAGATGTTCGTTCGAGATCAGGTAATTTTTACCATCGCGTGTAACCACACTGACGTATCGTACACCTGCGCGTTGATCCAGCCGAAGGTCTCCCCGATTGAAATCACGTCTCCCGGTTTTATCGATTTATCGAGCAGAATGATAATGCCGGACACAAGGTTGGAGACCATCTTTTGCAGACCAAAACCAAGGCCGACACCAATTGCGCATGTTGAAACGCGAGGCCAGTCAGGTCCAAACCAACCGTGCGTATACCAATAAAAAAGGCAGAGCCATAAAGCAGTTTTTGCAAGAACTCGATCGCAAGCACCTGTATGGACGGCGAAATTTCGTCGTTCTTGCGGATTGTGGCGGTGGACACAGTTGAAATAAATTGCGCGCTCGCGAACAGGATCGCAAGGATTACCAATGCCTGCACGACGGTCCAAAGCGACAGGCGCATCGTGCCATGCTCGAACGTTATGTTTTCCAGCAGCTCTTGGGTTTCGTTCGTCAGGTTGACGATGCTCAACGTTACCCAAATCCAAGTGCCATAGCGGGTGATCGCGCGCAGTAGTGAGTTGTGAATAAAGCGCTTAACGAAAGCGACGAAAAACCAAATGTGGTTAGATTTGCGATGATCCCGATCAAATAGGAGAGCGAGGGCCATGTGATTTCGCGCATCACCAGCAAAGTGATCCAGATCAGCAAGACATAGACCAGCAAAAGCAAACGGCGATGCAACATCACAAGGATACGCATACGCCACGTCGGCCAGCCTTCGCGCGCGCATCCAATTGTGAAAGCGTGCTTTAAGTGGGGTTGTGAGAAAATACGCGACAACAAACACGCCAATCGCGATGGCGATTTGATATGCAATCCAAGGTTCCAGTAGGTTTTCGCTGAGGTTCTGTGCGATGTCTGCAAAAGAAAATGCGGCGTCGCGTAGATTATCCAAGGCGTCGGGGCAGGGTTTTTCAGCAACTACCGTCTTGGTCGCCTCAGATGTGTCTTGCTATTGCGCGTCGCTCACTGGACGAAAACTCGTCTGCTCAGGTATTTAGCCCAGGGTGTCGCGCAAATGGCGACAGCACAAGTTAACGTTAACGCAAGGGTACACCCAAGATATCACGCGCTTGTTCCCATGTGGCAACGGGGCGTTCATATTTTTCACAAATAGCAACCGAGCGCGCAACAAGGGCTGCGTTGGAAGGTGCGAGTGTGGTGCGATCCAAACGCAGGTTGTCTTCTAACCCTGTGCGCGTGTGACCGCCTGCGGCAATCGCCCATTCGTTCACAAGGATCTGACCGGCACCAACACCAGCGGCACACCAAGGTGCATCAGGCGCGCGGGCTTTCATCACATTGACGTAGAAATCAAACACCTCTTTATCGACAGGCATGGCATTTTTTACACCCATCACGAACTGCACATAAAGCGTGCCATAAAGCAGACCGTCTTTGTGCATTTGTATCGCTTGTAAGATATGACTCAGATCGAAGGCTTCGATTTCAGGCGTCACTTTGTATTTGTGCATTTCCGCGGACAGCCACTTGATTAAGTCAGGGCTGTTTTCGTAGACGCGCGCTGGGAAATTACATGACCCTACAGAGAGCGATGCCATATCAGGTTTTAAAGGCAACATTCCGCCGCGCTCTTCACCCGCGCCCGATCGCCCGCCTGTCGACATTTGAACGATCATGCCTGGACAGTGCTTTTGAATACCTTCTTTCAGGGCCGCGAACTTTTCGGGATCAGACGAGGGTGTTTCATTATCATTGCGTACATGGCAGTGCGCAATCGAAGCGCCTGCTTCGAAGGCCTCATGTGTGCTTTCAATTTGCTCAGCGACTGTAATTGGAACCGCAGGGTTGTTGGCTTTCTTGGGCACAGATCCTGTGATCGCAACGCAGATGATACAGGGTTTATTTGCATATTCGTTCATAGGTTTGCCCCTGATCTGATTTTTCTCGATTACACCGCATCCCAAACGATGCGAAACCCGTGATGTGGCGTTGCGCTATCGGGTGATGTGCCCGAGCGTGCCGCGATGCGATACCGATAGCAATAACTTTTGTGGCACAGGAAAGAACCACCTTTCGACAGTTTGAACCCCTTCATCTGCGCCAACCGCCGCTTCACATCCTTTTTGAGCGACTGAACATGGTAGGCATCGCTGGTCCATTCCCAGACATTGCCGACCATATTGAACAACCCATAGGTATTCGGCTCAAACGAACGCGCAGGCGCCGTGCGTTGATAGCCATCCGCACACGTGTTGATATTGGGGAAATCGCCTTGCCAAATGTTGCAGGGCGTATAGCTTTTTTCCTCGGGCTCTTGATCGCCCCAAGGAAATTTTACGTCACCCAAGCCACCGCGTGCCGCATGTTCCCATTCGGCTTCTGTCGGAAGGCGGCCACCCACCCAAGCCGCGTATGCACGCGCATCGCGCCATGACATTTGCACGACAGGATGATCGGGATCCCAAGCTGCTGCATAAGTGTTGGGGCCATTTATGTCGCGCCAGTTTGCCCCATCAACGCGGCGCCACCATTCCACACCAGGTACAGCTTGGGTCGGGCCGATCTCTTTCGCGATGTCGCTGTAAAAGACGAAGGACCAGCCGAAGTCCTCGGCTTCGGTCATATATCCTGTTGCGTCAATAAACGCTTTGAACTGCGCGTTAGTAACTGTGGTTACGCCACACGAAAACCCGCGCAGGCGCTTGCTGCGCAACGGTGCTTCCCCATCATTGGGGATCTGCGGCGTTGCAGTTCCATAAACGCTGCGCGCAGCTGGGATTGCAACAGTGTCAAAGTCATCAACTGTGCGGGCGGCGATGATCTTGGCGCTTGGCGTGTTTCGAGGTGGTGCATTGCGTGATGCGCCGCAACATGTGGCTTTAATGGTCATAATTGCTTTACGTCTGAGGATGGTCGCAGGTATTACTAGAGCGCTTGCAAAAGAAACGCGCAAGGGGTCCAGTGTTGATCATCACTTAAGGGGGCAAAAAATGCGAGCATTGATTACAGGCGCAGCGACTGGCATCGGGGCTGCGACAAGTCAAAAACTCAAGGCAGCAGGCTACGAAGTCACGGCGTTTGATATTGTAGAACCCACTGGTGTGGATCACTGGATCAAAGTGGATATGTCTGATCCCGACGCCATCGATACAGCGGTATCAAAGCTGTCTGGCACATTTGAATGCTTAGTGAACAACGCAGGTGTGCCTCCGCGCGAGGGGCTTATGAAAACGGTTCTCGCAGTGAATTATCTGGGCTTGGTGCGGTTGACGGGCGCGGTTGAGCCGATGTTGAAACAAAGGGGCGCAATCGTGAATGTTGCCTCGCGCGCAGGGGCTGCTTGGCGTGCCAACATCGACCAAGTGAAAGCGCTGATGGCCTTGGAAAATGTGACAGCGCTGGATGATTTCATTACCAATCAAGATATCGACTACGTTCGCGCCTACGATCTCACCAAAGAAGCGGTCGTCGTTTGGGGCATCTCCAATACAGAACGTTTGCTCGCTAAATCACTGCGCGTGAATTCCGTTAGCCCGGCGGCGGTGAGCACGGGCATCTTGGATGATTTCGAAGCTGCCTTTGGGGATCGCATGACAAAAAATGTCGCGCGCGTTGGTCGTCCCGGCTACCCCGAAGAAATCGCTGACGTTATCCTCTATTTGATCAGCGCTGAAAGTGGCTGGATCAAAGGCCAAGACATCACCATTGACGGTGGTATGTCGGCCTTGGGGACTAGTGGGCAGTTGGGGCTGTAAGCCTACCCGCGCAAAAGGTTCCCCCTTGAACGAAGGGGTTTGCCTGTGTATTTGGAAGTTTATGAAACAAGTTTTCGATCTGAACGAGCACGCGCGTTTACGCGAACGCTTTTACGGCGCATCACGCGCTGTGCTGGCCCGACTACCCTAAGTCCGCTTTGATCTGGCAGCTTTTGCGCTGCGCCAAATTCCTATAGCTAACAATGACGGGAGTGGACCAAATGTCCCCCAAAACGATCTATGACAAAATCTGGGATGCGCATGTCGCGCATGAAGCGGAAGATGGCACATGCCTTCTTTATATCGACCGCCACCTTGTGCACGAAGTGACCTCGCCGCAGGCCTTTGAAGGTTTGCGCATGACGGGCCGTACGGTGCGCGCACCTGACAAGACAATCGCTGTGCCGGATCACAACGTACCGACAACCGCAGGTCGTGATGATCCAAAGAACATGACAGAAGACAGCGCCATTCAGGTCGCCGCCCTTGATACGAACGCGAAAGAGTTCGGCATTCACTACTATCCTGTCTCTGACGTGCGTCAAGGGATCGTGCATATCGTTGGACCAGAGCAGGGTTGGACCCTTCCTGGGATGACTGTTGTTTGTGGTGATTCCCACACAGCGACGCATGGCGCGTTTGGTGCTTTGGCACATGGTATCGGCACGTCTGAGGTGGAGCATGTTCTGGCGACGCAAACGCTGATCCAGAAGAAATCCAAGAACATGAAGGTCGAGATCACAGGCAAATTGAAGCCGGGTGTGACCGCGAAAGACATCACCATGTCCGTGATTGGTGAAACTGGTACAGCTGGTGGTACTGGCTACGTCATCGAGTATTGCGGTGAAGCGATCCGTGACCTTTCCATGGAAGGCCGCATGACTGTTTGCAACATGGCGATTGAGGGCGGTGCGCGTGCAGGGCTTATCGCGCCTGATGAGAAAACCTACGAATATTGCAAAGGACGCCCCCACGCCCCAAAAGGCGCAGAGTGGGAAGCGGCTGAAACATACTGGCGCACGCTCTTTACCGATGAAGGTGCGCACTTTGATAAAGTCGTGACTTTGAACGGTGCGGATATCGAGCCTAGTGTGACTTGGGGCACATCCCCAGAGGATGTTTTGCCAATCTCTGGTGTGGTTCCGTTCCCGTCCGATTTCGAGGGTGGCAAGGTTGAAGCGGCGCAGCGCGCGCTTGATTACATGGGCCTTACACCCGGACAAAAGCTGACGGATATCGAGATCGATACAGTCTTTATCGGCTCTTGCACCAACGGCCGTATTGAGGATTTCCGCGCAGTTGCGGAAGTTGTCAAAGGCAAGAAGATCAAAGAAGGCATGCGCGCGATGATCGTGCCGGGCTCCGGCCTCGTGCGTGCTCAAGCTGAGGAAGAGGGCCTCGCGGATATTTTCCGTGAAGCTGGCTTTGATTGGCGTCTCGCAGGTTGTTCTATGTGCCTCGCGATGAACCCGGATCAGCTCTCTGAGCATGAGCGCTGTGCCGCAACCTCCAACCGTAACTTTGAAGGCCGTCAAGGCTACAAAGGGCGCACGCATCTTGTATCGCCTGCGATGGCTGCGGCTGCTGCACTTACGGGTCGTCTCACTGACATTCGTGAGCTGGTCTAAATGAAACGGCGTGGTTTTCTTCAATTGCTGGGGAGTGCGATGAGTGCGCCCCTTATGTCTGCTCTACCAGCGGGCGCGGCTGCTGTGGGAATGGCTTCTAAAGCAGCTTACCCTGCTTTGGCGATGAAGATGGCACTGGATCAAGCTAAACACCGCGTGAATTTCTCGGTGTTTAGCATGGCGCAGCAATTGGGCCTCGGAATTGATCAGGCGAATGCGTTGATGGTTAATCTGTCAAAGCAAGGTGTTGTTGGTCCGATCCAAGGGCGTCCAAATCAGGGTGCTGGGCGCGGAGCCAGTTTTGGCAACGTCCTGAGGGCAGCATCGTAGCAAGTCAAACGGCAGCGCGCGATCTGAAAGAGGCCATGCAACCACGCACACAAGATACTCCAAACAGCACTGCGGACCGCGCAGATGCGACAAAGGAAACGACAATGGAAAAATTCGAAAACCTCTCAGGTATTGCGGCACCCATGCCGCTGGTGAATATCGACACGGACATGATCATTCCGAAAGTGTTCTTGAAAACGATCAAACGTTCTGGCCTTGGTGTGAACCTCTTTGACGAGATGCGCTTTGACCGCCAAGGTAACGAGATTGAGGACTTCGTTCTCAACAAGCCAGCCTACCGCGATGCGCAGATCATCGTGGCTGGCGACAACTTTGGCTGTGGCTCCTCGCGTGAGCACGCGCCATGGGCTCTGGCGGATTTCGGTATTAAATCCGTGATCTCCACCAGCTTCGCGGACATCTTCTATAACAACTGCTTCAAAAACGGCATCTTGCCAATCGTTCTGCCACAAGAGGCAGTGGACGTGTTGATGAAGGACGCGGAGAAAGGCGCGAACGCGCGTATGGACATTGATCTGGTTGCACAGACTGTGACCACGTCTGATGGCGAAGTGTTCTCGTTTGAGCTTGATAGCTTCAAAAAGCACTGCCTTGCGGAAGGCCTTGATGACATTGGCCTGACCATGGAAAAGGCTAGCGCAATTGACACGTTTGAGGCGTCGGCATCTGCTGCACGCCCATGGGTCTAAGCGCACATTAAGTGAAGTAATTTAGAAAGAGGCTGCCGCGCGTGGCCTCTCTCAAGCCTACCTTGGTTAACCGTGTTTAAGGAAAACCACCTCGCGATTTTTTTCATATATTTCAGAAAGCCGAGGCTGTAGGGATGACTTCTACATGAAATAAAACATGTAGTGCATTGATTTTAAATCGCCTTTTTTACGCACTGAAAGTGACGCAATCTCGCACCAGTTTCTCCCTCATTTGGCCTATTTGATTAAGCATGTTGATGTCACAGCTTGAGAAGTTGACTCGATCATACGGTCGTTGTCTATGATCGCGATGATCAGAACACCTATTGGGCATTGGTGCGTGCTGGATGCGGCATCGGCTTCACGCAACAGTCCTTTGCGAGTGCGGATCCAACGGCACAACGATTGTTGCCCGAGGTGGACTTGCCCACGCTGCCTATCTGGCTTGCAGCACCTGAGGCCATGCGATCTACCCCTCGGATCAAACGGGTTTGGGACTCGCTGGAGGCAGGGATCACTGCGCGCTTCGAGCTGGCCAAAGCTTGACCCGACGCGCCCTACTCGCTAGGGCGATGCGCAACAGATTAACCCATTCAGGAACAACGCTATGAGCAACCCATCTCTCCTAATTCTGGCCGGTGACGGCATTGGTCCCGAAGTTATGGCGCAGGTTCAGCGCATCATTGGATGGTACGGCGACAAGCGTGGTCTGAATTTTGACGTGAGCGAAGACCTTGTGGGCGGTGCAGCGTATGATGCACACGGCATGCCTTTGCACGACGACACGATGGCCAAAGCGCTAGAAGCGGACGCGGTCCTACTCGGTGCTGTGGGTGGTCCGAAATACGACGATCTGGATTTCTCCGTAAAGCCTGAGCGTGGTTTGCTGCGTCTTCGCAAGGAAATGGATCTCTTTTCCAACCTGCGCCCCGCACAGTGCTTTGATGCGCTTGCGGATTTCTCGTCTTTGAAGACAGAATTGGTCGCGGGTCTGGATATCATGATCGTACGCGAACTGACGTCCGGTGTTTATTTTGGTGAACCACGCGGCATCTTTGAAGTTGGTAACGAGCGCGTTGGCATCAACACGCAGCGCTATACGGAAGCTGAGATTGAGCGCGGCGCGCGTTCTGCGTTTGAGCTGGCGATGCGCCGCAACAAAAAGCTCTGCTCCATGGAGAAAGCCAACGTGATGGAGAGCGGCATTCTTTGGCGCGAGGTCGTCACAGAGGTGTCCAAGGATTATCCAGAGGTAAAGCTGTCCCACATGTATGCCGACAACGGTGCGATGCAGCTGGTGCGTGCCCCTAAACAGTTCGATGTGATCTACACGGACAATCTGTTCGGCGACATCTTGAGCGATTGCGCAGCGATGTTGACGGGTTCTCTTGGTATGCTTCCATCCGCTTCCCTTGGTGCGCCGATGGAAAATGGTCGTCCGAAAGCATTGTATGAGCCGGTACACGGCTCCGCACCGGACATTACAGGTCAAGGCAAAGCCAACCCATCTGCCTGTATCCTGAGCTTCGCGATGGCGCTGCGTTACAGCTTTGATCAGGGCGCAGAGGCGGATCGTTTGGAAGCGGCTGTTGAAAAAGTGCTCGCCGATGGCGTGCGCACTGCGGACTTGATGCAGGCCAACGATGGCACGCCTGTGAGCACAACAGAAATGGGCGATGCGATCCTCGCAGCACTCGACGCATCGCTATAAGCGTTTCGTTAATGAAAGCAGCTAAGGCGGGCTTAAGCGCTTGCCTTAGTATCCCAATCTCGTGATGTTTGTGGTAATTCCGATTTAGCGAACGAGGCCGGAACATGGGCAGCAACATAACAAGCGCATTGCTTGCGTTGCTCGCGTTCGCGATCTTCGCCACGCATGATGTGATCGTGAAAATCCTTGGCGCTGATTATTCGCCGATCCAGATCATCGTCTTCTCTGTCCTTTTCGCCTTTCCTTGGGTCACATTGATGCTGATCCGTGATGCAAATTCAGGAAACTTGCGCCCGCGTCATCCCTATTGGACCGCCTTTCGCACATTCGCGACGACCCTCACGGGTGTGTCCGCCTATTACGCTTTCTCGACGCTGCCGCTTGCGCAGGTCTATGCGATCCTATTTGCGACGCCTTTGTTGATCACAATTCTCGCTATTCCGATTCTTGGGGAGACGGTTAGAACGCACCGTTGGGTTGCTGTTCTCGTGGGGCTTGGCGGCGTTCTGGTCGTGCTGAAACCTGGGGCGCAAGATCCGACGCTTGGCCATGCGGCGGCTTTGGTGGCTGCATTCGGGAGTGCATTTGCGTCCATTATTGTGCGCAAGATTGGCAAGGATGAACGCAGCATTGTGTTACTTATTTTCCCGATGATGGCAAATTTCGTGCTCATGGGCGCGCTATTGGGGTTTGTCTACAAACCCATGCCGGTTGAGCACATGGGCAGCATCGCGTTGATGTCACTTATGGTGCTGCTTGCGTCCTCCTTAGTGATTGCAGCTTATAGGGAAGGGGAGGCGGTGGTGGTCGCGCCGATGCAATATTCGCAGATCATCTGGGCAAGCGTTTTTGGAGTTCTGATGTTCAACGAAACCATGGACAGCGCCACGATCTTGGGCGCAGCAATTATCATTGGCAGTGGTATCTACATCACGCTGCGCGAAGGGCGCGCGAATGCATCTGAGAACACGCCAGTCCTGCGTACGCGCACACGTACAGAGACGGGGACAAGCCTGCGGATTGGCCCGCTCATTCGGGCGCGAAAAAAGTGCGGTTAGATGGGGTTTCTGCCACCTTTAGACGTGTTAGTGCGCCTGCCTCTGGCGCCTTGGCTGCTATTTCACGGCCTGTGTATCAAACGCAAAGCATTGATCCTGCCAGAGGCTGCCGGCCTGCGCGAGGGATGCAGCGGCAAAGGGTCAGATTTGCGCGTTTTGATCGTTAGCGATTCCTCTGGCACGGGTGTTGGTGTTTCGGGTCAAAAGGATGCACTGAGTGGTCAGTTAGTGGCAGCTTTGGAAAAGACGCATCGTGTAAGCTGGAAGCTCGTTGCGAAGACCGGTTCGACAACCAAATCTACCACCGCGCTGCTCGGCTCTGGACCTGATACTGCATATGATGTCGCGGTCCTTGCGCTTGGCGCGAATGACGTGGTGCGGTTTTTGTTTGTGTCGTGGTGGTGCGCGAACCAATCGCAGTTACGCAACCAATTGCACGCGCGCTTCAAGGTACGCAAGATTTTTGTAACTGCAGTGCATCCACTGCAACATTTCCCAGTGCTTCCGTCGCTGTTGCAGTGGATTTTAGGGGCGCAGGCTGCCCGCATGAACGACGCTTTGCAGGAAGATATTGCAAACGAAGCTGACACGCATTTGGTTACGATCGATCTGCCTTTCACCCTCGGGGCGATGGTGTCTGACGGGTTTCATCCAAGCGCGCGCACCTGTGCTCTTTGGGGGCAGAGCATGGCAGATTAAATCATCAGAACTGATATCACATACTATAATATAAACTCCTGATTCGGTCGAATTCATAGGCGATTCACTTCGGTTTTGCCGTAATTTCAGTCGAATTGGTCTCGTTTCAGTGAAATCGAACACCGAGTCAGCAAATTGGTTGCGTTGCGCTGCGAGTCGCGTTTTAAATCGTGAACGCAAAAGGCAGGGAAAACCTGCTGGAGAGACATGGGGAGCCACTTTTGGCTGATAGTCATACGAAAGACGCGTTCGTTGAATTTGATCGCGTACAGAAAAGCTACGATGGGGAAAACCTCGTAGTTAAAGATTTAAATCTATCACTGCCAAAGGGCGAGTTTCTTACGATGCTTGGGCCATCAGGCTCTGGTAAAACGACTTGCCTGATGATGCTTGCGGGTTTTGAGACGGCAACGCATGGCGACATTCGTCTTGATGGACAGCCGATTAACAATATTCCACCGCACAAGCGCGGCATCGGTATGGTGTTCCAAAACTACGCGCTGTTCCCGCATATGACGGTTGCCGAAAATCTGAGCTTCCCGCTTGAAGTGCGCAAAATTCCAAAGACAGAGCGCGAAGCGAAGGTAAAGCAAGTGCTCGAATTAGTTCAAATGGGTGAGTTCGGCGGGCGCCGTCCCGCGCAATTGTCCGGTGGCCAGCAGCAGCGTATCGCCCTTGCGCGTGCGCTGGTGTTTGAGGCCGAGTTGGTTCTGATGGACGAACCGCTTGGTGCGCTCGACAAGCAGTTACGCGAAACGATGCAGTTCGAAATAAAGCGCATTGCGGATGATCTAGGGATTACCGTGGTCTACGTCACGCACGATCAGACTGAAGCGCTGACAATGTCAGACCGCGTTGCTGTGTTTGAGGATGGCCGTATTCAACAACTAGCGCCACCGGATGAGTTATATGAGAGTCCGCAAAACAGTTTCGTGGCGCAGTTCATCGGTGAAAACAACACGCTTGAGGGGACTGTCAAAGAGATCAAGAACGGTATCGCATTAGTGCAACTTGATGGCGGTGGTCTGATTGATTGCAAACCAGTGAATGTGACCAAAGCAGGCGAGCGCACGCGCGTGTCTATCCGTCCAGAGCGCGTTGAATTCAACAAAGATCGTTTGAGTGCCGAAGCGCATACGCTCAAAGCTGAAGTGCTTGAGTTTATCTACATGGGCGACATTTTCCGCACACGTCTGCGGGTTGCTGGCAAAGATGACTTCATCATCAAATCGCGCAACGCGCCGGATCAAGTGCGTCTTGAGCCGGGTAGCCAAGTGGAAATTGGCTGGATGGCAGAGGACTGCCGCGCCTTGGACGCATAAATTTTCGATGTGCCGCGGAGCGCTTCGCGCCTCGCGGTTTTCAAAGGGTTTGAGTAACACCTATGACGCAAACCTTGAATAAATGAATAGGTAACTAGGGAGACTATAATGAAACTTAAAACAGCACTCTTGGCGACAGCCCTGACCAGCGTAGCTTTCGCGGCGTCCGCTCAGGAAGTCACAGTTATGTCTTGGGGTGGTTCGTATACAAAGAGCCAGGTCGAGGCATATCACAAGCCTTTCACATCCGAGACAGGTATCGCGATCAATTCTGTTGATTCCGACAACCCAGCGACACCTATCAAAGCTCAGGTTGAAGCGGGCAACGTCACAGTTGACGTGGCTGACGTTGAATTCTCTGATGCTGTACGTCTTTGCGACGAAGGCCTTTTGGAAGAGATCGACCTGTCCATGCTGCCAGCAGCACCTGACGGCACATCTGCAGCAGACGACTTCATCGAAGGCGCGCTTCAGGATTGCGCAGTTGCGAACATCGTTTGGTCCACTGTTTTTGCGTATAACAAAGACAACAACCCAACAGCACCTGACAGCATTGATGACTTCTTCAACACAGCTGGCTTCCCAGGCAAGCGCGGCGTGCGCAAGTCTGCAAAAGCAACACTTGAGATGGCTTTGATGGCGGACGGCGTTCCTGCGGCAGAAGTCTATGAAGTACTCGACACAGACGAAGGCGTAGATCGCGCATTCGCTAAGCTCGACAGCATCAAAGCTGACATCGTTTGGTGGGAAGCAGGCGCACAGCCACCACAGCTTCTTGCAGACGGCGAAGTTGTGATGTCCACTGCGTATAATGGTCGTATCTTCAACGCGGCAATTGCTGAGAACCAGCCATTGGAAGTTGTTTGGGACGGTCAGATCCTCGACTTCGATTTGTTTGTCATCCCAAAGGGTGCGCCAAACAAAGAAGAAGCTTTGAAGTTCATCGCGTTTTCCACAGACACTCAGCGTTTGGCGGATCAGGCGTCTTGGATCTCCTATGGTCCAGCACGTAAGTCTTCTGGCGCTTTGGTTGGCAAGTACTCCGATGGTATAACAGACATGGCACCACACATGCCAACGGCTGCTAAAAACCTCGGCAACGCTCTTGTCAACAACTTCGAGTTCTGGGTCGACAAAGACGCAGAGCTGAACGAGCGTTTCAACGCTTGGTTGGCGAAGTAAGCGATCTTTGGCCCCGCCCGTCTGCACTGGACAGGCGGGGCTATTCCTTCGGCGATATAAACGCTGAGCAAAAGAATTTTACAACACGATGGGACCTAGCATGCTGACAACTGTAGGCGGCAAGCCGCTTAAAGAAGCGCTGGCGCATGCTCAATCCAGAGCCAAAAGACGCGCATTCCTTTTGGTGTTGCCGCTGTTGGCGTTCATCGTTGTCAGCTTCATCTTTCCGATTGGGCAGATGCTCTATAAGTCGGTGAGCAACACCGGCTTCACAATTTCTAAAGACTTTGGCACAGGCGTCAGTACGCCGATCATGACCAATCTTGCTGAATGGTTTGAGGAAAACCCCCAAGGCACGGACCCTGATGAAACGGCTTATGCCGCTCTTGCTGCTGACTTGTTGGTCCTGCGTGAGTTGAAAGCGCCGGGCCAAGCCGGCACGCGCATCAATTACGAATTGTCTGGCTCGCGCTCCATGTTCACTAAAGCTGCGCGTAAGGCTAAAAAACTGGCACCGCCATTCAAAGAATCGATCATTGATCTTGATGAGGACTGGGCTGACCCAAGTCTTTGGCAAGCGATGCGCACGGCCTCAAGTGCTGTGACGGTGAATTTCTACCTTGCTGCTTTGGATCGCAAACGGGCTGATGATGGCTCTGTTGAAATGGTGCCTGAGAACCGTCAGGTCTATGTGACGCTCTTCAAACGTACCTTGATCTTGTCGCTGATGATCACCGTCATTTGTTTCTTTCTGGCGTTCCCAATAGCACATTTGATGGCCACGTTGCCGATGCGCAAATCCAATTTGTTGATGATCCTTGTTTTGCTGCCTTTCTGGACATCACTTTTAGTGCGCACGACGAGTTGGATGATCGTTTTGCAAAGTCAGGGTGTCTTGAATGATGCTATGGTGGCGACGGGTATCCTCGCAGATGAAAATCGTATTCAGATGATGTACAATCAGACAGGTACGGTGATTGCGATGACTCATATTTTGCTGCCTTTCATGGTACTGCCTTTGTACTCTGTGATGAGCATGATCAACCCTAGCTATGTGCGCGCGGCACGCTCTATGGGCGCGACCAGTTGGACCGCGTTTCGCCGAATCTATTTCCCACAGACAGTTCCAGGGATTGGAGCGGGTGCGCTCTTGGTCTTTATCTTGTCTGTTGGTTACTACATCACCCCTGCGTTGGTGGGTGGCGCGGATGGTCAGCTGATCTCGAACTTGATTGCTTTCCACATGACCAAGTCGCTGAATTGGTCCTTGGCCGCTGCTTTGGCTGCAATTCTGCTGGGGGCGGTTCTGCTGCTCTATTGGCTCTATGATCGCCTTATCGGCATCGACAACCTGAAACTGGGGTAACGCGATATGGCTCTTCCTTTACATACGTCCACGCTCGAACGCGTCTGGCACTATACCTATCTGACAATTTGCGCGCTGATCTTTCTGTTCCTGATTTTGCCGATCCTGATTGTGATCCCGCTGAGCTTTAACGCGGAACCCTATTTCACCTTCACTGAAAAGATGTTGAAGTTTGACCCGACGGGTTACTCGACCCGTTGGTATGATTTGCTGCTAACGTTTGGCATGAACGAACCCGACGCCCCGCGCGATTCAAGCTGGTGGGCGGACGCTTGGAACAATGCGGCGTGGATTAATGCTACTAAGAACTCTGTGATCATTGGTTTCTTCTCAACCGTGATTGCGACGTCCTTGGGTACAATCGCGGCCCTAGGTCTGTCGCGCCCTGAGATGCCCGGCCGTCGTATCATTATGGCGATCCTGATTTCACCTATGATTGTACCGATCATCATTACGGCGACGGGGCTTTTCTTCTTCTACTCAGCGATCAAAATCCAAGACTGGGGCATTCCTTATCTTGGGGTGATCCTTGCGCATGCGACCTTGGGTATTCCTTTTGTGATCATCACCGTAACGGCAACGCTGGTTGGGTTTGATCATTCCTTGACCAAGGCGGCAGCTAACATGGGCGCAAGCCCGACACGCACCTTCTTTAAGGTGCAAATGCCATTGATCTTGCCGGGCGTAATTTCTGGTGCCTTGTTTGCCTTTGTAACCTCGTTCGATGAAGTTGTCGTCGTCCTGTTTGTTGGGGGGCTCGATGAGCAAACTATCCCACGTCAGATGTGGAATGGTATTCGCGAACAGATCAGCCCCGCGATCCTCTCGGTCGCGACGATCCTTGTTATTATCTCGATAGCCTTGCTGACAGTCGTGGAACTGCTGCGCCGCCGCTCCGAAAAGTTACGCGGTATGAGCCCAGGTTAATCCTGCCTTATCGCAAAATCAAAAAAGCCGGCATCCCGTAAGGAGCCGGCTTTTTCATTTTATCTCTCCGGGTTGATCAATCGCGTACAAGCTTCTCATACGCTTCTGAAATCTCACGCGTCAGCGCGCCAACTTCGAAATTATAATCGCCAATCTGGCCAACTGGCGTCACTTCTGCTGCTGTGCCTGTTAGCCAGCATTGTTCAAACCCTTCAACTTCCTCTGGCATGATCACACGTTCATTCACAGTGATGTCACGTTCTTTGAGCATGCCAATCACCGTTTGGCGCGTGATCCCATTGAGGAAGGCATCAGGCTTTGGCGTATGAACTTCACCGTCTTTTACGAAGAAGATGTTCGCACCTGTCGCCTCTGCCACGTATCCACGGTAATCAAACATCATCGCGTCTGAACATCCTTTGGCTTCCGCCGCATGCTTGGACATGGTCGCAATCATATAGAGGCCGGCAGCCTTGGCTTGCGAGGGTGCTGTTTCAGGCGATGGACGCTTCCATTTGGCGATGTCGAGCTTTGCGCCCTTCATCTTTGCGTCGCCGTAGTAGTTGCCCCATTCCCAAACGGCCACAGCCATGTGGACAGGGTTCTTGGACGACGCGACACCCATGTCTTCGCCCGCACCGCGCCACGCAACTGCGCGCACATAAGCGTCTTTCAGACCATTTGCATTAAGTGCCGATTGCTTGGCTGCTTCGATCTCGTCCACCGTGTAGGGGATGTCAAAGTCGATCAACTTGCCAGAGGTGATCAAACGCTCTGAGTGCTCGCGCGATTTGAAAATCTTGCCTGAGTAGCAGCGCTCGCCCTCAAAAACCGAAGATGCATAGTGCATCGCATGGGTCAGGATATGCACATTGGCATCGCGCCATTCGACGAGTTTGCCGTCCATCCAGATTTTACCGTCGCGATCTGCATAAGATCCAGTCATAGTGCGCTCTTTCCATTTTTTCATTTGTTGCGCAAATTATGTCCGAAGCGGACATAATATTGCGCCGAAACTGTGAATCGCTAGCAGTCTGTTGTTGGAAAGTCAACAAAGCTGACATATAATTTGCGAAAGCCAAGGAAAGGTGTGCCATGTCCGAACGCAGCGCAGCTCAACACAGTGATATGCTTTTGTTCCTCACAGATGAACAATTGCGCCAAGGGATTGAGGCGATGTTCTTTGCCTATCAGGGCTTTACAGCTGATCCTGACCGCATCCTCTCAGAGATGGCATACGGGCGCGCGCATCACCGTGCCGTGCATTTCATCAACCGCGCGCCAGGCACGACTGTGAACAATCTGCTCGGTATCTTGGGCGTGACCAAGCAGTCGCTGAACCGGGTTTTGCGAACCTTGATCGAAGATGGCTTGGTTGAAAGCAAAGTGGGTCGCACTGACAAACGTGAACGCCATTTGTTTCTTACCGATGCAGGGGCGGAACTGGAACGCAAACTCTCCGATGCGCAACGTGCCCGCATGCGCGCCGCTTATCGTGATGTGGGGGCGGAAGCCGTCACTGGATTTCGCGCCGTACTTGAGGCAATGATGGACAAAGACATGCGCCGCAAATCGTGTGCGCTTAAGGAAAGCTGCACATGAATGATCCCGACGCCCATCTTTTGATCGTAGACGACGACGAGCGCATTCGCGGGCTTTTGCAAAAATTTTTGATGCGACACGGGTTTCTTGTCACCGCCGCACGCGATGCTGCCCATGCGCGGCGCATATTGGCTGGCCTTGATTTCGATATGATAGTGATGGACGTGATGATGCCGGGTGAAGATGGTGTGAGCTTCACCTGTGATATTCGTAAAACCTCAACCACACCGATCTTGCTGCTGACCGCGAAGGGCGAGACGGAGAATAGGATTGAAGGGCTTGAGGCGGGCGCCGATGACTACCTTGCCAAGCCGTTTGAACCTAAGGAACTGTTGCTCCGCATCAACGCAATCCTGCGCCGCATGCCTGAAATGGAAGCAGTAGATACTACCCCTAAAGTCCTGCATCTAGGCCCTGTGCGCTATGATATCGAGCATGGTAGGATGTGGCATGGCGATGAACTTGTCCGCCTAACGGCGACCGAGTCTCAACTCATGCGCATTTTTTCCAAACATGTGGGCGTGCCTGTTAGCCGAGTGCAATTGGTCGAAGACTTGGGCCGTGATCGCGGCCAAGCGCAAGAGCGTGCGGTGGATGTTCAGATCACGCGGTTAAGGCGTAAAATCGAGATGGACCCGAAGCAACCCCGTTACATGCAAACCGTGCGCGGCGCTGGGTATATGTTGGCGCCTGATTAAACGTCCCTTTTAGGAGAGCGCTATGACCACAGCCCTCATCACACATCCCGCATGCCTTGAGCATGTCACACCCGCAGGTCACCCTGAACAGGTGGCTCGGCTCGAATACATCCTACGTGCGCTCAAGGACAAAGACCTCCTTCTTGTCAAAGCGCCGTTGGGTAGCGAAGATGACATCATGCGTTGCCATCCTGCGAGCCACATCACCGATTTGCGCAGCGCGCTGCCGAATGTGGGGCATCGTCAGCTGGACGCAGATACACATATGTCGCCTGGTTCGCTCGACGCCGCCTTTCGTGCTGTTGGCGCTGTCACCAAAGCCGTAGATATGGTGATGAACGGTGAGGCAGGGAATGCTTTCGCAGCGATCCGACCCCCTGGGCATCATTGCGAAATCTCCACGCCCATGGGGTTCTGCCTGTTCGGAAATGTTGCGATTGGCGCGAAATATGCGCTTGAACATCATGGCTTGAAACGTGTAGTGATCGTTGATTTTGACGTACATCACGGCAATGGCACGCAGGACCTGCTTTGGAACGAGAAGCGTGCTTTGACGATAACGTCCCAGCAAATGCCGCTTTGGCCGGGCACTGGGGAACGCTCTGACAAAGGCGGGTTCGACAATGTTGTGAATTTGCCCATCGCGCCCGAAAGCAAAGGCGATCAAATGCGCGCGCTTTATGAGGCTGAAGTTTTTCCGCGTTTACGTGCGTTCAAGCCTGAAATGATCTTCATTTCCGCTGGCTTTGATGCGCACCAAGACGACCCTTTGGCGAACCTCAACTGGTCCACAGGCGATTTCAAATGGCTCACACACGAGCTGTGCAAAATAGCGGGCGAAATATGCGAAGGGCGTGTGGTCTCTGCACTCGAAGGGGGCTATGATTTGGATGCGTTGGCCGAAGCTGTGGCCGCGCATGTGGATGCATTGAGGGAGGCCAGCGGATGGGCGACACTAACGTAAGTGAAATGAGCTTTGAGCAAGCCATGGGCGAGCTGGAGCAAGTGGTCAGCCAGCTAGAGCGCGGCGATGTGCCTTTGGAACAATCCATTACCCTTTATGAGCGTGGCGCGGAGCTTAAAAAGCGCTGTGAGGCCAAGCTGAAAGAGGCCGAAGAAAAGGTTGCTGCGATCACGTTTGATGGTGATGGCGCGGCCAAAGGGACAACGCCTGTCGAAGGGCTGTGACACTTAAATCTGAAATGGCAGGTTGGTCTGCGGAGGTGGACCAACATTTTATGCGCGTTCTTAGCGGTTTCGCGGATGTTCCAATCGTGCAAGCGATGCGCTATGCGACGACAGGTGGCAAACGCTTGCGTGCGTTCCTTGTGCGCGAAAGTGCGCGTGTGTGCGGCGCTGATGTTGCGTGCTCGATTGCGCCGGCCTGTGCGATTGAGGCGCTTCATGCGTACTCATTGGTGCACGATGATTTGCCTTGTATGGATGATGATGATCTGCGTCGGGGTCAGCCTACGGTTCATGTGAAGTGGGATGATGCCACGGCGGTCCTGTGTGGAGATGCTTTGCAAACGCTGGCGTTTGAGCTGGTGAGCGATCCTGCCTGCCATGATGACCCGTTTGTTCGTTCAACCCTGGCTTTGACGCTTGCACGCGCGAGTGGTGCTGCAGGAATGGTTTACGGTCAAGCGCTCGACATCGCAGCGGAAAGCACGGCGACGCCTTTGAACATCGATGAAATTACAGAGCTGCAAAACGGCAAGACAGGCGCGCTCATTACATGGTCCGCGACAGCTGGTGCGATCCTTGCCAAAGCTGACACTCAAGCGTTGAAAACCTATGGCGATGCACTCGGTCTCGCCTTTCAAATCGCAGACGACATACTTGATGTTACAAGTGACGCTGAAACCCTCGGCAAAGCAGCGCAAAAGGACGCGGAAGCGGGCAAAGCGACGTTCGTGTCGCTGCTCGGTCTAGACGGGGCAAAGAGCCGCGCTGAAATGCTGGTGGAATCGGCTTGTGATGCACTATCTATCTTCGGAAGCGATGCGGATCATCTGTGTGATGTTGCGCGTTTTGTGATTGAGCGTCGCTCGTAACTTACGACTAAGGGGGCAAGTGATATGTCTGACCGTCCGAATACCCCGCTTTTGGACCGTGTGAACCGTCCCTCTGATCTCAAACAATTTTCTGATTCCGAACTCGTGTGCGTGGCGCAGGAATTGCGGTCTGAGACGATCTCGGCGGTATCTGAGACTGGCGGTCACTTGGGTGCGGGACTGGGCGTTGTTGAGCTGACAGTTGCTTTGCATTCCATTTTCAACACACCCAAGGACAAAATTATTTGGGACGTGGGTCATCAATGCTACCCCCATAAAATCCTTACGGAACGTCGCGATCGTATCCGCACCTTGCGTATGAAAGATGGCCTGAGCGGGTTCACCAAACGCTCAGAGAGCGTTTATGACCCCTTTGGTGCGGCACATTCCTCAACCTCAATCTCGGCAGCCCTTGGCTTTGCTGTTGCGCGTGATTTGGGCGGCGAAGCGCCCGGTGGTCTAGGTGACGCGATTGCTGTGATCGGAGATGGCTCAATTAGTGCCGGTATGGCATTTGAGGCGATGAATAACGCAGGTCACTTGAAGAAACGCATGTTCGTGATCCTCAATGACAACGAGATGAGCATCGCGCCCCCTGTTGGTGCGCTGTCTTCCTATCTCAGCCGACTTTATGCGGAAGAACCGTTCCAAGATCTCAAGACCGCTGCCAAAGGCGCGGTAAGTCTGCTGCCTGAACCCTTCCGCGAAGGAGCAAAGCGCGCCAAGGATATGCTGAAGGGCATGACTGTTGGTGGCACATTGTTCGAGCAGTTGGGTTTCTCTTATCTCGGCCCCATCGATGGGCACGATATGGATCAGCTTTTGCCTGTTTTGCGCACTGTTCAAACGCGCGCGACGGGGCCTGTGCTCATCCATGTGATTACGAAGAAGGGCAAGGGCTATGCACCCGCCGAAGCTGCGCGAGATAAAGGCCATGCAACGGCGAAGTTTGACGTTCTGACGGGTGAGCAAAAAAAAACCCCATCCAACGCGCCGAGCTACACCAAGGTTTTTTCAGAAAGCCTGCTGAAGGAAGCTGCCGCCGACGACAAGATTTGCGCTGTCACAGCCGCGATGCCTGATGGCACAGGGCTCAACCAATTTGCAGAGCGCTACCCGAGCCGGTGTTTTGACGTTGCAATCGCTGAACAGCATGGTGTGACCTTTTCCGCAGCACTTGCCGCTGGCGGGATGAAGCCGTTCTGCACGATGTACTCCACGTTCTTGCAGCGTGGCTATGACCAAGTTGTGCATGATGTTGCGATCCAACGCTTGCCTGTGCGTTTCGCGATTGATCGCGCTGGCCTTGTGGGTGCTGATGGTGCGACACATGCGGGGGCTTTTGATGTTGCTTATCTTGCGAATTTGCCCGGACTCACCGTGATGGCCGCTGCGGACGAAGCGGAGTTGGTGCATATGGTTGCGACTGCGGTTGCCCATGATGAGGGTCCAATCGCCTTCCGTTTCCCACGTGGGGAAGGTGTTGGAGTAGAAATGCCTGAGAAGGGTATTCCACTGGAGATTGGTAAAGGCCGCATGATCCGTGAGGGCAAAGGCGTGGCCATTCTTTCCTTCGGTACACGTCTGAAAGAGGTGGAGGATGCCTGCGACGCGCTCGCCGCCAAAGGCATCACGCCAAGCATTGCCGATGCGCGTTTTGCCAAACCTTTGGATCGTGACTTGATCTTGCAACTCGCTCAAGATCATGAATCGCTGATCACCATTGAAGAGGGCGTCGTTGGCGGCTTTGGCTCTCACGTAGCGCAGCTGCTCGCAGAAGAGGGCGTGTTCGATACAGGTCTCAAATACCGTTCGATGGTTTTGCCGGATATCTTTATCGACCAGTCCAGCCCGCGAGATATGTATACGGTCGCGAAATTAAACGCGGAAGACATCGAGGCGAAGGTGCTCGACACTTTGGGCATTGCCTCAATCGTTAGTAAGAAAGCATGAGTCTGACGCTCACAAATTTACCGAGCGGCTTTCACCATGACCCTTATCCGCATTACGCGCGTCTACGCGAAGACCACCCTGTCTGCGGCCAACCCGATGGATCGTTCATCGTGTCGCGCTACGCCGATCTGGATATGATCTACCGCGATACTGCGCGCTTTATTTCTGACAAGAAGAAAGTGTTCACGCCGAAATTCGGTACGGACGCTCCGCTGTTTGAGCATCACACGACATCGCTGGTGTTCAATGATCCGCCGCTGCACACGCGCGTGCGCAAGATCATGGTGGGCGCGATGAACCCGCGCGCTTTGGCGTCAATGGAGCCAGGTTTGGTCACTTTGGTCGACAGCTTACTAGATGAGATTAGCGAACATAAAGAGGTCGATCTAATCGACGCCTTCGCAGGTGCGATCCCGATCGAAGTTATTGGCAATCTTTTCAACATCCCACGCGAACGGCGCGGCCCTTTGCGCGATTGGTCGCTCGCAATCCTTGGCGCGTTAGAGCCGCAATTGTCATCAGAACAAGAAGCGCGTGGTAACAAGGCAGTGCTCGATTTCGTTGCTTTCTTGACAGAAATTGTGGCGGACCGACGCATCAATCCGGGCGAACCCGAAACAGATGTGCTCACCCGCCTAATTCAATCCGAGGAAGGGCGTTTGAGCCCTGTGGAGTTGTACCAAAACTGCATTTTCATTCTGAACGCAGGGCATGAAACGACGACGAACCTGATTGGCAATGCGCTGATGTTACTTGACCACGATCGTGTGGCGCGTGCGCGATTGCTTGCTGAACCTGAGCTTATCACAATGGCTGTTGATGAGGTCCTGCGCATGGAAAGCCCCAATCAATTCGGCAATCGCCTCACAACTGAGGACATGACGTTGCATGGCACCCACATCCCTGCAGGCACGGACCTACATTTGTGCATTGGCGCTGCCAATCGAGACCCTGCACAATTCGAAAACCCCGATGTGTTGCAATTGGACCGTCGCCCTAACAAACATCTTGCTTTTGCAGGTGGTGCGCATACTTGCGTCGGCCTGACGCTCGCGCGGATGGAGGGTCGGATTGCGGTTAGCGAATTCCTTGAGCGTTTTCCGCATTACGAGATTGTAGAGGGTACAGAACGTGCAGGGCGCATCCGGTTTCGCGGCTTTTCGGTCTTGCCTGCACGCCTAGCCTAGTTTTTTCGATTTATTTTCCAAGGATTGACTGCGCGGCTACGTCCTATGATCGTGATGCGCATGAAAACGGGTGATAAAGAACTAGCTTTGGCTGCAAAAGACGGCGACGCAGATGCGTTTACGCTTTTGTTAGAGCGGTCCTATGATCGCCTGTTTGGTTTGTGTTTCCGCCTCATGGGCAGCCACGCAGAGGCCGAAGATTTATGCCAAGACATATGTGCTGCCTTGCCTGCGAAGCTCTCGCAGTTTGAGGGCGGATCTGCCTTTTCGACATGGCTTTATCGTGTGGTTGTGAACGCAGCCCACGACCGCCGTCGCCGCGCGAGTACGCGCGCGAAAGCAGCGCAGGGCTGGGGTGATTGGGAAGTGAACCGCACCGAAGCGATGCGAGAACAGGCAGAGGCGCAAGATTGGTTGACCCGCGCCGTGGGTACGCTGTCTGATGATTTGCGCGACACGGTTGCTTTGGTGATGGATGACATGAACCACCGCGAGGTGGGCGAGGTTTTGGGGGTGTCAGAAGGCACGGTAAGTTGGCGCATGAGCGAAGTGAAGAAACATTTAAAAGCCCTAAAGGAGAGCGAGCAATGAGCGATGATTTAGACGATCTCAAAGCTGCGTTTTCCGTAGCAACGCCTGCGCCCGATGCTAAGCGCCGCGTCGAAAATGTAGCGCTGGCACAAGAAAATTTTGCACGCCTCCAAGGATCGCCGGCCGAAGCACGTCCTATGAAAGACGCTCCAAGCATGGGCGTTTTTGCAAAAGGAATACGTGCGATGTTTGATGCAATATCTTCAAAAGCGGGTCTGACCGCGACGACAGCTTTGGCCGCGTTCGGCCTTGTGATGGTTCTTCCGGTGCTGCGCGAAGGCCCGCCTAAGGTGTTCACGCCACAGCCAGCTGTTCTCATCGAAGCGCCTGTGCTGGAGGAGCTAATCGCGACTGAACCCGAGGCAGATATGGCCGTCGGTGCGATAGCGAGTGAGATGGCACCCAGCCCGGTGCCCGCTCCGCGTATGTCGGCAAAGTCTCAAAGCCGCACGCGCGTTGCACCGGGCGCGGGCTTGATCGCGGATGCACCTGTGGTCGCGGTTGAAGCGGATACAGAAGCCTTCGCCAGCGTGCCGAAAAACACGTTGAAGGTGACCCGCGAAACGCCTGTGTCTACCTTTTCGGTTGATGTGGATACAGCCAGTTATTCAATTGTGCGCTCATCTTTGATGAACGGTCAATTGCCACCTGCGGCAGCTGTTCGGATTGAGGAAATGGTGAACTACTTCCCCTATGACTATGCTGCGCCGAGTGAGGGAGCCTTTGCCACCTCACTTGCTATGATGACGACGCCGTGGAACGAAAGCACGCAGCTTTTGCGTATCGCGCTGCAAGGCAAAATGCCAGAAGTAGAGGCGCGCCCACCACTAAACTTGGTCTTCTTGATTGATACATCAGGCTCGATGAACCAGCCGGATAAATTGCCTCTGCTCAAACAGTCCTTGCGCCTCATGCTTGGTCAATTGCGCGCGGAAGATCAGGTGGCGATTGTCGCTTATGCGGGCAGTGCAGGGCAGGTTCTTGAACCCACCGCCGCGCGCGAACGCGACACGATCCTTGGTGCGTTGGACAACCTTGCAGCAGGTGGTGGAACCAATGGACAGGCAGGTTTGCAGCAGGCCTATGCCCTTGCAAAGCAGATGCAAGACGAGGGCGAAGTCAGCCGCGTTCTGCTCGCGACGGATGGGGATTTCAACGTTGGTCTCAGCAATCCTGAAGCACTGAAAGACTACATTGCGGACAAGCGAGATAGTGGGATGTTCCTGTCTGTTCTTGGCTTTGGCCATGGCAATCTGGATGATGTGACGATGCAAGCTCTTGCGCAGAACGGCAATGGTCAGGCAAGCTATATTGATAGCCTGCCAGAGGCGCAAAAGGTGCTGGTGGATCAACTCACTGGCGCGTTTTTTCCTATTGCGAGTGACGTAAAGGTGCAGGTTGAATTCAACCCCGCGACCGTCGCAGAGTATCGTTTGATCGGCTATGAAACCCGTGCGTTAGCACGTGAGGATTTTAACAATGACAAGGTGGATGCGGGTGACATTGGTGCGGGCCATCAGGTGACTGCGCTCTATGAGGTCACGCTTGTTGGAAACGAAACGCAAGTGGATGCGCTGCGTTATGGCGAAAGCAGCGCAGACGGTTCGACAGATGAATTAGGATTTTTGAAGCTGCGGTTCAAAGAGCCGGGTGCGCAGGACAGTCAGTTGATCAAGCGTGCGATTCCGACGACGCTAGAACCCGACACAGAGCTTGAATTTGCGGCTGCTGTTTCCGGCTTTGGGGAGTTGCTGCGCGGGAGTGTGCGTCTTGGCAATTGGTCCTATAAAGAGGCAATCACGGCGGCGAGCAATGCGCGCGGGGAGGATAGTTTTGGCTATCGTGCAGAAGCGATCCAATTGATGCGCTTGGCTGCTTCGCTCAAGTAGCCTCACGTGCTGCAGCACGTGAGGTCACCTGTCACGAGATTGATCAGTTAATGGCTTTCGCCTCAACCACATCAGTCTTCACTGCGCCAGTGCGAGCAATCTCGATTTGGCGCGGTTTCAAGGCTTCGGGCACTTCGCGTGTTAGTTCGATATGGAGCATTCCATCTTCATGGCTCGCCCCTGTGACGCGCACATGATCTGCCAAATGGAAGCGCCGCTCGAACGCGCGGGTGGCGATGCCACGGTGCAAATAGGTCCGCTTTGTCGCGTCTTCGCCTTTGCGTGCGGTGACAAACAAAGCGCCTTCTTTCACCTCAACGGACAAGTCTGCGTCGGTAAATCCGGCCACCGCAATAGAGATCCGGTAGTAGTCATCGGAAGTCTTTTCGATGTTGTAGGGCGGATATGAATTGGGGCTGACATCGTTGGACATAACGTGGTCCATCATGTCTGCGATTTGGTCAAAACCGATGGATGCACGGTGCATCGGTGCGAAATCAAAAGTACGCATGGGTCATCCTCACTTGAGCAATAACAATATGTTAGTGGCCTTCCCATTCGGGACAGGCCGATTCACGCAACCCATCATTGGCGCTGCGATGCTATTGATTTGGGGAGGGGGTAAAGTGGTTTCAAGAGGGCGCGATGCCCAAAATATTTAAGGCTTCACAAACTTTGCTCCAGAAATCGTGCGCCCTTCGATGGTTTCGGCATTACGGCTTTCTTGCAAACCAATAACACTGAAGCGCCCGCGTTCGGCAGCAAGTTCAGCGCGCAAACGCGCGAGCGGGCTTTCCAAAGCAGTACCAAGTGAAACAGGTGTGCCCTTGACCTCTGCCTTCGCCGATACAACGGAAACGATCTTTGCTGTGTCTCCATCCATGCTGAAAATAGGTGCCCCCAACGAACCGAAATTTACGTCGCAGGACATCACCAAAACGCCCTTTTGACGCGCCATGACATGGCAAATTTCCTGCAAAGATGGGGCTTCTAAGCGATCCAATGCGTAAGGCACGACGCCGATCTTGTCGCCTTTCGCGGGGCGTTCGGCCGTCTCAAATGGGATTACTTGCGTGTTGCGGATCGGGCGATCCAATTCGATCAAAGCAAGGTCATTGCGCACGCGGTCTGTCGTCGCCGTTCCATCGTAGGAATATTCAGGATGCACCACCGCGCGGCGCACATTGCGATAGGCGGACGCGCGCCCATCGCGCCATCCTGCAAGAAATTCCATAATATCGTGATCAACCCGCAACCCCGTGTCGCGATCAAACAGACAATGCGCAGCTGTCAGCACCAAATCAGGCGCAATCAAAGCCCCCGTACAGAAACCTTTTCCGGCCACATCGAGGCGGCCTACAGCTTCCCAACCGCGCGACTCATCGCCTGTGTTGAGCCGCTTTAGCCCACTGGTTTGCGCATGCGCGCTCGTGGAAAAGGCCAAAGCCCATGCGATCAAAAAGGTGATCCGCGTCATGCCGTCTCCAAAATACGTTTCAAACTGGATAGAAACAGGATGAGGCAACAATAAGGCGCTTAGCGCAGAATGGGTACTTTTTGTATGCTTGGATTTCCATCCATTTTCGCAGGGCGGGGACCGCCTGTGGCCCAATCCAGCAGCTCTACCGTGTGAACCACGGGCACGCCAATCGCATAGCCGATTTGCATCATACAACCGATATTACCCGCTGCGATCACATCAGGGTTCGCGGCCATCAAAGTCTCGACTTTACGCTCTTTGAGCTGCGCAGAGATTTCTGGCTGCATCAGATTATATGTACCTGCAGAGCCACAGCACAGGTGGCTGTCTTTCGGTTCGACCACGCTAAAGCCGGCCTGCTTTAGTAGGTCTTTTGGCGCCGTCTTGATCTGTTGCCCATGCTGAAGCGAACAGGCCGCATGATAGGCAACGGTCATCCCAGGCGCACCACCTTCTGGCAGGTCCAGATCTTTCAAAACTTCGCTAACGTCTTTAGCAATAGCGGCAACGCGCTTGGCATCCGCCTCAAGTGGATCGCCCTCAAACATGTGACCGTAGTCCTTAACAGTTGTTCCGCATCCCGAGGTGTTGGTTACAATCGCATCAAGCCCGTTTTCGTCCATCTCACGTGTCCACGCTTTGATATTGGCGGCGGCGGCTTTGTGGCTTTCGCTTTGCTTGCCCATGTGATGCGTTAAAGCGCCACAACATCCTTGCCCTTCTGCGACGACGATTTCGCAGCCGAAGCGGGTCAGTAAACGGATCGTGGCATCATTGATATCCGTATCCAGAGCACGCTGCGCGCACCCCGTCATCAGGGCCACACGTTTTTTGCGCGTGGCGATTGGAGCGAAGGTCTGCGGATCATCATTGCGACTAACAGGTGGCACTTGTTTCGGGGCTATCGCGATCATCGCGCGTAGCCGCTTGTCAGGGATAAATCGCACAAACGGACGCGCCATTTTCGCTCCAAGCAGCGCAACACGAAAGCGCGTGGGATAGGGCAAAACCAAAGTAAGTACCCAACGCAAAGCGCGTTCGCTCAGGGGTCTTTTGTAGTTTTCCTCGATGTAGTTTCGCGCGTGATCGATTAAATGCATGTAGTGCACACCAGACGGACAGGTGCTCATGCAAGCAAGACAGCCTAAGCAGCGATCAATGTGCCCAACCGTTTTCGCGTCTGGCTCGCGTCCCGTCTCAAGCATATCCTTAATCAGATAGATGCGTCCACGCGGGCTATCCAGCTCATCGCCAAGCACTTGATATGTGGGGCAAGTCGCCGTGCAAAACCCGCAATGGACACAGGATCGCAGGATCTTGTTAGAGCGCTGGATTGAGGGGTCCTGCATTTGAACGTCACTAAACTCGGTCTTCATGCGACATCTCCCATAAGTCCAGGATTGAGTATGCCTTTCGGATCAAACCGCGCCCGCAGCTCAGCGCTGATCTTTGCAAGTGGTGCGGCCTCGGGATGGAACCGCGCTACCTGCTCAAAGCCTTTATCGTCGCTACGCATCAAAGTCGCATGACCTGGCACAGACATGCGTGCCCTAAGATCCGCGCGTTTGGGCATGTCGACCCACATCAATCCACCACCCCAATCGAGCAGCACAGCATGGGCACCAAGCGTATCAATCAGCTCAGGCGCATCACTTGGTTTCACGGAAACGCGCCAGAGATCACCAGTGCTTCCAGTAAACCCGCGCGCATCGCGAATGTCGCGCCAGAGCGTGTCACACTGCGCTTGATCATCCAGCATTTCGACTGTCCCAAACCCTGCCAAAACTTGTGTCAGCTTGTCAGCGCGATATCGAACCGATGCGTCAAATCCTTCCAGACGCAAGACAACCGCACCGTCCAAAGCTTGCGCAGCACCTGAAACTTCAAAAGGGGATCCCAAGGCGGCTGACATAGCAGCGACGGCCTGCTTTGCATTCAATCCTTCAATGCGCAAACATAGCTGCATTTCCACTTTCGGCATTACTTTCAATGAGACTTCGCTCAGCACACCCAAGGTGCCAAATGCGCCACTCATCAGCTTGACCAGATCATAGCCGGTGACGTTCTTCATCACGCGCCCGCCGTTCTTTGCGACAATGCCAGCGCCATCCACAAAGCGCACGCCAAGCATGAAATCACGACACGCACCAACAGAAATACGCCGCGAGCCTGATGCATTGCTGGCGGCAACTCCGCCAATTGTACTCGCGCCCGTGGTTCCAAGAACGTCGCGCAAATCAGGTGGCTCAAACGCGAGCCTTTGGTTTTCAGCTTTCAAAGCGGCCCCGATCTCGTCAAGCGTCGTGCCAGCACCCGCAACCATCGTCAAAGCGCCTGATTCATATAATGATATCCCTTGCAGACCACTGGTCTCCAAAACCTCGCCCTCAATTGGCCCAAGCAAACGAGTGCCGCCACCACGGATGCACAGGGGCGCTTTGGCGCTTGAAATCAAATCAGCCAATTCGGCTTCCGATGTGGGTTCCATCTTCTTTGGTCCTTAAATACCTCTGGGGAGTAGGTGTAGGCCGACGGGGGCAGCGCCCCCATTACTCAGCAGCAATTTGCGCGGAGCGCTTCGCATCTGACACATCCAGGGGGAACACTTTCGCAGGATTCAGGAGCCATTTGGGGTCAAATATGTCTTTCACAGCCATTTGCGCGTCCAAGTCAGCAGGCTTATATTGATACCCCATCAGGTCGCGCTTTTCGATTCCGACACCATGCTCGCCCGTCAAACAGCCACCCGCTTCAACGCAAAGCTTCAATATCTCGGCGCCCATCGCTTCGCATAACTCCAGATCGCCATCCTTATTGGCATCAAACAGAATAAGCGGATGCATATTGCCGTCGCCTGCGTGAAAGACATTGCCCACATCAAGGCCGTACTCTTTGGACAACTCACCAATTCGCCGCAAAACCATAGGTAGGGATGACACAGGGATCGTCCCATCAAGACACATGTAATCGTTGATCTGTCCCATCGCGCCAAACGCACTTTTACGGCCCAGCCAGATACGCGAGGCTTCATCTGCGTCTTTCGCTTCCCTGAATTCGATGGGGTTATGACGCTCTGCGATCTCACGAATCAAAGCAAGTTGCGCGTCAATTTCCGCCTCTGATCCTTCGACCTCGATGATCAGAACCGCTTCGCATAGTGGATACCCCGCATGCGCGTAATTCTCGACCACCTCAGTCACGCGGCGATCCATGAATTCAATGGCCACAGGCAAGACGCCCGCTTGAATAATGTCGGACACACAGGCCCCGGCGACTTCATTGCTATCAAAACCAACCAGCACAGGCCGCGCCCCTTCGGGCTTGTGCAGGATGCGCAATGTCGCTTCTGTCACAACACCAAGCTGACCCTCGGAACCACAGATGATGCCCAGCAGATCAAGCCCGCCACTGTCCAAATGTGCACCACCGATCTCGACGATTTCACCGTCCATCATCACCATGGTGACGCCAAGTAGATTGTTCGTGGTCACACCGTATTTCAAGCAATGCGCGCCGCCTGAATTCATCGCAATATTGCCCGCAATCGCACAGGCAAGCTGGCTGGATGGATCAGGCGCATAGAAGAAATCTTCCTCAGCAACTGCGCCAGATACACTTAGATTTGTACGCCCTGATTGCACACGGATCACGCGATTAGTGTAGTCGGTTTCAAGCACGTCATTCATTCGCGCAACCCCGAGGATCACACAGTCCGCAGTCGGCAAGGCCCCGCCCGCAAGTGAGGTGCCAGAACCGCGCGGTACCACAGGGACATTCATGTCATAACAAATGCGCAAAACGTCGGACACTTCCGCGGTGCTGCGTGGCAAAACCGCAAGCAGCGGCGGACATTTGTAGGCGGTCAGCGCATCGCACTCATAGGCGCGGGTTTCCATTTCATCTTCAATCACGGCGTCCTGCGGTAATACCGTCAGCAAACGCGCAACCAGTTCGGACTTGCGAGATAGTACAATCGGGTCAGGGCGTGGCATGTCCATGAAACAGTTCTTTCGATGATTGGTAATAAAATATAACCAATTTATAGAATTGGCAAGTACTGATTGGTTCGCGTATGTGGAAACATGGACATATTTAGCCGACTGACTCTCTTTTCATACGCTGATTACAGCGCATTTGGCCTCTTGTTGTTGCTCTGGTTTGTGATCGGATGGCGCATTGAACATCCCTCCACTAAACACGCATCCGTGTCAGTTTTGATGGCAGGCTACCGGCGCGAATGGATGCAGCAAATGATTACCCGTGATCCACGTATTTACGACGCGACGATCTTGGGTAACTTGCGTCAGGGTACAGCGTTCTTTGCATCCGCGAGCATGATCTCTATCGGCGGAGTTCTGGCGCTTTTTGGTAATACTGAACAACTTATTGGAATCGCAGATGATTTGACGCTTAACAGCGATCCAAACATTGTGTGGGAGCTGAAGCTCATGGTCACGCTATTCTTCGTGACCAACGCGTTCCTCAAGTTCGTTTGGTCAAACCGCCTGTTTGGATATTGCGCGGTTTTGATGTCTGCTGTGCCTAATGATGTAGACGACCCCCGCACCATGCCGCGCGCGATGCAAGCGGCGGAGATCAATGTTACCGCCGCTCGCGGGTTCAATCGTGGTTTGCGCTCCGTCTATTTTGGTCTCGCCTCAGCCGCGTGGCTTGCGGGGCCAATCGCGCTGATTGTGGCAAGCTTAATCACATGCCTTGTGCTCTGGCGCCGTGAATTCGCCTCGCGATCGCGCGACGTGTTGCTCTCGGGCGACGCTCACGACGCTTAACGCGCTTGTGATTGCCAGAATCGCGGTACCGACACTACATGGGGGGATATGAATCATACATCTTTCCTTATCGCGGCGCTTTTTGTGGCTGCGCCCGCCTTCGCTGAACAGCCTAAAGTCATCGATGCAACTGCGCATTCAACAGGTATGGGTTGGGATTTCTCCGTCACGATTGAACACCCTGATACAGGTTGGGATCACTATGCGGACGGTTGGGAAATTGTCGGATCGGACGGCACAGTGTTTGGCACGCGGGTGCTTCATCATCCCCACGTGAAGGAGCAACCCTTTACGCGTGGTTTGAGCAACGTGATGTTGCCCGATGGCACACGCGAAGTGTTCATTCGTGTAAAGTGTTCCGAAGACGGTTGGAAAGACAGCGGCTACAAGATCACTCTGTCGCGTTAACCGTTCAACGCCGCCCTTCGCGTAGCCACGCGGCCAAGATCAGCATCGACGCCAAAAGCAACACTAGCCATGCAGGCAGCAGTGCGGTTTGGCGCACGCTCAGCGTTTCATAGGCACCGCGCGGCGTTATCCCAAGCCATCCGCGTCCTGCCGCTGGACGACCTTCGCGCACGGTTCTGATCGTGGGCAGCCCATCTTCCAAACGCGCGACACCGCCCCGAGTTTGATCCACCAAAGGCCCCAAAAACTCTGCGGTGGCGATTGTTTTTTCGAACTCTCGCGGCGCGGCGGGGCCTAAACCGATTACCGTCTCATGCGCGTCATCGCGCAGACGATAGAGTCCGATATCAGTTCCTGTGTATTGTGCTTCAAAGCGACCAGGTTCAATCTCTGTCATGCTTAGCTCTGTCACACTGCCATCCGGCGCAGTCACACTTACAGGCGCGGCGCTTTCCTTCAAAGTGCGGCGAATGATGCGCATGTTTTGCCCTGTGGCTTCTGCCAGCAGCGCGTCCTCTTCCAATTCTGGCTCACCCATCATCCAATGGGCAAGACGGCGCAGCAATTCCAGCTGCGGACCCCCGCCTTCAAACCCACGGTTCCAAAGCCAGGCATGATCAGAAGCAAGCATTGCAACACGACCTTCTCCAACACGGTTCAGGATCAACAAAGGTTTTTCATTAACGCCCGTCATGACCACATCGCCTGCATTCGGCTCAACCTCGATTTGACGCATCCAGCGCCCCCAATCTTGGGTGTTGGGCAGGCCAGCCGTTACAGGATGGCGTTCGCCAAGTGGGCTGATACTTGGGCGGTACCCTTGCTCGATTACGCGCGCTGTAGGCGCGGCAGGCAAGATTTCAGCCAAGGGAGAACGGTAAATACTATAAGCCGACGCAAAATCAGGTCCGGCCGCAACCAGTACTGCGCCCCCGTCCTCAACATAGCGCGCTACGTTTTCGAGGTATAGCGAAGGCAGAATACCACGACGCTTGTAGCGATCAAAAATGATCAGATCGAAATCTTCGATCTTCTCCAAAAACAGCTCACGCGTTGGAAAGGCGATGAGGGACAGTTCTGACACGGGCACACCATCTTGCTTTTCCGGCGGACGCAGAATGGTGAAGTGTACCAGATCGACAGAGCTGTCGGATTTCAACAAATTGCGCCATGTGCGCCCGCCAGCGTGCGGTTCTCCAGAGACCAGCAAAACGCGCAAGCGATCCCGCACACCGTTCATCTGGATAAGCGCCGTGTTGTTGCGCGGGGTCAGCTCACCTTCCGCCTTCGGGACAGTGAACTGGATAACATTACGCCCACCGTGGGGCAGCGTAAGGGGCAACTCGATCTCTGCATCAGTTGGCACTTCAAAGCGTTGCGGTGGACCACCGTCAATCGAAATTTCTAGCGGCGCAAACCCAGTGCCCGTCGGGGCCGTGCCCATATCTTCGATCTTCAATGTGAGCGTCACAGGCTCGCCCAAAATTGCAAACGCTGGCGCGTTGGTGACGCTTAAACGGCGATCCCAATCGGTACTTTTCCCGCTAAGGAGCAGATGCAAAGGCGCTGGTAGATCCGGTGCGCGCTCCAGATCGTGTAAGCGTCCGTCGCTGACCAGAAAAGCGCCTGCGATACGGCCTTCGGGCAGCCCTGCAAGCGTGTCGTTCAGCACAGTGAGCAATTGCGTCCCCGCATCCCCTTGCCCGTCGGGCACAGAGACGCGCACAACGTCAATTTTGTCGCGTGCGTTTAACAATGCTGCCAGTTCAGCGCTCGCGTTTTCGGTGACACCTGCGCGTTCGGCCAGTCTTTGCGACGCGCTTTCGTCGCTGATAATCACCACAATATCGTTCAAAGCACCGCGTTCTTCACGTTGCAAACTTGGGCCTGCTAGCGCTGCAAGCACCACGATCCCAGCCAAACCACGTAACCATGCCCCGGCCAAACCCCTCCAAAGTGCGAGCGCGAGACCTGCAAATACCACAGCAGCTGCCGCTATCAGCAATGCCAAGGGGATAAGAGGATCAAAGACTAGCGTTTGTGTCATTGGCCTAGCCTGTCAAGAAGTGCGGGGACATGAACTTGATCGGATTTGTAGTTGCCTGTCAGTACATGCATCACCAGATTAACGCCAAAGCGATAGGCAAGCTCACGTTGCCGCTCCCCCGCGAAACCGCGCCCGATTTGGAAGACCGCGTTGCCACGACGGTCCATCGCCCAAGCCGCAGCCCAATCGTTACCACCAATCACCACGGGGCTGACACCGTCATTGAGGTTACGAAACGGCATGCCTTCGATGCGCTCTGCATCTTTGGGGGCGGCTTCAACCCAAAGATCACGCGCAGTGTGACGTCCTGGGAAATCCTGTAACAGATAGAATGTGCGCGTCAGCACGTGATCCTGCGGTAAAGGTTCCAAGGGTGGAATATCCAGCGGCGCTGCGAGCGTTTGCAACTTGCGCCCATTCGGACTTGCCGCGCCAAAACGCGCGATATCAGCGTCGCGTGTATCAAACAGAATCATCCCGCCAGAGCGCAGATACTCGTTCAGCTTGGCATAGGCGTTGGCAGAGGGCGTCGGCTGGCTTTGGGTGATTGGCCAGTAGAGAAGCGGGAAGAAGGCCAACTCATCCGCCTCCAGATCAACACCGATCGGATCGGATGGCTCGATTGAGGTTCTGTTAAACAGAGTCTGTGACAATCCGCGCAAACCCGCCTCGGCAGTGTTATCAATCGCGGTGTCGCGAGTGATGATGTGGCCGAGAACAAGTTCGGAGGATGCAGCCAAAGCGAAGCTATCTTGCTGCGCATCCGCGGGTGTAAGCCCAAACAACAGCACCGTCCCGATTCCCGCAATCGCACCGCGCAAGCGGCCAGACATGGCAAGGGATGCGACGATATCCAGCATCAAAAGCGCCAGAGAGAGGGACAGCAATATGCCACCAAGCGGCGTTTCCTCACGGGTTTGAAGCGGTTGAACATCCGTGCCGGCGGGCCAAACCGCCTCAGCCAAATCGGTATCGGCGGCGATCACATTGCGCGCCATTTTGCGCGCAGCGCTTTCATAAAGGCCCGGCTGTAGCTCGGGGCCAAGGGGCGCGCTGAGCAATTCTTCCCCTGCAACACCCGCGAGCGTGTCAGCCTCTAAGATGCGCCCAAACCCATCCATCACACGCAAAGGTTTCCACGTGCTGCCGTCCAAATCCCATTCTTGCGGGGTGCCCGCAAACGAGGAAATCGCAAGACGATCTAACATGTTAACGAAGAGGCCTGACAAAGGCAGGCTCGACCATTCCGTATTCGCGGTGACATGGAACAGAACGACCTGCCCTTCGCCCAAGGATTTGCGCGTGACCAAGGGCGTTCCATCGCTAAGCTCTGCAATCACGCGCGCGGCTAAGGTCGGATCAGGCTGCGCCATAACTTGCGAGCTTACATTTACATCCGCAGAAATCGCCAAGCCGAAGAAGGGGCTGTCTTCGGAAAACGGGGCCAGCCCCTTTGGGGTTCCCCAGCTCATCGCACCACCAACTGTGCGTCCGCCGGCGCGCAAGCGCACAGGCATCAACGTATCCTCACTCGCGCGGCTGACATCGCTTGCGGCAAGGCGCGATCCGGCGAAACGCACCAGCAATCCACCCGCTTCCACCCATTCTGTCAACTCTGCCTCCTCAGCGGGGGCCAAGGTTGCAACATCTGCGAGGATCACCACATCTGGTGAAGCGGGGAGTATATCAATCAGATTGCCTTCAAGCAGTTCCGCGTTCGGCTGCAAAGCTTGACGCAAATAATGCAGGGGCGAGAGCAGCTCCAACCCTTCGCGATCTTCAAGCCCTGCGATCAACGCAACCTCGCGGCGACGCAGGCTGTCGTCAGACAAGGTGACCGCACCAGCGGAACGCACACCGGAAATCGCGAAATGCGTGATGCGCGCGCGCAGCTCTGCGGGGAGCGAAATGTCCTGAACAGCGATCTTCGCACCGTTGTCAAAGGTAATGTCCGCGCTTGCGAGAATACGCGCAGCGCCGGATGGATCGGTGCCATGCACCTCGACTTGAACGCTGCGTGTTAGTCCCGCAACAGAACGACGCGCCTTTAATAAAGTCGCCCCGCCTTCAAACTGTGCGGGGGCAAGTGCGATGGCCTCACGTTCTGGGGCAAACACACGCAATGCACCCTTTTTGCTGAACAGGGTGGCGAAATCATCTCGCGTCTCGCGGTTCAATTCGTCAGACACCCAGATCGTATCGAAGCCTTGCTCTGGCAATAACGTCGCGAGTGTTTCGGTGTTGATGTTCGGCGCCCATGCTTGGGGGGCAAGACCTGCAATGTTGCTTTGCACTTCTGTTGCGGCTTGGAACGTCATTTGCTCTGGCGCGCTAAGGGACAAAAGTGCGGCGGTGCGATCCGCGCGTGCGGCGTCATCCAGAACGCGGTCGAGCAAGGCGATACGCGAAGACCAGTCCGGTGCGCTTGCCCAACTTGCATCCATCACGATTAACACAGGCCCGCGCCCGATCTCGTCGCTGTGTGGATTTAGAACAGGGCCCGCAAGTCCGATAATCAATGCTGCAAGGGCGATCATGCGCAGCAGCAAAAGCCACCAAGGGGTTCTGTCGCTGGTTTGTTCTTCGTCCTTCAGGCCGAGCAAAAGCGTAACACCTGGAAAGATACGTAGTATGGGCGCAGGAGGCACCGCACGCAGTATTATCCATAAGATTGGCAAGGCCACGAGTGTGAGCAAAAGCCAAGGGAACAGAAATCCGATTGTGCCAATCATACGGGTCGCTCCAAAGCGCGGTGCAGCCATAAAAGCGCTGTTTGCGCAGTGGCGTCCGTATGATGGGTCGCAAATTGCCAGCCTGTGACAGAACACAAATGGCGCAACTCTTCTTTGCGTTGCGCGAGTTTATCAAGATACCTCGCCTTTAGATCATTAGCTTTGAGGGTCTCGTAGCGCAGCGATCTACCTGCGCTTTCAAAGATCGTGCGACCATGGAAGGGAAAGCTCTCTTCAGCAGGGTCAAGCACTTGCATCAAAACACCACGCACACCGCGATCCGCGGCTTTGGCGAGGGCCGCTTTTACCGCTTCTACATCGCCCATGAAATCGGACACGAACAGCGCGCGCGCATGCGGTAGCATTGCGCGTGCTTCCGGCGCACCATATTCTGTGTCTGTGTCTGTGT
>NZ_JABBAL010000015.1:73077-395288 GCF_018607995.1 Planktotalea sp.
TGCGGTAGCATTGCGCGTGCTTCCGGCGCACCATATTCTGTGTCTGTGTCTGTGTCTGTGTCTGTGTCTGTGTCTGTGTTGTGGGTGAAATGCTCTGCTAGTCTCAAGATTTGTGCGCGACCACGCTGTGGCGGAAGGTCAGTGCCCGATAGGCCGACGCGTTCACCGCCTTTGATCAACAGGATGGACGCGGTTAAAGCGATCAAGCGCGCACGATCGAATTTCTTGGGCAGCGCATCCGCACTTTTGAACTGCATCGATGCAGAAGCATCAACCCAAAGCATCACGCTTTTTGCCACCTGCCATTCGCGTTCGCGCACAAATTCAGCGTCCGAGCGCGCGGAGCGGCGCCAGTCAATCATCCGACGGCTATCGCCTGTTTGAACAAGGCGGTACTGCCAGAAATCATCACCCATTCCTGCGCGTCTGCGCCCGTGTTCGCCCAGCAGAACCGTGCCTGCCAACTGCTCTGCACGTGCCAAAAAGTGCGGCAGATGAGAGGCTTCCGCCTCTGCAGTCAAACGAAGGGCGCGGGCGTCTGTCACGCGGCGCTTGCCTGTGAACCAGTGATCTGGCTGGCCGTTTTACGGATAAGATCCGCAAGGCTGTCACCCCGTGCACGCGCCGCGAAATTCAATGCCATGCGATGCCCCAAAACAGGTTCCGCCATATCGATCACATCCTCGGGCGAGGGGGCGAGACGACCATCCAGCAACGCTTTGGCGCGCACAGTCAGCATCAGCGCCTGCGCTGCTCGAGGCCCGGGCCCCCAAGCAACGTTGTCTTTCACGTGTGCACTCGCATCTGGTTCGTCAGGACGAAAGGCACGCACAAGATCGAGGATCATCTCAACCACACTATCTCCGACAGGCATGCGGCGCAGTACGGTTTGTGCCGCCAGCAATTCGCCGGTGGTAAAGACTGCGTGCGCCTCGTCCTCCATAACACCGGTGGTTGCGATCAGGATATCGCGCTCGGTTTGGCGATCAGGATAGGGGACATTGATCTGCACAAGAAAGCGGTCAAGCTGCGCTTCGGGGAGCGGGTATGTGCCTTCCTGCTCGATCGGGTTTTGTGTGGCGAGCACGTGAAACGGTGCTTCAAGCGCGCGATCTTCACCCGCAACAGAGACCATTTTTTCCTGCATTGCTTGCAACAGCGCAGATTGCGTGCGTGGCGAGGCACGGTTGATTTCATCCGCCATCAATAGCTGGCAAAAAATTGGTCCTTCGATGAATTTGAAGGCGCGGCTTCCGTCATTACCGGTTTCTAGAACCTCGGAACCTAGAATATCCGCAGGCATCAAATCTGGCGTAAATTGAACGCGATTGCCATCCAGACCCATCACAGTTGAAAGCGTCTCTACGAGGCGTGTTTTGCCTAGGCCAGGAAGACCAATCAGCAAAGCGTGACCACCGCACAAAAGCGCAGAGAGTGTCAGATCAACGACCCGCTCTTGCCCGATGAAGCGCTTGGTGATTGATTCCTTTGCTTCTGCCAGACGTGCTCCCAGCGTTTCGATGTCGGTGACTAAATCTTCTGCGCTGGACATGACAACTCTCCCTTGAACTCTAGTTGTGATGCTATGAGACTAGGCCCCTAAGGACAAATAGCAAAACTATGGTTGGACAAAATACCGTGACACCTGACGCTGTGGGAATCGCTGCTTCTGCCAAGGCCGCTGCCAAAGGGGGTGGCTTGCCCCCTGTTCATTTGTGGAACCCACCGTTTTGTGGCGATCTGGACATGCAGATTAAACGCGATGGCACATGGTTTTACATGGGCACGCCGATCGGCAGGTTTGAGCTGGTGAAGCTGTTTTCATCAATTTTGAAGCTAGAAGACGGAAAGTATTTTCTAGTCACACCGGTCGAGAAAGTCGGGATCACCGTCGAAGACGCGCCTTTCGTAGCTGTAGATTTCGATCTGGCCGATGGTGTTTTGACGTTTGAAACCCATGTGGGCGATTTTGTTGGAGCGGGGGCAGAACATCTAATCCGCGTTGTGCGTGATGCTGAGACTGGCGAGCCGTCGCCCTATGTTATGGTGCGTGCAGGGTTGGAAGCGTTGATTGATCGTAAAAGTTTCTATCGTCTGGTTGATATTGGCGCGCATCACGAAGGGTGGTTTGGGGTTTGGTCTGGCGGTGTGTTCTTTCAGATTATTCCGTCGCGTGAGCTTGAGGGTTAAGGAGCCTCCGGCGGAAGTTTATTTGGAAAGATGAAGAGCAGCGTGCTTAACCTTTCGTTGCGTCCCAGTCTTTGAGAAATAGTTTGAGGGCCGCTGCGTGCCAGGTAGAGCGCAAGCGCGCCTCTACCCATCCTTCGTCAATGCGGCCTGCTGCGACCAAAATCAAGTTTTGGGCTTCATAGTGTTTGTGGTGGATGAAGGTGTCAGGGTCTGCTGTGCGCAGCATCTCGCGCTCGTCTTTGGCGTATTTAAACAGGGCTGAGTCGACATAGGGGCTCCACCAGACCCAAAGTTTCCCATGCGCTTTCAGGACCCCATTGTACCAGCTTTTAGCCTGCTCCACCTTGGGTGAACCAAGCGAAAGTGCGAAGGCCTTCATCTGGCGCCAGTCACTGATCATTAGTGCGCCTCTGCCCAATTCGCGCCTTGGCCTGCATCTACGATCAGCGGCACGTCGAGTTTGACGACAGGATCAGCGGCGTTTTCCATGATGTCTTTGGCTGTTTTAATCAGTTGATCGACGCCATCTTTTTCCACTTCGAACAATAATTCATCGTGCACTTGCAACAACATTTTCGCGGGCTGGTCTTTAATCGCTTCTGGCATACGGATCATTGCGCGGCGGATGATGTCAGCGGCTGTACCCTGAATTGGCGCGTTGATTGCGGCGCGTTTGGCGAAGCCTGCGTGTGGACCTTTGGCGTTGATATTGGGTGTATGGATCACGCGGCCAAAGAGGGTTTCGACGCGGTCATTGGCTTTTGCGAAGGCGGTCGTGTCATTCATATACTCTTTGATACCCGGGAAGCGCTCGAAATAGCGATCAATGAAGCCTTGCGCTTCTGACCTTGGGATACGCAGATTGCGCGCAAGTCCGAAGCCGGAGATGCCGTAGATCACACCAAAGTTGATTGCCTTGGCTTGGCGGCGCACGTCTGCGGTCATTTCATCCAATGGGACATCGAACATTTCAGACGCGGTCATGGCGTGGATGTCATGGCCATCGCGGAACGCCTGTTTCAGGCTGTCTATGCCCGCCACATGGGCGAGGATGCGCAGTTCGATCTGGGAATAATCGAGAGCAACCAGAATTTTGCCCTCTTCTGCAATAAACGCTTCGCGAATGCGGCGGCCTTCCTCGGAGCGGATCGGGATGTTTTGCAGGTTTGGATCGGTCGAGGCAAGGCGACCCGTGCTCGCGCCTGCGATAGAATAGCTGGTGTGAACGCGGCCCGTGTAGGGGTTGATGTGATCTTGCAGCGCGTCCGTATAGGTCGATTTCAACTTACTGAGTTGACGCCAGTCCAAAATGCGGCGCGGCATTTCATGTTCCGTCGCAAGGTCTTCGAGAATGTCAGCGCCAGTCGAATACTTGCCGTTTTTACCCTTTTTACCGCCTTCTAAGCCCATCTCGTCAAAAAGAATTTCACCGACTTGAGCAGGGCTTCCCACATTGAACGAGTGACCCGCCATTTCGTGGATCTCCGCCTCCAGCCCGGCCATTTTTTGTGCAAAAGCGTTCGACATCCGGCTTAGAACGTCACGGTCTACTTTGATGCCATACCGCTCCATTTGGGCCAGAACGGGAACCAAAGGTCGTTCCATCGTCTCGTACACGCGGGTCGTGTGAGTGCTGTGAAGCGTGGGTTTGAGGTGCTGCCACAGACGCAACGTGATATCTGCATCCTCTGCCGCGTAAGGCGTGGCTTGATCAATTGGCACGCGGTCAAAAGTGGTAGCGGACTTGCCCGTGCCCAACAGTGGTTTGATTGGGATCGGCGTATGGCCGAGATAGCGCTCAGACAAGGCATCCATGCCATGATTGTGCAGGCCTGCGTGTTGAGCGTATGAAATCAGCATCGTGTCATCAATCGGCGCAATCTCGATCCCGTAACGCGCGAAAATTTTGGCGTCATACTTCATGTTCTGGCCGATTTTCATTACCGACGGGTCTTCGAGAAGCGGTTTTAAGGCGGCAACAGCGGTCTCCAGATCGATTTGACCATCTGCCAAGTCATCAGAGCCGAAGAGATCATCCGTGCCCGCATCTTTGTGCGTTAGAGGAATGTAGCAGGCCTTGCCCGCCTCGCTGCACATCGAGATGCCAACGAGGTCTGCGATCATGTCGTTGAGCCCCGTGGTTTCCGTATCGACGGCCACATAGCCGCGCGCGTAAGCGGCGTCGATCCATGTTTGAAACGCAGCCATATCGCGCACGCACTCATATTTTTCCGCATCAAAAGGCGCGGCTTTGGGCGCATCAAGTGAGCCTGTTTTGATCGGCGCTTCTGCGATCTCTGGCATGGGCGCGTCGAGCGCCTCGGATATCCGCTTGGTCAATGTGCGGAATTCCATTTGAGCAAGAAATTCAAGAAGTTCGTCCGCAATCGGGTCACGCACTTCGAGGTCATCAAGCGTGAAATCCAGCGTCATGTTTCGGTCTAAAGTCACAAGGCGTTTGCTAAGCTCGATCTGCGCGCGGTGATCGATCAACGTTTGGCGGCGCTTGGGCTGTTTGATCTCTTCTGCGCGATCCAGCAACTCTTCCAAAGTGCCATACTCATTGATCAACAAAGCGGCGGTTTTGATGCCAATGCCGGGTGCCCCGGGGACGTTGTCGACGCTATCGCCTGCTAGTGCTTGCACATCCACGACGCCTTCAGGGAAGACGCCGAATTTCTCAAATACGCCATTGCGGTCGATCCGGCGTTGCTTCATGGCGTCATACATTTCGACGCCGTCACCGACGAGCTGCATCATGTCTTTGTCCGACGAAATAATCGTGCAGCGCCCACCTGCTTCACGTGCTTGGCGCGCAAGGGTGGCGATGATGTCGTCGGCCTCAAAGCCCTCGATTTCTTCGCAAGCGATGTTGAACGCTTTGGTCGCGGCGCGTGTGAGGGGCATCTGTGGGCGCAAATCTTCGGGCATCGCGTCGCGGTTGGCTTTATACTGGTTATACATATCATTGCGAAATGTGTGACTGCCCTTGTCGAAAATGACGGCCACATGGGTCACGTCACTGCCAGCATTTTCCTCAACATAGCGTTGGAGCATGTTGCAAAAACCTGCGACGGCACCAATCGGCAAACCATCGGACTTACGCGTCAAAGGAGGCAGCGCGTGATAGGCGCGAAAGATAAAGGCGGAGCCATCAATCAGATGCAGATGGCATCCTTTGTCGAAAGTCGTGCTCATGTGAAAATGCCCCCAAAGCGGTTTGCGCGTTGGAGGCATACTAGACGTGTCAGGCAGGGCTATGCCAGTGCGTTATACACTGTGATCCACGCCAACCAATGAAATATCGCCAACTTCCAAAGTTCCAGCCGCGTCACGGATATCTGCGACCCACACACAATCCAGATGAATCAGGGAATGACCGTTGGCTTCGAAGATCGTGACAACTGGTGCGGGAGCACTGTTATCGTATTCGATGACCAGCGCATCTTCGCCGGAAACAAAATCATTGCCGTCATTACCATTGAGCGATTCGGCCATGCTACCGCCAAGAATGCTATCATCACCACTGCCACTAGAAATGGTGTCGCTGCCATCACCGCCATCAAGTGTATCGTCGTCAGCGTGTCCGAGCATCATGTCGTTACCATTGGTGCCGTTGATAAAATCGTCCAAGGAAACACTAGTCAATGGATCGCCATCAGCGCCATAATACGGCGCTGTTGCTTCCTCGTCAGCCTTAGTTGCTTCTGCGGCAAGCAACGCGTCTGCCTCTGCAGAGTTGTCGTCATCGGAGCCTAAATCTTCACCAAAAAGAAAGCTAACCCCCAGTGCCGCGGGGATCAAAATCAATAAAATTTCCAAAGGTCACCAATAACTCACTAACGAAAAGATGCACCTGCAATATGTCAATAATTTGAGTTAAGTGAGTTCAAACGCGGTCAACCAGCGCGAAAAGGCGGCTAGACCTTACCTTCGAAATCTTTGTGAACGAGTTTAGCGTCACAATAGGGGCATTCTACCCAACCATGCTCACCTGGGATTTGCAGCCAAACGCGAGGATGGCCCAAAGCCCCTTCGCCACCGTCACATGCCACACGAAAACTGTCTACGATCTTTGTTTCAGGTGCAGGCGTTGTCATCGGATGTGTTCCCTTTTTTGGGTGGTCGCGGTACAGGCGTTATGATCCACCCGAGTGAAATCGGCAAGAGTGAGTAAGCAGCCTGTGATACAAGACGCCATTCAAATTCAGAATCTCTGCAAAACCTATGCAGGCAGCAAAGGTGCCCCGACTAAAGATGCGCTTAAAGGGATTGATCTGTGCATCCCAAAGGGCTCAATCTTTGGTTTGCTCGGGCCCAATGGTGCTGGAAAATCAACCTTGATCAATATCCTTGCGGGCTTGGTGTTGAAAACATCTGGCAAAGTGTCGATCTGGGGGTTCGATCAGGATGTGAACCCACGCCAATCGCGTGCCTCAATCGGGGTTATGCCGCAGGAATTGAACCTCGATCCATTCTTCTCACCGCGTGAAGCGCTTAATGTGCAGGCTGGGCTCTACGGTGTGCCAAAGGCTGAACGGCGCTCTGACGAAATCCTCGAGTTGGTTGGCTTGTCAGACAAGGCCAATGCCTATGCACGCACTTTGTCGGGCGGGATGCGACGCCGTTTGTTGCTTGGTAAAGCCCTGGTGCATCACCCACATATTCTGGTTCTCGATGAGCCGACGGCGGGTGTTGATATCGAGTTGCGTCAGATGCTTTGGGCCAATGTGCGCAAGTTGAATGAACAGGGCATGACGATTGTACTGACCACACATTACCTAGAAGAGGCCGAGGAAATGTGTGACGAGATCGCAATTATCAATCATGGCGAAGTCGTCGCACGCGACACCACTGCACATTTGCTCGGCAGTATTGACCAAAAGACTATGATCATTGAACCTGAAGGCAAGGCGATGAAGTTCGCGGTTACAAATGGCATTGACCTCGCGATTGATCCAAAAGGTGCGTTGCGTTTAACTTACCGCGCCAGCAAGACCAGCGCCGACGCTGTACTAGAAGCAGTGCGAAACGCTGGCGTGATCATTCGCGATGTGCGAACCGAACAGGCCGATCTTGAAGATGTGTTCCTGGAGCTCACGCGCAGCCGCTAGGTTTGATGGGTCACGCGGGTGAGCCAACAGTTGTTTTTTGCTGATCTTATATCCACGAACGCAAGATCGCTGCGGGCCAAAAGCGCGCTCAGCTTACTCGTGAAATTTTCTTTGGGAACGATAGCTCCTGTCCCGTACTTGATCCGTTGGTTACTTGTGTAAGCCTTGATCAAGTATTCGGGCGAGGCCTCTAGAACCTGGGGGATTTCAGTCGCGCTTGGGGCGCTGCAATCAGACTGACAGATAAAGATTGGGCCAGTTTCCGCATAGGGTTGCAGGATGCTAAACGGTCGGTGCGCCACCACGAGGAAGCCTTCACCTTCTGGAACGATGTTCAGACAATGGCCGCAAGGTACACCTGTCCCGCTAGAGACTCCTTGCTCAGGTGCGTTCCCATAAGCATCAAGCGCCCCCGCGCGGTAGGCGTTGGCTGTTTTCTGGTCATTCCTGAGAAAATATAGGTCATGGTCACTCCTTTGATTGGCTTTGGAATGACGGAAATAAATAATTCTCTCGACCCGTTTTATGCGCGATCAGTCAGAGTAAAGATAAGCACTGTGAAAGAGGCAACGCAGATTTATTTGCGCTTTGATCCAACAGATGATGGGAACACAAGTATCACCCTTGTGCACTCTGGTTGGGACGCTTTAGGGAAAGTGCCGTAGAAACTTGTGAAGGCTACAACTCTGGCTGGAACACGATGCTACGACAGAATTTCGCGGGCTTAGAGCCAGTGCAAAAGGAAGCGTTTTACTCTTTAGTTCTCTAAGCCCGCATCGTGGAACATCGCAGAGATATTTGCTTTGGGGCGCGGACCCACGTGGCCAATGACCTCACCCGCACAAATACAACCCATCTTGCCGCAGGTTTCCAGATCACGATCCGTAGCGAGGCCATATAAGAACCCGGCTGCGAACTGATCGCCTGCACCTGTTGCATCTATAGGAACCACCTTGGTTACAGGCACATCAATGCGCTCGCCTCCTGACATGATCGAAACGCCGTCACCGGATCGTGTGCACACCGCGAGGGGGCAGATCGCACTAAGCTTGGCAATCGCGTCGTCGAGATCATTGGTCTCAAACAGCGATTTTACTTCTTCTTCGTTGCCAATTACATAATCGAGCTCTTGCTCAATTATGTTCAGAAAATCCGCGCGATGACGTTCCACGCAGAACGGATCTGAAATGGTGATACCGGCTTTGCCACCTGCCGCACGACAAGCGCGCGCGAGCTTCACAAACGCTTCTTTGCCTTTGTCTTTGTCAAACAGATATCCCTCAAGGAACACAATCTCTGCATCTGTACCGACATCGGCGGACACATCTTCAGGCCCAAGCTCTGCGGAAATGCCAAGGTAGGTATTCATCGACCGCTCTCCATCGGGAGAGACAAAAATCATCGAACGTGATGTTGGCAATTCACCACTCGCGACAGGATCATTGACGAAAACAGTACCCTCATCGGTCATCGCTTTGGCGTAGAACTTGCCCAATGCATCATCGCTCACACGCCCCACAAATGCGGTGCGCAGTCCAAGCGATCCGATCCCCGCGATAGAGTTCGCAACAGAGCCACCCGCCGCCTGCGTACGATCTGACATAGAGCCATAAAGCACCTCTGCGCGATCCTTTTCTATCAACTGCATGATGCCTTTTTCAATGCCCATGTTAGCAAGAAAGCTGTCATCGCTTTGGGTGATTACGTCAACGACAGCATTGCCGATTCCAACGACTTTGTAGGTCTTCATGGGGTTTTTTCCTCAAATGGGCATAGGTCTTTGATAATGCAGTTGCTGCAAACAGGTTTGCGCGCTTTGCAGATATAACGGCCGTGCAGAATGAGCCAGTGGTGCGCGTGCTGTTGGAAATCGACAGGGATATGATCCTCGATCGCGCGCTCAACAGCGTCCACATCTTTTCCGGGACAAATGCCAATGCGATTTCCGATCCGAAAAATATGCGTATCAACGGCTTGGGATGGATAACTCCACCACATGTTCAACACGACATTCGCTGTTTTGCGTCCGACACCGGGCAAAGACACGAGAGCTGCACGCGAGTTCGGCACAACACCACCGTAGTCATCGACCAAAATCTGGCTCAGCTTGATCACGTTCTTCGCTTTGTTGCGATAAAGTCCGATGGTCTTGATGTGCTCAATCACGCCCTCAAGCCCGAGATCGAGCATCTTCTGCGGCGTATCCGCGATCTTGAATAGCTTTTTGGTGGCCTTGTTTACGCCCACGTCCGTGGATTGCGCAGACAGTGCTACAGCGACAACCAATGTATAAGCGTTGGTGTGATCCAGTTCCCCCTTTGGTTCAGGCTCGGATGCTTCAAAGCGCGTGAAGATCTCGCGGATCGTATGATAAGGCAGTTGTTTCGCAGGTTTTGTCATGCCGCGAGTGCTAGCCTGTTTGCGCTATATTCGGCAAGGGCACGCGCATGAATTGAGTATTGTGCTTTTCTGCGTTTGGTTTTTGGGCATATGGTTCTTAGGACTCAACAGAATTGGCAAAACCATGGTTAAGACACTTCTATTAACAGGCGCGAGCCGTGGCATTGGCCATGCGGCAGTGAAGAAATTTTCGCGTGAAGGTTGGCGAGTGTTGACCTGTTCGCGCCAAGCCTTTGATGAGGGTTGTCCTTGGCCTGGCGGCGCTGAAAATCATATCCAGGTCGATTTGTCTGATCCCGCTGACACAATAAACGCGGTAGAACGTATTCGTGAGCGTTTGGACGGTCCTTTGCATGGTTTGGTCAACAATGCGGGCGTGTCGCCAAAAGGGCCTGATGTGGAGCGCTTGAATACGATTAACACTGATCTGATGGATTGGGGAAAAGTATTTCATGTGAACTTCTTCGCGCCTGTTGTGCTCTCCCGCGGTCTCAAGGATGAATTGGTCGCGGCCAAGGGATCCATTGTGAATGTCACTTCTATCGCCGGATCGCGCGTGCATCCTTTTGCAGGGGCGGCATATGCAACCTCCAAAGCCGCGCTCGCGGCACTGACCCGCGAAATGGCGCATGACTTCGGCCCAATGGGTGTGCGCGTCAACGCGATTGCGCCGGGTGAGATTGAAACGTCAATTCTGTCAGAGGGCACCGACGAGATCGTTAAGAAATTGCCGATGCAACGTTTGGGCCGCACTGAAGAAGTGGCGAATGTGATCTACTTTTTGTGCAACGACGCCTCGAGCTATGTCAGCGGCACGGAGATCGAAATCAACGGGGGCCAGCACGTTTGACAAACTGCTTGGGGTAAAGTGCAAAAAACGGATCGCGTGAGATCGGGTCGCGTCCTAGAGTAAACCCATGAACACACATGTCACACAGGACCAAGAGGCCAGCTATCATTACAAACTCGTGCGCCGCGCGATTGAGCGGTTAGACGCGAGCGACGCACCCGTTTCGCTCGAAGAGCTTGCGCAAGAAATGAACCTCAGCCCGACCTATCTTCAGCGGCTGTTCTCAAAATGGGCGGGAGTTTCGCCGAAACGCTATCAGCAATTTCTAGCGCTTGATCATGCCAGATTTTTACTTCGCGCACATCATTCCACGCTCGATACTGCGATTGAGACGGGCTTATCAGGTGGGGGCCGCTTGCACGATATGTTCCTGCGCTGGGAAGCGATGAGCCCAGGCACATATGCTAAGGGCGGCGCTGGGCTGACGATTTACACAGGTTGGTTCGACAGCCCTTTTGGCCGCGTCCTTGGGATGGGCACAGATATTGGGCTTTGTGGCATGGCTTTTGCTGCAGAAGCGGGCGACGATGCGACGTACAAAGACATGGCTGCGCGTTGGCCTGAAGCGGCATTTGTGGAAAACAAAGACAAGTTAGACGCTTGGATGAGCGCTGCGTTCGGTGGCGCTGGTGAGCGTAAACTCCACTTGATTGGCACGCCTTTTCAAATCAAAGTCTGGGAAGCGTTGTTGCATGTTCCCAGTGGTCACGTCACCACCTATTCCGATATTGCACGCGTTGTCGGTAGCCCCAAAGCGGTGCGTGCGGTTGGCACGGCTGTTGGCAAAAATCCTGTGAGTTGGCTTATCCCGTGCCACCGTGCTTTGCACAAATCGGGCGAGCTTGGTGGTTATCATTGGGGCACTCCGATCAAACGCGCGATGCTGGCCTATGAAACTGCAGCGCGCGAAGCTGCTCCAAGATAGTTGGCGAAAGTGTGCTCAAATTCCCCCAAAGCAAATCTTGGGAAACTAATTCGGTGATGCTACAGTACGATCAGCTCCGATTAACGGAGAAAGCATATGAGGCACAACATGACACGAAATTCCCCCCTTCTCGCAATTTCTGCAGCATCCCTGCTGGCTTTGACCGCTTGCGCCACTCCAGAGCGCAGCGCGAACAACGATGATTTTAAAAAGACGACTATAGGCGCGGCTATTGGTGCTGGTGTGGGCGTAATCGCGGGTCTGATTTCTGGCGACGATTCCAAAGAGCGCAAGCAAAACGCAATCAAAGGTGCGCTTATCGGTGGTGCTGGCGGTGCTGTTGTGGGCAACGTCTTGGACAAGCAAGCGGCAGAGCTCCAGAAGAGCCTTGGCAATGATCGTGTGACCATCACAAACACGGGTGATCGTTTGATCGTGTCCCTTCCACAAGACATTACATTCGCCTCTGACAGCGCGACTTTGTCGAGCGGGATCCAGAGTGATTTGAACGCCGTTGCGACGAACTTGCAGTCTTATCCAGATTCCACCGTTCAGGTGATTGGCCACACAGACAGCACGGGCGAAGCAGGCTATAACCAGCACCTCTCCGTTCAACGCGCCAATTCTGTTGTGAACGTGCTCGCGGGTGCGGGTGTGTCCTTCACGCGTCTACAAGGCATTGGTCGCGGCGAAGATCAGCCTTTGGCAAGCAACTTGACCGAAGAGGGCAAAGCGCAAAATCGTCGCGTCGAAATCGTGATTTTGCCAACAAGCTAAGCCATTAAAAATTTGCACAAAGACCCCGTCAATTTGGTGGGGTCTTTTATTTTTGCACATAAGCCCTGCGCGCACTGCGATTGAACAAGCCTAGTAAAACGCGCAATTTCGGGCAAAGAGTTAGTAACACAAAGGTGCACTCCCATGGCTATCCCTAAAATTCTTGGTATTTCTGGCTCGCTGCGTGAGGCGTCGTTCAACACGCAACTAATTAAGGCGGCGATTGCCTCTTATGGCACCGCCGATGTCGAAATAGCGGATCTCAATCTTCCGCTTTACGATGGTGATCTGGAAGCCAAGGGTATTCCCGAAATGGTGACGAAGCTCGGCGCTCAGATCGCGGCAGCAGATGTGTTGATTGTTGCAAGCCCTGAGTACAACAAAGGCATTTCCGGTGTTCTCAAAAATGCGCTGGATTGAGTGAGCCGCGTACCTGGCACTGTGTTCACAGCCAAATCGACTTTGCTTATTGGCGCGGCAGCGGGTCGCACGGGCGGCGAAACAGCGTATTTCATGACGCGTAACTGCTTGTCACAGCTCGGTGCTGTGGTCCTTGCAACACCAGCCGTATTGGTCGCTGGCGTCCACAATGAATTCAACGAAGATGGCACGTTGAAAAGTGAGCAGTATCAGAAAAGCTTAGATAATGCTGTCATAAGTCTGCGCAACGTAATAGCGCAGCGTTAACGCAAAGATGCCTCTGGCCGGAAGTCCTCTGGTATCCGATCCGTTCCGTTTAAGATCAAATCAGCCATGATTTCGGCGATTTTGGGGGCCATACCAAAGCCGATTTTGAACCCGCCATTCGCGATAAATGTATCTTTTCGGATCGGGTGATGACCAATCATCGGCGCGCGCGATTTGGAGCGGGGCCGTACACCCGCCCAACGTTCAATCACAGGCGCATCCTGCAGTACAGGAAATGCATGTTTTGCGCGCGAAACAACGTCGTCTAGCTGTTGATCTGTGCTGGTGGGGTCATCAAACAGGCGTTCACTGGTCGAGCCTATCGCGACAGTGCCATTGCTATGCGGGATGATGTGAAGCGCGTCTGCGAATAGCTGCGGCGCATTGGGGGCGGTGGCAAATTGAAGAACGGCCGCCTGTCCTTTGACGCCATTGCCCACGGGTTGCTCCATCTGTTCGGCAAGTTCCAGCAGTCCACGCCACCCTGTCGCCTCCACGATGATGCCGTCCGGCGCACCTTCAGCAACAACATCGCAGCCCTTGCTTGCCAAAGCTGCCACCAAAGCCGCACAGGTCATGCGCGGATGCATTTGACCGCTGAGCGTGTCATGGATCACCAAGCCGCTTTCACTTTTGGGCGACCACGTGCCAGCGGCCTTCACAATCTCAAACTTTGCCAAGCCCTGCCAAAGCTGTTTCGCACCCACTCGTCGCGTTTTCGCGCGTTCCAATGCGCGGTCATCGTTTATCGGTTGCAAGCGCCCTGAACGCGCGTAACCCGTGCTTAACCCACCCGCTTGTTCAACGGCGCCCCAATAGCGGTTCGCCATAATCAGACTCTCGAATTGAAACTGCTTTTTGTCGTTCCAATTCTCGGGGGTATGTGGGGCCAAAGCCCCCACGACACCACCGCTGGATCCTGCACCAACGCCATATGGATCAATCACTTGCACCGTTGCGCCGCGCGTCACACAGCTCCACGCGATGCTGAGCCCGAAGATGCCCGCGCCATAGATCGTGATATCGGCCATTGCCATTTGCGCGCCCTCATGTCCAATGCACTTGGATACGCTCGTAAGGCAAGAACGCATGAACGACCAGACAAGCAAACTCGATTGGAACGAAGATGGCGTCCCAATTTCGCAGCGTTTTGATGATCCTTACTATTCGTTTCAGGATGGATTGGCCGAAACGCGCCATGTGTTTTTGGGGGGTAATGATCTGCCTGCGCGTTTTGTGGATGGGTTTCATGTGTCTGAGCTTGGGTTTGGCACGGGTCTGAACTTGCTTGCGACGTGGCACGGGTGGCGAGACAGCAATGTTGATGGCACGTTGCATTTCACCAGTTTTGAGGCTTTTCCCTTGGACATCGCAGAGATGCGTCAAGCGCTTGAAGCGTTTCCAGAGTTGGCAGAGTTGGCGGGTGAATTGCTTGATGCGCTGACCCCAGAAGGTGTGCAGCTTAAGGATTTGAACTTTACGCTTATCACTGGCGACGCACGCGAAACATTGCCGGCATGGCGTGAAAAAGCGGACGCTTGGTTCCTCGATGGTTTCTCACCCGCGAAGAACCCGGAACTCTGGGAAGCGTTTTTGCTCAGCGAAGTCGGCACACATACAAACCTCAACGGAACCTTTGCCACATACACTGCCGCGGGCTTCGTGCGGCGCGCGTTAAGTGACGCAGGTTTCGCGGTTGAGCGCGTCACAGGATTTGGACGCAAGCGCCACATGAGCGTAGGAAGCAAACCCGCATGAGCCAAAACAACGCGCCCGTTGGTATTAGCCTGATGATCGCGACCACCTTCGTGTTTGCGATGCAGGATGGCATTTCCCAGCATCTCGCGCGCGAATACAATGTGATGATGATCGTTATGGTGCGTTACTGGTTCTTCGCCGCCTTCGTCATTACCATCGCGTCGCGCAGCAAGGGTGGATTGCGCAAAGCGGTGCAAACGGGTCAGCTCAAGATGCAGATCTTTCGTGGCGTGCTTCTGGCGGCAGAAATCTGCGTCGCCGTGCAAAGCTTCGTCTACATCGGATTGATCGAGAGCCATGCGGTTTTTGCCTGCTACCCTCTTGTTATCGCCGCACTTTCAGGCCCAATTTTGGGTGAAACTGTCGGCTGGCGGCGCTGGGTAGCGATCGGTGTTGGCTTTATTGGGATGTTGATTATTCTTCAGCCGGGCACGGGTGTATTTTCGCCCTACGCATTGATCCCCTTCGTGTCTGCGTTGATGTTCGCGCTCTATAGTATGCTTACACGCTATGTGGCGCACAAGGACAGCGCGGCGACCAGCTTTTTCTGGACGGGCGTGTCGGGCGCTGCGCTGATGACAGCCGTGGGTTTTGCGTTCTGGGAGCGGATAAGTGGAGTGGATTGGGCTTGGATGGGCTTGCTATGTTTGACAGGGGCTGCGGGGCATTTCTTGTTGATCAAAACCTATGAAGCCGCAGAGGCGAGCGCGGTCCAACCCTTTGCCTATTTGCAACTGGTTTGGGCCTCATCCCTAGGGCTTTTGATCTTCGCAGAACAATTGCGCTTGAACGTTGTCATAGGCGCATCGCTGATCGTGATGGCTGGAATCTTCACTCTTGTGCGCGAACGTATGGCTGCGCGCCGCGTTTGAGACTTGCGCGCAACGGGCGTGCGTGTTTGCCTATGCGCAAACGCAAATAGGAGACCTGACATGGCTGGAATTTTTGAGAGCAAACTTGCTGAATTGGGCGTGACCCTTCCCGATGCACCTGCACCTGCGGCGAATTATGTGCCCTTCGTGCAAGTGGGGGAATTGGTGCATGTATCGGGCCAGATTTCTAACAATGCCGATGGTTTCATTACAGGCAAACTTGGCGACACGATGAGCGCTGAAGAGGGGGCTGTCGCCGCCAAAACCTGCGCGATCGCGCTTTTGGCGCAAGCCAAGGTAGCCTGCGGCGGTGATCTGGATCGTTTGGTGCGTGTCGTGAAATTAGTGGGTTTCGTGAACTCCACCAGCGATTTTGGTGATCAGCCGAAGGTCATCAATGGTGCGTCTGATTTCATGGTGGAAGCACTAGGCGATGCTGGACGTCATGCGCGTTCTGCCGTGTCAGCTGCGTCTTTACCATTTGGTGTGGCTGTCGAGATCGAAGGTATTTTTCAGATCAAATGAACCGCCTTGGTCCATCATTCCTGCGCCAACCTCTGGCTCACCGGGCATTGCACGATGTGAAAGACGCGCGACCGGAAAATTCGCGCGCAGCGATCAAAGCGGCGATAGAGGCGGGCTATGGCATCGAAATTGATGTGCAATTGTCCAGCGATGGCGCGGCAATAGTGTTTCACGACTACGACTTGAAACGCCTCGCCAAGGACAGCGGTCCGATCCAGCAACGCTCCGGTGCTGACTTAGGTCGGGTGATCTTGCGCGGCAGCGATGAGGGTATTCCGACGCTGGCGGAAGTGCTTGCCTTGGTTGCGGGCGGTGTACCTTTGATGATTGAGATTAAGGATCAAGACGGCATTATGGGCGCAAATGTTGGCCGCTTGGAGCAAGCGGTTGCGCGTGACATTGAAGGCTATCAAGGCCCGCTTGGCGTGATGTCGTTCAACCCACATTCGGTGCAACAAATGGCCATCCATGCACCGCTTGTGCCGCGTGGGATCGTGACAAGTGCTTACACTGCTGAGGATTGGCCGCTGCTGCCAAAAGGTACGCGGAATCGGCTGCGCGAAATCCCTGACTTTGACTCTGTCGGGGCCTGCTTTATCTCTCATGAGATAGAGGATTTAGGAGCTCCGCGCGTGGCAGATCTCAAAGCAAGAGGCGCAGATGTTCTGTGCTGGACCGTCAAGAGCGAGGTGCAAGAAATACGCGCGCGCAAAGTCGCTGATAACATCACCTTCGAGCAATATTTGGCAAAGCTCCCAACCTCATGAGCGACACGCCCGTCGAAATCGAGATTGTTCAAAGCCTGTCGCAGATCGCGGCTGAAGACTGGGACGCCTGCGCCTGTCCAGAGGCTAATGAGGGTGGCGCGCCGTTTGATCCGTTCACGACCCACCGGTTTCTATATGCCCTAGAACAAAGCGGATCTGTGGGTTCTGGCACGGGCTGGCAGCCGCAATACCTGACTGCGAAACTCCACGGGGAATTGATAGCTGTCACGCCGCTTTACGCAAAATCGCACTCGCAGGGAGAATATATTTTCGATCACAATTGGGCGCATGCTTACGAGAATGCGGGTGGGCGCTATTACCCGAAATTGCAGGTTGCTGTGCCCTTTACGCCTGCGACGGGACGGCGTTTGTTGGTGAAGCCCGCGTTCGAACAGGTTGGGCAGTCTGCATTGATCCAAGGCGCAGTGCAATTGGCTGCGAACAACGAAATTTCATCGCTGCATCTAACGTTCTGCACCGAAGAGGAGATGCGCGCCGGTGTTGAAATGGGGCTCATGGGGCGCTTCAGCCAGCAGTTTCATTGGATTAACGATGGCTATGAGAGCTTCAGCGCTTTCCTTGCCTCGCTCGCCTCTCGCAAACGCAAGAATATCCGCAAAGAGCGTGAGCAGGCCAATGCATTTGGCGGCACGATCCAAGCCTTAACCGGCGATCAAATCAAGCCCAAGCACTGGGATGCCTTCTGGCAGTTCTACCAAGACACAGGCGCGCGCAAATGGGGCACGCCGTATCTCACTCGGCAATTTTTTGATATCGTTCAAGACACCATGCGCAATGATGTCATTCTTGTGCTTGCGGAACGCGATGGGGTGCCTGTCGCAGGGGCCTTGAATTTCGTTGGACGAGAGGCGCTTTATGGCCGTTATTGGGGCTGCGTTGAGGATCATCCCTGCCTGCATTTCGAACTGTGTTATTACCGCGCTATCGACGTCGCGATCGAGTTGGGCTTGAAACGTGTCGAAGCGGGTGCGCAGGGCGAACATAAATTGGCGCGCGGATATCTCCCTGTGACCACCCATTCGCTGCATTGGGTTGGCGACAAGGGTTTTTCCGACGCCATCGCGCGTTACTTACAAGAAGAGCGTAAAGCGATTGAGCAGGATATCGAGGTTCTCACGGACTATGGCCCGTTTAAGAAAATCCAAGTGGAGGAACAGCAATGAGCGAGAGACTATTTGACGACACGCGCGGCCCTCTGCTTGACCCGCTATTCGCGACAGGCTGGGCTATGGTGAAGGGACGCGATGCGATTGAGAAACGCTACAAGTTCAAGAATTTTGCAGATGCATTCGGCTGGATGACCCGCGCGGCGATTTGGTCGGAGAAATGGGATCACCACCCGGAATGGTTCAACGTTTACAACAAAGTACACGTGGTTTTGACCACCCACTCTGTGGATGGCCTAAGCGCACTGGATGTTACGCTAGCGCGCAAATTTGATAGCCTCTAGGACTACATAACGTCCAACAGACCTTCGCCTGCGGAGATCTCGCATTTGCCCGGGCGGTCCTCATTGAGCTGCGTCACAACGCCGTCTTCGATCAACATCGCGTAACGCTTGGAGCGCGCGATGAAGCCTGCGGAGGGTGCGTCAAAATCCATACCAATCGCTTTGGTAAACGCACTTTCCGCATCCGAGAGCATGGTGATGCCAGCCGCAGTAGCACCCGTTGCTTCGCCCCATGCTTTCATCACGAACGGGTCGTTGACGGAAACGCAAATGATTTCATCCACGCCTTTTTCGGTGAACTGATCTTTGGTGCGCATAAAACTTGGCACGTGCGCAGAGTGGCATGTCGGTGTGAACGCGCCCGGCACCGCGAAAATCACGACTTTGCGCCCTGCGGTCTTATCCGCCAAAGCGACAGGCGCGGGGCCTGCGTCACCCAATTGGACCAAAGTGGATGTCGGCAAGCGGTCGCCTTTTGAAATTGTCATGTGGATACCTTTTCTGGGAATTGCGTTCGACTTCCCCAACGATATAGAGTCTGCGCAGTCAGACGCCACAAGTTTTTAGAAGGGATCGTGCTAATGGCACATTTTGTGATCATCGGGGCAGGGCAAGCAGGGTCCTCGCTTGTTGCCAAATTGCGCAGCTCTGGTTTTGAGGGCGAGATCACTTTGATCGGCGAAGAGCATGTGCCGCCCTACCAGCGCCCGCCTTTGTCTAAAGCCTATTTGCTGGGCGACATAGCTTTGGAGCGCTTGTTCCTGCGCCCTGAGAGTTTTTATGCAGATCAGAATATCACGTTGCAAATGGGAGCGGCTGTCACATCGATTGATATGGCCAAGCGCGAAGTGCATTTGGGTGATGATGTAATATCCTACGATCAACTCGCACTCACGACTGGCTCTCGTGCGAACACCTTGCCTGCCTCTATTGGCGGTGCTTTAGACGGCGTATTCACCGTGCGCACCTTGGCGGATGTGGATGCGATGGCGGATCATTTCAACGTTGGCAAACGTGCGCTGATTGTGGGTGGCGGCTACATCGGACTAGAAGCCGCAGCAGTCGCGCGCAAGATGGGGGTCGAAGTGACTGTCGTTGAGATGGCCGAGCGCATTCTACAGCGTGTCGCAGCGCCTGATACCTCTGATTATTTCCGTGCACTGCATCAATCGCATGGTGTTAAAATCTTAGAGGGCGTTGGCCTCAAAAGCTTGAACGGCGAGGGCTATGTGAGCGGTGCCACACTGGCGAATGGCACAGAGCTCGACGTTGATTTCGTGATTGTCGGCGTTGGCATCACACCTAACGTCAGCCTTGCTGAAAAGGCAGGTCTAACCATTGAAAACGGTATTGCGGTGAATGAACAAGGATGCACGTCTGATCCCAACATCTGGTCGGCTGGTGATTGCGCCTCGTTCGACCTGCGCGGTGCGCGACGTCGTCTTGAAAGCGTACAAAACGCGATTGATCAGGCGGAAGCTGTTGCTGAAAACATGTTGGGAGCGGGCAAGAGCTATACACCGAAACCGTGGTTCTGGTCGGATCAATACGATGTAAAACTGCAAATTGCGGGGCTGAACATTGGTTATGATAGCGTCGTTGCGCGCCGCGACACTAAGTCACCAGCGATCTCCTTCTGGTACTATAAGGACCACACGCTCTTGGCCGTGGACGCGATGAACGATCCACGCAACTACATGATCGGCAAACGCTTGATCGAGGCCGGAAAATCACCCACGCCTGACGTCATCGCCAACCCAGATACCGATATGAAGGCCCTGCTAAAAGCGTGAGGATCATCGGTGGAATTTTTCGTGGTCGCGCGCTCGCCTCTGTTGGCAAAGGCGACGCAGGCGCGCATCTGCGACCGACGACGGACCGCGTGCGCGAGAGCTTGTTTAACGTGCTGATGGGCGGACGTTATGGCGATCCGATCACAGATATGCGCTGCCTTGATTTGTTTGCAGGTACCGGCGCGTTAGGCTTGGAAGCGTTGTCGCGCGGTGCGATCCACACAACGTTTGTTGAAACGGGGCGTAAAGGCCAAAGCCTGATCCGCGAGAATATTGCATTGTGTCAATGCAAAACCGAAACCAAGCTTTTTGCACGCGATGCAACGCGTTTGCCTGTCAAACCTGATGCACCTTATGACCTGATCTTCCTTGACCCGCCTTATGGCAAATCCATGGGCGAAGCTGCGTTGAAAAGCGCACTGGCTGGTGGTTGGATCGCCAAGAACGCGCTTGTCCTATGGGAAGAAAGCGCAGACATCATCCCTCCGCCAGAATGCGACCTCTTGGAGACCCGCAAGTTCGGCGGCACGAATATCAGCTTTCTCAGCACATAAAAAATGGCCCCTTCTCAATATGCAAAGGGACCAGTGGGGTCGGGGGAGATATCTAGAATGTGAGTGCTTTTACCACTCAGAAGGTCCTTTATCAGCGAACGATTGAACGAGGAAACGAATGAATGCGCGCACTTTTGGTTGTGTAAAGCGGCCCGGTGGATAAACGGCGTAGATGCCTTGCGTTTCTGTGCGAAGCTTGGGGATCGCATCAACAACCAAACCTTGCTCCATCGCCTCTGAGTACAAAAAGCTTGGAAGATACGCGATACCAAGTCCCGCAATCGCGGCGTTTAGCAAGGACTGCCCGTCATTCACGCTCAGCCAGCTAGCGGTGCGGGTCTGACGTTTTTCGCCGGAAGGTGCGGTGACTTTCCATACGTTGCCACTGGATTGGTTCGAGTAACGCAAAAGCTTATGATCATTGAGATCGTCGATCTTCTCTGGCCGACCATATTTCTCAAAATAGGTGGGGAGGCGATTATGCGCTTCGTCGTTTCAGTCAATTTGCGTGCCCGAAGCGAGCTGTCTTCCAACTCACCAATTCGCACGGACATATCAAAGCCCTCTGAAATCAACTCTACATAGCGGTTATTCAGGACCATATTGATGGTGATATCTGGAAACTCGGATAGGAAATCGCCAAGCACGGGGCTGAGGTGATTAACTCCAAAGTCTGTCGCTACAGAGATATGTAGCAAACCCGAAGGCGCGGATTGCATGGATGTGACCAACGCATCCGCCTCACCTGCATCATTTAAAACGCGACGAGCGCGGTCGTAATAGGCAAGGCCGACTTCTGTTGGGCTTACACGTCGCGTTGTGCGATTCAAAAGGCGCGCACCAAGGCGTGCTTCATGTGAAGAGACGTGCTTTGAAACGGCAGATTTTGATATTCCCATCTTCTTTGCAGCGTCTGTAAATCCACCTTGGTCCACAACTGTGGCGAAGGCTTCCATTTCTGTCAGGTGATCCATTTCGTCTACCTTTGTGTTCCTGTGTCTGGAATAAGGTATCAGCTTCAAAAGGGGCGCGATTGGGGCGCTCCCTAGACAACGCTAGGGTATTGTCGGGGATAGTTTGCGGCATGGAAACAGCGGATGTGGTTCCTTTTTCCAAAAATATCTCGAGAGGGCGCGGGGGGCTGGCCCCCTGCCGAACTCTTAGTTTTAGAGCGAGGCAGCCAATCGCGTCCCCTGATTAATCGCGCGCTTTGCGTCCAGCTCTGCGGCAACATCCGCGCCACCGATTACATGACATGGGACACCCTTGGCCTCCAAGGCATCCGCAAGCGAACGTTCTGGCAATTGCCCCGAACATAGTACAATCGTATCCGCCTCGATAAGCTGTGGGTTCTCGTGAGTCTCACCAAAGGACACATATAACCCGCCTTCTTCGATGCGCTCATAATTCACACCGCCAATCATTTTGACGTTCTTCATTTTCAAAGCTGCGCGGTGGATCCAGCCCGTCGTTTTTCCCAAACCCTTGCCGTGTTTCGTGGCTTTGCGTTGCAACAACGTCACCTCGCGTGCTGGCGCATCAGGTTTTGGACCGCTCAGGGCGAGGCCACCAGGCGTCTCGGACGGATCGCCGACGCCCCATTCTTCTTTCCAAGCGTCCAGATCAACGGCAGGGCTGACACCCTCGTGCACCAAAGTTTCCGCAACATCGAAGCCAATGCCACCCGCGCCAATAATTGCGACGCGTTTGCCGACTTCAGCCTTTCCTCGCAGCACATCTATATAGGAGAGCACGTTTGCCCCGTTTTGACCAGGAATGCCAACGTCACGCGGGACCACACCGGTCGCGATGATCACCTCATCGAAATCAGCCAGATCGTCCGCATTCACCTCTGTGTTCAAACGCACATCGACACCAGAGGTCGCCATCATTGTGCGATACCAATCAACGAGGCCCCAGAACTCTTCCTTGCCGGGGACCTGTTTGGCCATGTTCAATTGACCACCGACATCGTCTGCACGATCAAACAGAGTCACGCTATGGCCTCGCTCTGCGGCCGTCATAGCGGTACTCAGACCAGCTGGACCCGCACCAACCACAGCGATCTTTTTCGCGTCAGCGGTCGGTTCGATCACTAGCTCGGTTTCATGGCAGGCTCGGGGATTGACCAAGCAAGACGTCATCTTGCCGCCGAAGGTGTGATCGAGACAGGCTTGGTTACACGCAATACAAGGCGCGATTTGATCGGCCTTGCCGGCCATTGCTTTACTCACGAACTTCGCATCTGCGAGGAAAGGCCGCGCCATGGACACCATATTCGCGGCACCGCTGCTTAAGACCTCTTCAGCCACTTCAGGCGTGTTGATGCGGTTAGAGGTGATGACAGGGATGCTGACCTCGCCCATCAATTTTTTGGTGACCCAAGTGAAAGCCGCACGTGGAACAGAGGTGGCAATCGTGGGAATGCGCGCTTCGTGCCAGCCAATGCCTGTGTTGATTATCGTCGCGCCCGCGTCCTCGACGGCTTTGGCGAGCAGGATCACTTCGTCAAAGGTTGATCCATTCGGCACCAAATCAATCATCGAGAGGCGGTAGATGATGATGAAATCTGTGCCGACTGCTTCACGCACGCGGCGTACAATCTCTACAGGCAGGCGCATGCGATTCTCATAAGTGCCACCCCAACGGTCCGTGCGTTTGTTTGTATGAAGCGCGAGAAACTGGTTAATGAAATACCCCTCAGAGCCCATAATCTCCACGCCATCATAGCCCGCTTGCTGCGCGCGCGTGGCGACGACGATGAAGTCGTTGATCTGTTTTTCGATGCCTTCTTCATCCAACTCTTTTGGTGGGAAGGGCGAGATCGGGGATTTTACAGCGCTCGCAGAAACGCACTCAGGGCCGTAAGCATAACGTCCGGCATGCAGGATCTGCATTGCGATCTTGCCGTCAGCCGCATGGACGCGGTCCGTGACGATCTTGTGGTTGGCGATGTCCTGATCATTGAACAAACCAGCGGCGCCGGGGAAAACGCCGCCCTCTTTGCTGGGGGCCATGCCGCCCGTTACGATCAACGCGGCCTGACCGCGTGCGCGATCTGCGTAGAACTCTGCGACACGATTCCAGTCTTTGCTTTCCTCGAGGCCGGTGTGCATCGACCCCATCAAAACGCGGTTTTTCAGCGTGGTAAAGCCAAGGTCAAGGGGGGCTAGCATGTGCGGATAGTCGGTCATAGGTATCTCCCAAAGTTGGGAGCAGAGTGCGCAGACCAGAGAGCCATGTCACCTGAAACGCAGCGTCACCTTGCTTACGTAATTTTAGAGCAGGTCAACTTGTCTATGTCGTCTCAGCACAGTAGCGACGAAAAGCGCGTTTGACCATATCCAGCTCTGCACGCAGTAGCGCAACTTCGGCACGGATATCTTCACTGACCGCATCGCCTGCGATAATGGTGTAACTGTCGAGTGTTTCGCCCGTGTCGCGATCAAAGATCAGAAAGGTCTGCGCACCGTCGCTAATCAGCTCGATTGGGATCGGAACGCGCACTGACCATTGGTTTGGCTCCCCGGTTTCTTTCAAGCGCAATTCGCCCAAAGGCTTATCAAGATGCGTGACCCCTAGATCAGGTTGCTCTGTGTTCTCGTCTACGGCCGTCAGCACACCTTCCCAAACACCCTCAAACAGGCGGGTTTTGCTTAGCTCAAATGCGCTCATCTGGAAGGTCTTTCTTTTGACAGTGTTTCATGGCTGCTAAACGTCCGCCCTAGGTCGGCGGGTCAGCGCGAGGTTGCGCAGCGTGACTTGGTTCATTTGCGGGCCTTCAAAGATCAGATCAAGCCACATGCTATCCACGCGCTTTTCATTGAGCTTCGTGTAGGTAAGGTCGAATTCCACTATTGGCACCGTATCATTCAGCGGCAACTCACGCACAACTTGTTCCGTGTTCGGGCCATGCTTGATGTTCAAGCGCGCAAAAATTTCGAGGGGTTTTTCTAACTCCATGATCGGTTTAAGGCGGATCAGATGTTTGCGTTTCAAGCCGGACACGCTCGCTTCTGGAAAATCAATCACCAAAGACAGGAATGATCCTTCAAAGTTGAAAACACCCACACGCAGGCCGTCGGGGGCTAAATCTACCTCGCGTGTATTGCGGAGTTGGCGCAATGATAGTTCCGAAAAATCGCAATCGTAGTGTAGCGAGATTTTCCCGCCAAGCATCGATTTGCTCGGCACTAATGCCATGCCTTGTTCTGGCAACGGGCCAGACCATGCTTCCGGGCACCAGGCCTAATCTGAATCGTGTGATGTCTGGATCGCCTGACTGCCGATTAGAGGCAACGCCAAACGGTTGTCAGCAACATGTACAAAGGGGTTGAGATGCACGAGCAATCGACGCGCACGTGCCCTTTGTTTGTGAAACACAGATACGGGAGTATTTTTGGCAGCATCCACAACACGCGCTAACGGCGAATGGAACGTTTGAACAGAATTCTATTCAAAAAAGACGGTTTACCCAATGCCATGGTATTCAGTTACCTGCCTTGCTGCGGCTCTTTCCGTTATTCTAACCAAATTAAGAGTGGTTTAACAAACGTGCAATGATGCCTTGGCCACCTTTTTTTTCTGGCTCAACCGTATCGGTCGTTGAGCTTTCAGCAACATCTATAGGTTGAATATTTTCCGAATTTGCATCTTTGCTCTCGGGCTCGCCGCGGCCAAACCCGAACAAAGATCCACGTTTCGCAGAAATTCCATGCGCAAGCGCTGCCAAGAGTTCAGCACCTTTGTTGCCTGTTAGATCGGACCCTTTCGGCGCAAATAGGCTGAGTAAAACAAGGCGCGTATCTAGTTCAGTCGCGCCGCGCCAATGGATCGGATCGGCGGGTGCTAAGACTTCATCACCGCCGGTTGCCAGCTGAGCCAAGGCGAGATTGCCCCTTTGCTTTGTCTGAAGTGTCTTGCGTGGCATCGCTGCGCTTGCAAGATCTTGCGCGCTGGGAGCTGTTGCACTTTCCCCACGCCGAGAGGAGACTTGGACGCTCATTACTGCTATGTCCGTACCTCCGCTTTTGCCATCAAGCGAAGAACATTGCGCTAGCATTGCCGAGCTGCCTTGCAAGCCGCTGCTGACAGAAGTTTCGTCAATACAGTAGCCCTTTGGCGCAGTCAGCTTGATTGCGCCCAGTGCCAGCGTGGTTTGTGTAGTCTTCAGGATCACAACGCCGCTTGGCGTGCCTTCTGCTTCGCCTTTTTGTGCAAAGGATAGGCCCTCACCGCCCACACAGGCGCCAAGGGATACACAGATGAGCAGCGCAGGGCCCGACTGGCGAGCTTTGCTTAAGTCGAGATCACAGATCCCAATACGCATGCTTTTCTGCCTTGCCGCCAGGATGCGTGACCGCACCCTTGTAGATTTCGCCAACTTGATCCGCATACTTCCAAAGCGCGCCAGAGGCATAGATCGTCTCACGCGGGCCTTTCCAATCGGCACGGCGCTTGGCCATCTCTTCGTCAGAAATATCCACGTCCAACGTACCTTCAACCGCATCAAGCGTGATCACGTCACCTTGCTGGAGCAGGGCAATCGGACCGCCATGTGCAGCTTCGGGACCAACGTGACCCACACAGAAGCCACGGGTTGCGCCAGAGAAACGACCGTCAGTGATCAGTGCCACCTTCAGACCCATGCCCTGACCGGAAAGCGCAGCTGTTGTTGCCAACATTTCGCGCATACCGGGACCGCCTGCAGGGCCCTCGTTACGGATAACGAAAACATCGCCCTCTTTATAAGTGCGGTTTTGAACCGCCTCAAAGGCGTCTTGTTCGCACTCAAAGATACGCGCGGGGCCAACAAAACGCTGATGCTGCGCGGCCATGCCTGCAACTTTCACAATCGCGCCTTCTGGGGCGAGGTTGCCTTTGAGGCCCACAACGCCACCAGTCTTGGTGATTGGCGTTTCAACAGGATAAACCACACGGCCATCAGCCTTCAGCGTGTGCTTGTCGAGTTCTTCACCAATGGAATAGCCCGTCGCGGTCATGCAATCTGCATGCAACAAGCCAGCACGGCGCAGCTCGTTCAAGACAACGGGAACGCCGCCCGCCTCATAGAGATCCTTGGCAACATACTGACCACCGGGCTTGAGATCGACGAAATATGGCGTGTCGCGGAAAATATCGCAAACATCTTCAAGGAAGAAATCAATGCCTGCTTCATGCGCCATCGCAGGCAGGTGCAGACCTGCATTTGTGGAACCCCCCGTGCAAGCAACAACACGCGCTGCGTTCTCAAACGCTTCGCGTGTGCACACATCACGTGCGTGAATGCCTTTTTCAATCAGGTTCATCACGGCGATTCCGGAGGCCTTGGAATATTCATCACGGCTTTCGAACGGGGCAGGGGCACCGGAGGAATTCAGCAACGCAAGGCCAATAGCCTCGGACACACAGGCCATCGTGTTAGCGGTGAACTGACCACCACATGCACCAGAAGATGGGCAAGCCACACGCTCTAGGATTTCAAGCTCTGCTTCGGTCATTGTGCCGTTTTGTTGATGACCCACGGCTTCAAACATGTCCTGAACCGTAAGATCGCGATCTGCATAAGACTCTGGAACCTTCGCGCCGGCAGGTGCGCGACCCGGCAGGATGGAGCCACCGTAGACAAACACGGACGGCACGTTGAGACGGATCATCGCCATCATCATGCCTGGCAAGGATTTGTCACAGCCCGCAAGGCCCACAAGCGCGTCGTAGCAGTGGCCACGCATGGTTAATTCAACCGTATCAGCAATCGCTTCGCGTGACGCCAAGGAGCTGCGCATGCCTTCATGACCCATCGCAATGCCGTCCGTGACCGTGATGGTCGTGAATTCACGCGGGCTGCCAGAGGCGGCTTTGACACCCATCTTTGCGGCCTGTGCTTGACGGTTCAAAGAAATGTTGCACGGCGCGGCTTCGTTCCAGCATGTGGCAACGCCTACCAAGGGCTGGTGAATTTCTTTCTCAGACATGCCCATCGCGTAATAATACGAACGATGTGGCGCGCGCGCTGGCCCTTCTGTGACATGGCGGCTTGGCAATTTGCTTTTGTCGAACTTGGTCATAGTGGGCTCTCCGAAATATGCGTTGAAGAGTGGATAAATCAGCGAAGGCAAGGTCGCAAGGTGCGACGTGATGCTGCATTGGAATTGAAACGCGACCGGCAAAGCACATGTCGCGAAAACCCGCATTCTGTTTCAGCATGCCAACGGCTGCTTTCGGAAGGGGAAACGCGATACGAAGATGGTCAAAACGGATGATCCTCAGTTTTGTTTTGTCGTCTTCGATGGCATCGGAAAAGTCTAATCCGTTCTTTGGCTTTAATTTCCTCCTCACCCCAATTGCCATTAATTGGGTGTGTTGGGGCGTAAGTGAGGCTGATTTATTAGCGTTTGAGACATATTTTTTCGAGTTTCCAGAGGACGCTAAAACGGCAAAGGGCTGACCGAGATTTTGGGTGGCACGTTGTCTAAAGACAACGAAATGAGACTATTTAACGCGGCAAGACAGCTCAAGGTGGTAACTCGAAATTTTGAAATGAAGACCGATGATGCATCAATTGATCAAGGCGAGGCATGGTCGGAGTTCTGGGAAGTTGCGGAGAGGCTGCAGTGGCTGTTATCAATTGATTTGCTGAAACCGCAAAGGCTTTTGCGGGGAAATTGTTTTAATAATAAAAGAAGTGCGGCTTCGCTTTGTGAAATGCTTAAGTACGCACTAGCGCCGAGCGCTACGGGAGCCTAAATGTAGGCAATATGCTCAAGACAATCTTCTCTTTTGACTACACGGCCCATGACCGCTTTGTCGCGCCTGCGCGGGAGAAGGCACAGCTGTGGTGTCTGTTTGTCGGGTTGATTGCAACGGCTGGCATTCTGATGATCTGTTCCCCGTTGATCTGGCAGTTCCTTTATTATGTGATGAGCGATGAAGGCTATCGAGCCCTCTACGAGGACTTGGAGACACTGTTGCTGCCGCAAAGCGTTTTGGTTTTGTTGTTTTCGTTCGGCATGATCTGGATCGCGGTGGCGGCTGTTGTTATCGGTTTGCATCGACGACGTCCCGAGACATTGATTGGCCCACCGACAATCGCGTTCTTGCAAGCAAAGTTCGTGATTGTTGCACTGCTTTTGGTGATGGGTGCTTTGATGGCTCTGCCGCCTTATGGGCATGATCCCGCGTTGCTAGATGGATTGGCTTTTGCGCAATGGTTGACGTTTTTGTTGCCCGCGCTGATCGCTGTGCTGATCCAAGCCAGCGCGGAAGAGGTTCTGTTTCGCGGATACATCCAACAACAACTCGCGGCCCGTTTTGCGCATCCTGCGGTGTGGATGGTGATCCCGTCGGTCTTGTTTGGTCTCGCGCACTATTCACCTGGAACCTATGGTGGCAATGCGTTGCTTGTCGTGATTTGGGCCAGCGTATTCGGAATGATCGCTGCGGATCTTACCGCGCGTTCAGGCACGCTCGGGCCTACGATTGCCGTTCATTTTGTCACAAACGTCTCGGCGCTTTTGCTGATCGCGCCACAGGGCGAAATGTCGGGTCTTGCGCTTTATCAATATCCCTTCACCGCAAACGACGAATCAGCGATCCGCTCGTTCCTCCCCATCGACTTTGCGGTGATGATCGTGTGCTGGCTTGCGGCGCGCCTTGCGCTTAGGCGCTGATTGCAATTGTGGCCAAGGGCCTTTATCTGAATCCGAAAGACTAACGCAGGAAAGGGTCTGCGATGAACTGGATCTCCAACTACGTCCGACCGCGGATCAATTCGATTTTCTCCCGTCGCGAGACGCCAGAAAACCTGTGGTCCAAATGCGACGAATGCGGAACAATGCTGTTTCACCGCGAGTTGAGCGGCAACCTGAACGTTTGCACATCGTGCGGTCATCACATGGCGTTCACTGCGCGAGACCGTTTTGAATCGCTGTTCGATGGCGGTATCTTTACCGAAGTTGACGTGCCAGAGCCTGTCGCTGATCCTTTGCAGTTCAAAGATCAAAAGAAATACCCCGATCGCATGAAAGCCGCCCAGAAAGGCACGGGCGAGAAAGAAGCTATGCTTGTCGCCGAGGGCGAAATTGGACGCACACCAATCATTGCGGCCTGTCAGGATTTCTCGTTCATGGCGGGGTCTATGGGCATGTATGTGGGCAACGCGATTATTGCGGCGGCTCAGCGGGCGGTTGATACGGGCAAACCTTTGGTTCTGTTCTCTGCGGCAGGTGGCGCGCGTATGCAAGAAGGCATTCTCAGCCTGATGCAAATGCCGCGAACGACAGTGGCTGTGCAAATGCTGAAAGAGGCAGGGCTGCCCTATATCGTGGTGCTAACGCATCCGACAACTGGTGGTGTGACGGCCTCCTACGCGATGCTCGGTGATGTTCAGATTGCGGAGCCCAATGCGCTCATCTGTTTTGCAGGCCCGCGCGTGATTGCGCAGACTATTGGTGAAAAGCTGCCCGAAGGCTTTCAACGTGCGGAATACTTGTTGGAGCACGGTATGCTGGATCGTGTGACCAAGCGTACGGAAATGAAAATGGAGCTGGTGCAGATCATTCGTATGTTGATGCACTTGCCGCCCCCCGTGATGGGCGATTTACCAAAGCCATCCGAGCCCCCCGAACTTGCCGCACCAACCGAGGCAAGCGATGAGGTTCCCGAGGACGCGAAAGCGTGAACCATGCAACATCGGACGTTATTCTAGAGCGGATGATGAAACTGCATCCCAAGGTTATCGACCTTGTGCTGGATCGATGCAAGCGTTTGCTGAACGCGCTGGGCAATCCGGAACGTCGCTTGCCACCTGTCATTCATATCGCAGGCACTAATGGCAAAGGCAGCACGCAAGCGATGATGCGAGCGGGTCTTGAGGGTGCGGGTAAATCCGTACACGCCTACACCTCGCCCCATCTTGCGCGTTTTCATGAACGTATTCGCGTCTCGGGTGAGTTGATCACCGAAGACTATCTGACCGAAATCCTGGATGAATGCTACCACGCCAATGCCGGTGAAAGCATCACCTATTTCGAAATCACCACTTGCGCGGCCCTGCTCGCTTTTGCGCGCCAAAAGGCAGACTACACGCTGGTAGAAGTTGGCCTTGGTGGGCGTGTGGATGCTACCAATGTGATTGATAGGCCTGCGTTGACTATCATAACGCCTGTATCCATCGACCATCAGCAATTCTTGGGCGACACTTTGCCAGAGATCGCCGGTGAGAAGGCGGGCATCATTAAGCGGAGTGTGCCTTGTATCGTTGGTCCGCAGAAAGACGCAGCCCTTGAGGTTATAGAAGCCAAAGCTGCGCGTCTAGGCGTGCCTGTGTTTGTGTATGGACAACACTGGCACGTCAGCACCGAACGTGATCGTCTGATCTATCAGGATGAAACGGGTCTTCTGGACCTGCCCACGCCTGCGCTTTTGGGGGAGCATCAAGTGCAGAACGCAGGGGCCGCGATTGCCGGTTTACGCACGCTTGGATTTGGCGAAGAAGCCTGCACGGCTGCGATGACCGACGCTCAATGGCCTGCGCGTATGCAACGATTGAAAACAGGGACTTGGGCCGATCGCTCACCCGCGCTCGAACTTTGGTTGGACGGGGGGCACAATGCCTCCGCTGCGCTGGCGATTGTGGATGTTTTGGCAAAGCTGCCAAAGCGCGACACTCATGTGATTTGCGGGATGCTGAATACCAAGGATGTAAGCGGCTATATGCGCCCGCTCGCGGCGCAGGTCGCGCAATTGCATGCTGTCGATATTCCCGGTGAGATCAACACGCTCCTGGCTAATGTCACAGCCCAATCTGCGCGTGATGCAGGCATTCCCGCTCAAGAGGCCAAGTCGGTTGAAGACGCATTGACGCAAATCGCAAAAACTACCCCTACGGCGCGTGTCTTGATTTGCGGATCACTCTATCTCGCAGGACACATTTTACGCGAGAACGGTTGACCATTTTTTTGATGCTCAATGGATTGTTTTATGAATAAAATGCAACCACAATAATACACTGACCGCGCGAGTGCAAAAATTTAGCCTCAGCGCAACGAAAATGGAAAAACGTTTCGAGCAGGTATGAGTAAAATAAAGTCAGTCAAAGGCGCTTTTGCGTAAGCTTTCCGGGTGGCCGCCCTAACGCTTTTGCTATCACTGCAAAGTGCGGTAGTAGATATTGTACGTGGTCTGTCCAGAGTTGAATTTGAGTTTGGTGGTCAAGCCTTTAGCATCCGCCGAGGTGCTGGCGGGGATGCAGCCTTACCAAACAGATATTATCAAGCAACACGCAAATGTCCCGAACATTGCATCGAACCCGCGACAGCGGCACCGGTTGTGGCGACACTCAGTGAACTCGAAGTCTTCACTTTCATGCAACAAAACGTCTCTACGGGAAGTGGCCTGCTGGTTGATGCGCGTTTGCCAGCGGAGTTTTCGGGTGGCTCAATTCAGGGTGCTATTTCTGTGCCTGCTGCAACGCTTGTGAAAAACAATCCGTACCGTGAAGATCTTCTGCTGGCGCTCGGTGTAAAAGGCGCGCTTGGTCAGATGGATTTCTCGAGTGCGTTTGATCTTTTAGTATTCGACGATGGTCCTTGGTCGCCCCCGGCACGCTAAGCTGTGCAACTGCTTCTGGATGTCGGATATCCGGCGCAAAAGATCCTCTGTTATCGGGGTGGATTACAGATGTAGCACATTTTTGGGTTAACGGTTTCAAAGTGAGTATCAGATCATGATGCGTGGTTTCTTGATTTTCGCCTTCTTCACAATCTCAACGGTGCTGGTCATTGTTTTGCAACCCGGTCCACGGGACGATTTTGCTTATCAGGAAAACCCCAAGCTCTTCTTGAAACCAGTCGCAATCAAATGCAGGTGATCGATAAGCCACGCGAAGACACACTTCTAACAATGCCCGATGATGTCATCTTTGAATTGAAATCGGGCGGAACAGAGCAATCTGTTCGACCCGTAGTCGCGTCGGAAGCGGCGGACACAGGTGCAGCTTTGAATCGTTTTCAAGCGACATTGGCGACTCACATAAACACAAATTCTGCCGTGAGTGATGCATTGGCTGAAGCGACAACAGTTTTTCAGCAACCCTCAGTCCAGCCGCAAGCGAGCATACACGCCATTGCGCCGGAACTTCGTGATATGAGCTGGCAAACGCTCAATGCGCTCGACAGCATTGGACATGTGTCCAAAGCACCGGGCCAGCAGGGAAGTCTTCTGAACTCTATCGTGCGTCGCTCCATGGGGCATGTGGATGGTACGCTGATTGTCAGTGCGCCGTCCTCGCAAATGCGCATTGAGCCAAGTGCTCCGGCCGTCGCAATCGACAACGCATCCGTCCAGCAAGTGTCGCGCCCGCAAATCGCTGCGAATTCAGGATTGCAGAACTATACGGTCTCATCGGGTGACACATTGGCATTGATCGCGATTAAACTCTATGGTTCCGCCTTTGCGACTGATCAGCTGTTGCAATACAGATCCTCGCTGCGTCAAAATTCAAATGCGCTTCGGATTGGTCAACAGTTGAATTATCGCATGCCCCAGGGCTGCCACGAGATTGGGCAAATCTTCGAGAAAGCAACGCTTCTGAAAATAAATTTCGGCGCGACTTTGCCTGACCGAGTTAGCTGTTTCATTGTGATTTCAGTTTTTCTTCTAACATCTGTTTCGATTTTCTAGAGTCGTAACAAGGGCTTGTGGTTTTCACACTTCAACCTGTGATTTCCACCGAGGCTTGATCAGGCAGCACGCCAGATTTTGTAGCGTCCAAATCGCGAATCACAGAATGTTGACTAGAACGAATCGATTCGCTTATATCTGATTCCCAACCGGACCCGCGTGACGCCTGCCAGCCTCACATGAACAGATTTGGTCCGTTGGGGAGAAAGCGAATGCACCGACACATGCGGATAACGAGTTTTACGTTGCGCGATGTTATGTCCCAAAAAAGTTAAAATCTAAGATCCCTCCGAAGACCAACGTCTCATCGAGCGGCGTTCGGACAACGGGACTTAATAACAGGCAAAGACTTGAGGGGGCGTTCATCGTCCCTTCTTTTTTGAGTTGCTGCCAAAGGCGCTCTATGAACGCTTGCACAGTGCACGCAGTGGAGACGGATATGACCCCAATCAAGACCCTCGCAGAGCTAGAAGCGATCTACACCAAACCGGTCCCGCGCTCGATTGAAAAAGTGGTCACAACAATGACCCCGCACTATCGCGCTTGGATTGAAGCGTCCCGCTTTGTAGTGATCTCTACGGTTGGGCCGGAAGGCACGGACGCCAGCCCGCGCGGTGATGATGGGTCTGTCGTTGAAATACTGGATGACCAAACCGTGCTGCTGCCCGATTGGTTCGGTAACAATCGCATTGATAGCCTGCGCAATATTGTGCGCGACGAGCGGGTCAGCCTTATGTTCATGATCCCCTCTATCACCAATGTTGTGCGCATCAACGGCACTGGGATTGTCACAACAGATCCTGCCACATGTTCGCGTTTTGAAAAAAAGGGCAAGCTCCCGCGCTCTGTCGTCGTGATGAGTATTGGTGAGATGTATTTCCAATGTGCCAAAGCGCTGATGCGTTCGGGCCTCTGGCAAGGTCTAGGCTGCGATACCAAAGTGCCCACAGCGGGTGACTTCGTGAAAGAACTCGATGCGTTGTTTGATGGCAAAGCCTATGATGACGAATACGCAAAATATGCCAAACCACGGATGTGGTAAGGATCTAGTCGAGTCCCCAATCCGCACTTTGCATTTCGCGCAAACGGCTCGCGGTGCGTTCAAATTCAAACGCGCCCGTACCTTCGACGTATAGCATTTCTGGCGTCGCCGCAGCGGAGGCGATCAATTGTACGTGCGCTTCGTAAAGCGCGTCGATCAACGTCACAAAACGTTTGGCTTCGTTGAAGTTGTTACGGCTCAGACGTGGGATATCTTCTAGCACCAACACACGCGCGGCCTCTGCGATAGTCAGATAATCCGCAGGCCCAAGGGGAGCGCCGCATAGATCAAAGAACTTCGCACGCGCGACACCGTTGTGAAAGCCAGGCAAGCGTACTTTGCGCCCCTGCACAATCAGGTCGAGCGGTTTCGCCTTGCCCTCAGTCAACCGCTGCCAGATCTCCTCAATCTGTGCACGTGCTTCTGGCCCGTTTGGCGCAAAAAAGACGGGAGATCCTGACAATCTGTCCTGACGGTAATCCGTCGGACTGGCGAGCTCCGCGACCTCCATCTTGTCCTTTAGAAGATCAATAAAGGGCAAGAACAACAGGCGGTTCAGACCATCCTTATAAAGATCGTCAGGCACGCGGTTCGAGGTCGTTACAATCACAACGCCGCTTTGCATGAGCATCTCGAACAAGCGGCCAACAATCATCGCATCCGTGATATCGGTAATCTGCATCTCGTCAAACGCAAGCAGTCTGATATCAGTGCTAACCGCCTGTGCGACGGGTTGTAGTGCGTCCTCAACACCATCTTGGCGCGCCTTGTGCATCCCCGCATGAATTTCCTGCATAAACGCATGAAAATGCACACGCCGTGCGGGCACAGGGGAAGCATCAACGAACAGATCCATCAACATCGATTTGCCGCGCCCGACACCGCCCCAAAGATATAGCCCCTTTGGCGGCGGTGGCGCTTTGCGAAAGAACCCAGTTTTGACAGGTTCCGCAAGCGCTGCACGAATGCGTTCAAACTGTGTCAACGCAAGTTCCTGCACGGGATCAGCCGTCAATTCACCACTTGCGACGCGCGCTGCATATATCTGCGATAAAGTCTCCATGCCCCCCTCTACCGCGCAAATGGTCTTGCGAAAAGAGGGCAGGCAATTGACCCGCTAAGGAAAAAGCGTAACGTCCCGCAGGAAGCAGTCGGATAGGTCGCGATGAAATCTCAAAGTAATTTGTTCACGCCGGTCTTAATTGTTGGCTGCGTCATCATCCTTGTGAATTTCGCGATCCGCGCCTCCTTTGGTGTGTTCCAAATCCCGATCGCCGCGGAATTCAACTGGATGCGTTCTGAATTTTCGCTCGCCATCGCGATCCAGAACCTTGCATGGGGCATTGGCCAGCCTATTTTCGGTGCTTTGGCAGAAAAGATAGGTGATCGCAAAGCCATCATCGCGGGCGCGTTCATTTATGCGGCGGGCCTTGTGTTGTCCTCCTTCGCGGTCACTCCCGAAGCGCATCAGGTGCTCGAAATCCTTGTTGGTTTCGGCATCGCTGGCACAGGTTTTGGTGTGATCCTCGCGGTAGTTGGTCGCGCGAGCTCGGATGCGAACCGCTCAATGTCGCTGGCAATCGCGACTGCGGCGGGAAGTGCGGGTCAAATCGTGGGTGCGCCAACGGCTGAACTCTTGCTCAGTTTCATGCCATGGCAAAACGTATTCATCGTCTTCGCCGCTGCGATCCTCGCAGTGCTGATGTTGCTACCCTTCATGCGCGCTCCACAATTGGCCAGCAAGGCAGAGTTGGAACAAAGCCTCGGACAAGTCCTCAAAGGCGCGTTCAAAGACCCGACCTATACGTTCATCTTCCTCGGCTTCTTTAGCTGTGGCTATCAGCTCGCTTTCATCACTGCGCATTTTCCGGCGTTTGTGACCGAAATGTGTGGCCCGATCCTGCCTGGTGGCGCGCTGCATGCGGCGGGTATCACCACGACCTCTGCGCTAGGCGCAATGGCCATCGCACTTATTGGCGGGGCCAACATTGGCGGGACGCTCTTCGCAGGCTGGCTTGGCAACCGTTACTCAAAGAAATACCTGCTCGCGGGGATCTACACAGGCCGCACAATCATCGCCATTCTCTTCATCATGAGCCCGATCACACCCACATCAGTCATCATCTTTTCGGTTGCAATGGGATCACTCTGGCTCGCCACAGTGCCGCTCACATCCGGCCTAGTCGCACATATTTATGGGCTGCGTTATATGGGCACGCTCTATGGCATCGTCTTTTTCAGTCACCAACTTGGCAGCTTTCTCGGTATATGGCTCGGGGGTCGCATGTACGACATTTATGGTAGCTACACAGCCGTTTGGTGGGTTGGCATCGGCGTTGGTGCGTTCAGCGCACTCATCCACCTTCCGATCAGAGAAAGTAAACTCGAACGCCCTCTAGCAGCCTAGACTACATCTTGCCAAAACTCCGGGGGTGTGGGCGCTGGCCCCTACTCGGTCCGATTGAGTAGCAATAGGGTAGACTAGCCGGCGTAGCGCTCCAGCACATAGCGGCTCACCATCAAATCAAGATGAGCGCCACCGCCATTCTTAAACAGTGTAATCTCATCGTCAGAACGCCGCTCAAACCCAGCATCAGAATAATAATCCGCAATCAAGTCAGGCCGTGAAATCGCGCCGCTGTCCAGCGGGATTTGCACTTCGCCAATATGCCCAATAGTCGTGTCAAAGCTATCAACAAACACACGTGCACGCTGCAAAGCCCGATCATCCGCCTCTCGCATATCAGGCCGATATGCACCGATCAGATCCACGTGCTGGCCGTTCTGCAACCAGTCCCCACGCAAGACGGGCTCGGTGCTCATGGTTGCACTCGTGATGATATCAGCGTCACGCACTGCCGTCTCTAAATCATCAGCAACGACTGCGGCGCGCTCATTCGCAAACATCTCCGCATTTGCACGCGTGCGGCTCCAAACGGTGAACTTCGCCTCGGGAAAACCAGCGCTATAAGCGTCATACAAGGACCGCGCGACTGTGCCTGATCCGATGATCAAAATCTTGCGGCTTTCAGGGCGTGCAAGACGCAAAGCGCCTAGTAAACTGTCGCCCGCGGTCTTCCATTTTGTGATCAAGTGAAAATCAATAATCGCTTCAAGTCGCCCATGTGCGTCATCAAACAAAGACACCGCGCCGTTGATCATCGGGACGCCCGTGCTGGGATTTTCGGGAAAAACCGTCGCGCATTTCACGGTTAAGCCGAGATCATCAATCCAAGCGGAGCGGTTCAACAAAGTGTCCTTGCCGCGATAGAGAAATGTATCGGCAATCTCCGCTTTTGGCAGCTTATGTCCGGCCTTCAAAGCCTTGGTCAGACCGATCCAATCGAGACCCTTTTCGCCATCTTCAAAACCGATCTGAATGTTCATTGTGCCTCCGCCTCGCTTAACAATCCAGCGCGAACCAATCGCGCGGCCCAACCACTGGGACCTTCAAACAAATGCGTTTGCCAACCGCGTGCAGCGGCGGCCTCTATGTTCTCGAGCCGATCATCTGCAAACAGCAAACTCGCACGCGCAATGCCGCAATCAGTTTCAAGTTGCTCATAGATTTCCGCATCGGGTTTGATCACTTTCATATGGCCAGACACATACGCTCGATCAAACTCGCTAAGGAAATCATAGGTTCCTTGGGCAATCCCGAATGTTTCAACACCAAAATTCGTCAAAGCAAATACAGGCACCTGTTTTGCGCTCAAGGCCCGTAATAGTCGCACGGAATGCGCGATAGGGGGGCTGGCCATCTCGATCCAATTGTCATGCCAAATGCGAATATCGTCGCGCAACTCGGGATATTGATCGGCCGTTTCATAAATCACATCGTGAAAGTTTTCGCCGCGATCCACACGATCATTCATTGCATGGAGATCCACAGTTTCGAACATAGCGTGGCGACGCGTCTCGCCGATTACGCTGTCAAAGTAGCGCTCTGGCTGCCATTCGATCAGCACGTTTCCAATATCGAAAACAACCGCCTCAACTGTCATGCGATTTTTCCTTTTGCAGCCCTCAAGGCGCGTTCCAAAGAATCCAAAAATCGGGAGCGGTCGGTTTTGGAAAAGGGTTTGCCACCACCCCCTGCACCCAGTGGATTGGCTTCGCGCAGATCGGCCATTAGATCACGCATCGCCAAGCGTTGCCCGATGTTGGCTGCGGTGAACCGATCCCCGTTGTGCTGCAACACCTCTGCACCCGCTTCGACGCATTTGGCGGCCAGTGGGATGTCGCCCGTCACCACCACATCCGCAGGGCCGCAGCGATCTGCGATCCACATGTCGGCCACATCTGGCCCCGCATCGACGATGATGTTTTCCACCAAAGGGTTCTGCGAGGGCCGCAAACCACCGTTTGAAACGACATACATCGTCACGCGGTGGCGGGTCGCGACCTTTTCCGCTTCTGCCTTAACGGGGCATGCATCTGCATCGATGAAAAGGCTCAAGCGTGGAGCGCTTCCGCATGAAAACTGATGTGATCTTCCATGAAGGTCGAGATGAAGAAATAGCTATGATCATAGCCTGGCTGCATACGGAAGTTCATTGGCTGTCGGCGCTTGGTTGCGGCTTCTGCCAATGCTTCGGGCTTTAGTAAATCAAGAAATTGATCATTGGTGCCCGTGTCAATCAGGACAGGTCCGTCAAAGCCCTTTTCCGCCATCATAAGCGTGGCGTCATGTTTCGCCCATGTGCTTTCGTCACTGCCAAGATATGCGCTGAGCTGCTTGCGCCCCCAATCAGAGGCCGTCGGATTGCAGATCGGTGCGAAGGCTGAGACTGAGCGAAAGCGTCCCTCAAGATTCATCGCCATCGTCAAGGCACCATGCCCGCCCATGGAGTGACCCGTGATCGCTTGGCGTTCCATATCTACTTCGAATTGATCTTCGATCAATGCGGGGAGTTCGTCAGCCAGATAGCTCCACATTTTGTAGTGCGGCGACCATGGGGATTGGGTCGCGTCCACATAAAACCCTGCACCTTGGCCAAGGTCATAAGCTTCATCATTGGCCACGGCTTCCCCGCGCGGGGAAGTGTCAGGGAAGACCAAAGCGATCCCTTGCGCTGCGGCCCAGTTTTGCGCGCCTGCTTTGACCATCGCGTTTTCATGTGTGCATGTCAGACCCGAGAGGAACCACAAGAGCGGCACAGGGCCGTTTTCAGCCTTGGCTGGCACGAATAGACCGAAGGTCATATCGCCGCCGCAGACATCTGACTTATGCGTGTAAACGCCTTGGGTGCTGCCAAAGCAGGCGTTCTCTGAAATGGGGGTCATAGTGGGTCGTGCTCCTGTAGTGTGGGTTTTGGCCTAAAGCTGGCTTACCCATCCAATGACTAATGAAACGGTGACAATGCTGATTGTAGTGGATACCAAAATTGCGGCAGAGACCCTTTGCGGCGCAACGCCATAATGCTGCGCCAACATGAAGACGTTGCCCGCGACTGGCAAGGCGGCAGCGGCGATAATCACGCCTGCGGAAAAAGGGTCGAGCGGAAAGAGATAGATCGCGGCTATCGCGACAAAAGCTGGATGCAGGACCAGTTTGCAAAATGAGAGCCATGCGGCCACTTCGACCTTCTCGGTGGATTTACTGGCAAGCGATGCGCCAATCGCAAACAGCGCACCGGGGGTTGCGGCAGAGCCGAGCAACTCTGCAAACGCATCAACGGCCCTTGGCAAAGGCGCGCCCGTTGCGGACCACATAAGGCCTAGCATCATCGACACAATCATTGGGTTCTTTAAGAGGCCAAGGCCGATAGTCTTAAAGATCGACAGATCAAAGCGGCCATCCTTGGCAATCGACATCAAAACGACGATCAAGCTGGAAAACACCACAAGATCGACTGCGAGCACCAGAATGACGGGTCCAATCGCGTTCTCCCCCATGAGCAGAACCAGCATGGGAACGCCAAGAAATCCAGTGTTTCCAATGACTGCGCATTGCGCCTCGATTGCGGTCTTGGCGAAGCCCTGATTGCGCAGCAAAGCGACAATTGTTGCCACACCATAGATGAACGCGGTTCCCCACAGATAGGCGATAACCAAACGCCCGTTCCACACCTCGCCCAGCGGAAGATTGGCGGAAAAGCGAAATAGCATCGCAGATAGGGCGAAATAGAAAACGAATTTGGTCAGATAGGTCGTTGCCTCCGGCGTGAAAAAGCCGGTGCGCCCTGCGCCATATCCAAGCGCAATGATCGCGAAGAAAGGCAACGTCTGTAAGAAGATATCAAGCATTAAAACAGAGGTAACTTGCCTATTGAACCGGAGCAAGACCGAAGCGAGTGTGCGACGCCTAAAACACAACAGCTGCTGATTATTGGAACGCGGCGTTGGGAAAGACAGGGTTGTTATGCTACACAGACCGTTCGGATGTGCAGGCTGCGCCGTAGCGTTGGAGATGAAATTGAATATACACAGCACAGCGATCCGCAAGGGTCGCAAGTTTGATCAAGTCTTGGAAGGCGCGCGCGAAATCTTTTTGGCGGACGGCTTTGGTGCAGCCAATATGGATCATGTGGCCAAGGCTAGCGGCGTGTCCAAAGCCACGCTTTATAGCTATTTTGCCGATAAAGAGAGCCTGTTTATTGTCGTCGTTCAAACCATTTGCGCGCACCAAGCGGAGCAGGCGATGCAACACATCGATCAAAGCGCACCGCCCGGAGATGTTCTCAGCAGTGCAGCACGCCACTTGTTGGGGTTTATGACATCCGAATTTGGGCAACGAATTTTCCGCATTTGCGTGGCAGAGGCGGATCGTTTTCCCGACCTTGGCCTCGCGTTTTATCAAAGCGGGCCGATGGTCGTGCGTGAAAAGATCGGTGAATATTTACACGATGCGACAGCCAAGGGCTTACTAGATATTGTCGATTGCGATTTAGCAGCGGATCAATTTGCGGAACTCTGTAAGGCGGATATCTTTCCGAAGATCCTGTTCGGTGTTCAAACCAACTTTGAAAAAGCAGAGCTAGAACGCGTCATCGAAGGCGCTGTCACCACTTTCCTCGCGCGGTACAGCCGCGAACAGTAAACGGTGGGAACAAGACGTACGGTTCAGATCAAAGACCCGCTTCAGCCTGAATTTGCTTTCGCGATTTGCGAGCGCGTTCTGTTGCGGATTTAAGTTGACCGCAGGCCGCCATGATATCCTCGCCACGCGGCTTGCGGATCGGCGACGCATAGCCCGCCTTATAGATGATGTCCGCAAAGCGATGGATGCGATTGCCGGAGGAGCGCTTATAAGGCGCGTCGGGCCATTCGTTGAAAGGAATTAGATTGATTTTGGCGGGAATGCCTTCAATCAATTTGATTAAACGGTGCGCATCGGCATCTGTGTCATTGATCCCGTCAAGCATCACATATTCAAAAGTAATCCGTTCTGAATTGGACACACGCGGATAGGCACGAAGCGCTTCGACAAGCACCTCGATATTCCAGCGTTTGTTGATCGGAACCAGCTTGTCGCGGACCTCATCCGTGGTTGCGTGAAAGCTGATCGCCAGTTGGCAGCCGATCTCTTCCGCCGTGCGCGCGATTTCTGGGACAACGCCAGAGGTCGATAGTGTGATACGACGGCGCGACAGCTGAATGCCCTCGGCGTCCATCGCAATCTTCATCGCGTCGCGCACGTTTTCAAAGTTGTACAGCGGCTCGCCCATGCCCATCAAAACGATGTTGCTTAAGAGGCGTGTTTCATCCTTGGGCGCACCTTGCTCTGGCCATTCATCCAGATCGTCACGCGCGATCATGACTTGGCCGATGATCTCGCCTGCGGTCAGATTGCGCACCAGTTTTTGCGTGCCTGTGTGACAGAAGGAACAGGTCAGCGTGCAACCAACTTGCGAGGACACACAGAGCGTGCCGCGTCCGTCTTCAGGGATATAAACCACCTCAACCTCGTGACCGCCTGCGATCTTGACGAGATATTTGCGGGTACCATCCTCGGACACCTGACGTGTGACCACCTCAGGGACTTCGATCGCAAACTTCTCGGCTAATTCAGCGCGGTACGTTTTGGAGAGGTTCGTCATCTCATCAAAGTCGCGCTTGCCCCATTGATAGATCCACTGCCAAATTTGGCCTGCACGCATCTTTGCCTGCTTTTCGGGCGTACCATTCTCGATCAATGCATCGCGCATACCATCGCGTGTCAAACCAACGAGATTGATCGGACCCTCCGGCAGTTTGCGCGGAATGGTCATAACGTCTTGCGTGATCGGAGCTGTGGCCGTCATGGGAGTGTCGCCTTTTGATGGGTTGCGCGGGCTATACACCGGATTCGTCACAAAATGAAAGACGCCGCACCAAATTGGCACGGCGTGTCTAAATCAACTTGGCGGGAAGGCTTACTTGCAGCGCTTCTCGGACTCTTCAACAGAGGCGGTGAACCCCAGCAGCGAAAACGTGTCTTGCGTCTGAGTGCCACGATCAGAGCGCGCCGTCATAATCGCAGAGCTACCGCGTTTCATTGCCGTAATTATCTTCGCATCATCCGCAGGGGTCGCGGGCCACGCCCATTCACCTTTTGTGAACAATTCAAACTCTGTGCCGCTGATGTTCATATTGACGGAAGAACCATCCTCGAAAGGATAGCCGCCTGTGAAGGTCACTTGGCCCGTCACCCCGGATCCCGGGCGATTGAACACAAACAGCAAAATGTCACTGCGTTTCACCGCAACAACGCGTCCATCGCGTGAGTTTACGGTTTCTTTCGGAGACGACACGCTCCAGCATTCCTTCGGATTGCTTTCAACGAAAACGCTCCAATCGGTGTTTGCGCCAACGCGGTTGGTGCTCTGTGCCTGAGCAAATGCGCCTGTTGCTGCAACCGCCAAAGCGGCCGCCAAACTTGTGCGCGAGATCCATGAATTCATCTTGTCCAGCCTCCAGCTGTCCTTAGCCTCACTCGTTCCTTTACGCGCGTCGCCTGTTCTCGGCTCTCTACGCAAAAGGATATTTTTCTTCTCGACAAAAGCACATTAGCCTGAAATCCACCACAGGTGAATGCCTCCTTGGCATTTTTTCGCCGTTCAAATCCTGGAGATTATCATGACCCAACCCGTTCCTCTGGCTGAAATCTGGCGCGGTGAATTTTTGGAGAGTGTGCATCTGGGTCATGCGGTCATTTGCAATGGTGCTGGCGAGATTGTGCAAGCTTGGGGCAACGCCGACGAAATCGTGCTCCCGCGCTCGTCTTCTAAGATGCTGCAAGGCATTCCTTTGATCACATCGGGTGCTGCGGATGCAGCGGGTCTGAGCACAGAGCAACTTGCGCTGGCCTGTGCATCCCATCAAGGTGCGGCGATCCACACGGACCGGGTGAGCGCTTGGCTCAATGACCTAGGTTTATGCAATGATGACATGCGTTGCGGGCCGCAAATGCCCAGTGATAAACTTGCGAAAACCGATTTGATCAAAACTGATGCAAGCCCCTGCCAGATCCACAACAACTGTTCTGGCAAGCATGTGGGCTTCCTGACATTGACCAAGCATTTGAAGGCTGGGCCCGAGTACATTGACCCCACGCACCCCGTGCAGAAAGCCTGCCTTGATGCGTTCGAGGAAACTACGCAACTTACTTCTCCCGGCTTTGGCATTGATGGCTGTTCTGCCCCCAATTTTGCTAGCTCTTTGCGGGGTATCGCGCGCGCGATGGGATTCTTTGCATCCGCACATACGCGTTCAGACAGTGTCAGCTCTGCTGCGGCACGTTTGACCGAAGCGATGGCTCTTCATCCCGAATTGGTTGCGGGAGAGACCCGTGCTTGCACAGAATTGATGTGCGCGATGGGTGGGCGAACTGCGATCAAAACAGGGGCGGAAGCGTTCTATGTTGCCATTCTGCCAGAACAACAGCTTGGTATTGCACTGAAAGTTGCAGACGGCACAACGCGTGGTGCAGAATGTGCGGTTGCGGCCTTGTTGGTGCGCGCAGGCGTTCTTGATAGGAACCATCCCGCCACCCTGAAACGTATGAACGCCCCGATCACCAACTGGCGTGGGACGCTCACAGGATACATTCGACCCGCGGCTGGCCTTTTGGCTTAAGCTGTCGCTGCACCCAAAGCTGCATCAACCAACTTCTTGATATTGCGCTTGGAGGTGTCCGCAATGATGCGCCCAATCTCTTTCTTGCTTTTCATCGCAACCAGCGTGGAGCGGCGCGGAATTTTCAAACGATCTGCCATGACTGAATTGCCGTAAGTGTCCCAATCGACATCAATGAACACAATGTTCTGATCATATGCAGGGTTCTCTGCTTTCAGGCTTTCCAGAACACGACCTTGTGCACGGCACGTTCCGCACCAGCTTGCAGTGAAATCAAGGAACACTGTATCGCCAGCCGCTTGATGTTTTTTCAGCAAGCCAGGCACATAGTTTACAGCACTTGCGAGCGCTGGTGCAGCAGGCATCACGAGCGTCGCAGCACCGGATAGGATCAATGTTCTACGGTTCATTTTTAACTCCTTGGTAGGTTCGAATTACAAAGCAACAGATAGTTCTTGCAGCCAGATCGGCATGATATCGAGCAGCCAGCTTTCAACGGCATAGTGCCACTTGAAGAACAGTATAAGACCGACGGCGACGAAAACTACGCCAAGCAAAGGGCGCGCAGCGACAGCAAATTTGCGCATTGCCGCTTGGCGCTTTTGCAAAGCAGAACGCGCGCCATAGCCAAGCACAAGAATGATTGTGGAAATCCCAAGCGCGAAGAAGATCATGATTGCAGTCGCGCGCAGCAGACTTTCGCCTTGGCTTGCTAGGGATATGGCACCACCTAATGTCGGACCAACACAAGGGCTCCATACAGCGCCCAGCAACATGCCACCGACGAATTGTCCGGTGAGCGATCCACGATCCACCTCGTCCAATCCACTATCCGCGCGCGCCGCAAAACCATCGGTCGCGGTTGAGAATACGGCCGAGGCTTGGGGCACCAGCAGCACGATTCCGAAGAGGATCATTAAAACCGCGCCTGCATGTGCTATATCATCAGCGTTTAACCCAACAGCGCGGCCAAAGGCAGAGACAGCAACGCCGAGGACGACGAAGGATAGGCTCATCCCAGCGGCTAACGTGGCGGGCCCCCAATAGCTCGCTTGTAAGGCCGTGGCCAATACAATCGGCAACACCGGCAAAACGCAGGGGTTAATCAGCGTCAGCAATCCTGCGCCATATGCAATTATTAATTCCATGACAGTGGTCGTACGGCGAAACCTGACAGTCTGCCACCCCACAACATACTGTTGTGCGTTCAACTGTCCGTGGGTTTTTGTTTCGAATGCTGAACAAGTAGGATGCCGACGGTGATGATCAAAACGCCAAATACATCCATAACTCCAAGGGTTTCACCCAGCAAAAGCGCAGCGATCGTGACGCCAAAGAATGGATTGAGGAAATGAAACGTTGATGCACGCACAGCGCCGATCCGTTCAACGAGGCGAAACCAGATGAAAGTCGCAACAAGGCCGGGGATAAGCGTCGTATACGCAAATGCGGCAGCAAGCTTGAGCGAGGGATTGAGGAAATAGGTTTCCGTAAACGCAGCCACAACACCCAAAATCGCGGAACCAACGAGCATTTGCAGACCAACGATCATCAGCAAATTACCGCCCGAAGATGCCCCGCGCATCGCAAGTGTCGCAACACTCAGGCCAATCGCGCCAATCACACAAAGCGCCATCCCAAACGCATCTGCATTTCCATCAAAGCGCGCGCCCATGATCAGCACAACGCCAACGATACCTATGAAAAGACCGATGATACCTTGGGTTGGCAGCTTGTCCTTGAGTAAGACCCAACCAGCCCCCGCAACTATCAATGGCATGGTCGAAGCGATGATAGAGGCGAGCGACGCTTCGACTGTTTGCATCGCCATGAAATTCAGCCCGAGATAAAGCGCATTCTGACACAGGCCAAAGACGAACACAGCACGCCACTGAGCAGCTGTAAGGCGCCAACGCTGGCCGAGTGCTTTGGCAATCGCAATTCCAATTACACCCGAGATAAAGAACCGCAGACTAAGCGACATCAGAGGTGGCGCGTCTTGTACGATGATGCGCGCGGAGGTGAACGCGCTTGACCACATGAATGCAAAGGCAAGGCCCATCAAAAGTGCGCGCAGATCCATTGGGTCTTTCTCCAATTAAAAAGGGCCGCTCAACCAGAGCGACCCTTCTCGTAATTTTGCTAGGACAGCAAAATCAGCCGTTAACGCTGTCTTTAAGTGCTTTCGCGATTGTCATTTTAACAACCTTGTCCGCGTCTTTCTTGATCTGCTCACCTGTTGCAGGGTTACGCACCATACGCTCTGGGCGCTCGCGGCAATAGATCTTGCCAACGCCTGGAAGTGTAACAGCACCGCCGTCGGATACTTCACGTGTGATCAATGCACATACCGCATCAAGCGCTGCGCCTGATGCTTTTTTGTCTGCGCCCATCTCTTCAGCCAGTGCAGCGACCAGTTGAGTTTTTGTCATTGGTTTTGCCATGTTCATGGTCTCCCTTTACTGCCCGTATCTAGGGCCTCTACGTGCTCATTTAACTGCATCTTGCAAGTCAGCACAACGCATAGAGGTGAAAAAAGGTATAAAAACAGGCGTTTTGGCCGGTTTCCGCTAGGTCACAGGAAGGCTGTCTCCTGAAATGAGCGCAATTTCCTGCTATGAATGCGTTCTAGCGGCATTTCGCTCAGCGTTTCCATGGCGCGGATTCCGATCATCAAATGCCGTGTAACCTGTGTGGTATAGAAATCGGAGGCCATTCCTGGCAGCTTCAACTCCCCATGAAGCGGCTTGTCAGAGACGCACAAAAGCGTGCCGTAGGGGACGCGAAATCGGAACCCGTTGGCGGCAATTGTCGCGCTTTCCATATCCAAAGCCACCGCGCGCGATTGCGACAATCGCTGCACTGGCCCGTCTTGGTCACGCAACTCCCAGTTGCGATTGTCCACGGATGCAACGGTGCCCGTCCGCATAATACGCTTGAGATCATAGCCCTCGTATTCGGTGACTTCCGCAACCGCCTTTTGCAAAGCTATCTGAATTTCCGCGAGCGCTGGAATTGGCACCCAAACGGGCAAGTCATCGTCAAGCACACGATCCTCACGCAGATAAGCGTGGGCCAGTACAAAATCTCCAAGGCTTTGCGAGTTACGCAGTCCCGCGCAGTGGCCAACCATCAACCACGCATGGGGTCGCAACACAGCGACGTGATCTGTCGCGGTCTTTGCGTTTGAGGGGCCAACGCCAATATTGACCAAGGTGATCCCGCTGCCATCCGCCTTTTTCAGATGATAGGTCGGCATTTGCGGCATCTTCATCACCGGATCGATCACTTCATCTGGCGAGGTGATCTCAACATTCCTGGTACTTACGAAGCTGGTGTAGCCACTCTTCGGATCAGCCAGTTGCGCACGCGCATAAGCCTCAAACTCGGATACATAGAATTGATAGTTTGTGAACAGCACATGGTTCTGAAAATGCTCTGGCTCTGTCGCGGTATAATGCGCGAGACGCGCAAGCGAGTAATCAACGCGCTGGGCGGTGAATGGCGCAAGCGGTTCGGTTCCGTCTTCAGGCAGCTTAAACGTCCCATTCACGATATCATCGTTGGTGGTGCTGAGATCCGGTACATCAAACACGTCGCGCAGCGTGAACTCAGCCGCGCCATCCAGCGGCACAGAGATACGCGCGTCATTGGCAACGGCAAAGTGCACAGGGATCGGCGTGTCAGAGACGCTGATGCCAACTGCAACATCGTGATTTTCAATCAGCAAGCCAATCTGCTGTTCCAGATATTTGCGAAACAAATCAGGCCGCGTAATCGTCGCGGCATGCATGCCCGGCGAAGACACGTGCCCAAAGCTCAAACGGCTATCAACTTGGGCAAAACTCGTCGTAGTGATCCTGATCTCTGGATAAAACGCACGGTAGCGATGACCGGGATGGCCCTTGCTCATCGCCTCAGTAAATTTTTCGCATAGGAAAGTTGTCGCTCGCTCATAAAGCTTAACCAGCTGATCTACCGCGGCTTTGGGGTCGCGGTAGGCTTCGGGATGTGGTGCGTTAGGTGTAACTATAGATTTATCGGTCACATGTTCCTCAAGTCCCTAGCTTTCAAAGAGCGGGGTCAGTTGAAATTGCGTAACATCCACAAGGCCGAGATCGGAAATCCTGATTTCAGGGATCACGACCAAAGCAAGCAAGGAATGTTGCATATAGGCATTGTTCAAAGTGCAGCCGCAGTCCTGCATGGCTTGCACCATCTGATCGGCTTTGCGCGCGACGTCTTTTGCAGGTTCATCCGACATAAGACCCGCGATGGGTAGTTCAACAAGCGCAAGTTCAGCGCCATCTTTCCAAACGCTGATGCCGCCGCCCACGTCGGACAATCGGTTCGCCGCCGCCGCCATCATCTCGCGATCCGTGCCAACGACAATCATATGATGGCTGTCATGGGCAACTGTAGAAGCCATAGCCATTTTGCCGCTATAACCAAAGCCGGAGACGAACCCGTTCACCACCCCCCCAGTAGCACGGTGCCGCTCCACCAACGCAATCTGGCAAATGTCACCTGTCGTTTCGACAAGGCCGTTGGTGACGGGCAAATCTGCTTTCAACGCTTTCGTAGGCGCTTGGTTTTCGACTACACCAATCACATTGGCGCGCACTGAATTGGCCCCATCAGGCGCACTAATTTCAAACGCATCAGCGTTCTTGGCAGGCCCCATATGTACTGTGCTGCGTGCGTGTCGCGGCCAGTCAAGATGGGGACATTCGACTTCGCAAATTCCCATTCGCGCGACTGTTTGGCCGCGCGCGATCACTTGCTCAATTGGCAGGGTCTTAAGGTCTGAGGTTAGGATCACATCTGCACGCCGTCCCGGTGCGATAGAGCCAATATCGCGCTCCAACCCAAAGTGCGTCGCAGTATTGATCGTCGCCATTTGCAAGGCAATCAAAGGATCACACCCACACTCAATCGCATGGCGTACAACGCGGTTCATATGGCCTTCATTCACGATTGTGCCTGAATGGCTGTCATCGGTGCACAGGATAAATCCACGCGGATCAAGGCCCTTTTCCGTGACCGCCGTGATCTGGCTTTCAACATCATGCCAAGCGGAGCCAAGCCGCATCATGTGGCGCATCCCTTGGCGCGTGCGTGCAATTGCGTCGGCTTCACATGTGCCCTCATGATCATCCGCAGGACCGCCCGCTGCGTAAGCGTGAAACGCGGGTCCCAGATCCGGCGAAGCATAATGCCCTCCAACAGTTTTGCCCGCGTTTTGCGTTGCTGCGATCTCCGCCAACATCTGCGGATTGCCGTTTACGACACCGGGGAAATTCATCATTTCGCCTAACCCGATGACACCGGGCCACGCCATGGCTTCGGCCACATCGTCAGCGCTGATCTCGAAACCTGTCGTCTCCAAACCCGGCGCGGACGGCGCGCAAGAAGGCATTTGTGTGAACACATTGATCGGTTGCATCATCGCCTCGTCATGCATCAAACGCACACCCGCGAGGCCAAGCACATTGGCGATCTCATGCGGGTCGGTAAACATCGACGTTGTGCCATGCGGAATCACAGCGCGCGTGAACTCGGCAGGGGTGAGCATACCGCTCTCAATATGCATATGCCCGTCGCACAGACCTGGTATCATATAACGACCCTGCGCGTCTATCACCTCCGTGTCTGGCCCGATGCAATGGTTCGCGTCTGGCCCACAATAAGCGAAACGCCCGTCTGCAATGGCAAGATCGTGGTTTTCGAGGCATTCGCGGGTGTGCACATTCACCCATGTGCCGCCTTTGATCACAAGGTCAGCGGCTGCGCGTCCCGCGGCAACGTTAACCAATCGCGGCGCGCTTTGCGGCCATGTTTTGAAATTCGCTGTGCTCATGTCCAAAGTTGACACGAGCTTGAGGGATGTTCAAGCATCTGGTTGAGCGCAAGGATGAGTATGCGAAATGTACTATGAAACGGTAAGCGCCGCTGACTTTGGCACGTCTTTGCGCGGATTAGGGCTTAACATTCTTGTGTGCGACGTGATCGCACAAGCAGAGTTCCTGAGTGCCGTTTTCGACATGAAAGCGCATCGTGTCTCGGGCGACTTCGCGATCATGACCTACGGCGATCAGGTCTTTCAGCTCCATAGCGACGGCACCTATCACTCGCATCTTCTGCTGTCTCTGCTGCCCGAAGCCGGCGCGCGCGGCGGTGGGGCGCAGTTTCATCTGTTTGCGACGGATCCTGATGTCGCTGCAAGCAAAGCTGACGCCCATGGTGGTCATATCTTGCAAGAACCAACCAATAAACCGCATAGTCTGCTCGAGGCCTGTATTCTTTGCGCGAATGGATATGCTTGGGTAGCCTCACGCGCGCTCACATCAGAAGAAAGAAACGCACAATGAACACCGCAACACGCCCGAATATGGATCACTGGCAAGAACGCGTCGACCTTGCGGCCGCTTTCCGTTGGACCGCGCGCCTCAATATGCATGAGGCGGTTTCGAACCACTTCTCCCTTTCGATCAACGACGAAGGCACGCGGTTTTTGATGAACCCCAATCAGGTGCATTTCAGCCGGATCAAGGCGTCGGATTTAATTATCGTCGATGCCAATGACCCTAAGACGCTGGAGGGGCCCGATGCGCCGGATCCAACTGCTTGGGGGCTGCATGGCGGGATGCACCGCCATTGCCCGCACGCGCGTTGCGCAATGCATGTGCATTCGATTTTTGCGACCGTGTTGGCGTCGCTGGCTGATAGCCGCTTACCTGCGATTGATCAGAATTCAGCGACGTTTTTCAATCGTGTAGTGATCGACGAAAATTACGGTGGACTCGCGTTTGAAGAAGAAGGGGAGCGCTGTGCGAAACTCTTTGATGATCCCAAAAAGAAAGTGATGGTGATGGGCAATCACGGGGTCATGATAATTGGCGATACCGTGGCCGACACGTTCAATCGCTTGTTTTACTTTGAACGGTCCTGCGAGACATATATTCGAGCATTGCAGACGGGTCAGCCTTTGCGTGTGCTGCCTGATGAGATCGCAGAAAAAACAGCACATGAGCTTGAGCAATACCCTGAGCAAGATGAGCGCCATCTTGCAGAGCTTAAGGGTATTCTGGACGATGAAGGCAGTAACTACGCAACGTAGCCTTACGTGCTGCAGCAAGTAAGGCCACCTTAGGAATCACATTTTGAGCAAATCAAAGTCTTCGGACTGGAATTATCACCCTGACTTGCCTCTCGCGGACGGCTCAATCTTCAAATGGCCCGTGCGCGTTGGTTTCCTTGCGCGTTGGTTTGTGCGCAATTGGCTGACGCTGTCAGAGCGGGTGATGATGGTCATACTTGCGATCGCTCTATGGCTTTGGATCTATCCCGACTTCGCCTCAGCAAGCAGTTTCCAAATCGGTTGGACCGCTCATCTGTGGAGTGCGAATTTCGCCTTGGTTCTGATCAGTGCAGGCACGCTCCAGTGGTATTTCTTCATGCGCAAAGGGCAGGGTACAGAGTTAAAATTCGACAAGCTTGAGATGGCCAAAGGCAACCGCCTTTGGAGCTTCTCTAACCAAGTGCACGACAACATGTTTCACTCGCTGGTTTCCGGCTTAGGGTTTCTGACGCTCTTCAGTGCGCTCACAATGTGGCTGATGGCGAAGGGTTACGCGCCGACGATAACACCGCTCGGCAATCCTGTGTAGTTCACTCTTTCGCTGATCCTTTTGCCGATTTGGTCAGCGTTTCATTTCTACTGGATGCATCGTTTTCTGCATGTGCCGTTCCTCTACACCCATGTGCATTCTCTGCATCATCGCAACGTCAACGTCGGCCCGTGGTCGGGCTTTTCCATGCATCCTGTTGAACATTTTCTCTATTGCTCCTCGCTTTGCATTCACTGGGTCGTGCCCAGCGATCCGATCCTTGTGATCTTTCAGGTCATCTACCTTGGCCCCGTCGCGGCAATGACCCACACAGGATACGAAGATCTCTTGATCAAGGATAAACGTCGCCTCGCGCTGGGCACGTTTTATCACCAGCTGCATCACCGGTATTACGAGTGTAACCATGGCAATCAGGAAATGCCGTGGGATCGCTGGTTTGGCACGTTTCACAATGGCACGCCAGAAAGCACAGCAGAAACACGCGCGCGCAAGAAACGGATGTATTCCTAAGCCTTGCGCATTTGCAAAAGCCAACCCGTGTCAGCGGCATGTGCACCCGTTGCACCTGCGCCATAAAGCGCAAACTCATCCCTGCGCCATTCAGCAATTTGCGGCTCGAGGCGCTTCAGCACGTCTTCAAACCCTTGTGCATCCCAATGCGTGGCATTCACGCTCAGCACGGCCCAAGCGCCACTTCCCATGCAGCGCAGAACCTCTTCCAACGCATCAGGCCCGACATGTCCGTGCGTGAATGTGCCAGAACTGACCACACCAGCATAGTCTCCTTCATCCACCTCAAGTCGTTGGGTAAGATCCCCTTCAAACAAGCGTTGATAGACGTGCTTCTTCTCCGCCACCACCAGCATTTGGGGCGAGATATCCGTACCATCAACCACCTCAATACCCTGTTGCACAAGCGCGGCTCCTAACAATCCAGTTCCCGCGCCTAGATCCAAAACAGGCGACACTCCAGAGATTTTCGCATAGCACTCTGCAACCGCTTGCGGTGCGCGGTACTGCATATCTTTGGCAAAGCTGCTGTCATAGGTTTCTGCCCATGCGGCATACAGCTGTTTCGAGCCATCCGGCCCGCTTAGCTTGTAGGCCGCTTCTAAGTCTGGATTATCGGTCATACTCTAATAGAAGCGAAAGCGACGCGCACTTGCAACCGCGCAGTGCCTGCCGCACTAAAGCGATATGACAAAACATCTGCTTTCTTTAGGGCACGGCTTTTCTGCGCGTGCGTTGACGCCTCTCCTGCTTGAGCAAGGGTTCACGATCACGGGCACGACGCGCTCCTCTGACAAAGCCGCAGCGCTTGAGGCGACGGGGGTGACCTCGGTGATCTGGCCGGATACGGACCTGCGCGAGACCTTGCATAGCGCAACCCACCTGCTCACTTCCGCTGCGCCTAGTGCGGATGGCGATCCTGTTCTCAACGCTTTGCGTGAAGATATAGCGCGCCATGCGCCTAATCTTGAATGGGTGGGTTACCTGTCAACGACCGGCGTATACGGCAACGCCAATGGCGGCTGGGTCGATGAGAGTAGCCCATTGAAACCCGCCACCAAGCGCGGTCAAATGCGTGTTGCGGCTGAAGCGGACTGGCAATCCATCCCGAACCTGCCCCTGCACATCTTTCGCCTCGCGGGCATCTACGGACCCGGTCGCGGACCCTTCTCTAAAGTGCGCGCAGGCACAGCGCGTCGGATCATCAAAGAAGGGCAGGTTTTCAGTCGTATCCACGTAGAGGACATCGCGCAGATCCTCGCGGCCTCCATCGCAGATCCGAACGCTGGAGCTATTTATAATATGTGCGATGATGATCCCGCGCCGCCGCAAGATGTGATTGCACATGCCGCGGAACTATTGGACCTGCCTTTGCCAGAAGAGGTTGATTTTGAAACAGCCGAGATGACCCCGATGGCGCGTAGTTTCTATGCGGAAAGCAAGCGCGTTCGAAATGATCGTATCAAGTCAGAGCTAGGGGTGACGTTGCTCTACCCAGACTACCGCGCAGGGCTTGCCGCCTTGCTTGCTTTGGAGCAGTCCTCAGATCAGTGACGTAATTGCGGGGCGCTGCAAAACATCCAGAGTGCGCAGAACCTCGACGCGGCAACGCCTTCCCTCAAAATCTGCGCCGTACAAGACGTCGGGCACATCAGGCAACTTCAAAACTAGCTTACGCCAGCGATGTACGATCTGCGCCCGTAGCGTTGCAATTTGAATAGGTGTGAATTCAGCGACGTTGCCGTGATCTAAGCCAAGCCGTTCCAAATCACGTGTAAGCGCACGGAAGGCCGTGCGTTGCGCACTTGAGACAATAGAGTGTGACAACCACACTGGCACGTCCCCTAAGGATCCATTCAGCGCAAGTGCGTCGCTTGGGGTCTTAACGCAAGGCCCGTTCGCAAGATACACCCCTGCCGACACGGCGATGTAGCCTTGCTTTGTCAAAGTGCTTGCGCGCACTTGCTCCGTGACCGAGGGCACTGGCGCAAAGCACAACACATGCCAATCAGAACCAGCCGCGTTTGAGGGCGCATAGATCGTCTCACTCGCTATCGCGCTTTGTTCCAGCCCAAATCTGGTCAATCCATGCAGACCCACGCGACCTTGTTTGGTGGTTTCGATCCAGCCCTCATTACGCAAACGATGCAAGGCTACGCGCATCGCTTCAGGGCGAACGCCGACGGGGGACAGTATATCCCCCAAGACAGGGCCCGATAGCCGATCCCCTGCTTGCTGTGCGAGATCGCCAAAGATCGTGACAATAAACGACCACACGCGCGGCGGTTCGCCTACACCAAGCGCGTCTAGCGCGTTTTGAAATACATCGTTTGTCACTTTGCCTTTTCCGGTCCACCCATGGGGCTGCGCCGCGCGTTTAAACCGCCATGCAGATGTATTTCATCTCGAGATAATCCTCGATTCCGTGATGGCTGCCTTCGCGTCCGAGACCGGACTGCTTCACGCCGCCAAAGGGCGCAACCTCTGTGGAAATGATGCCTGTGTTCACACCGACGATGCCATACTCCAAAGCCTCTGCAACCTTGTAAACGCGGCTCAGATCGTTGGCGTAGAAGTAAGACGCCAAGCCGAAGATCGTGTCATTGGCTAAGGCGATCACCTCGTCCTCATCCTCAAACTTGAACAAAGGTGCCAATGGGCCGAATGTTTCATCGTTGGAGAACGCCATGTCTTTGGTGGCGCCCGTTACAATCGTTGGCGTGATAAAGTTACCAGACAGCCCCGTTTCTGTGTCACCCAGAATAACTGTAGCACCCTTTGCCTTTGCATCGGCTATGTGTGAATGTACTTTCTCAGCGGCTTTCGGGTTGATCAGCGGGCCGAAATCGACAGTGCCTGCAAGCGCGTCACCCATGCTCATCGCGCCGACTTTGGCCGCTAATTTTTCGGCGAATTCATCATAGACACCTGCTTGCACATAAATACGGTTGGCGCAAACGCAGGTTTGACCGGCATTGCGGAACTTGCACATGATCGCACCGTCCACAGCCGCGTTGATATCTGCGTCGTCAAAGACGATGAAGGGCGCGTTGCCGCCCAGTTCCATGGAGCATTTCATCACTTGATCTGCGGCTTGGCGCAACAAGATGCGGCCAACTTGGGTGGAACCAGTGAAGGTCAGCTTGCGCACGACAGGGTTCTCACAGAATTCCTTACCGATTTCGCTAGACGCGGTGGAGGGCAGAATGCTGAGCACACCTGCTGGAATACCCGCGCGCTCTGCCAGAACACCCATGGCGAGCGCGGAAAGCGGCGTGTCTTCCGCCGGACGTGCAACCATGGCGCAGCCCGCGGCCAAAGCAGGAGCGACCTTGCGTGCGATCATTGCATTGGGGAAATTCCAAGGGGTGATTGACGCGGTCACACCGATGGGTTGCTTGATGACCGTGATGCGCTTGTCGGCCTGATGACCTGGGATTGTTTCACCGTAGATACGCTTTGCCTCTTCTGCGAAGAACTCGATGAAAGAGGCACCATACGCAATCTCGCCCATGGCTTCGGCCATCGGTTTGCCCTGCTCTGCGGTAAGAATGGTGGCAAGATCCTCCTGATTTGCCATCATCAAATCGAACCATGCGCGCAAGATATTGGAGCGCTCCTTGCCCGTCTTCTTCGCCCACTCCTTCTGCGCGACGTCAGCCTGCGCAATCGCACCTGCGACTTGTGCGCGGCTCACGTCAGCAACCTGAACGATCACATCGCCGCGCGCGGGGTTCAGAACATCAAACGTCGCCCCACCGTCAGCATCGACCCACTCCCCGCCGATATAGGCTTTGGTCGCCAAAAGGCTGGGATCCTTAAGCAAAGAAGCGAGGTTTGTTGGCGTGTCGAGCATGGTGTTCTCCAAAAGGCGGGTTTGTTTGAGGAAAAGCACGTGGATCGCGACTTGTCCAGTGCGGTGCGTGTGATGTCGGGATTAGAATGTTCCGCGACGCAAGCAGACCCGACCTTTGGCACGGCGCATGTCAAACATCCCTCAGGGCGCAAGCGATGGCGTCGCCCCAATCTGATCTTCAGATGCGCTCTTTAGCAAAACTCGTCCTGAACGCCGGGACCTCTCTTTGATGCGTCAAAATGGAGGTCACACCATGACTGCACGACCAGATTTCTACCGTTTTCACAACGGCGAAAAAGCCCCTCTACAATTTAGCGATGCGGAATACGAAAGCCGCTTGAACAAGCTGCGCAAAACCATGTCCGACATGGGTGTTGAGGCGGCTGTGTTCAGTTCCATGCACAACGTTTCATACTATTCTGGCTTCACATATTGCGCGTTCGGGCGCCCCTACGCGCTGGTGGTCACACCACAAACCTCGGTGACGATTTCTGCGGGAATTGATGCGGGCCAACCTTGGCGACGGTGTTATGGTGACAACATTACTTACACAGATTGGCAGCGCGACAATTATTGGCGCGCGATCGAAAGCGTTGCAGGCAAAGGTAAATCTATTGGCTATGAGAGCGATCATTTAAGCCTGTTGCAGAAAACCAAGCTTGATAGCTTCCTCGCGCCGTCCCGCACTGTTGATCTATTTGACGCGACAATGCTGCAAAGGATGCACAAATCCGAGGCGGAACTGACTTTGATCCGCTCGGGTGCGGCTGTTGCTGATGTTGGTGGTTTTGCAATCAAAGACGCTGTGCGGATCGGCGCGCGCGAAATTGATGTTGCGATGGCAGGACGTGATGCGATGGAGCTAGAGATTGCCAAGCTGTTTCCAGACGCGGAGTACCGCGACACATGGGTGTGGTTCCAGTCCGACATCAACACGGATGGTGCGCATAACCCTGTGACGTCGCGCAAACTAGAGCGGGGTGATATCCTCTCGCTTAACACTTTCCCGATGATTTCGGGCTACTATACTGCGCTCGAACGCACGATGTTTGTGGGTGAGGTCGATGATGCGTCGCTTAAGATTTGGGAAGCAAATATTGGCGCGCACGAGTTGGGGATGTCTTTGCTCAAGGCTGGATCAAGCTGCGCGGACGTCACCCATGAAATCAACGCATTCTTTGAGGCGTGTGATCTTTTACAGTATCGCACGTTTGGATACGGGCACAGTTTTGGCGTGCTTTCGCACTATTACGGGCGCGAAGCTGGGCTGGAACTGCGCGAGGACATCGACACAGTTTTGCAGCCGGGGCACGTGATATCGATGGAGCCGATGTTGACCATCGCGGACGGTCAGCCGGGCGCGGGTGGATACCGTGAGCATGATATCTTGATCATCACAGAAGAAGGCAACGAGAATATCACGAAATACCCGTACGGCCCTGCATTCAATGTGATCGGTTAGGACTGAGGTGACCTCGTGCGCTCTGCACACGAGGTCACGATAGCTCACATGTTCGGGAAGTAATCTTCGCACTCACCATCGCGGTAAACGTCCGCCGTGCAGCAATGCAGACCACCACCAAACGCATATGCATCACGCAGTTCAACTTCGACCACTTCCATGCCCAACTTGTCCATTTGTTCGGCTTGATAGACTTCGGACTTCTCGACACACACGGTTTTCGGATCAAGCACCAGCACATTCATCGACAACCATGTGGACGAATAGCATAGCGGGGGTGGCGAGTTGTGCGACGGTTGCGCCGCATCCACAATTTCCCAATCATTGGCCTCAAACATCTTGCGTTGATCTTCTGGCAAACGACGCTGCGGGTTGTTCAGGATCAGACCGGGACGCAAAGGCGTAAAGGTCGCATCGATGTGAATGGGATAAGGATCGCCAGGAAAATTCACCGTATGCACGCGGTGATCGGGGAAGTGGCGACGCAGCCATTCAATACCCTTTTCGTTGGTCGTAAATCCGTGTTGCACCACAAGATCTTTGCCAAAACGCAGCACATCTGCCGCATCAAACAGCGGCTCTTCTTCTGTGGTTACAAAGAACTTTTCTGCGGCCCATTCCAAGCGCTTCGCATCACCGATCTTCTCGGACAGGTAATCGGGGTGATAATCCGCATCCGTCAAGCGGGGTTTTGGCGCGCTTTCGTGCCGGAACTTCGGGTCCTCTTTGAAATACTGCTGCATCAACGGACGGTAGTTCAGATATTCAAACCAACGGCAGCGATAGGACATCGTCGCTTCCAACATCTCGTGTCCAACGGTCAAAAGAACATCACGTGGGGGCATACAGCCGAACTGGCTTTCCGTATGAAAATCAGGCGTCGTTGCAGGCACGGAATGATCAATTGAGGTGGGGCGATCCACACGCAGCCCGCGCTTTTCCAACATGCCTGCGAAATTGTTCAGCAACTCGTTTGCGCGATCAATCGTTTCCTGCGGACGACGCCCCCATTGACCGCGCATATCGCTGTCCTCAGGCACTTTCGCGTCCAGCGCGGGTTCCTCTGGCGGAATATGGCAATCATCGGCGCGACCCACGATGACATGACGCAGCGTGTCCCACTCGTTCCAACTTTTGACTTCGGTCTTCTCGGGTGACCAGCTCATGGCGCGCTCCTGTTCTTGCTTAATGACTTAATTCGGCGCATCCTTATCCATCTGCCTTCCCATCCGCTACGACTTTTGCGACAGTTAAGGGAATTCTTGCGGCGGTCATGATGTAAAGTGCATTCACATTGCCTCACCAACCACCAAACTAAGCTCAGCGAATTTCATATCGACGTTTCTGGCTACTCGCCCGAGATTGGCGATGAGCTCGACGATCATCTCTACCTTAACCATGCGGGGGTGAACCGGCAGTTTATCCTCCTCACCACGGATCAAAAGACCGCGCCGCTGCTGAATGCGAAGTTCTCGACCTCGCGCGAGATCCTCAAGGAATTCATCCAAAAGAATGAAACACAGCTCTTCGCGCTCACTGCGCGCGATGCGGTAGCGGAGGAGTTGGTAAACTCTGTCTATGCCGTCGATGGGCCCGTACGTCTGTTTGATATTCGCAAGGTCAAGATCGAGGCGGATACGACTTCCGGCACAGTTGCAGAGGCGGAAGCGCTGGCGCAGGACGTGGATCGTTTCATGCGCGAGGAAGATGCGTGGTTCGATGATGTGTTGATCGCGGATATGATCAGCAAGGCCAAGCGCACGGGCGATGTGACGCGCAATCCTGTGCGGCTCGATCTGATGGAATTCGAGCAATGCAATTTCTGGACGGCGCATTTTGGTGGGCTCTATGTGTTCCAAGGGATGGATCATCCTGCGGTGATTTCCAGTGGAAGCAAAGCGGTGTTGGGCGCGCTGCCGATCAAGTATGTGTTCGACACGAAGGACCGCAATCAGATTGCGAAGTTCTTGGAGTATAACGATCTGGCTGAACCTATCGTCAAAGCACGCGGCATCGATGCGGCTGCGATCATACGTCAGAAGATGGACTTCATTGTCATTGATACCGCGCAGGAAAGCGGGATCGATCTAACAGGGGTCACGCGCCGTGATATTCGCGCGCTCGCGCGGCGTCATGCGCAAGATTTGCCAGAAGAATTCCACGGTCTCGCCTCGCTTCTGCGTTGGGCAGAAGAGGGGGGCAAATGGCCACGCATCACTTCCGATCATCCCGCGTACTTCTACACGCTGCGTAGCGCGGATCATGCGGATCGTGACTCGGTGAATATGCTCTTGAGCCAACTCAGCCCCAAGACGTGCGTCAATTGTTCATCTGCCATAATGAGCTGTTCTACCAGCCCCACGCGACGTGGGATGAGAGCAAAAAATCCTATGTGGCGGATTTTCTGGAACGCGAGTATCAAGTGGACAAAGCTGGCGCACGCGCTGCGCTCTTCGGGCATGATGCCGAGATGGAGCCACCTGCGCCTGCACCAAAGAAAGATGGCCCATGGGGCGTGAGCGAAAAGAAGATAGCTGCCGTTGGCCCTTATGGCGCGGTGAGGAGGAAATAGAATGATCGCACTAGTCCGTTTGCTGGTATTTGGCTTCCTCGCATTGTCTGTGGTTTACGTGTGCCTTTCGCTCTACTCGCGCTCCGTGCGGCGCGGCAAGTTAGAGGCTGAGTGGGACGAAGAGATCAAAGATGGCGATCGCGACGCGTTCGTCAAAGAAGGCATGCTCGAGTATGACGGATCCCTGCGCCGCAAGTTGATCCTTGGGGTCTATGTGATCCCGATCAGCATCATCTCGTTTATCATATACGCTACAAATTTTATGTAAGAGGAGCCTGATCAGATGGGCTATATTAAATGGGTGTTTTGGATCACGTTCTGGGTCCTCGTTGCATCCTTCTTTCACTACACCTTGCCGCAACATGACGTTGCGCGGGTGTCTGACACCTATGAAAAGCGGATTGATTTCGGTGCGAACTCGATCTTCTGGGCAGCCGCTGATGTAGGCAACGCTGCGACGACCGCAAACCACGATGTTTTCTTTATCCAGACGCGTTTGACCAACGACCAAGTCATGGTCTATCGCAACGAAGACACAGGCTGGGGCTGGCCGCCGTATTTCAAGTTCGACACCTCGAATTTGCAGGCCGAGGCCTCTGATCTGAAGTCCGGCGCAGATGCGCCACAGTGGGTGGTGATCAAACACTACGGCTGGCGCAATGAATTCATGTCGATCTTCCCGAATGCAGTGAGCGTGCGCGCGGTCGATGATCCTAATGTGCGCATCATCCCGTGGCTTAACATCGGTATTTTGATTTTCTTCTTCGCTTTCGTCTGGGCTGTCTGGGTGCGCTGGCGCCGCTTCCGTGAAGCACGGATTGATCCAGTGCTCGAAGATGCGGGCGATAGCATTGCCAACACCAGCGATGGTGTGAAGAAATGGTTCGGCAGCTGGCGGAAATAGATGCCCAGTCTTGTCGTCACAGTGCGACTATGGGTGAAAGATGCGCGCTTTTCTGAGTTTGCGGACTTCGAAACGCGTGCTTTCAAAATCATGGCACACCATGGCGTTGAGATCGTAAGTATCGCTCAGGATCATGTGCAAACTCTGAGCGATGGCCCTCATGAAACGCATATTTTGAAGTTTTCTGATAGCGCGGCCTTTGAGGCTTATCGCGCAGATCCGGCTCTACTTGCTTTGTCCGATTTGCGTGATGCGTGTACTGCGAGAACAGAGATCGCCATTCAGCAATCTGCTTTGAATTAGAAAGCCCCCGTCGCAATTACGCACGGCGGCTTTTTGTCTACAATATCGGGCAGCTCAGCGTTTGCCGTAATACAGCCCCACAACATGTTCCGCTTGCGCAAAGAACAGCCAGCGTGACGTCAGAATGCCTGCGACATGACACAGCACTGCGAGCAGCGCAAAGATGTGGCCGAAGGGTAGCGTCAAAAAGATCAAGGGCAGTGCAAAGCCAAGAACCAGCGCGATTGCACGTAGCTTAGTCGCGTGTTTGCGGCCGACCACATGGATGAATTCGCGCATTAAATAATTGGTGCCTGTGTGTGGCGGCTCAAACGCTTTGACTTTGCCGATATGGCCCAAACCTGTCGCGCTTTCCATAGTGCTGCCCGACTGTGCCAAACGACTATCGCCCACGACCCAATAGGCTACTTGGGTGACCGCAGACAGGATCAGCAACGGAATAACAAACTGTACTTGTCCTGCGAGCAATGCGCCGCCCGTGATTGATAGTGCCATGAACAAAGGGCTCGTCAGTGGCATATGCCAGCGCGGAACCGTCTTGAGTTGCGCGTAGATCATCGACGTCGTGAAGACGGTCAGAAGCGACAGGATCGCGCCGATGCCACCGATTAGGCCCCAGTGCTGCGCGAAGAACACGCGTCCAATGCCATAAATCGCCATTATGACGAGGGCCGCAACAGCGCATATCCCTTCGCGCGATAGCCAGCTAGAACGCCATTGGCTGAAGGCTTTCAGCGCGCGCTCTGGGTGGCCAAGGTGGAACGTCGAGAACAAAAGACCGCCAACCGCCAAAAGATAAGCGATGGTGAAGAAGACGAAGGCTGTAAACCCGGTGGAGCCGGGCATGCCAAGACCGAGGAAGGTCAGCAAGCCAAAGCCAAGACCTGAAAGGGTGGTAAAGAGAATAATTGACGGTGCTGGATGCATTATTTCGCTCCTCCCGGTAGGGCGTCTAGGGCTTTGTCTAGCCAACCTAGGAAGCCACCTGCGTCTTTTGCAACAGGCTCAAGATAAGGCGCGAGGATGTCGAACTCTTCCATGGTGTCCTTCGGACGTGGTGGCAAGTACTTGTTCACTGGCTTCGTGCCTTGCTCGGGCATCAGATCGAAACCACCGCGTTCTGCGACAAGGATGCTCACGTCTGATGTCTCATCCGCGAGATCCCCAAAGTGACGAGCGCCTGACGGACATGTGCGCACACATGCGGGCTGGCGATCTTCTTCGGGTAGGTTTTCGTTGTAAATCCGATCCACACAGAGCGTGCATTTCTTCATGACTTTCTCTGCAGCATCCATTTCGCGCGCGCCATATGGGCAGGCCCATGCGCAGAGACCGCAACCGATGCAATCTTGCTCGTTCACCAGAACGATACCATCCTCGACACGCTTGTAGCTCGCACCTGTCGGGCAAACAGTGACGCAAGGCGCGTCCTCGCAGTGCAGGCAGGACTTGGGGAAGTGGATAAGTTGCGCTGCGCCTTCATCGGGCTGCACTTCGAACGAGTGTACGCGGTTGAGGAACGTGCCGGATGGATCGCCGCCGTAAGGGTTTTGATCGCTCAAAGGCGCGCCATAGTTTTCGGTATTCCAGCCTTTGCAAGACACGACGCAAGCATGGCAGCCCACGCATGTATCAAGGTCAATGACGAGGCCGAGTTTTTTCTGGGTGCTGGCGGGGAGGGTGGTCATTGGCCAAGCTTCCACTTCAATTCTTTAGGACCTGTCGGAACAGGTGATTTAATCGGTGCCAATGCTGGCTGGCTCTCGCTTGGAGGGTTCGCGGCTTTCTCGATCTTCACGCGTAGGTCGAACCATGCGGCTTGGCCTGTGATCGGATCAGAGTTTGCCCAACGCAGGCCATCGCCTTTCGGCGGCATCAGCTCGTGAATGAGGTGGTTGAGCAAGAAACCTTTGGTGACTTCCGGCGCGTCCTCTTCCAAGGCCCATGCGCCTTTACGCTTGCCGATGGCGTTCCATGTCCAGACTGTGTTCGCGTTAAGTGCGGCCATTTCCATGACAGGCACCGTGATGGAGCCATGTGTGGAACTGACAGTCGCCCAGTCTTCATCCTTCAGCCCATGCTTTTGCATCAGGTTCGTCGGAAGATAGAGCGGGTTATGCCCATGGATCTGACGCAGCCAAGCGTTCTGGCTACCCCATGAGTGATACATCGCCATCGGGCGCTGCGTGAGGGCATGTACGGGGTATTCATCCACGTCAACTGCACCATCTTCGAAGGGTTCGTACCAGACGGGAAGCGGATCCATTGTCTCTTTGATACGCTCGCGCAGATGCTCTGGCGGTTGACGTTCGCCATGTCCTTCAGCGGCACGCTGGAACTTGCGCATTGGCTCAACGTAGAGCTGGAACAGATAAGGCTCTGGCTTGTCGATTATGCCTATGCCCACAGCCCATTCTTGGTAGGCCATGTTCCACGGTTTGTAGTAGTTCGCGCCCTCTGGGATGTGCTCCACAAAGAAACCGCCGTTCTCGATGTAGGCATCCAGCTGCGCTTCATTCGCGTCGCCGCGGCCGTTTTGCAGGCCGTTCTCTCCCATGCGCCACCCTGCGAGCGGGCCAATGCCCGGCTTGCGAATGTGGTTGGTGATGTAGTCGGCATAATCCGCGTATTTTTGCGATCCGTCCTCATTGATGAAGCCCGGTAAATCAAGACGTGCGCCAAGTTCACACAGCACGGATTGGAAGCCACGCACATCGCGATCAGGCTCAATCACGGGCCAGCGAATCGCGTCGGCAGCAGCATCAGCTTCGCAGATCGGACGATCGAGCAGAGAGATACAGTCGTGACGCTCAAGGTAGGTCGTGTCAGGCAGGATCAGATCGGCGTAGGCGACCATTTCAGAGGAATAGGCATCGGAGTAGATGATCCGTGGGATCACATATTCGCCCGTTTCCTCGTTCTTATCCGTCAGCATGTCGATGACGCCACGCGTGTTCATCGAAGAGTTCCACGCCATGTTCGCCATATACATAAACAGCGTGTCAATCTTGTAGGGATCGCCCGCATACGCGTTGGAGATCACCATATGCATCATGCCATGCGCGGACATGGGGTTGTCCCACGTAAACGCTTTGTCGATACGCGCGGCAGAGCCATCGTCTTTCAGCGCAAGATCATCAGGGCCATGCACGAAACCAAGGTGCGGACCATCAAGCGGCTTGCCCGGTGTCACGCCATAGTGCGGCTTCGGGTGGATCGTTGCTGGCTTTGGATAAGGCGGTTTGAAGCGGAAGCCACCGGGAACTTCGACTGTGCCAAGCAGGATTTGCAAGACATGCAGGGAACGGCAGGTTTGGAAGCCGTTAGAGTGTGCAGAGATACCGCGCATGGAGTGGAACGAAACAGGGCGGCCCGTCATTTTGGAATGCGTCTCACCGCGGAAATCGGTCCACTCGTGATCTAGCTCAAAACTTTCCTCGAACGCCACTCGTGCGATCTCATTGGCGATGCCGCGAATGCGTTCGGTTGGAATTCCGCAACGCTCGGCGACAGCTTCGGGGGCGTATTCCTCGGAGAGATACCGCTCTGCCATCAAATGAAACACAGGCTTGTGCGTCACACCAGCATGACGATGCGAGGCAGACAGATCAGGGCGCACGCCCTTTTGATCAAAAGGAGTGAGCTTGCCAGTGTTGCGATCAATCACCAGCTCTTTGCCAGCCTCGTCACGCATCAACAAACCAGTATCAGCGTCGACCAACACTGGCGCGTTCGTGTATTGCGCGAGGTACTCAAGGTCGATCTTACCAGCTTTCATCAACTCGTGCACAAGCGCGAGGATGAACAAACCGTCGGTGCCGGGTGTGATGCCGACCCAATCATCGGCAACCGCGTTATAACCTGTGCGGATCGGGTTCACGCCAATCACACGCGCGCCGCGCTCTTTGATTTTGCCGATGCCCATCTTGATCGGGTTGGAATCGTGGTCTTCTGCCACACCAAATAGCATGAACAGCTTCGTGTGATCCCAATCCGGTTGCCCGAATTCCCAGAACGCACCGCCCATCGTGTAGATGCCAGCGGCCGCCATGTTCACGGAACAGAACCCGCCGTGCGCGGCATAGTTAGGCGTGCCAAAGTGCTGCGCCCAGAAGCTCGTGAAGGATTGCGACTGATCGCGACCCGTAAAGAACGCCAGTTTCTCAGGGTTCTCTGCGCGGATCGGGGCGAGCCAATCGGTGGCGATTGTCAGCGCTTCTTCCCATGAAATTTCTTCAAACTCACCTGAGCCACGTGGACCAACACGCTTCAAAGGGGACTTTAAACGCGAGGGCGCGTTGACCTGCATGATGCCTGCAGACCCCTTGGCACAAAGCACACCTTTGTTCACGGGGTGGTCTTTGTTGCCCTCGATATAGGCAACTTTGCCTTCTTTCATATGCACATTGATGCCACAGCGGCACGCACACATGTAGCAGGTGGTTTTGCGCACCTCGTCAGAGACTTTCGGCGACAGGTCCAGAATGGGTTGGTCTTTGGGCATGTGTCGTAATCTCCCTTGAGGGTGTAGGCTTTAGAGTGCGAGGCGGATCAGGCCCAAAGATGCCAAAAACATCAAGAGGTTGAGACAAAATGGACGGTAATAGGGTTCCCACTTGGGACTGAAGAACTTCGTTCCAACGAACACGCCCAGCATTGCGATGGGGGCAAAAAACAACCCGCGCCATGCGGCTCGTAGCGTCATGACGTCGAAATAAATCAGGAATAGGAACGATCCGAAAGAGGCGAGGAACAAGTAAACAACCAACGTGCCGCGCATCATTTTCGCGGGTTGGTTCTGCGAGAGCACATAGAGCGCGACGACCATACCACCCACATGCGCCACGCCTGCAGCGATGCCTGCAACTATGCCAGAAATCAGCGTACCGGGGCGGGTCGCAAGGCCCAGGATGCGCAGTCGTGCGAGTTGCAGGGCCGCAAGAGCGAGGATGATGAGCAAGGCGATCAGCGTAGAAGTATCTGTAGGTAGCGATGTCGTGAGCGTCAGCCCAATCGGCCAGCCGATGAAGTTACCCATGACGAGCAGAATGGCGATTGTACGATTTGCATCACGCCAACCGCCGCCTGCCATTTGCAGGCTCGCCGCCATTTCAAGGAACCATAAAACGGGAATGAGTGAGATCGGCGAAATGATCGTCGCGGCAGCGGCCATCACGAGTGCGGACAAAGCAAATCCTGCAAAGCCACGCACCATACCAGCGGCAAAGCAGATACCCCCGAGCAGCACGATTTGGGGGATCGTAAGATCGAGGAAAGCGCTCATGCGGTCTGCGCTTGCAAAGCTGTCACAGCGATCATCGCAAGCACGTCACCCGCCACACATCCGCGAGACAAATCATTTGCAGGCTTGGCAAGACCTTGCAGCACAGGACCAATCGCCACCGCACCACCAAAGCGCTGCGCTAATTTATATCCGATGTTACCTGCATCTAGGTTCGGGAAGATCAACACGTTCGCTGCGCCTTGCAACGTACCTGTTGGCGCTTTGGAGGCGGCAACCGCAGGCACAAGTGCTGCATCAAGTTGCAGTTCACCATCAACGACCAAGTCAGGCCGGCCGGCTTTCAAAGCCTTGGTCGCCTCTTGCACCTTGGTCACGCGCTCATGCTTTGCAGAGCCATGTGTAGAGAACGATAGCATACCAAGCTTCGGGGCTTCGCCAACCAGCGCGGCAAAACTATCAGCGGCTTGCGAGGCGATGCCAGCTAGCTCTGCTGCATCAGGATCAATCACCATACCGCAATCGGAAAAGACCATCGCGGGGTGCTCAAGAGGGTGATATTCTGGTAAAATCATCAAGAAGAAGGACGACACCAGTGGCTCAGACTTGGCTTTGCCAATCACTTGCAACGCCGCACGAACTGTATCAGAGGTTGTTGCGACTGCGCCCCCAATCGAGCCGTCGGCGCGTCCTGTTTTAACTAGCAACGCCGCGTATACAAGAGGATCAAGCGTGGCTTTTTGTGCAAGCTCTAACGTCAGACCTTTGTGGGCGCGTAACTCAACAAACCTCTCGGCGAGGGTGTCGAAAAATCTAGAATTCTCGGGGTCGTGAATTTTGATTCTGGAGGTATCCAGCAATTCAAACTTAGCCAGCGTGGTCTCGACATCTGTTTGAGACCCAACAAGATGTGCTTGTTTAATTACACCAGCATTCAAGGCGGCAACCGCTGCCTCAACAATACGCGGATCGCTGCCTTCAGCGAAGGCAATCGATTTAGGGGTCGCCGCCGCTCGCGTCAGTAAAGACGCAAGCGGTGGGAGCGTGTTTGCTTTATCTAGCAAAGCGGATGGGTTCGTTTTGCTAGACATCAGACTTATACCGTCTGCTCGACCATGTCGTCCGCGCTGATGCCAGCTACTTCGACAGGCTTCTTCATCGCGTCACGGCGGAACGGGTCACCCAGCTCTTGATTGATCATTGCTTCGATCAGCGTCGTGATGCCGTTCTCCATCTGATCCTTAACCGCTTGGTTCAGCGCTGCTGTCAACTCGTCCTGCGTGCGTGCAACGACGCCTTTGAGACCGCATGCATTCGCGATGCCTGCGTAAGAAACACCTTCGTCCAGCTCTGTGCCAACGAAGTTATCGTCGAACCAAAGTGTGGAGTTACGCTTTTCTGCGCCCCACTGGTAGTTACGGAAGACAACCTGTGTCATTGCAGGCCATTCGCCACGGCCAATCGCCGTCAGCTCGTTTACTGCGATGCCGAATGCGCCGTCGCCGGAGAAACCAACAACTGGGACATCAGGGCAACCGATCTTCGCGCCAGCAACCGCCGGCAGACCGTAGCCACATGGACCAAATAAACCTGGTGCAAGATACTTACGACCAGTGTCGAAATCAGGGTAGGCATTACCAATCGCGCAGTTGTTGCCGATGTCGGACGAGATGATTGCCTCACGTGGCAAGGCCGCCTGAATTGCGCGCCATGCCATGCGCGGGGACATCCAGTCAGGCTTGGCTGCGCGCGCACGCTCGTTCCAGTTGGTGCCTGGATCGTCGTTCTCGTCTGTCATGGATGTCAGCTCTTGCGCCCATGCAGATTTGGTCTTTGCGATATGTGCCTCGCGTTCATTACGGCCCGCATCACCTGCGTCGTCCGCCAGTTGGGAAATGATGCCCTGCGCAACTTTCGCAGCGTCACCAACGATACCAACCGTAACTTTCTTCGTCAGGCCGATGCGGTCAGGGTTGATATCAACCTGAATGATCTTCGCATTTGTTGGCCAGTACTCCATGCCGTAACCCGGCAATGTAGAGAACGGGTTGAGGCGTGTACCAAGGCACAACACAACGTCTGCGTCTTTGATCAACTGCATGCCAGCTTTGGAACCGTTGTAGCCCAAAGGACCTGCGAACAATGGGTGGTTACCCGGGAACGCATCGTTGTGCTGGTAGCCCACACAAACAGGTGCGCTCAAACGCTCTGCCAAGTCTTTGGACGCTTGAATGCCGCCTTTAGACAAAACAACACCAGCGCCGTTCAAGATCACCGGGTTCTTTGCGGAGGACAAGATCGCGGCTGCTTCTGCAACGGAGTTTGTGCCGCCGGAGGATGGCTCGAACTCGATCGGATTTGTGATTTCGATATCGACAATCTGTGTCCACATATCGCGTGGGATGTTCAATTGTGCAGGACCAGACAAACGCTTCGCTTGCGAAATTACACGTGTGAGAACTTCGACAACGCGGGATGGGTCACGAACTTCTTCTTGGTAGCAGACCATGTCTTCGAACAGTTTCATTTGCTCAACTTCTTGGAAGCCACCTTGGCCGATTGTCTTGTTCGCAGCCTGAGGCGTGACCAGCAACAAAGGCGTGTGGTTCCAGTAAGCTGTCTTAACAGCTGTGACGAAGTTCGTGATGCCCGGGCCGTTCTGGGCAATCATCATGCTCATCTTGCCTGTCGCGCGCGTGTAGCCGTCAGCCATCATGCCTGCGGAGCCCTCATGGGCGCAGTCCCAGAACGTGATGCCCGCGCGTGGGAAAATGTCCGAGATCGGCATCATGGCGGAACCGATAATACCGAATGCGTGCTGAATACCGTGGCGTTGTAGGGACTTAACGAAGGCCTCTTCAGTGGTCATCTTCATGGATGCGCTCCTAGACTGAGATTTGGAATAAATAAAAGCCCGCAACGCAGGCTGACAGATTGCCCTCTTCATATGGAGCCAGAGTGAGTCCTGTTAGCGCCAGATGATATGTTGAAATATAGCCAGTCTAAAAATTAATGAGAATTAATGTCTCGATAATTTTGATATTTCCTGTGCGATGCGGCTCACACCTTCTGGAATCAAATCCTGCGAAATCGAGGAATAGGCGAGGCGATAGAAATTCTTGATACCAGCGCCCGCCGCGAAATAGGGATGGCCGGTTTCGATCAGGACGTCACGCTCCATCAAAGCATGTTTCAGCTCGACTGTGGAGACATCTTCAGGTGCGCGCATCCAAAAGCTCGATCCGCCAAAAACACCACGCCCTGCAATCTCAAGCTCGTGTTCATTGATAGCATTCTCCATAACTTCACGGCGTTTTTGATAGATTTTGCCGATTTTGCGCACCAAAGCATCATAATGCCCAAGCGAAAGGAAATAGGCAGTCGTGCGTTGGATGTGCCCTGGTGGATGCCGCAAAACGGACGCACGCAGCGCACGGGCCTCGCGGATGAATTCTTCAGAGCCGACCAAATACCCCAGCCGCAAACCTGGAAAAATCGACTTGGAAAAACTGCCAACGTAAATCACCCGTCCGTCTTCATCCAGCGACTTAAGCGCAGGCATAGGCCCCCCAAGGAACGAAACCTCGAATTCATAATCATCCTCAACGATAATCGCATCCAGTTCTCGCGCGCGTTCCAGCAAGGCTTTGCGCCTTGTATGCGGCATCGTGGCGGAGGTGGGACATTGATGGCTTGGGGTTGCGAAAATAACGTCTGTGCCGTCTTCGATTAGGTCGGGCTGCAATCCGTCACGATCCACAGGGACTGGCAACAAGTGGCAGCGAGATTGGGTCAGCACATCGCGCAACGCGTGATAACAAGGATCCTCAATCGCGGCGGTGCGGCGCTGCGTCAAAAGGATCTGCGCAGTCAGCCAAAGCGCGTTTTGTGCGCCCACTGTTATTAACACTTCCTCAGGGCGCGCAAAAATGCCGCGACGGGGCAACGTATGACGGAGAATGAACTCAATCAGTTGTGGATCATCCTGATCATAATAATCTGCCGTCAGCGCGGAAAAATCACGCGCGCCTAGAGCCTGCAACGCACACAAGCGCCAGTTGGCGTGATCAAACAGGCTCTTGTCGACCTGCCCATAGATGAACGGATATTTGTATTTCTGCCAATCCACAGGCTTGGTCGGTGCAGACCCACCTGTGAATTTCTGCCCAATAGCACGCGACCAATCAACAGCATCCGCGCGTTTTCTGGTGGGTTCAAACTGTGGCGGTTCGGGGGCATTGTCCGATACGAAATACCCCGATCGTCCACGACTGTTCAGATAATCATTCGCCAAAAGCTCTGTGTAGGCGAGCGTGACAGTGATCCGGCTAATCCCCAAATGCGTGGCTAGCTTACGCGAAGAAGGCAGCTTTTCTCCCTTGGAATAACGCCCGGACAAAATGCCTTGTGCGATCATCTGTTGGATCTGCGATTGCAAGGTGCCTTGATAGTCTGGATCCAGAAAAAACGTATCAATTGAAATGGCCATGGCTCACCATACTCTGGCCCTAAGTAGCAATGCAACTGGACTTAGTTGCAAATAGGATAAATCGCTTCTCATTTTGTATACAAAGTGAATGCAAGTAGACAAGTAGAAGTGAGCCGCCTCGGCATGTCTAAAAAAGACGCCTGTATTGCAGATCTAAAGACCCGTGTGCTGACACTTGCGCTCGCGCCGGGGGCGATGCTGGATGAAGTGTCGCTGAGCGCTGCTTATGGTCTGCCACGCACGCCATTACGCGAAGTCTCGCAGAGTCTCGCAGGCGAAGGTTTCATCAGCCACGAGGCCAACAAAGGCGCGTTAGTCTCTGCGATGGATTTTTTAGCAATGCGCCAGTTCTTTCAAACTGCATCTATCGTTTACTGCGCAATCTCTCGCCTTGCAGCCGAAAACGCTACGATGGATCAGATCATTGCGCTCAAAGCCGCGCAGTTCGATTTTACCAAAGCCAAAGGTGCGCAGGATGCAGGTGCTATGGCGCGCGCTAATCACCTTTTGCACGAGATCTCAGTAATGATGTCTGCCAATCCCTATCTCATCCCCGCGATGGGACGCTTGCTGATTGATCACACCCGCATGTCGCAACGCTTTTATCGTGGAGTGGCACCGCAAGACAGTGCGCGCATTGACCAATCCGCGCATCATCATGACTTGCTGATCGACGCCATCTCGCGCCGCAGCGCTTAGGAAGCCGTTGAAATCACCCTCGATCATTGGGCGCTCAGCCGCGAAGAAATTAAACGTTACGTTTGGCCTGATCCTTTGCCCGACGACACGGCATGACAGGAGACTTAAGATGAACTTTGAAGGCATATACACGCCTTTGGTGAAGCCGTTTAACTAGGATTTCACCCCCAACAAAGACGCGCTGGTGCGGCCATCTGTGTCTGTCTTTGAACAATGTTCACGCCTTTGGTGAGGTCGATGGAGGGTTGTTCAGCGCCTGTTGCCAGAATGGTTTGGAAACTGTGCAAGGCACGCTCGGCGGCATCATTGCTGCCGATTTGGCGACGGGCCATCAATCCCGCCTCCTTCGAGAATTTCTGCAGTTGAACGCTCCAAACAAACTGCCCCCTCGACCCATCGCAACCATGGTGCCTGCGCACGCCTTCTTTGGGGTGAAAAAAACTGGCGCAGAACTCTAACTCCAAGGTAAATTTTTGCACAGAAGCAAGCTTAGTAATTCAGGAATCTCTAGGATTTCCAGAAAGATACCTCTCAGATTGCCTATGTACTGCGAGCACTAATTAAAAATTGGACCTAAACGCAAAAGCAAACTGGCCCTATCAGACTCGCCTCAATCTATATGATTTGGATGCATCGAATCCCTCGTTGCAACCGGGGGGTTTTCCTGCGCGCCAAACAACAAGCGCACGCCAACACAGAGGGTGATTGCAAATGGACGGGACATTCAAAGACAACGACTATTCTAAAGTCGTCGACGCAGATCGTGCGCACGTTTGGCACCATCTGATCCAGCACAAAGGCTTCGAGACTGGCGAGCCTAAGATGATCATCGAAGGCAAAGGCATCAAAGTCTGGGATCAGCATGGCAAAGAGCACATCGATGCAGTTTCGGGTGGTGTTTGGACAGTCAACGTTGGCTATGGCCGTGAAAGCATTGCCAACGCTGTGCGAGACCAGCTTGTTAAGATGAACTTCTTTGGTGGCACGACTGGTTCTATCCCTGGCGCTTTGTTTGCGGAAAAGCTAATTTCCAAAATGCCCGGCATGTCCCGTGTGTATTATGCGAACTCCGGTTCAGAGGCGAACGAGAAGGGCTTCAAGATCGTCCGTCAGATCGCGCACAAGCGCTATGGCGGCAAGAAGCACAAGATTCTTTATCGTGATCGCGATTATCATGGTTCTACCATCGCCTCTATGTCCGCAGGTGGTCAGGACGAGCGCAACGCGCAATATGGTCCGTTCGCCCCCGGTTTTATTCGCGTGCCGCATTGCATGGAATACCGCAAGCATGAGCAGGACGGCGCACCTGAAGAGAATTATGGCGTTTGGGCCGCAGATCAGATTGAGGAGATCATCCTTCGTGAAGGTGCCGACACTGTCGGCGCGCTCTGTCTTGAGCCTGTGACTGCAGGCGGTGGTGTAATCACCCCCCCAGAAGGCTATTGGGAACGTGTTCAAGAGATCTGCAAAAAATACGATATCCTTTTGCACATCGACGAAGTCGTTTGCGGCGTTGGTCGTACAGGCGTGTGGTTTGGTTACCAGAACTACGGCATCAAGCCTGACATCGTCACAATGGCGAAAGGTGTAGCGTCTGGCTATGCGGCAATCTCTTGCTGCGTGACGACGGAAGAGGTGTTCGATCTGTTCAAAGACGACAGCTCTGACCCGATGAACTACTTCCGCGATATCTCCACGTTCGGTGGATGCACAGCGGGCCCAGCGGCTGCTCTTGAGAACATGCGCATCATCGAGGACGAAGACCTCATGAGCAACACTCTCACAATGGGTGAGCGTATGATGAACAACCTTCACGCTTTGGCGGAAAAGCACTCGGTCATCGGTGATGTTCGCGGCAAGGGTCTCTTCATTGGCGCAGAGCTAGTATCAGAACGTGCCTCCAAAGAAGCAATGGACGAGAAGATAGTTGGCGCAGTTGTTGCGGATTGTATGGCGCAAGGCGTTATCATCGGCGCCACAAACCGCTCTATTCCAGGCCGCAACAACACACTTTGCTTCTCGCCTGCATTGATCGCGACGGCGGATGATATCGATCACATCACAGATGCGGTTGATCAAGCGCTTGGTCGTGTCTTTGGCTAACAAAATCGGTGGCCCTGTGTGCTCAGCAAACGGGGCTACTTAAGCGCCGCAAGCAAGGCGAGCGTCTCGGGAGGTGGTTGTTGTTCTATACGGCGATAATCTGACCCATCCGTATTACGCGTTACAAACCCTTGGGTCGCCAATTTGCGACGCAAGGCCGCGCGCGCAGTGTCCAACGTCGCAGGAATATCGCGCAGCAAATGCAATAGGTTAAACGCCATCACCGCATCAAGCCCGTCATGCGAGTAAATCCCCTCCAAGACAGGATGCGCCTCGAAACTGAAGTTGGCCAAGCTTGTCTCTGCCACCTTACCACGCGCGATCTTGATCATCGCTTCGAAAATATCCGTGCAATGATAGGTACCCACACTCGCTGCAAGAAGCAGCGCGGTTGAACCTGTGCCATAGCTAATCTCCAACACTTTGTCGCTATCGCGCAAATAGCTACGTGTGCGCTCTAGCGTATAGGTATATGCCGCCATATCCTTGATCGGATTGGTGGCATATTTCGCGGCGGCTTTATCACAGAATTTTGCTTGCTCAATCATTGTGATCTCCTTTGCGACTACTCTAATTCATGCATGCATAAATGCGGAATTGCCGAAATCCGTGTTTGTATTATGAATTAATGCATGAATTGGCAGGCGATCTCATTCGATTGGAACCACGCACGCGCGTTTTTGGCGGTCGCGGAAACAGGTTCGTTCTCTGCGGCAGCGCGTGTGCTTAATCAAACGCAGCCAACCTTGGGACGTTAAATCACTGCGTTTGAGGAAGAGCTGGGCGTTCACCCTTTTTGAACGCGTTGGCCGCTCTTTGAAAATCACCCAGACTGGGGCGGACCTTGCCGATCATGTGCGCGCCATGGCCGATGCAGCGGGGTGCATGACCTTGATGGCCTCCGGCCAATCCCAAGCGATTGAGGGCATGGTGCGCATCGCCGCGTCCGAATTGTTCGCCGCGCATTTATTGCCTCCCATCGTTGCCAAACTGCGCAGCATTGCTCCTAAGATCGAGGTGGATATCGTCACGGCCAAAACCGTCAGCGATCTGCTGCAACGCGAAGGCGATATCGCAGTGTGCGCCCCGAACAGCCAGGCCTGATTACGTGTCTCATTCATGATTCCGGCGGGCGGTTTTATGCGTCGAAAGGTTACATCCAGAAACGTAGGCGTCCGCGCAATTATCAAGACTGCAAGACACATAATTTCTTGAGTTTCAGCAACACTGATCAGATGCTCGAGTATCTCGCTGTGCTTGGATTAGAGCTTACTGCGGCTCAATTCAAGGTTGGTTCCTCTAACAGTCTCGTTGCATGGGAAATGGTCAAGCAGGGTTTTGGCATCGCGTCCATGTCTGTTGATGTCGTGCGCGCCTCGCCCGATCTGGAGGTGCTTTTGCCCGATAGTGATCCTGTGATGTTCCCCACGTGGCTCGTGACCCACCGCGAGCTCCATACCTCACGCCGCATCAGGCTGGTGTTCGATCTATTGGCCGTGGAACTGCCCAAGCTTATGGCTTGACCACGCTTCAAACCCGTCGCAGCATGCCCCATGTCCAATGCACCCAGCTATCATGTCGACCCACAAGCCTTTTGGATCGACCCCTATCCAACACTCGCCAAAATGCGTCGCGACGCGCCAATCGCCTATGTGCCAGAGCTTGATGCGACCCTGCTCACCCGCCGTGACGATATCTTTCGTGAGGAAAAGCGCATTGAGGTTTTCAGCTCCGAACAGCCGGGCGGATTGATGACCACGCTTATGGGCGAAAACATGATGCGCAAGGACGGCGCGGCCCATCTGGCAGAGCGTAAGATGATCTTTCCCACCGTCTCGCCGCGCACGGTGCGTGATGTGTGGAAAATGCAGTTTGAAAGCGCAACGTCAAAGATCCTCGAACAACTCGCCTCCATACAGACCGCCGATCTCGTAAGCGATTTCGCGATGCCCGTCTCAGCAGAAGCGCTTAAAGCCATAACTGGCCTCACCAATATGCATTTCGTGGAAATGGACCGGGTCAGCCAAGGGATGATTGATGGTGTCGGCAACTATGCGGGTGATCGGCAAGTTGAGGCCAATTGCCACGATTGTACAGCCTCCATTGATGCGCATATCGACGCGCAAATCCCTGTACTCAAAGCCAACCCCGACATGTCTCTGCTGTCCGTTTCGATGAACGTGGGCATGCCCGAACAGCAAATCCGCGCTAATATCAAACTCGCCATATCAGGCGGTCAAAATGAACTCCGCGATGCGATTGCAGGAACAATCGCGACGTTGATCGAACATCGCGATCAGCTCAACAAAGCGCTCAAGGGAGAGGTTACTTGGCTCCAAGTCTTCGAGGAATACGCGCGTTGGATGTCTCCCATCGGCATGTCGCCGCGCCGCATCGCTAAGCGATACAAGCTGAATGATATTACGTTTGAGCCCGAGGATCGCGCATTCTTGATGTTTGCGTCCGGCAATCGAGACGAAGCGATCTTTACAAACCCTGATACTTTCGACGTCACCCGTGATAATACCAAGGCCATCTCCTTCGGCGCGGGTCCGCATTTTTGCGCAGGCGTACGGGCGTCGCACTGCATAATTGCTGACGTCGCTCTGCCGATGTTCTTCTCGCGTTTTCCAAACCCAACAATGACGGAGCCAGTTGCCTATCGTGGTTGGGCCTTTCGCGGCCCGCTAAGCGTCAAAGCGGCGGGTTTGGTACAATAAAATTATTCCCGCGCAGCCAAATCTCCAGTAGCGACAGAGCATGAGCTATGACCTACTCCTCGCACTAACGTTGTTCGCCTTCGTGTCCTCGATCACGCCGGGACCGAACAATCTGATGCTGATGGCGTCGGGTGCGAACTTTGGGTTTCGCCGGACATTGCCGCATATGCTCGGTGTCGTCATCGGCTTTACGCTGATGATCGTTTTGGTCGGCGTTGGCTTGGTGCAGGTCTTTGATATTTACCCGATCTCGCATCAAATCCTCAAAGTGGTGAGCGTGATCTATCTTTTGTGGCTCGCTTGGAAAATCGCGAACGCCGCTCCGCTAGAGGGCGATGTGCAAAGTGAAGGCAAGCCCATCACGTTTATCCAAGCGGCCCTGTTCCAATGGGTGAACCCCAAAGCTTGGACCATGGCGCTCACTGCGATCTCTGCCTACACACCGGATCAAACGCTTTACTATGTGAGTCTCGTTGCGCTTGTCTTTGGCATCGTGAACTTGCCCAGCGTCTCGGTTTGGACCGTTTTGGGCGAACAAATGGCGCGCTTCCTCACCAGCGCGGCCCGCCTACGAGCGTTCAATTGGGCGATGGCGGGCCTGTTGATTCTGTCGCTTTATCCAGTTGTCTTGGGCTGAAGCGGCACATAAATCTGCATCAATAAATCCGCAGGGGCCGTGTCTATGGGCGAGTTCAGATAGACCTCATAACTCGGTTGGTCCGCAAGCATCCGGCCTGATTGCGGCAACCATTGCACGTAAAGCCATTCATAGGCCTGTTGCAGCCCTGTATAGGCACCCTTCATTATCAGAACTGCACTTTCACTGCCCCCGATCAACACCTCTTCCAGAGGGCCAGGTATCGCCACGTCATCGGCCAATCCAACGGCATCATGACTGCGCAATTCGGCCTCAGGCACGGTCGATGGATCATCATAATAAATCCCCACCATCCCGCGCGCATTGTTCCATAGATCGCGGGTCGTGAACACAACTGCAACCTTCTCATAGCTTTTGCTTATAGGCACCCACATGAGCCATCGCTGCCAAGCGCCGCTTTTGCGCGTCCTCTACCTTTACTCCATACATATCCTCATCTCCTTCTTTGCGGTTTAGCGTTAAGACATGCTGCGCTTGGGCGGCATGGATCTCCAAAGGCTTGGCATCAAACACTTCGCGAAAGGCGCGGGTGAAACTTTGTGTGTAATTATACCCGACCTCGCGCGCAATTTTTGCCTAGGGCTACTCCGTATGCACCAACCAGAACGCAGCGCGGTGCATACGCAAACGAAGTACAATCTGCGCGCTACTCTCGACCGTCAAAGCAGAGAAAACCCTGCGCCAATGAAACCGCGACATCGTAGCGACATCTGCGAGGCAATCCAGCGACAGATCAGCACTCGGGTTGGCATAGATGTAATCTATTACCCGAGAGATGCGCGTGTCGTAACTGTTCTGGTTCATGTCTGACGTCCTCGTGAGTGCTGCCCTAGCAATACTCAAAGCGGATGGACTGATCTTGCTTTATTGCATCTGGCCCACAGGCGCGCCATATAAGCTGGAAGTATTCAGCAAGTGAGCGTACCCCATGAACTATCTCGATTTCGAAAAACCATTGGCAGAAATTGAAGGCAAAGCAGAAGAGCTACGCGCCATGGCACGCGCCAATGAGGAAACCGATGTAGAAGACGAGGCAGCTGCGCTTGATCAAAAAGGCGCGGATATGCTGGTGGAGCTTTACGCAAGCCTGACCCCTTGGCGCAAATGCCAAGTCGCGCGTCACCCCCAGCGCCCCCATTGCGCTGATTATCTGTCCGAAGTTTTCACCGACTACACGCCCCTCGCAGGCGATCGTGGCTTTGCGGATGATCACGCTGTTATGGGTGGCCTCGCGCGCTTCAAAGACCGCCCCGTCGTGGTGATCGGCCAAGATAAAGGAAACGATACAGCCACGCGGATCGAGCGTAACTTTGGCATGGCCCGTCCCGAAGGCTACCGCAAAGCGATCCGCTTAATGGAAATGGCGAGCAAGTTTAACTTACCCGTTGTGACATTGGTCGACACCCCCGGCGCATACCCGGGCAAAGGCGCAGAACAGCGCGGCCAGTCAGAGGCTATCGCGCGCTCCACCGAGATGTGCTTGCAGATCGGCGTACCTTTGGTGAGCGTGATTATTGGCGAGGGTGGTTCCGGCGGCGCGGTGGCCTTTGCGACGGCTAATAAATTGGCGATGCTGGAGCATTCAGTCTACTCCGTGATCTCTCCCGAAGGTTGCGCGTCGATCCTGTGGAAAGACAGCGAAAAAATGCGCGAAGCCGCAGAAGCCCTGCGTTTGACCGCACAAGATTTGCAGAAATTGGGCGTGGTAGATCGCATAGTGGACGAGCCTTTGGGTGGCGCCCACCGCGATCGCGATGCAACGATGGATGCTGTGAGCAACGCAATTGAAAAGATGCTGGGCGAGATGAACGGTATGAGCTCAGCCGAGCTGATCCAAGCCCGCAGGGTCAAGTTCCTTGGGATGGGTTCCAAAGGGCTGGCCGCTTAGGGCGCTATTTTAAAGTTTTGATTAAAGCGTCCAATTGTGTTTGCATTTCTCTACTTGTTTGAATTGGCTTTCCATCTAATTTTTCGCCAAGGGCTGTCATTGCTTCGGTAAACAAACACTGTTCCAAATATTCGGTTTCAGTTTGTTTGGATGACTCGATAAGCAGGACGACATATTCGGCACTGTTTTCGAACCATAGCCGTTCGACGCGACAACCAGTTTCTGGAAAACCTTGTTGTTCATGATCTCAGGTACCGTCGGATTCATGTAGAATTCATCCGGTGTCATGAATCATCCGTCGGAAACGGTGTCAGGTCCGACAAACACGGAAATTGCTTTGGCGAATTTACGACCATAAACAATGGGAAGGTCCTGTGAGAATATCTCGGTCCTTAAGTTTTGAACCACCTCAAGGAATTTGGGGGTGCCGATTTGGCCAACTAACGGAATTTAAACTTGCATCAAAAGACTTGTTTCAGCAATGCGCTGAGCGAAAGAAAGCGATGTAAAGCAAAGCGACGTCGCAGCTATCAGCCCTAAACGCCCAAGCATATTAATTTCAACCCTTAAACTTCATAGGTTGGATGATACTTTCCCGCAGGCGAGAGCGTAAAAATTGCGCAGCCAGTCTCGGTCACGCCAATCGAATGCTCAAACTGTGCGGACAGTGATTTGTCGCGCGTCACAGCGGTCCAATCATCGGCCAAAACCTTCGTCTCAGGACGACCCAAGTTCACCATCGGCTCAATCGTGAAGAACATTCCCGGCTCTAACACAGCACCCGTTCCCGGACGACCATAGTGCACAACATTAGGCGGCGCGTGGAATACGCGGCCTAATCCATGGCCGCAGAAATCGCGCACAACGGACATGCGGTGGCCTTCCACAAACGTCTGGATCGCGTGGCCGATGTCGCCAAATGTATTACCCGGCTTCACCGCTTCAATCCCTTTGAACAATGCGTCATGCGTGACTTGGATCAAACGCTCAGTTTTGCGCGACAGCTTGCCCGCGACATACATGCGGGATGTGTCGCCAAACCAACCATCGACAATCACCGTGACGTCGATGTTGACGATATCACCGTCTTTCAATTTCTTCTCACCAGGAATGCCGTGACACACGACGTGGTTAATCGAAATGCAGCTCGCGTGTTTGTAACCCTTGTAGCCAATCGTGGCAGAGGTCGCACCGGCCGCATTCACCCGATCCTCAATGAATTTATCAAGCACACCCGTCGTTTGCCCAACCGCCACCAATTCGGCCACGTCGTCCAAAATCTCTGCGGCCAACTTACCAGCCGCCGCCATACCCGCGAAATCCGAGTCTTCATAGATGCGAATACCGTCTTTGGTCATGCGACCTTTGGCCTTTGAGAACATTGAGAACGCTCCTTTGTGTTGCAACTTAGCGCGTATGTAAGTTGGAAAGCCGCTGGCTTCTAGGGGTAGATCACGTTCGAGGTGAAAGTACTTAAGTGTGACGCGTCAATCGCCAGATTTGATACAAGGCGACGGCAAAGGACAAAAGGCCGAGCTATTACCAAGTGACGCCAGATTGCTCTATGTAAACTACACTGGAGACATCATCAAAGCATTTGCCGAGTTCGTTAAAACACCCGCGCCATTTGAAATAGAATTCATAGCAAGCGGTGAAACTGAGCATCGATATGGCTGCCGATAAAAATAGAAGAAGTATTATAGAAAGAGCTTTCATTGCGAAAGCGAGCCAGCCGTATTGCGAAACCCCAACGGCTCTCCAACCCAAACACCCATCGGCGTGATCTTCGTTCCCAAACACATCACTTCAACCCCGACGTCCCGCGCATCCGCGAAGGCCTGCGTGTAAGCCGGATCAATATCGCCGGCCAAAGTCATCTCGCTACAATCCGTCCGCTGTACCAGATACAGCATCACCGCGCGGTGACCCTCCGCCACCATCGTGGACAGCTCTGCCAAATGCTTTAAGCCGCGTTTGGTGACGCTGTCGGGGAACTCCGCCAGCCCTGGCTCACGGCAGAGCGTCACGCTCTTCACCTCAACATAGGTATCTGGCCCACCGCCCTTCAGCAGGAAATCGATGCGGCTGTTTTTGCCGTATTTCACCTCTGGTCGCACCACATCGTAATCACCTAGCCCAGCAATCTCACGCGCCTCTAACGCGGCTCTCAAAGTGCGGTTAGGTACAGAGGTATCAACCCCCGTAAAGTGCCCATTCTCATGATCCACCAAGCGCCAGCCATATTTGAGCTTTTTCTTCGGATCATCATTGAGCTCTAGCCAAATTTTCACACCTTCCTCAGCCAGCCCCATCATCGAACCAGGGTTGGCGCAATGGGTAGTAATTTCGCGTCCATCTTCCAGTTGCGCATCCGCCAAAAAGCGTTTGTAGCGACGAATAAGGCGGGCGGGGATGAGATCGGTTTGAAAGCGCATGACGCATTGCCTATACCGTTGCTAAACGCCCATCAAGGAGAGCCGCAAATGCCCAACCCTACAGCCGCCATGTTGGTGATCGGTGATGAAATCCTCTCGGGTCGCACTTTGGATTCCAATACCAATCATCTCGCCAAAGAACTCACAGCACATGGCATTGATCTGTGCGAGGTGCGCGTGGTCAGCGATGATGCTCGCGCGATAGTGGCCGCAGTGCGTGCTTTGTCTGATCGCTTCGAGCATGTGTTCACCAGCGGTGGCATTGGCCCGACCCATGATGATATCACTGCCGATTGCATTGCCGAAGCTTTCGGTCAGCCCATCGATATACGCGACGATGCGCGCGCGCTTCTGGCGGCGCATTACGAGCGTCAGGGTTCGGAGCTGAACGAGGCGCGCCTGCGTATGGCGCGCATTCCTGAAGGGGCAACGCTAATCGACAATCCCGTGTCCGTTGCACCCGGTTTCATCCTTGGTAATGTGCATGTGATGGCAGGGGTTCCGTCCGTGTTTAAAGCAATGGTTGCGACTGTGATGCCAACGCTTACAGGTGGCGCGCCGTTGCTTAGTGAGACCCTTCGCGTGGATCGTGGCGAGGGCGATATTGCTGGGCCTTTGGGGCAGCTTGCGCAGGATTTCCCTGATCTTTCTATCGGGTCTTATCCATTTCAAAAGGATGGCAAATACGGCTCTAACATTGTGATTCGTGGGCAAGATAAGGCTCAGATTAGCCAAGCCATCGCACGCCTTGCGATAGAGATGGACATATGATGCTAGCGGTCCCAGCGCTCTATGAAGTTTGCGCGCAGACTTGGCCAGCCGCCAGCGAAACGCGCCTTGGCCCGTGGACCATTCGCGATGGACAAGGGGGTGGGCAACGTGTGTCTGCGGCAACCCAAGATGGCGATGGTCCTTTGGATTTGAGCGCCGCAGAGAGTGCAATGCATGCGCTTGACCAAGCAAGCTTGTTTATGGTGCGAGATGGTGAAGAAGACCTCGACAGACTGCTCGACACCAATGGCTACACCATCAAAGACCCCGTCAATATCTACACCTGTCCGATCACTGACCTGACAGATGTCGCCATTCCGCGCGTTACTGCGTTTACCATTTGGGAGCCCTTGCAGATCATGCATGACATTTGGGCTCAGGGCGGCATTGATGCCCAACGCTACGCCGTCATGCAACGTGCCACATGTCCCAAAACCGCGCTCCTTGGGCGTTGGAATGACCAACCCGCAGGCACTGGCTACGTCGGTATCCATGACAACATCGCCATGGTTCACGCGCTTGAAATCCTGCCGCATCAGCGCGGGCAAGGTGTTGGCAAATGGATGATGCGCCGCGCCGCGACTTGGGCGCACGAGCAGGACGCGACCGATATGTCGGTGATCTGCACACAAGAAAATGAAGCCGCGAACGGGCTTTACACCTCGCTCGGAATGACGCTGGTTGGTACATATCACTACCGCATCAAAGGATGATGACATGAGCAAATCCACTGCCCTCGATCTACCGATGGTCGACCCACTACCCACACAGACGCAGAAGTATTTCGACATTTGCCAAGAAAAACTTGGGATGATCCCCAACGTTTTGCAAGCCCATGCGTTTGATATCGACAAGCTCAACGCCTTCACGGGACTTTACAATGATCTGATGCTCGCGGACAGCAATCTCAGTAAGCTCGAGCGTGAAATGATCGCTGTCGTGACCTCCTCCATCAACAAATGTTTCTATTGCTTGACGGCGCATGGCGCGGCTGTGCGTCAGCTTTCGGGTGATCCGAAACTGGGTGAGATGCTGGTAATGAACTGGCGTGTTGCGGATCTGGATGACCGCCAACGTGCGATGCTTTTGTTCGCGGAACATGTGACTAAAGAAAGCCACTCGATCGAAGAATCCGATCGCCAAGCGTTGCGCAATGTGGGCTTCACGGACCGCGATATCTGGGACATCGCCAATGTGTGCGCGTTCTATAATATGTCCAATCGCGTAGCCTCTGCGACGGATATGCGCCCCAACGATGAATACCACGCGCAGCATAGATGAGCATGTTCCGCCCCTTCCTTTTCGTGATCTTGGGCTTATTACCCAGCTTGGCAAGCGCTGTTGAATTGACCCTGCCCGGTTCCGCGCGTCAAACGGCGGGGCAGAATTTGGGCGTCGATAGCTATGCTCTGCCGATTGCAAAGTTCGATGGCACAGACATCCCGTCGCGTATTTTCGAGGGTTTCGTGACGCGTCAAGCATGGCGCATTGAAGGGGGTGGGGTGACGCCGTTGCAGCTTTTACTGCCGCTCAGGGACGAGTTGAAAGAGAACGGCTACACGTTGATCTTTGAATGCGCAGCCCGCGCGTGTGGTGGTTTTGATTTCCGCTTTGGCACTGATGTGATCGACGCGCCGGACATGTATGTGGCGCTTGATGACTACCGTTTCGTGTCCGCAATCAAGGGCGCGGCGAATGCGCCTAAGGCGGCGTTATCCTTGCTTATTTCTCGTAGCGCGGCCTCTGCTTATATCCAGATTATCCAAATCTCCGTGGACGATGCCGCCGATATCAGCGTGTCCAAAGGAAGCGAGATCATCGCAAGCACCACAGGCAGCGGACAAGCCGTCACGACGAAGGGTGCCGCAGCGACATTGGACGTGTCAGGGCATGTGATCCTGAGCGATCTCACGTTTCAAACAGGCTCCTCCAACTTAGGGGAAGGGTCTTTCAAATCACTCCGAAACCTTGCGGATTTTCTCAGATCGAACAGCACGCGCAAAGTCGCTTTGGTTGGGCATACAGATGCAGAAGGCAGCCTTGAGGGCAATATCGCGCTCTCCAAACGCCGCGCTTCGTCCGTGCGGACGCGATTGATCGAGGCGTATGGCGTACCTGCAGATCAGCTCTCTGCCGAGGGGGTTGGATTCCTGTCGCCTGTCGCAAGCAATCTTAGCGCAGTGGGACGCACCGCCAATCGACGGGTCGAAGCTGTGCTGATTTCGAGCCAGTGACGTAAGAACAACGAAAGCGAATTGAATATGCCTGATCCTTCTGCACACCCTGGCGAACCGCATTACGTCACCCGCAGCAATTGGTTGCGTGCGGCGGTGCTTGGGGCGAACGATGGCATCGTGTCGGTGTCCTCCCTAATTGTCGGCGTTGCAGCAGCAGATGCCAGCCAGAGCGCGGTGATCATCGCGGGTGTGGCAGGCCTTTCCGCGGGGGCGATGTCGATGGCGGCGGGGGAATTTGTCTCCGTTTCCTCGCAATCCGACATTGAGCAAGCAGATATCGAACGCGAAGCCCGTGGTTTGAAGGATTTCCCCAAAGACGAGCTCGCAGAACTCGCAGAGATCTATGTGGAGCGTGGCCTGAACTTAGAGACTGCGCAGATCGTTGCCAAGGAGCTCACCGAGCATGATGCCTTAGGCGCGCATGTGCGCGATGAGTTGGGCATCACGGAAGATCAATCCGCAAACCCTATGCAAGCGGCCTTCACATCTGGCGTCACGTTCAGCATCGCGGCCGCGATCCCGCTTGTGGCTGCATGGTTGGCTCCCGCGACGTCGATCATTCCTGTTGTGCTGTTTGTGACCGTGCTTGCCCTTGCCGCGCTTGGTGCATTGGGGGCCAAAGCAGGCGCCGCGCCATTGTTGCGTCCGACACTCAGGGTTGTTGGCTGGGGTGTCTTCGCGATGGTTGTGACCGCAGGCATTGGCTGGCTGTTCGGGGTCAGCGTTTAATCGTGCGGGCTGTCAGACTTTGCTTAACGGTGAATTCCTGAATTCTAACCCGAGCTTGTGACCGGTACTTTTCTATGGTCCCGCCTTGTTTGATAAAACAGTAACCAATCTGGTTCAAGGTGCACTTGCAAGACTGCAACAGGATTTCCTTTAGGCGATGTGTGATCATTTGAGATGCCTTCAATGGCAGGCCTGCCACACCGATATTTTGATACACCTAAGTGTAGGTCGATCGCCCACCTGAAGCGCAGCTTTGGTCGGGGTATTGGCGTTTTTTTATGCAGCCAACACCTCTGCATGGGTGATAAGAACTTTGGCTTCGAATTTGCGCAAACCGGGACGTGCCGTTTTCATCTCGCTGAGATTGCGAGCTGCGACAATGCGCTTGAGACTTGAGCGCAGCGGTGCCTCAAAGCTTGCGGTGGTTTGATGGCCAGGCTGAGAGCTTTCGCTAAGCAGGCCATCACCTGTGACGATTTCATGACGATCAAACAATAGATGAAAATATGTGACGGTGTGCGGGCCTGTGCGCTGGCGAATTGTGCGTTCGTTGATCAGGTCACGTGCTTACACTAAGACCTCGTCAGACCCGAAAAATAGCGCAGCGTTAGGGTTGGTGATCAACACCCGATGCAACGGCGAAACAGAGGTGGCGCTGTGCGCCCCCAGAGCACTTTCATCAAAATCGATTGGGGCGTCTTTGCCTTGAACCTGCTGGTGAGATCGTCCAACCTAAAGGAGCGGTCGCAGATGGTGGTCCAGTGTTCTGATCAGATCACCCGGTACAAGGCTGTCGACACTCCTTGCCCTGTGTTCGGTGTTGATCAACGTGCCAGAAGTAAAGCAAGCAACTGCCGATAGGGTCACAAAACCTACGTCGGTGTTTCCGTCAGCGTCTTCCACTGTGCAGGAAAAAACACTTTCGTCCACCGCAGTGCCAACTGTTAGGGTGACGAAACTCGAAGGCGTCAACTCAATCGGTTCACCCGAGGTGAGTGTGACCACATCTCCGACCGACACGGGTTGACCATTGATCTGGATGATCATCAGATCCATGCTGGTTGTGCTTTAATCGTTTGACAAAAGATTAAAGTCACCACTTTGTCCGAGCTTCAAAGATGCGGTGTCATTGCCTGCGATTAACACTGTTTGAAATGATCCACCAGCAATGAGCAGGTTGCTGTCCAAATCACCGTCTCCGCAATCGGCAATCGCCAGCTTTATCGTATTTGTCGCGCCAGGCGTGGCAGGCGTGACAGGCGCTTTCAAGGTCAACGTAACAGTAAACCTGTCCATTTCAGTGTTATATGTGTCGACGGTTGCGGGGTTGTCTACATAGAGTTTCTCGTTGTCTTCGTCGTTGATGTTATCAATCGAGATATCGCCACTGCCGACGCTGATCTGGTCTTGAACGTCATTCACCCAAACGCCAACAGCATCGTGGAAGCCGCCGTCGACGTATTCGAGATATTCATCAGAAGAGAATGCGATCTGCATGGTCTATGTGCTGCCTTCGGGTACAAAGTCTACTTCGAACACAGCTGCGTCGTAAGTTGTTGCACCCGATATCGTGTATAGGCCACTATCACCGCTGGTTCCATGATTTGTGCCTGTTCCTTCAGTCGCGCTTACGTCGCCACTGCTGTTCGTGACGGCGGTCGCATTTCCCGTGGACAGAATAATACCCGTGTCAGTGGGTGTGATATCGAGCGCGTTTGCATCACCTCCGGTATAGGTTCCAGAGGTAGCCGCGACACCCGTTTAAGTTGCGGAGATGATTGTAATGCCATTGCCAAACATGGAGAGAGCTATTTCATTGGCGGTTGCAGTCGTATCAATGGGTAGAGCGGGCATATGTGGCACCTCGTTAGAAACGGCGGGATGTCACAGGCGCTACCAAAAGTCTTTTAAAACTAAGCAACGTATTTAGTTTAATTTTTAGTGGTGTCTTAGCGCGCCAGCATTTTCAGACCTTGCGTCACGTCAGAGCGTACAGCAAGTCGCAAACCTGGCTCATCGCCCGCCTTTAAAGACGCAACAATCAAACGGTGGAAATGCGGTAGTTCTTTGCGACGTAAACGCCCGTAGAGCGCGCGCATTGTGGGGCCAAGTTGTAGCCAGACTTGTTCGGCCATCGCGAGCATCGCAGGCGCCTGCGCGCGCAAATATAATGTGCGGTGAAATTCCAAATTTGTGCGAATGTAGCCCACCGCATCTTGGCGCGCGATTTGCTCTGCGATGGAGGTGTTGATCATCTGCAAACGCTCGATCAAAGCCATATGCGCGCGAGGTAGCGCACGGCTGGCGAGCTCCACTTCGATCAACGCGCGCAGGGCGGCGAGCTCCTCTATGCGCTCACTGCTAAGTTCAGGGGTTGAGACGCGACCGGAACTTGTCATCGACAACGCCCCTTCCGCCACCAGCCGTCGCGCTGCTTCGCGCGCAGGGGTCATGGAGACTTCGAACTCCTCACCAATGCTGCGCAGGGTCATCGCTTGGCCTGGGGCAATGTCGCCATACATGATGCGCGAGCGCAGAGTGCGGTAAACGCGATCATGTGCGGCTGCGGGAACTTCCGAGGGGCGTGGATTTATCAGCATGTGTGTTTTGTGATCACAAAGCGAATTTATGTCAAGGGATCAGAAACTGACAATATTGCGATCAACGCGTACTTAACCCCCATGCGACCTTTGACCAGGCTAACTCATGTATGAAATATGCAATGAAACCGATGAGCGTGTCGGCAATCGCGATGCCGCCACTGGCAGCAAAAGAGCTTGTGAAAACGAAGCCGATCAACATCATCGTAAAGAAGCCAGAGACTTGCCAGTTGACAGCCTTTGTTAGAAGTCTGATTTGGGGTGCGTTGTAAAAATTCTTAAGCTTCTGAAAAACATAAAATATCAACAAATTAAGGGAGGATTGAAAAAGTTTACATGGTGCGTGGAGCGACACCCTGTGCTACCCGGGCTTTAGCTGGTACCCCAAAAACGCTAGGTTTTTTGGGACTTTGGCCAAATGACTGCGGGTAGAATTGTCCCGACGCAATCGCCAAACCCGATGTTAAAACCGTCGCCACGCGCGGCGCCACGCAGGGTCATGGTGTCGCCATCTTCAAGGAAACCGCGCGTTTCGCCTGTGTCCAGCGTGAACGGTTCGCGGCCTGCCCAGCTTAGTTCCACGAGCGAGCCGTATTCAGAGCGATCCGCGCCAGAGATTGTGCCAGAACCCAGCAAATCCCCCACTGTCATCGCACAACCGCTGCTCGCATGATGGGCCAATTGCTCGGCGGCTGAGTAATACATGCAATTGTAGTTGGTCTTCGCAATAGAACTTGCCTTAGCTGCGCCTTGGGGCTGCATCAGCACCTCTAGTTCGATATCATAAAGGCCATCTTTGGTGCCGTTGAGATAAGGTAAAAGCGTGAAGTCACGCGCGGGTGTTGGTGCGCGGAACGCCTCGAGTGCGGCAGCGGTCACAATCCAAGGGCTAATGGTCGTGCTAAAGGCTTTGCCCTGAAACGGACCAAGCGGCTGGTATTCCCAGCCTTGGATGTCACGCGCAGACCAATCGTTTAAAAGCACATAGCCGAAGATCATTTCATCGGCCTGATCCACGGTGATGGGTTGGCCAAGATCGCTGCTTTTGCCAACAATCGCTCCCATTTCAAGTTCGATATCAAGGCGTTTAGAGGGGCCAAAACTCGGCATCTCCGCATCGGGTGCTTTGGTCTGACCATTGGGGCGGTGGATGTCCGTGCCTGACACTACAATGGAGGACGCACGCCCGTTGTAACCTATTGGGATATTGAGCCAGTTTGCAGGCAAGCTGGCCGCGCCGCGCAAGATTGCACCCATGTTTTGTGCGTGCTGACGGCTTGCGAAAAAGTCGGTGTATTCGGCTACAAGGAAAGGCATATGCAGATCGACATTTGCGCGTGGCACAAGCATGTCTTTTGCAATCACCTCGTCCTTGGATCCGGTTGCCAGGATCTCGGTAAGACGCGCGCGCAGGGCAGCCCATGTGTCGTGGCCCGCTTCCATGACTTCATTCCAGAAGGGTACATCTAACACTGGATCTGCGCTCAGATCGATCAGGCCCGCCTCTTCGGCTGCATGGCAATCAAGGATCATATCACCAATCGCGACACCGCACCTTGGCTCTAGACCGTCTATCGAGAACACGCCATAAGGCAGGTTGTTCAACGGGAAATCGGTCTCGGCCGAGTTGGCTGAAGCCACCCAAGAAAATTCTAGTGTCATAGGTCATCCTTTGGTCGCCCTGTGTGACATCACACGAGGGTCACAGTGGTGTTGCTTTACTTCTTGCCGGGTATGCCGTCGAATTTCTTTTCGATATCATCCCAGCAATCGATGTAGTCATCTTGAAGCGGCGCTTCGTTCGCGGCGAAGGGCGTCAGGTGTTGCGGGAAGCGGGTCTCGAACATGAAGGACATGGTGTTGTCCAGCTTATGCGGTTTGAGATCCGCATTGGACGCGCCTTCAAAGGCATTTTTGTCTGGTCCATGCGGAATCATCATGTTGTGCAGGCTCATCCCGCCAGGGATGAAGCCTTTGGGCTTCGCGTCATATCGACCGTATATGTTGCCCATCAATTCGGACATGATGTTCTTGTGATACCAAGGAGGGCGAAACGTATCCTCTGCCACCATCCAGCGTTCGCGAAACAGCACGAAATCAATATTTGCGGTGCCTTCCTGACCAGAGGGCGCGCTCAAGACCGTGTAAATCGACGGATCAGGATGATCAAAGAGGATTGCACCAACGGGGCAATAGGTCGTGAGATTGTATTTGTAGGGCGCATAGTTGCCGTGCCACGCGACCACGTCCAAAGGCGAATGACCGATCTTGGTTTCATGAAACTGGCCGCACCATTTGATGATCACGATTGAAGGCGCATCGCGGTCCTCGAACGCGGCGACCGGCGCTTTGAAATCGCGACGGTTTGCCAAGCAATTCGCGCCAATCGGACCACGACTCGGTAGGTCGAATTTCTGACCGTAGTTTTCGCAAATAAACCCACGCGCAGGCCCGTCGAGTACTTCCACACGATAAAGGAGGCCACGTGGAATGATCGCAATCTCTTGTGGGGCAACGTCAAGCACGCCAAGTTCCGTACAAAAACGCAGATGGCCTTCTTGCGGTACGATCAACAACTCTGAATCAGCGGAAAAGAAGTAGGCGTCTTTCATGCTCTCGGTGACCAGATAAACGTGGCTCGCCATGCCGATCTGTGTGTTCACATCGCCCGCAGTCGTCATGGTGCGCATACCTGTGAGCCAAGTCAAACTCTGCTCTGAATGTGGCACAGGATCCCAGCGATACTGCCCAAGGCTGACAACGCCAGGATCAATATATGGCGCGGATTTCCAGTAGGGCAGGTCGATCTTGGTGTAGCGATGGGAGTGTTTGACAGAAGGGCGAATACGGTAGCACCATGTGCGCTCGTTCTGATGGCTTGGGGCGGTGAAAGCGGTGCCGCTTAGCTGCTCGCCGTAAAGACCGTAATTGCATTTTTGTGGGCTGTTCATTCCTTGGGGCAATGCGCCGGGCAGGGCTTCGGTTTCAAAATCATTGCCAAAGCCCGGCATGTATCCGGGGGTCGTGCCCGTTGGTGTCTGCGCCAAAGTCAGTATAGAGGATTTGATTTTCGTACTCATGGCCGAAACCTCGCGTTGCGTCACTCGAATTTACAAAACCGCGATAGCATATTGTAGTTGAGCCGCCTAGTTAGGCTTAGAAGTCGACGGTCACATCCGGCAAGTTCAGCGATTTTATCAGGTCGCGCAATTCCTGACGCGCTGCGATGTTGGAGATGTTCATCTTTTTGACGCCCACATCCTTGAGATCCAGCAGAGTCAAACCACGCGGAAACAGCTCGCGAAAGATCACACGTTCATTGAAGCCCGGTGCAACACGAAAGCCGATGCGTTTGGCAAGTTGCCCAATCGCGGCTTCCATCTTTTGTTTGTTCACCATGTTCTGCGGGCCCATCCGATTGCGCAGCACGATCCAGTCAATCGGTCGCAGCTTCGCTTGTGAACGCAATTGGCGCGCACTCCAAACCATTTCGGAATAGACCGAAGGGCCTTTGATCTTAAGGCCGTCCGTGTCCGTATGGGCCAGCAGGTCGAAATCAACAAAACTGTCATTCAAAGGCGTGATCAGCGTATCGGCAAGCGAATGCGCGACTTGGCTGAGGCGCGTGTGAGAACCCGGGCAATCGATCACAATGAAGTCGCTGTTGGGTTCAAGTGTGGCAACTGCCGCCGATAAGCGGTGGTCATTTATGTTCTCGCCTTCGCGCAGGTTATTTTGACCAATCTCTGGCAGCTCGTGGTAGTCGGGGCTAGGCAGGTCGATCCCTTGATCGCTCAGGAACGATCTGCGGTTCGCCACATAGCGCCCAAAGGTTTTCTGGCGCAAATCCAGATCCAACACGCCAACCTTATGGCCCATGCGCACAAGTGCGGTCGCCACATGCATCGAAACAGTGGACTTGCCAGCCCCGCCTTTTTCGTTTCCGACTACGATAATATGCGCCATGCGATGGGTTCCTTGAGCTCTTATGAATAACGGAATTAGAGCAAGTCCCGATCAAGGGGAAGAGGCCGCGCGCGCCATTTTGGAAACCGCAGTTTTGCAGTCACTTAGCCTGTGAGCGGCAAACGGGTGATTTGCACAAAGTGACCATCAGCGCGTTCGCCGACCAGCGTCAGGTGCGATAGCACAAAGGGCGCGGGCAAAAGCGGTGTGAAAACGCGGGATGCCTCGGCGCGTATCACTTGGTTGAGCGGCTCTTTGAGAGGCCCTGTTAGTGTCACATGAAACTGATAGTCGTCCATCACGTAAGGATATCCCCAGCGATGCAGATTTGCGATTTGCGCGTCGCTGAGACGGGATTTCATTCGGCGTGCAATGGCGTCTTTGGTGAGTGGAGCGCGAAAAGTATCCATGTCGCGCACGATGGTGCTTGCGAGTGATTTGAGGGCTGTGTCATCGCCGTTGATGGTCAGGGCAAGAAAACGACCAATAGATTGGAGCTGTAGCGCGCCTAGTGTGACGGGGCTTAACGTTGAGCAACGTGTGGTGAAAGCCTGTTTCAGGTCGGCTTCGCTCTTGCCATTCGCCAAATTAAACGGCGCTTTTGCAGTGGCGTGAAACCCGTATTTGCGAGGGCGTTTTGTATAGTCCCCAGCGGTATGTTCGCACGCTTGCGCTATGTCCCAACCGAGCCATTTTGCACCCATTTCTCCAAGTGCTCCGTCAAACGTGTAATAGATCCCATAACGCTCAAACATCGCGTGCCTTTCGCGTAGCAAGGTACACGCCAAGGGATGCGACTGCCAAGCCGAGCCATGCAATGGGTGGCATCACTTCGCCCAGCAGGAACCATGCGATCAGGGTGGCAAGGGGCGGCACCATGAAGAAGAGCGCCGACACGCGGCTAACATCGCCCGCGCGGATCATTGCGAGCAGTAGGCCGACAGCGATGAGCGAGTTGCCGATCACAAGGTAGGCGAGCGCTGCGATGAAGGCACCGCTCCACTCCACCTCGAAGCTGTTTTGCAGCGCAAGTGCGGGGAGGATGCCGATGAAGCCCGCGCTGTAGCCGATGAGGTTTGATGTGACGGGATGATGGTTTAGGCCAAAGCGTTTCTCCCAAAGCGATCCGCTGGTGATGCCAAGAAGTGCAATGGCGGCGCAGCTTAACCCGAAGAGCGTCGGTGGCTCGATATCTGTGCGCGATCCGACCACTAAAAGGGTGCCGCACAGACCCAGTGCAAGTCCGATCCAACTACGTCGCCCGATGACCTCGAGGCTCCAGATTGGGGCTATAAGGGCGACGAGAATTGGTTGAAAAGACATGAGCAAAGCGCCCGTGCCTGCGCCCACGCCCGATTCAAACGCAAAGTAATTCATCCCGAAGTAAACCGCTTGGATTAGAAACCCGACAAGCGCCAGATGCGCCCACTCAACGCGGGTTTTTGGCAAAGGGGGGCGGATAAGCGCAAAGAGTACGGCCATGATCGCGATCACGCAGCCAAAGCGCAAGGCAAGCAACGTCATGGGGTCCGTGTAGAGCAGGCCGATTTTGGCGACCGAATAACCCATGGACCAAAGCGCGAGAAAGATGAATGGTGCGAGGACGAGCCAGAGGGGGCGTGCTTGCATGCTGGTGGCTCTCGATTGGCTAGTTACAGATCTTAGCGTAAGTCCTGCGCCTAATGATTTTCGATGTCCAGAGATCGACGCTAATTTTGGCCAAGACTACTTTCGGCATTATGAAAACACCCTTGTTCTAAGATCCAGATGCGTTAAGAAAACTGCTCTGCCTGCTGGCGCGCCAAAATCCCCATTGTGGCCGCGACCAAGCGAGACACCGTTAGTCCGCCCAATCCATCGATATCTACTTCTGGCATGATTTCTACAAAGTCGACCGCTGCAATGTGTCCGCGTTCCGCTGCGCCATTGATCAGCTCCAAGGCTTGATAATAGCTCAAACCACCCGGCGAGCGGCCTATCGTATTAGGAGCAATGGACGGGTCAAGCGCGTCGATATCGATGCACAAGATGACGTTCGCCCCCACGTCTATCTGCTCAATAACCTGCCTCATCCCACGGGCATGAATATCGGGGCCTGTGAAGAAAATGCTCCCCCATGCAACCGCGTCTTCATAGTCAGACGAATGCCCAGAACCGATCCCGCGGGCACCAACCTGAATGATCTTTTCGATGTGATCCATTTCTGATGCGCGCCGCATGGTCGAGGACAATCCCATATTTTCGCCCATATGCGTGTCGCGCCAATCAATGTGCGCATCTATCTGTAAAACAGTATATTTTTTCCCTGTGCCGCCCATCGCTTGCAGCATCGGAATGGGAATTGAATCATCCCCACCCACGACCATCGGGATGACACCACAAGCCAGAACAGAGGCCACAGTTTCTTGGATCGTTTGGCGATTATTTGGAAAATCAGTGCCGCTCCATGGCAGGTCACCGCAATCGACGGCGCGTTTGGTGCCTTCTGGAAAAGTTGGCCCCCCTAGATCAAAATTGTGTCGGTTTATGTTGGCAGTCAGCGACGCAATTGCTTGGCGAAGCGATTCAGGCCCATTTTGTGCATAGGCACCAACAGAGCCGTAAGGCGTCGCGCAAGGGGCTCCTATGAAAGCCGAAGATGCGTCAATATTCGTTAGGTCTTTGCAAGCGGGCAATCCTAGAAAGGTCTCCGCATTGGTTGCTCCGAATAGCGCAGCGAGGTCCGGTTTTTGTGCCATCGAGGTTCTCTTTTTGTTAAAGCTCAAGTCTGCAGGCATAGAGGACACTGTCAACAATAATGCGATTGGTTGCAACAAGAGGTGGGCATTATAGCGTCGCGCAATGGGCCCTGAATCAGACGTCTCGCGTCCTTTTGAGCGCCAAAACGCAAAACGCCGCCCCAAAAAGGAGCGGCGCTTCGTAAAATCCGAAAGAGTGCTAAGCTTAGAAGCCCAGACCTTCGTACTTCTTCTTAAACTTGGAAACACGTCCGCCAGCATCCATCAAGCGTGTGCCGCCACCTGTCCACGCAGGGTGCGCGGATGGGTCGATGTCGAGCGCGAGCTGGTCGCCCTCTTTGCCATATGTGGATTTCATCTGGTGAATCGTACCATCGGTCATCTTCACGTTGATGATGTGGTAATCTGGGTGAATATCGTTTTTCATCAGTGCGCTCCTTAGCCTTTGAGTGGCTTGTAGTTTGTATCTTCTGCGATACGTGCGGATTTACCGCGGCGTGAGCGCAGATAGTACAGCTTGGCGCGGCGAACACGGCCACGGCGCACAACTGTGATGCTGTCGACGTTGGTGGAGTGCAATGGGAACACACGTTCCACGCCTTCACCGAATGAGATTTTGCGAACTGTGAAAGAACCCGCGATGCCCTTGCCGTTTTTGCGGCCAATGCACACACCTTCGTAGTTCTGAACACGAGAGCGCGTGCCCTCGGTTACTTTGTAGCCAACGCGAATGGTGTCGCCAGCTTTGAAATCGGGAATGTCTTTCCCGAGTGCGGAGACCTGTTCGGCCTCCAATTGTGCGATAAGATTCATGTCCTATCTCCTATGTATGCTCGCGGTTGTTCCGCAAAGGTTTATGCGTCCTCAGAGCTCTTGGTCTTCATTCGGGTCCCTGTTGTGCGCTGCACACCAAGCCCGCCAGAGGTCAGGTCGACGTTCTTTTGTTAGCCTTTCGGCCATAGCCTGCCGCCAGTCAGAAATTTTCGCATGATGGCCGGACTGAAGTATTTCCGGTATCGCACGATCCTTCCAGATCGCAGGTTTCGTATACTGAGGATGCTCCAATAACCCATGCGAGAACGATTCGTCCTGCGTGGAATCATAGTTCCCAAGCACGCGCGGTATAAGCCGCACAGTTGCATCAATCAAGGCCTGCGCTGCAATCTCGCCGCCTGTGAGAATAAAGTCACCAAGGGAGACTTCTTCGATGTCGTATTCTTCGATCACACGCTCATCAACACCCTCGAAACGTCCGCAAAGCAACGTGATTCCATCACACGCCGCAAAGCGCTGCGCCATCTTCTGATCTAGGCGCTTGCCACGCGGGGAAAGATAGACGCGCGGCCAATTTCCACGCTCAGATTCTGCCGCCTTATCAAGCGCTTTGCCCAGCACGTCCGCCCGCAAAACCATCCCCGCGCCGCCGCCTGCAGGCGTGTCATCCACGTTGTGATGTTTGGTTTCCCCGAAAGGGCGCAGATCAATCGTTTCCATCTGCCACAGCCTTTCTTGCAAGGCTTTGCCTGTGAGGGATGCACCAAGAACGCCGGGGAAAGCATCAGGAAACAAGGTGATAATCTGCGCGCGCCACACGCCTGCTAGTTCCGGTGTTGGCGTCATCAACTCGCGTGGCTTAAAGGTTGGACGGATCGCTTTGCGACCATGAGAGCGGGGAGTATCAGTCATATCAAAGTACCTTTAACCCCAGTTGCCCAAGCAGATCAGCGGCTTGGCGTTTGGAGATGATCGCGCCTTTGAAACAACGCGCGTCGCTCATTTGAAGGCCGCCAAGGTCGGAATTGCGCAGGTCCGCACCCTGGAAATTGGCCTCACTTACATTGCTTTCGCGCAGGGAGCATTCATCGAAAAGTGCGTCGCTAAAATCGCCGCCTGTGAGGTCGGCTTGATCGAAATTCACCGCATTGAGGGTCGCATCGCGGAGGGTGATTTTTTGCATTTGGGACAGGCCAAGATTACATTCTTTGAACGCCAGCTCACTTGTCGTGGTGTCAGTGAAATCCACGCCGAGCATTTTGCAACCTTCAAACGCCACATCCGTGAATTGGCTGTGCTTGAAGCTGGTGTTGCTTAGGTCATTGTCCTTAAAGAAAACTTGCGAAAAACGCGCGAAACGAAAGCTGTTTTCCACGCTACGGCATCCCGAGACCACCACATCTTCGAGGATGCAGTGATCGAGATTGGTGTGGAGTAAATCACATTTCTCAAAGCGCCATCCTGCAAGATCGGCTTCGGCGAAATCGACGCCAGTCAACGAACAGCTTTGCAAGTGAACAGGCACACCGTGGCGCAACAAATCGGCAATATTACCACTGGTCAATGCCTGCTCTGAAAGGGTGCGCGGATCGCTCATTTATTCAAACAGACCTAACGGAGGGTCTGTGACAATGCGACCTGCTTTGAGGTCAACTGTGGGTACAGCGTCCAAAGTAAACGGTAGCAAAACGGCTGTTTTCAGGTTGGGGCCATGTACTTCCAGCAGGTCACCTGCGCCGTGGTTCTGGACATTCTTCACACGGCCAAGCGCGACGCCGCCTGTGTCAACGACCTCAAGCCCTTCGAGGTCGGTGTGGTAATATTCGTCATCGGGCAGATCGGGCAGTTGAGCGCGTTGCGCAAACAGTTTTTGGCCGCTGAGTGCGTCAGCATCTTCCTTACTGCTCACGTTAGAAAAGCGCGCGGAATAGCCGTTTTTCACGGGGCCAAGTAGGGTCAAATTCAAAGTGCGTCCATTGTCTAGACGCAAAGGGTTATAGTCAGCAATATCAGAGGGCTGTGCACAAAAACTTTTGATGCGCACATCACCTTTGACGCCAAACGCGCCACCAATGGAACCGACACAAATCAGATCATCACTCATTTTGAAACTCCTCGACATATGCCGCTTTTCATGGTGCCGCCCGCGTCCACACATTTATCGAGCGCTGCGTTTCGTTCAGAAAAAACACCAAGCACGAATGCAATGCCGAACATGATTGGAAGGCGGATCAAGCGGAACATATCAAATCATCCAACAATAGAAAAAGAAAAGACGGCGCCACTACAGCGCCGCCCTTTATTCTTGAGAAGGCAGAGCGGTTTACTCTTCTTCTTCTGCTGCTGCTTCTTCCGCAGATGCTTCCGCTGGGGCTGCTGCTTCTGCCGCTTTGTTTGCTTTTTCTTCCGCGCGCTCAACAGCTTTCTTGCCAGGCGTACCCTTCTTCGGGTTGCTGCGCTCAACCTTGTCTTTCAGGCCAGCCGCTTCGAGCATACGAGACACACGGTCCGTTGTCTGTGCGCCTTCGCCCAACCAGTACTGAACGCGCTCAACGTTCATTTTCACGCGCTCTTCGCTGTCTTTTGGAAGAAGTGGGTTATATGTGCCCAACTTTTCGATGTAGCGACCATCGCGTGGCATGCGGCTATCCGCTGCAACGATACGGTAAAATGGACGCTTCTTGGAACCGCCGCGAGCAAGACGAATTTTCATAGCCATGATGTAGTACTCCTAAGTTTTCTTTTTCGGATCAGTGAGATCACGGATCCTATGATTGGTGTTGTTTGTGGTGGTGGATCACTTCCTCAATGATGAAATTAAGGAATTTCTTGGCAAATTCAGGATCAAGATCGGCCCTGTTTGCAAGGTCTTCAAGTCGCGCAATCTGCGTGGCCTCGCGGGTGGGATCGCTCGCAGGTAGTTCATGCTCTGCCTTTAGCTTGCCCACAGCTTGTGTGTGTTTGAACCGCTCGCCCAGCGTGTAGACGAGGATCGCATCAAGGCGATCGATGCTGGAGCGATGCTCTTTGAGCACCTCTGCGGCTTTGGTGACTGCGTCTGTCATGTGGTGTCTCCTGTCGTGGGGTGGCGGTAGATGTCTGCGACTTCACCCCGCAAACTGCCTTGGCGCTCAAAGTACGCGCCCATGCGTGTCGAAAGGGCGAAAGAGCGATGATTCGTAGGATCGATATAGCTGAGAATACCGTTCAAATCTAAATGCGTCGCACCGTGTGTGCGTGCGGCCATGGCGGCTTCAAAGGCGTAGCCTTTGCCTTCATAGCCATCGTGCACGTTCCAACCAAGTTCAGGTTCGTCCCAGCCTTCGCGGATTATGAACCCACAAGCACCGATCATGCGATCATCTGCTTTATGATGAATGTGCCACATCCCAAATCCGCGCAAAGCCCAATGGCCGATGCCATTCGAGATCACACGCCAGCAATTCGCACGATCCAGCGGGCCACCAATGAGATGCGAGCGTTCTGATTGATTGAAGACTTCCAGCGCATCAAGATCGCTTTCCAGCGGCGCGCGCAGGATCAAGCTTTCTGTTTCGATAGTGGGAATTTCGAAGTTGAATGAGGTCATTGCACAGCCTCATTGGTATGAATGTAGGCCAGTATCGTATCATCGTGCACTGTGCGCTTGGCACCAAGGCGTTCCGCCAAGGTAATAGAACGTGTATTGTCTTTGTGAATGTAGCTCGCCAGTTCCGTCAGCTTCAGCGTATCAAACGCAAACGTACGCGCCATTTGCGCGGCTTCATGTGCGATACTGAGGCCTTCATTAGATTCAGACACAAGGACGCCCAGCTCAATCTGTTGATCGCCTGGCTCTAGCCCAAGGATCACAAAACCCAACAGCTCTTCGCTATCCACATCGACAATCGACCAACCACCATGCCCATGCAGCATCCAGCCTGACGCGAGTTGAACGAAGCCCCACCACGCATCATCACGGCTGAGAGGGCCGCCCATGTACTGACCGCGCTCGCTGCACATAACTTCTGCATAAAGTGAAAAATCCTCAACAAGCGGTGCGCGCAACAAGAGCGCGTCAGACACAAGCGTCGGGATCTGCGCAGCCACGTTTGCGGCGAGTGCAGATGGGATGCCAGTGGGGGCTTGTGCATGGCGCAGTGTCATAAAAGCACCTCCGGTGCAGGATGGCGATAGAGGTGGTCGAGCCCCATTTGCACGTTCTCATATTCCCGTTCAAACGTTGCGCCGAGACGCTCAGCAAGCGCAATGGAGCGTGTGTTGGCGGGAACGATGTTTGACGTAAGCGTTGTAAAGTTAAGATCCGCATAGGCCCATGCGCGCACAGCGATTGCTGCCTCATAAGCAACGCCTTTGCCTTCAAATCCCTCATAGACCACCCAGCCGATTTCTGGTTCTGGCCAGCCCTCTGGGTTCCAAATGCCGCAAACGCCAGCGGGATTGCCTGTCTCTTTGTCTTCAATCGTGAGGTAGCCGTAGCCGTGAATGTGCCAGTGGCCAATGTTCAACGCGAACCAGCGCCAAGCCTCATCACGTTGTGGGATGTAGCCGAAACCCTCGGAGCGGGTTTTATCTGCGGAGAACACGATAAACGCTTCCACGTCGCGCATTTCAGGGCCACGCAAGATCAAGCGTTCTGTTTCAAAATGGGGGGCGTTGGTTAAACTCATGCGGCCCTCCGATGACGATACACAACCGTCTCATCATTCGTTTCGCCGTCCGGAAGAGCCCTGTCAGGATCGATGACGCAGCCAAGACGCTGCCCCAACGCAATAGAGCACGCGTTCTTTGGATCAATGTAGCTTACTAACGTTTCAATCTTGAGGGTTTCAAACGCCCATGCGCGCGCAGCTTCAGCCGCTTCAAACGCAATCCCTTGGCCCTCAAATTCAGGCATGATCAGATAGCCAAGCTCGACCTCAGGAAAATGGCTTGGCTTGTTGACACCAACTTGGCCCACAAACGCACCGTCATGGGTTTCGCTTCCCCGGCTGCTAAAGCCCTGCAAAGACCAACTGCCAACTTCGCCAGCCACCCAATACCACAGCTTTTGACGATCAATCCGCCCGCTTATATAGATTGAACGCTCAGACGCGAACAGCTCACCTAGAGGAGCGAAATCGCTCATCTGGTGGTGCCGTAGCGTGAACCGCTCGGTGCGTATGGTGGGCGCGCGATCCAAGGTTACTTCTTCTTCCCAAAGCCAGACAGACCCGGGGGCAGACCCATGCCGCCACCTAATCCGCCAAGACCGCCAGGCAGTTTGCCACCCATCGCCTTAGCTGCCGCTTCCATCGCTTTTGGATCCATCTTGGAGGGGTCCATGCCAGCAGGCATGCCGCCGCCTTTGCCCATCATGCCTTTCATCGCTTGCTTGAGCATCCCGCCTTTGCCCATCTTCTTCATCATGTCGCCCATCTGGCGCTGCATTTTCAGAAGTTTGTTCAGCTCGGACACTTCCATGCCCGCGCCTTTGGCGATCCGCTTTTTGCGCGAAGCTTGCAACAATTGCGGGTTCGCGCGCTCGCGCTTGGTCATCGACTGGATCAGGGCGATCTGCTGCTTGAGGATGCGATCATCAATGCCCGCGCCCTCCATCTGCTTCGCAATCTTGCCCATGCCCGGCATCATGCCCATGATGCCTTCCATGCCGCCCATCTTTTGCATTTGCTCAAGCTGGCCTTTGAGGTCGTTCATGTTGAACTGACCTTTCTGGAAGCGCTTCATCATGCGCTCGGCTTGCTCGGCCTCGATGGTTTCTTGCGCTTTCTCGACCAGCGCAACGATGTCGCCCATACCAAGGATACGACCCGCGACGCGCTCAGGCTCAAACGTCTCAAGCGCGTCCATCTTTTCGCCCATGCCGACGAACTTGATCGGCTTGCCTGTGACCGCACGCATGGAAAGTGCTGCACCACCGCGACCGTCTCCATCCATACGCGTGAGAACCACGCCAGAGATGCCGATCTTGCCGTCGAACTCTTGCGCGACTTCCACTGCGACCTGACCTGTGAGGCCATCGACCACGAGCAAAGTCTCACGCGGATTCACCGCGTCGCGCACATCTTCGACCTCTTTCATCAAGATTTCGTCGATTTGCAAACGACCGGCTGTGTCGAGCATGTAAACGTCGTAACCGCCCAATGTCGCCTGTTGCTTGGCGCGCTTGGCGATCTGAACCGCGCTTTCACCAGCAACGATTGGCAATGTGTCCACGCCAATCTGCGTGCCGAGGATCGCGAGCTGTTGCTGCGCCGCTGGGCGGTAAATATCGAGGGACGCCATCAAAACGCGCTTGCCGTTCTTCTCGGTCAAACGTTTGGCGAGCTTACCTGTTGTTGTTGTCTTACCGCCACCTTGCAATCCGACCATCAGGATCGGGGCAGGGGCGTTGTCGATCTTGAGCTCACCGGGCTCACCTTCACCGCGCAGAACATGCTGAAGCTCGTCGTGAACGATCTTAACAACTTGCTGGCCGGGGGTGATGGACTTGGTGACCGCTTGGCCCGTGGCCTTTTCTTGCACCGCTTTGACGAAATCGCGCGCGACGGGCAGGGACACGTCCGCTTCAAGCAAAGCAACACGTACTTCGCGCAGGGCGGTTTTCACATCCTCATCGGACAAAGCACCTTGCTTGGTCAGGCGATCAAAGACACCGCCGAGGCGTTCGGATAGATTTTCAAACATGCCTAAGATCCTTTAGCCGTGTGCAAGTTAAGACCTATGTAGTAAGGCCCAGCGAATGTTCCAAACGAGAAACGCACCAGTGGGCGCGACGCGCTGACTGGTGGCGATCCTCATGTAATTGAGGACCGGAAGGTTTATGCTTCCGGATGTAGGGTGCGTTTAGGCTTTCGGTGGCTCGGAGTCAACAGGTGCGGGTGCTTTGAGCCATGCGTTAATAGCATCTGTGCTCCGCTTGGGCGCAGGGCCACTGACGTGGTATTGTGTGATCGGGTGTTCGCGTTGACTCATACCTCTATCGAACATCAAAACACTACGTGCTGTGTCGTGCCCGTCCTTTTTGGCATGGCTGAGATCACCAAGCGCGTGGATGACTTGATTGTAGCCTCGCATATTACGTGCGCGAAAGGTGATTGTGTCACCGTTGCGATCAAAGATCACCTGCACACGGCGAACAATGAGACGGATAAGCAAGGCGGAGAACACTGCAGAGACGCTTAGCACAATGCCGGCTACCCACTCTCCCGCCATCAAAGCCCTGATTGCACCTGCAGATGACGCAAAGAAAAAGAAGCCAAGCACGGCTGATACTAGAATTGGGCGCTTCTCGATGACCAAAGTGGAATATGTGTTGCGCGCAACTTTCGTGCGACGAGTTTGGTGTGTGCTGGTGGGATTGCCAAGGGTGTGTTTGTTGCAATTTCGAACCAAACCAGTGAATGTGGTGCGCAACGTGGATTGACGCACAAAAAGGGCTGTGAATGGACAATTGGGACGAGGTGCGCACCGCTTATCAGGTTGCGCGCATGGGCACGGTAAGCGGGGCTGCGGATATCCTAGGGGTGCATCATGCGACGGTTATTCGCCATGTTGATGCGCTTGAGGCGCGCCTTGGTGTAAAGCTGTTTCAGCGTCATGCGCGCGGTTACACTGCCACCGAAGCCGGTGAGGACCTGTGCCGCGTTGCGCAAGCAACAGATGAGCAATTCAGCCAACTCGCGGGGCGCGTCAAAGGCAAGGGTGAAGAGGTTTCGGGCGAGCTAGTTGTGACCTCTCTCAACGGACTCGCGCCGCTCATGTCACCCACGTTGAGCGCGTTTCAAGAACGCTATCCTGATATCACCGTGCGCTATCTAACGGGTGAACGCCTGTTTCGTTTAGAATACGGTGAGGCACATGTTGCCATTCGCGCCGGTGTCGCGCCTGATCAGCCGGACAATGTGGTGCAGAAATTTGTGAGCCAATCGGTCGGGCTTTATGCGGCGCAAAGCTATGTAGATCGCCACGGCACACCAGCCAGAGAAGCGGATTATGCGCAGCATCGCTTTGTGGGTCATGATCTGGAGACCAACCGCGCACCGTTTTTTGTGTGGCTCAACACAAACGTGCCGCGCGAGAACGTTGTGTTTCGATCCACAGACAATCGCGCGATGGAGCTGGCGATCAGAGCGGGTGCAGGCATTGGGTTTATGACTGTGAAAGACGCGGAAAGTCATCCTGACATGGTGCAAATTGCGCCACCGCGTGCGGAATGGTGCGCGCCTTTGTGGCTTGTTAGTCATGTGGATTTGCATCGCACCGCGAAAGTGCAAGCCTTTCTGAAGTTCGTGAAAGAACAAGCGAAAGATTGGGACGCCGCATGAGCGAGGGGCTGCGCGGTCACGGAGCGATGCTCTTGTTTTCGATGCTCGTGGCGGGGTCCTTTTCGCTTGGCGCGCTCGCATCGCCGTTCATCGCACCAGAACTGGTCACATTTTTGCGGTTCTCGATTGCAGCGCTCATCCTTGGCAGCATTTGCGCGCTGCGTGGCGAGCTAAACGCCAGCGTTTTCACCGCCGCGTGGCGCTACGTTTTGTTGGGTGGCGTGTTTGCGACCTATTTCGTTCTGATGTTCGAGGGACTGAAAACCGCAACACCCGTGTCAGCAGCAGCGGTCTTTACGCTGACACCTATCGTCACCGCCTTCGCGTCCTTCTTGCTTTTGCGTCAAATCACAACGTGGCGGATCGCAGGGGGTTTGAGCATTGGTGCGGTCGGCGCGCTCTGGGTTATTTTCCGCGCGGATTGGTCTGCCTTCATGCTGTTCGAAGTTGGCAAGGGCGAGATCATCTACTTCTGGGGCTGCGTGTGCCACGCGATCTACATCCCGCTCGTGCGTTTGTTGAACCGGGGCGAAAGCGCGATACTTTTCTCGTTCGGAACAACGATTGGCGGCATTCTGGTGCTCTTGGTTTGGAGCTGGCCTGCGATCTGGAACACCGACTACGCAGCGTTGCCAAACATAGTCTGGCTGACAGTGCTATATGTGTCGATCTTTGCGACGGCCGCAACGTTTGTGCTTGGGCAGTTCGCTTCCCTGAGATTGCCGGGGGCGAAGGTGATGGCCTACACATATTTGATCCCTTCATGGGTCACTTTGTGGGAAATTGCACTGGGGCATGGCGCACCGCGTGGATTGATTTTGGTGGGTGTCGGCTTGACCGTGCTGGCCTTAGTCGTTTTGCTGAAACATGAAGAAACAGGAGGGCGCGATGGCCGATTATCAAAAGCTGATTGATGCAGAGACATGGGCGTTTATCGAAAAGACGAACGCATGCTATCCCGAAGATACTGCGACTTTTGGGGTCGAGGATCAGCGCCGGATATACAATGATATGTGCACCGAATTTCGGGTGCCCTATCCCGTTGGCGTCACTGCGCTTGATCGCGATTATGGTGGCGTGCCGTGCCGACAGTATACTATCGGCGGCAGTAATGTTGTTGTGATGTATCACCATGGTGGTGGCTTTGTCGTGGGCGGTTTGGACAGTCACGATGACGTCTGCGCCGAGATCTGTGCGGCCAGCGGTCATGATGTGGTGTCGGTCGATTATCGCATGGCGCCAGAGCACAAGCACCCTGCAATGTTCGACGATGCGATGGTAGCGACGCGCGCGGTGTTTGCTGAAACTGGCAAACCTTTGGTGCTGTGCGGGGACAGTGCGGGGGGTAATCTTGCGGCCAGCGTGTCGCATATGGCGCGCGGAACGGAGTTGGATATTCGCGGGCAAGTTTTGATATATCCGGGCCTTGGCGGGGATTTTGATAAGGGTTCGTATCTGGAGTTTGCAGACGCCCCGATGCTCACGCGCGATGATATCGTGATCTATCGTGATGTACGCTTGGCGGGGAAAGAACCTGTGGGCGATCCAAGCTACGCACCTTTGCATGACAGCTCGTTTGAAGGCTTGCCGCCAACTGTGATCAACACTGCGCAATGTGATCCGCTAAGCGATGATGGCGTGGATTATGAAGCGGCGTTAAAGGTCGCTGGCGTGCCAGTGCACCGTGTCGATGAAGCAGGTTTGGTGCATGGCCATATGCGCGCGCGGCACATGTCTGCGCGCTCAAGCGCGAGTTTTGAGCGGATCAAAGAAGCGGTGAGTGCATTGGGGGCGGGCCGCTGGCCTTACTAATTCAGAAACGGTCTGGCCGTCATAGTTGACGGAATTGGGGCACCAAGTCGTGACAGGATTGTGGGTGCGAGTTGCAACTGGTGCAATGGCGTATCGGAGCTTGGCCCATTTGCGTCGCCAAAGTAATAAAGCGCGAACTCTTGCTGCAATGGATCGCGCGCGCCGTGATGTCCGCGTGCATCTTGGCCGTGATCTGCAGTGACGATCACCTCATAGCCCATCTCGCGCCAGCGCGGAATAAACGGGGCGAGCATTTCGTCCATCACAAAACAGGCATGGTCCATCTCATGACTTTCGTGCTGAAAGCGATGCCCCATGCTATCAAGCGTACACGTGTGCAGGATGCCGTAATTCAGATTGTTTTTTAGCGCGAGATTGGTGAGCGTCGCGAAGAGATCTAGATCGGACGGCGTCATTTGATTGGCCGCGCCGTAGCCTGTCATCGAATGGAAACGACCATGGTTGATCGTCTGGCTTTCAGGTTCGTCGTATTCAATATCGCGCACGTAATCGAAGGGGTGGCGGTTGAAAAACTCTGACCAGAAGGAATGGGTGACTGCGCCTGTTATACCGCCCGCTTTTCTGATTTCAGAGAAGAGGTCTGGTTTGTTGATGCGAAACACATTTCCGTTGCCGGTGCAGCCATGTTCCTGCGGGGTCACGCCTGTGTGGATAGATGCATAACAGCTTGCAGAGATCGACGGCAACACGCTGGTCATGGTCCATTTTTGTGCCGTTCCTGCGTCGACCCAGCCCTCGAGATTGCCGAACAGACGGGTCCAGTTTCGCAAGGGCACACCATCAAGGATTATGAGGAGTAGTTTGCGATCCATAGGAGCCTCCGGCGGAAGTTAATTTAGAAAGATGAAGTCGCGCTAGTTGCCAGCACTTTCCATTTTGCGTGTGGCAATGACGTTTTCGAGCCAACCGAGATTCATTTCTGGCACAGAGCTTAGGAGCAGGTCGGTGTAGTCATCAAAGGGCGGGCTGAGCACTTCGGATTTGGCACCGTAACGCACGACTTTGCCTTGATACATCACCGCGATGCTGTCCGCGATGGCGCGCACTGTGGCGAGGTCGTGGGTGATGAAGAGATAAGCTACGTCTTCGCGCTTTTGCAGATTAAGCAGCAGTTTTAGGATGCCGTCAGCGACGAGTGGATCGAGTGCGGAGGTGACTTCATCACAGATTATTAGCTTGGGCTTCGCTGCCAGCGCGCGGGCGATGCAGACACGTTGTTTTTGACCGCCGGAAAGCTCGGCTGGATAACGGTCGATGAAGCCATCGCCCATCTCGATCTCATCAAGCAATTCGTTAATGCGTTTGTGTTTTTCGGCACCTTTGAGGCCGAAGTAGAACTCTAAGGGCCGGCCAATGATCGTGCCCACGGTCTGTCGCGGGTTCATCGCCACATCCGCCATTTGGTAGATCATCTGCAATTCGCGCAGGTCTTCCTTGGTGCGGCTCGGTTGATCGGGGCTAAGTGTGCGGCCTGCGAAATCTGTGCTGCCGTCTTTGGGGGGCAGAAGGCCCGTAATCACGCGCGCGAGCGTAGATTTGCCAGAGCCGGATTCACCAACCACCGCAAGGGTTTGGCCGGGAGAGATATCAATGCTGACATCATGCAGCACGTCGAATTTGGTGCCCTTGTAGCGCGCGGTTATGTTCTTGGCGCTTAGGATCGGAGCCGTCGGCGTTTTTTCTTCGTTATTGATCGAGCGCACGGAGACGAGGGCTTTGGTATACTCTTCCTGCGGGGTGTTGATGATTTGATCGACGGGGCCATATTCGACCATCTCGCCCATTTTCAGAACCATGATATCATCGCTGACCTGCGCCACTACGGCGAGGTCATGAGAAATATAAAGCGCAGCAACGCCGGTATCACGGATCGCTTCTTTGATGGCTGCGAGCACGTCGATTTGCGTGGTTACATCAAGCGCGGTGGTTGGTTCATCGAAGACCACCAGATCAGGCTCGGGGCACAGCGCGAGCGCTGTCATGCAACGTTGTAGTTGGCCACCGCTGACTTGGTGTGGGTAGCGCGATCCGATGTTGTCTGGATCGGGCAGGCCGAGTTTGGCAAACAAGAGCCGCGCTTTAGCTTCGGCATCTGAACGGGAGAACTTGCCTTGGCTGACGGAGGCCTCAACCACCTGATCCATAATTTTTTTGGCAGGATTGAAACTTGCAGCAGCGGATTGCGCCACATAGGTGACTTCCGCGCCGCGCAGTTTGCGCAGATCCGCGATACCGCCTTGCAGGATGTCGCGTCCGTTGACCCAAACTTCACCGCCCGTGAGTTCCACGCCGCCACGCCCATAGCCAAGCGCAGAGAGGCCGATCGTGGATTTACCCGCGCCGGATTCACCGATGAGGCCAAGGACCTTGCCCTTTTGCAGCTCGAAATCGACGCCATGCACGATCTTAATCTGGTGAGGTTTGGCATCTGGTGGATAAACTGTCGCGTCGATCTTGAGACCGCATACTTTGAGGAGTGGATCGCTCATTATCCGCGCCCTCCTTTGAGAGAGGTGGTTCTGTTCAAGATCCAGTCCGCTACGAGGTTCACTGAAATTGCGAGCGTTGCGATGGCGAAGGCTGGTACCAATGCGGCGGGGATGCCGTAGACGATGCCGTCTTTGTTTTCCTTCACGATGCCGCCCCAATCTGCACCGGGGGGCTGTACGCCGAGACCAAGGAACGACAACGTCGAGACGAAGAGGACTGCGAAGATGAAACGCAGCCCCATTTCGGCGACCAGTGGGCTAAGTGCATTGGGTAGGATTTCACGGAAAATGATCCAGCCTCGCCCCTCGCCGCGCAGTGTTGCGGCTTCGACGTAGTCCATCACGTTGATGTCCACTGCAACTGCGCGTGAGAGTCGGTAGACGCGTGTTGAGTCCAAGAGACCCATGACGAGGATAAGCACCGGGATCGTAACGGGCATGACCGAGAGGACCACGAGCGCGAATATCAAAGTGGGGATCGACATGATCAAATCTACGAAGCGTGAAATGGCTTGGTCGACCCAACCGCCCATGACTGCTGCTAAAAGGCCAAGGCAGGAGCCGAGCGTGAAACTGAGGATCGTCGCCGCTGTAGCGATGAAGATTGTTGTGCGTCCGCCATAGATCATCCGGCTGAGCAGGTCGCGTCCGATACTATCTGTGCCGAGCCAGTGTTTGGCCGAGGATGGCTCCCACACGTCGCCGACGGCTTCCGCCATGCCGTAGGGGGCGATCCATGGGGCGAAGATGGCGATGAAAAAATAGAGACCTGTAAAGAAAAGGCCGATGAGGGCGGATATGGGGATATTCTTGAACATGTCCGGTCCTCCTATTTAGGGTGTCGTAAGCGCGGGTTCGCAAGGATCGACACAATGTCAGCGACCATGTTGAGCAGGATGTAAACGGCTGCGAAAACAAGGCCGCAGGCTTGCACAACTGGCACATCTCGCTTGGCCACGTGATCGACCAAATACTGACCCATGCCCGGATAAACGAAGACCACTTCGACCACGACGACACCCACAACAAGGTAGGCGAGGTTGAGCATGACGACGTTCACAATTGGTGCAATCGCGTTAGGGAAAGCGTGGCGCGAGATGACTTGGAAGCTGCTGAGACCTTTGAGTTCTGCGGTTTCTATATAGGCGGATTGCATCACGTTAAGAATGGCGGCGCGGGTCATGCGCATCATGTGGGCTAGCACCACGAGGGTCAGCACAGTGACCGGGAGTGCGATAGCTGCGAGCTTTTCACCAAGGCTCATGCTGTCGTTGATCATCGCCACGGATGGCGCCCAGCCGAGTTTGACACCGATGAAATACATCAACACGTAACCGATCAGGAACTCGGGGATTGAGATAGAGGTGAGCGTGACGGCTGAGATCAATTTGTCGGGCCAGCGGTCTTTGTAGCGTACTGCCAGAAGACCAAGAAAGATCGCGAGAGGCACGGAGACAACAGCGGCCCAAAAGGCAAGGAACAAGGTGTTGCCAAGGCGTTTGCCCATTGATGTCGCGATATCCTGACCGTTGGTGAGCGCTGTGCCGAGATCACCTGTGACTGCGCTACCAAGCCAGCTGAAATAGCGGCTCAAAGCAGGCTCGTTCAGGCCCAATTCTGCACGAAGATTGGCCAGCGCCTCAGGGGTCGCGGATTGGCCTAGAATAGAAGCAGCAACATCACCGGGAAGAATTTGCGTTCCCACAAATATCAACGCAGACGCTGCGAGAAGGAGCAGTAGCCCCAGCGCTAAACGCTGGGACACCAATTTCAAAATCGGGTGCATGCGCTAACCCGACCTTATGCGAAGGACAGCTTGCGTGTGACCTGACCGTTCATCAGCTCGCCGTTTGGATCGACTTCCCAACCCACAAGCTTGTCGCTGACACCGTCGATGAAGTCGTTGAACATTGGGCAAATAAGACCGCCTTCTTCACGCACCAACTGGCCCATCTCGGAATATAGTGCTTTGCGCTTCTCGCCGTCCAACTCTGCTTTTGCAGCCAAAAGTTTGGCGTCAAATTCTGGATTATTGAACTTTGTGTCGTTCCAATCTGCGCTTGAAAGATACGCTGTCGAATACATCTGATCCTGAACCGGACGACCGCCCCAGTAAGATGCGCAGAAGGGCTGCTTGTTCCAGACTTCGGACCAGTAGCCATCGTTTGGTTCGCGCTTGATTTCCAATGGAATGCCAGCAGCCTGAGCGGATTGCTGGAACAGCTGCGCAGCATCAACAGCACCTGGGAAGGCACCATCAGCGGTACGCAAGATAATGGGCGAGCCATCGTGACCAGACTTTGCGTAGTGTTCTTTCGCTTTGTCCACGTCATACATACGCTGTTCAATCGAGCTATCAAACAAAGGATAGGCTGCGTTGATCGGCATGTCGTTACCAACAGAACCGTAGCCACGCAGAATTTTCTCGACCATTTCTTCTCGGTTTATCGCATACTTAAGCGCAAGACGCAGCTCTTTGCTATCAAACGGCGCAGTGTTCGTATGCATGATGAACACATAGTGACCACGGCCCGGAGTGGACTGAACTTGAACGCCAGGTGCGCGTGACAGGAGGCCGGCAATCTTAGGCTCAAGACGGTTGATCAGGTGCACCTGACCTGACTGAAGCGCCGCTGTACGCGCGGTCGCATCGTTGATCGCGAGGATCTCGACGGAATCAAAGTGGCCGTCATCGCCCCAATAGTTTGCAAACTTAGAGTACATGTGACGCACACCCGGCTCATCAACTTCCATCTTATATGGGCCAGTGCCAACGCCTTCGGCAGGGTTGTCCATGCCGCCATTTGGCTGAACGATCAGGTGATAATCAGACATCAGGTAAGGCAGGTCAGCGTTCGCATCTTTGAGCGTGATGGAGAACGTGTCGCCCTCAACCTTCATGCTCTCGATGTTGCGCATAACGCCCAACGCACCGGACTTAGAATCTTCGTTCGAATGACGCTCCATTGTTTTGAGGACGTCGTCGCCAGTCATTGTCTTGCCGTTATGGAATTCAACGCCTTGGCGCAGTTTGAACATCCATGTTTTCGCGTCTGGCGTGCTTTCAACGCTCGTCGCGAGGCGTGGTTCGATCTCGCCTGTTGGAGAGACTTCTACCAATGTGTCACCGAATTGACGACCATTGTGATAGGGCACTTGGCTTGCGTATGTCGCAGGGTCGAGCGAATTCGTGCTTTCGCCACCGGTGGAACCAATCTTTAGATCGCCACCCTTTTTGGGTGTCATCGCTTGCGCGGCTGTCGCGAACACCGTGCTTGCAGCTGCGGCGCTCACGCCTAGTGCGGAGGCTTTGCCCATGAAGTCACGGCGTGACAGTTTACCAGCGCTCGCACGTTTGGCGAGGTAGTCGAGTTGATCTTGCATTTGAAGTCTCCAAGTTAGGTATCTTGATCCGCCGTCGTTATAAGCAGGCGGTTTTCATATTAGTGACGCTAACAATGCGGATTGCGGCGCGCTCAGCAAGGGTTAATTGCTTTTTCCCCATCACGCTTTCACAAGTTGTCGCGCAAAATGCTGCGCTGCACGTCTTTTTCGAAGATTAGGTCACCGTTTTCAAAGGCCTCTAAGCGCGCTGTGAGGTGGAAATGCGTGGCGTCAGAGGTCATCTCGGATGTAGCTTCGGTGCGAAGAGTGATTCCCTCGCGCTCTAACTCATCGCTCCAATGGGTACGGCCCTTAGCACTAAGGGGATCATCGGGATGGATTGACCACCATTCGCGCGCGATGGAGCCGTTGATGAGACCGTGATCACTATCTTTGACCTTGCCGAAATCATCAAGGATCTCAAGCGTGACGACTCCTGTGGCCCAATCTGTCACAGTTTTGCGGCTGTTTGATCCCTCGCGGATGGTCTCAACCTGCCATGGTTCGTCTCCTTCGGGTGTCTCGAAAGTCCATTCATCAGTGTCGCCGCTGGCGCGCAATGGAAAGCTGAGCGACCCTTCGGTTAAGGTTAATTTGCTTGCTTCCGGGCTGGGCCAGATCAGGGGCCAATAGGCGGTCGACACAGCAACACCCAGGCGATGGCCTTTGGGCAGGCGATACGCGATATGATCCAGATCGAGTGTGACCTCTTCGGGGCTGTCCGGCGTCATTGCAGAAGGGTTGGCGTGGTTATGGCGATGCGAGAGGTTAAGAACGCCATAAGTGATGCGTGCGCTTGCGCCGTTGGGTTGAATGTCGAGCAAACGTACAGCGATTTGACCCTGCGCAGTGCCGGAGCTGAGGGTGAGTGTTACTTGCGGCGCGCCAACTATGTCGCGTTTCGCTGTGACTGGTTCGGATGTGAACACCAGCGACATCGCATCATCGCTGCGCTGATCATCGGGCAATTCTGGCCCCAGCCAAATCGCGCAATATTCACCTGAATGTGCGCCGCAGGTTTGGGGGGATTGAATGGTTTTCCTGAACGCTGCGGGGCATTCTTGAAGGCTGTTTTCGCCAAAATGCCAAGTCTCACGCGGGAGATCTGAGGGTTTTTCGGCGATAGCGAGCCATGAACCTGCGCGTTCGGTGTACCACGATTTCGGCGGCACAGACTCCATAAGGTATGGGCGGTAGAGAGGGTCATCTTCGACGCCAGTCTCGATCCCCTTGAGCCAGCGATCCCACCAACGCAAGGATTCTTGCAAAAAGCCAATCCGCGGTTCTGGGATGGCGAAGTGTGGGTATTTGTGCACCCATGGTCCGATGATCGCTTTTACAGGTGCATTGAGGTTTTCTATGAGTGCGGGAGGTGCGTTTTTATAGGCATCACCCCAACCACCAATGGCGAGTGTGGCGGCTTTGATTTTGCTGTAGTCTTCGCAGACTGAGCCGTGTTTCCAGTAAGCGTCGCGGCGTTGGTGATCGAGCCAAGTCGCAGCAAGGAAGGGTTCGTTTTCGAGGCGTTCTAGCCAAATTTCGCGCCAGTTGTCAGGGCGCAATGCTGGGTCGGGCGCACGCGAGGAATAGGACCACATCGTGCCAGACCAGCCGAGGTTTTCATTGAGCAAACAGCCGCCTTTGTAGTGGATGTCATCGGCGTAGCGATCCACTGTAGAGCAGAGCGTGATGATCGCTTTGAGAGCGTCGGGTTGCAGCGCTGCGACTTGCAAAGCGTTGAAGCCGCCCCAGCTGATCCCCATCATCCCAACAGTGCCGGAGCACCAAGGCTGCGCGGCGAGCCATTTGATTGTTTCTACCGCGTCTGCGAGTTCTTGGGGGCTATATTCGTCGTCCATCAGCCCTTCGCTATCGCCGTTGCCGCGCGTGTCGACGCGGATACAGGCATAGCCGCGGCGCGCGAAATAGGGGTGTGTGAGGCAGTCCCGCGCTGTGGTGCCATCGCGTTTGCGGTAGGGCAAAAATTCAAGGATCGCAGGGACGGGGGCGTCTGGTGCGTTGTCGGGCATCCAAGTGCGTGCGGAGAGGCGGGTGCCGTCGGGCATCGAGATGTCGAGATCGGGGTTTTCGGTGATTTTGCGGAGCGTATTTGATGTCATGAAGGCATCGTTGAGGTTTGATGTTTGGGAGTCAAGATGGGCGTGCTGTATGAGCCGCTGCTCCAAATCCCAGGATATTTAAGGAAATAGGAAAGGTTAAGAAAAGAAAAAGCCCGACGCGATGGCCGGGCGAATTCAATTAGGTTTTTAAAAGTGCTTAGTGCAGTTTTGAAGAAACTTCGCCGATGGCATCGTCGATCAATGCAGCGCCATTTTTGGCTGTCATCTGCTTCGCAATCACATCGTTTGCCGCAGCGATTGCCACTGTGACGGCTGTGTCACGCACTTCTTTGACTGCACCTGCTTCGGCGGAGGCCAGTTGGTCCTGCGCTGCTGCAAGGCGGCGCGCGATGGAGGCTTTGAGATCCTCTTTCGCCTGTTCCGCAGCAAGCGCTGCGTCCTTTTTTGCCGCTTCCACGATACGATCTGCTTGCTCTTGGACTTCTTTTTGTTTGCGTTCGTAGGAGGCAAGAAGTGTTTGAGCTTCTTCACGCAGCGCTTTCGCTTCGTCGAGCTCGTCGCGAATGCCCTCTGCGCGTTTGTCCAAAAGGCCACCCAAAAGGTCAGGGATCTTGAAGTAGAACAAAACGCCGATGAACAGCAAGAAGCCAAGCAACACAACGAAGTCCGTGTTGCCGAGCGAGAAGAATGGACCAGAGGCTGCAAAGGCAGGCTGAGCCGAGACTGTCAGGAGGAGTGCAAGTGCTTTGATGCGCATGACTTTATCCTTTCAAGCGGGCAGCGACAGCCGCGCCCACATCTTTTGCCGAAGCCTTGCCACCCAGAGCCGAGACGATCTCAGCCGCTGTGTCTTTGGCAACTTCTTCAACGCTTGCGAGAGCTCCTGCGCGGATTTCAGCGATTGCCTTCTCCGATTCAGCCGCTTTCGCGCTAATCTCTGAGTCCGCTTTCGCGATAGCGACGTCGAGGTCAGCTTGAATATCTGCTTTGGCACCTGCCACGATGTTTTGTGCTTCGGCACGCGCATCTGCGAGGGCTTTGTTATACGCATCTTCCGCATCTGCTGTTTTGTTTCTCAACGCTTCAGCTGCGGCGATGTCATTTGAAATCGTTCCTTGACGTTCTGCCAGAACCGCAGCGATGCGCGGAAGCGCGATGCGGGACAGGACAAGAAAGATCACTGCGAGAGTGAGAACGAGCCAGAAAATCTGGTTTGGGAACCATTCAAAGCACAGTTGCGGCATACCAATGGCTGAACCATGGGAATCCACGCATGAGCTGACGGCACCTGTTGTTTCGGTAGCCATGTCGTCCTCCGTCGGAACTTTTCTCTACATCGGGCGGCCTGAACGTTTGCCAAGCCGCCCGCGCGTAAGGATTAGATCAGTCGGCTTAGACTGCGAACATAAGCAGAAGGGAGACTAGGAATGCAAAGATGCCCAGTGCTTCTGCGAACGCGATGCCGATGAAGAGTGTTGCTGTCTGCGAAGCAGCAGCGGATGGGTTGCGCAATGCGCCAGCCAAGAAGTTGCCTGCAACGTTACCAACACCGATAGCGGCTGCGCCGGAACCGATTGCTGCAAGTCCTGCGCCGATGTGTGCGAGATCGCCTTCCATAGTATTTCTCCTTACGATTGGAAGTTTAGATAGATGCGTAGGGTGCGCGCCAATCGCGCAGCCCGACGTTAGTTAGTGAGACGGGTGAAGCGCATCTTTCAGATAGACGCACGTCAGAATAGTAAATACGTAGGCCTGGATCGCGGAGACCAATACTTCGAGACCGTAGATCGCCATGACGCCAAGGATCGAAAGCGGCGCGACCGCTGTGAGCGCTGCGAAACCCGCGAAAACCTTAAGAACCGCGTGGCCCGCCATGACGTTGCCTGCAAGACGAATAGAGTGGCTGACAGGGCGCACGAAGTAAGAGATCACCTCGATCAAGGCCAGAACGGGGCGCAGAGCTAAAGGTGCGCTTGCGACCCAGAAGAGGCCAAGGAAACTAACGCCGTTCTTGATGAAGCCGATGACTGTAACAACAAAGAACACGCCAAAGCCCAAGATTGCTGTAACCGCAATGTGCGATGTTGGCGAGAAGGACATGGGGATCAAAGCGAGGAAGTTGGAAAACAAGATGAAGATGAATAGGGTAAAGATGTAGGGGAAATACTTGATCCCGTCTTTGCCTGTCACATCTTCGACCATTTTGTAGACGAAACCGTAAGCCAGTTCCGCGACTGATTGCGCGCGACCCGGGACCACTGCGCGGCCAGATGTGCCGAAAACCATCAATACGATGGTGCAGATCGCTGCCAGTGCAAGCCAAAGTGTCATGTTCGTAACCGTGAACATGCCAATCGCGCCATCCCCAAACAAAGGTTTGACAATGAACTGATCCATTGGGTGGAACACTAGTCCGCCTTTTTCCTCAGCCATGCTTCAGTCCTCTTTCTGCGCGTCCGCCTGAGCAGACATTTGTTTGTCCTGGATCTCTTGTGCGGTGCGCATCATCGTTTTGATACCGGCCGCGAGACCCAACATAATAAACAGCACCATGAAGACAGGAAGCGTGCCAAAAAGCACATCCAGTCCGTATCCGATGCCAAAACCGATCCCAAGACCGGCGACTAGTTCTGTCACCATGCGCCACCCTTGTTGGGCCGCACTATAGTGTTCCTCGGTTGCTGGGCCGCCGTCTTGCGTTGCTTTCACCTGAGCGATCCGGTCGTCCAATTGCTTAAGACGGTCTTTATTGTCAGGCTCGGTCAACGGAGCAAATCCCACCAATGAGGTTCACCGGCTGTGCTAAGGCCGCTGAAGATAGGAGTCAATAGAATGTGGGTTTTAGTTAAGCCTTTGTTATAGTGAAGTTTTTTTATAAAATCTAGGCTGCGACAGCTGGGCGCAGGGGCAAAACCGACGCATATTGAAGGTGCTGCATGTTCAACCATTTGGTTGACGATCAACTCCGCTTTGCGTTTATGGCGGTATGAGCCAATCCCTCGACACTACCTTCGCGGCCCTTGCCGACCCCACCCGCCGTGCAATCCTGTCGATGCTGCTGGAGGACGATATGGCCGTCACAGATGTTGCTGAACCTTTCGAGATGTCATTAGCGGCGGTGTCCAAACATTTGGTGATACTCACAAAAGCTGGTTTGATTTCTCAAGAAAAGCGGGGTCGTGTTAAGTGGTGCAAGATTGAACCGAACGCGATGAAAGATGCGTCCGTTTGGATGCAAAGCTTTGGTCAATTCGAAGAACTAGACATGGACGCGTTCGAGCGTTTCTTGGAGACGGAGTTGGGGGTGTAAGGAAACCTCGAGTAGATTTGCTTTGCGGAAATGGCTTTGAAGGTTGCGAAATTTTTACGTCCAAGTATTTGTCGATCATGAACCATCAACTGCGTTTGCAAATAGCCACGGTCGATGACATCGACGCTTTGCAGGCCTTGTATGTGCATCTTTCTAAAGACAACGTAAACTATTCAACCAAACTAGCCAAACGCAACTTAGTCAAGCTATCACAATACGAAGGTAGCTGTGTGTTGGTGGGAGAAATCGACAACGTTATTATAGTATCGCGCACTCTTGTGATCGTTCCAAATTTGACTAGAGGTGGCGCATCCTCTGCGCTTATTGAGAACGTAGTGACCCATTCTGATTATAGAGGCCTGGGGTACGGCAAGCTCATTCTAGATGCTGCTTCTAATCGCGCGTGGGAGCATGACTGTTACAAAATTATTTTGACTACAGGCTCTACTAAACCATCCACTCTTGATTTCTATGAAAGCGCTGGGTTTGAACAATCACGCACGGGTTTTCAAAAGCGGCGGATTGCTGTTCGGACAGAATAAACGAGCAAAGCTGGAAATCGTCATTTGAATCGTTTGAATAAGATTGCTTAAAGTTTTCAATCTATTGTATCCGCGTCTGCAGACGAACCAAGATTGACGAGAGAAAGCCAAGTCCTTGATGAACACCCCTCGCATGAAAATCGTGCTCGTCACGCCGGAAATCCCTTGGAACACTGGCGCAATTGGGCGGACTTGTGTGGCACTGAACCTTGAACTGATCTTGATCAAACCGCTGGGCTTTTCATTGGATGAAAAATCTGTGCGCCGTGCGGGGACGGACTATTGGAAGCATGTAAACCTTACGCTTTATGACGATTGGGGGGCCTTCATAGAGGCCCGCAAACCTATGCGCGATCAGCTCTATTTTTTTGAAGAGCACGGCGCGCAAAGCTTGTATGAACCCGATTATGATCCTGACAGTTATCTTGTGTTCGGGTGTGAATCAGCGGGTTTGCCAAAGTCATTGTTGGACGGTCTTGAGGATCGCGTGTTTCATTTGCCGATGCTGAGCGACAAGGTCCGTTCTCTTAACCTTGCCAATGTCGCGACGGCTGTGATTTTTCAGGCGATGAAGCCACAATTGCGCGGTTAAGCGCCGCCAAATGCGTCGTGATAGGTGATTTCACCGCGCAGCTCTGATCCTGTGAGCTGTGTAAATTGCAAATATTGGGTGGGCGTGTCGAAATAGGTGAGCGCCCCGTTGGAGATGAACCCGAAGCGGCTGTAGTAGTCTGGATTGCCAACCAAAACGCAGCCGCCCGCAATGATCTGGTTCAACTCAGTAAGCGCGCGCTTTATCAGTGCTGTGCCGATCCCCTGTTTTTGACGCTCTGGTATGACAGCGATGGGGCCAAGGCCGAACCAATTGCTTTGGCCGTTTATCGTAACGGGCGAAAGCGCGACATGCCCCAAGATCTGCCCGTCCTGCTCTGTGACAAACGAAAAGCGCAGCGCGCAGGCGGTTGATGATGTCAGGCTCTGATCCTTCGCTGAACGGTTGGGGTGCGAAGGCGATGGCGGTTAGCGCATATATCGTATCAATATCTGTGGGAGTTTCTGGGCGGATAATCATGTGCGCAGTGCTGGTAGGCCGACGCCCGTGCTCTCAAACCCGCCGTCGGATGCGATTATCTGGCCTGTGACATAGCTTGCTTCGGATGAGCAGAGGAAGGTGATGACGGATGCGATTTCGTCCTCTGATCCGTATCGATTGAGTGGAATTGCGTCATGGTAGCTGTCGATTATATCCTGTGTGTGCACAGCCATGGCCAATTTGGTGCGCACGGGGCCGGGGCAGACGCAATTGGCGCGGATACCGTATTCGCCAAGCTCCGCAGCCTGTTGTTTGGTGAGATGGATTACCGCGGCTTTGGATGTGCCATAGGCCACCCGTAGGGTCGAGGCGCGTAGGCCAGAGATGGACCCGATGTTCACAATCGCGCCTTTGGTTTTCTTTAACGCCTCTGTCGCGGCCTCTGACATAAGAAAGGTGCCATCGAGATTGATCGACATGACCTTGCGCCAGCGCTCAAAATCGGTTTGCTCAATCGGGCCAAAATCCGCGATGCCTGCGTTGTTCACTAGCGCATCAATTTGGCCGAAAGTATCGAGGGTTTGCGACACGATGCGAGCAACGTCTTGGGTTTGGGAAATGTCGTAGGTGAGCGTGATCACGTTTTCGAGGCTCTTCGCGCTTAACGCGAGCTCATCGCCATCCCAATCCACCATCGCGACACGCCAACCTTTGGCGAGGAATTGCTGTGTCGTTGCCAGTCCAATGCCGCGCGCGGCCCCTGTGACGATTGCGACTTTCATTTGCGACCTCTCGTTTTTTCATGTTCATAGCGTTGCTGCGCGATCAACTCATTGGCCTGCGCTTTTACATCATCGCGCAATGCGCTCTCAACAAAGCTTAAATGCGTGACGATGGCGGCGCGCGCGTTGATAGGATCGCGGGCCTGAAGCGCATCATTGATCTTTGCGTGTTGTTCCAAAAGTGCGTCGCGGGTCATACGTTGTTTGAACATCACTTGGCGATTGTAAAACACGCCTTCCCGCAAGAGCTGATACATAGAGCGCATCATGTGCAGCATGATGACGTTATGGCTCGCTTCGATGATCGCAAGATGGAAGTTCGCATCCAGCTGCGCTTCTTCCTCAGGCGCGTTTTTGTCATGCGCAGCTTGCATCTTTTGAAAAACGGTATTGATGACATCCAGATCCGTTTGAGAGCCGAGCTTGGCAGCACGTTCTGCCGCGAGCCCTTCCATGTCACGCCGGAACGACAGGTAGTCGAACACCGCATCATCATGGCGTGCGAAAAGGCTGGTTAGGGCCGGTGAGAATGCGGATCCCAAGACATCTGCGACGAAAACGCCAGCGCCTGCTTTACTGGCCAGGAGGCCGTCGTTTTGCAAGCTGGCAATTGCGTCGCGCAGAGAGGGTCGTGACACAGAGAGGCGTTCGGACAGTTCACGCTCGGACGGGAGCCGTTCGCCGGGGCGCAGAATGCCGCGTAGGATCAGATCCTCGATCTGGCGAATGACCGCAGTGGAGAGTTTTTCGGGCTCGACGGGGCGAAACGGCATGGGGCGCTTTCTTGCTGATTGGTCAATTTATATGACCAGTAACGCTTTGCGGCAAGCTTGGAACGGGGGCCAGCCCCCGCACCCCCGAAGTTTATTTGGAAAGATGAAGTTTATGTTTGCTTTGGAAGGAAAGCTTCGACAGCGGCGGTGGCAATGACGATTGTGCTGTCAGTGTTGCGGTTCGCGACGTTGAGACCGCCATGGGTTGCTGTGATTGTTGTGGTGCCGCGCGGGAGAGCGGCTTTAAGTGCCTCCGTGTCGAGCTTGTCCGGTTCTTGCACGCCAATAGTTACCTGCACGCGCATGTCTTGATGCGGGATGCCGCGCGCGGCGAGCATGGGGATACTTGAGTGGCGGATCGCATCCTCGATCGCGCGAGCGGCGGCCTTGGTGTAATCCATCCCGTATTGATCGTTGCCGGAGCCCATTTCGATGATGAAGCGTTGATCATTCATGCTGTTGGCTCCAGATCGAGGGACACGTTGATCGCCACTGTGGCGATGACTGTCGGATTGCCGTCAGGGCGGGGGACGTCAAGGCCACCCTTTGTGGCGTTGATGGTTATCTGACCGTAAGGGAAGATGCTTTTGAGTGCGTTTGTATCGAGTTGAGATGGCTGTTGCACGCCGACTTCGACGTCGACCAGCATCGCTTCTTTCTCCTTACCGAAGAGTTCCGCAAGGTTGATGGAATTGTGCCAAAGCGCATCTTGCAACGCGCGTTTCGCGGCTTGTGTGTAGTCTCGGCGGCGCAAGGACGCGCCTTGACCGAATTCTGTGAGGAGGCGGGTTTTGGGCATATCTGGTTCCTTGTCTCTGCTTGAGGTTATGTACATCTTGGAGCAAATTGATTTGAGGACAAGTGATATGGAAAAGCAGTATCAGGGTTTCATCAGCTCGACGTTTCAGGATTTGAAAGGCGCGCGTCAGGAAGTGTCTCAGGCTTGACGGCTATAATAGAAAAATTTTCTTGGAACCTAGAAACTTTATCATTCCACCGAGAACTCCGCCGAACATGTCTCCCAACTCTGAGTATTATCTTTGAGTTTGGAAACTTCGCCTGTAGCATCACCAAGCGATTTGGGATCCTCAACGGGGCCAAGGTTAGTGCCTAAAAGTGAAATGCCGTATGCGGATAAAACTGGGTTGAGTAGTTTAGAAGTCCCGTTTGCATACTTTGCATGTTGTGACGCTCGGACTCTGCCCTCGTCAATTAACCAGTCGCAGCATACTACTCGGTAAGTAGAAAAATCCGAAGAAAGTTCAATTTCGCTAAACTCAAAAGCTGAGCTTTGACGGCCGAAATCCATTACCACGTATAGAATCCGAGCTATCACTGTCTCACTTTTATCTATATTTTTTAATTTAAAACTCCACCCCAATCTGCGCCTTAACGCCTGACCTAAACGGATGCTTCACCAGTTCCATTTCGGTCACCAAATCGGCGATCTCGATCAGGTCATCCTTGGCATTGCGGCCCGTCATCACCACGTGGGTCATCGGCGGTTTTTCCTCCACCAAGAACGTCACCACATCGTTCACGTCGATATAATCATAGCGCAGCGCGATGTTGATTTCGTCGAGCAGCACCATTTTGTTGCTCTCGTCGCGGATCAGCTCTTTGGCTTTTTCCCAAGCGGCTTGCGCCATTTCGGTATCTCGATCACGGTCTTGGGTTTCCCAGGTGAAACCTTCGCCCATCGTGTGGAAGCTACAGATATCGCTGAATTTTCCGAGGATCAGATCACGCTCGCCCGTGCTCATCCCACCTTTGATGAACTGCACCACGGCGCATTGCATATCATGGGCGATGTGGCGGAAGATCATCCCAAAAGCGGCTGAACTTTTGCCCTTCCCCTTGCCCGTATGAATGACGATCAGACCCTTTTCATCGGTCTTCGTGGCCATGATTTTATCGCGCGCGGCTTTCTTTTTGGCCATCTTTATTGCGTGGCGTTCTGAATCGCTCATGGGGTGCCTCCTCAAATGTTTATTAAGATATAGGGTGTTATCAGCGCGGTGAGAAGGGCGTTGAGGCCCATGCCAATGCCTGCGAATGTGCCCGCGGTTTGGTTCACATGAAAGGCGCGCGCAGTGCCGATGCCATGCGCTGCGACGCCCACAGCAAAGCCGCGTGCGCGCCAATCTGTAATGCGCATCGCATTCATAAGGGGGGTAACTGTAATTGCGCCGATGATACCGGTGAGGATGACAAGAACTGCGGTCAAAGTCGGAAGTCCCCCCATGTTTTCAGCGATGCCGATGGCGACAGGGGCGGTGGTGCTTTTGGGCGCGAGGGAAATGAGTTCAGCGCCGCTGACACCCATCGCTTTGGCAACAAACAGGGCGCTCAGGATTGCGGTCAACGAGCCGGCAAGCAGTGCACCTGCCATGGGAAGCAAGCTTTTGCGCACCAAAGTGCGGTTCTGATAGAGGGGAACAGCAAGGGCGACAGTCACAGGGCCAAGCATGAAATGTACGAATTGCGCGCCCTCGAAATAGGGTTGATAGGGGGTGTCTGTCAGCACCAAGACCGTGCCGAGCAGGATCACTGCGATCAGCACAGGATTGGCCAGCGGCCCGCGCCCTGTCTTTTGCGCGCACCAATCGCCGATGAGATAAGCGATGAGCGTCGCAGTCAGCCAAGCGAGCGGTTCAGAGCTAAGGTAGCTCCAAATGTTGGGTAGTTCTGTCATGGCTTGCTCCCGCTGAGTTTTGCGAGGCCAATGAAAGTCCATGCGCCCACGATCAGTGCCGCCCATGTGCTAAGGATGAGGGCTGCGATCAGGCCCAATCCCGACTCGGCGAGGCGGTCTAGATGCATGATGATGCCAACCCCTGCTGGTACGAATAAGAGACTGATATGTTTGAGTAATTCAGTGGTTGTCGGTGCGATTTTATCGACCAGTGTTGGGCGCGCGAACAGCAGAGCAAGCAAAAGCGCCATGCCCAGAACAGGTCCGGGGATGGGCAAGCCAAGCGCGCGTGTGATAACTTCGCCAACCAATTGGAGCGAAAGTAAAAGGGCGACATGCGCGATCATTGCTCCAGCAATCCAGAGATGCGCGCGCGGGCGGAGTTGGATTTGGGAGTCCAAAGCCCGCGATCTATCGCCTCTTGGAAACGCTGCGCCATTTCGAGCAGCGCAGGCGCATTGTGCTCCGCAATAAACTCGCGGGTGTCGTCGTCTTCTAAGAATGCGCTTTCGACCAGATCAAAGTGATGGTTTTTTACTGCGCCTGTCGTCGCGGAAAAGGCGAAGAGGTAATCGACCGTCGCCGCCATCTCAAACGCGCCTTTGTAGCTGTGGCGCTTGACGCCGTCGATCCATTTTGGGTTCACCACGCGTGAACGCACAACGCGACCGATTTCTTCGTCGAGCGTGCGGATAACTGGGCGTTCGGGGCGCGAATGGTCGTTGTGATAAATTGGGCGATCATGGCCTTGCAGTGTTGAAACGGCTGCAGCAGCGCCGCCTTCGAACTGATAGTAGTCGTCGCTATCGAGTATGTCATGCTCGCGGTTGTCTTGGTTTTGCACAATCGCTTCGGTTTGCTTGAGGCGTGTTTCAAACCCCGCGCGATCGCGCTTGCCTTCAACACCCGCGCCATAAGCGTAGCCACCCCATTCGAGGTAGGCTTCGGCGAGGTCGGATTTGTCGGCCCAAAGGCGTTCGTCGATCATCGCTTGCAACCCTGCACCATATGCTCCCGGTTTGGAACCGAAGACGCGTGACGTGTTGCCCTCTCGCTTGGCGCGTGCGGCGGCGGGGTTTTGAGCTTCAGACTCATCCAGCGCCATGACAGCTTTGGCGGCGCTATCAACGAGCGAGATCAACTGTGGAAACGCATCGCGGAAAAAGCCGGAAATGCGCAGTGTGACATCCACGCGAGGGCGACCAAGCACGCCTTCGGGCAGGACTTCGAAACCCGTCACACGGCGATTGGCACTGTCCCATTTTGGTTTTACGCCCATAAGTGCGAGCGCTTGCGCGATGTCGTCGCCACCCGTGCGCATGTTGGCCGTGCCCCAAGCAGTCAGCAGCATCGTGCGCGGCCAATCCCCATGGGTTTGTAGGTGCTTTTCAATCAGCAGATTGGCTGATTTCCACCCGAGGGCCCAAGCGGTTGGTGTCGGCACTGCGCGACTATCGACGGAGAAGAAATTGCGCCCTGTTGGGAGTACATCAAGGCGACCTCTGGTTGGTGCGCCGGACGGAGCGGGCGGGACGAATTTTCCGTCGAGTGCGGTCAAAAGACCGTTCATTTCGGAAGGGCCACACGTACGTAGATTGGGGAGAACGGTCTTGTGAAGCTCGTCTAGAACAGGGGCGGTTTCGATGAATTTCTCAGGCTTTTTTTGCCAGTTGATCGCCTCCATCGCGAGCAGTTCTAGGCGCTCAACCGTGTCCCCATTTGAACGCCATGTGTCAGTGCTAATGGCTTCCAGCATCGCGTGACGCGGGCCCCTGTAAGCCTGCCCCATCTCGCAATCGAGCGGATCAATATCAACGTCGCAATCGCTGGCTAAAGCACGGATCAACGACGCATCGCCATGCACGCCTGTGCCGCGTGGGACACGAACCAAAGCAATCGCCAAATCGCGTTCCAAGTCATTCACTGGCGAGCTGCCGAAGATATGCAATCCGTCCCTGATTTGCGCTTCTTTCAATTCACATAGATAGGAGTCTAGCTTGGCCAGATCGCTATCTTCATCCTCTCCCGAAAGCCCCGCGTCTTTGTCGAGGCCTGTACTGGAGGTCATGCTCAGGATTTCGCGGCGCAAGTACTCAATGCGGCGCGGATCGACGCCAGCGGCTTCGTAGTATTCGTCTACCAGCGCTTCGAGGTCTTTCAGGGGGCCATATGTTTCAGCGCGCCCCAGTGGTGGGGTGAGGTGGTCGATTATCACAGCCTGCGCGCGACGTTTGGCTTGGGTGCCTTCGCCCGGGTCGTTCACGATGAAGGGATAGATGTGCGGCGTTGGGCCAAAGACGGCCTCGGGCATGCAACTTTCAGACAGCGTGATGGCTTTTCCGGGGAGCCATTCGAGGTTGCCGTGTTTGCCCATATGTACAATCGCATGCGCACCTTGGACGTGACGCAGCCAGATGTAAAAGGCGAGATAGTTATGCGGCGGAGCAAGATCGGGGGAATGGTATGTGTCCGTCGGATCAATATTGTAGCCGCGCGCGGGCTGCACGCCAACGACTGCGTTGCCATAGGTGAAGATGGAGAGCTTGAAGCCCTTGCCGGTGAAGAAAGGATCCTCCTCTGGTGCGCCCCAGCGTGTGGTGATTTGTTCGCGGGCATCGAAGGGCAGCGCGTTGAAGTGGTGTTTGTAAATATCGAGCGGCAGTGTTTCGCCGCCAGACTTCTCAGCGCGATCCGTAAGCCAATTGGTGGGACCGGACATTATTGTACTCATCAGCACGTCGCTATCGCTCGGCGCATCTTCAACAGTGTAGCCCGCATCGGCGAGAGCGTGCAGTGTGTTAACCGTCGCTTGGGGGGTGTCGAGCCCGACGCCATTGGCGAGACGACCGTCTTTGTTGGGGTAGTTGGCGAGGACCAATGCGACTTGGCGGTTTTCAAAGGACGTTTTGCGGAGCCTGGCCCAATTTGCGGTGAGCTTTGCCACGAATGCAATACGATCTCCTTGCGCGCGATAGGTCGCTATGGGGCACTCGGTTGCGTCGTCGAAATAGGCCTCTCCTTTGAAGGAGATCGCGCGCGACAGAATGCGTCCATCGACTTCGGGTAGTGCCACGTTCATCGCGATGTCGCGCGCGGAAAGACCTGTGAGACCGCCCGCCCACGCCTCTTCGGTTGAGCCTGCGAGTACGGCTTGAAAGATCGGTGCGTTGTTGGCGGCAGGCATGGTGAGCGGGTTGCTCGGTGCGTTGTCGCCTGAATGGGGTGAGCCGACGGCGAAGCTGGTGCAGTTGAGGATCACGCTAGGTGGTGCGGTGGTGAAGACTTGTTCGAGTGTGGCGACGCTGACAGGATCTTTGAGGGAAGCCACAAAAAGCGGGAGCGGGTTCAAACCTGCTTTCGTTAGCGCTTTGGTGAGGCGGTTGATCGGGTGCAGGCCCGCGCCTTGGACAAGGGCGCGGTAGAAAATGATGGGAACAATGGGCGCGTCTTTGGTCCACGCAGATTGCGCTGCGTCGAGATTGGAGATACCCGCGCCCGGCCAATAGACGCCCGCGCGCAGGAGTGGGGCTGCGGCGCTGGGTTTCTCTGAGTTATCGAGCATGGATTTGGCGTAGCGGAGGAGGTTTTGCGCGTTGTCTGGGCCGCCTTCGACGCAGTAGGCCCAGAGTGCATCGTAGTCTGCATCGCTGACTGTGCTGAGGCGGCGCAGTTCTTCGTCGGGTTTATCATCGCCTGGGAGAAGGGCGAGCGGAACGCATGCGGTATGGAGTTGGGCCGCGTATTGCTCTGCGCCATATTTCCAATATCCGACGCCGCCTAGCACGCGCGCGATGACGAGTTTTGACTTGGATGCGCATTCGGCGATGTGCAGATCAACTGACATTGGGTGCATCAAGTGCATCATCGACGCAAGGCGGAGTGTTGATGGGTTTTCGAGCTGGCCGCGCGCATCTGAAAGCGCTGCGAGTTCTGAGTCAGCCGCCGAAATGATCACCACATCCGCTGGGGTCTGGCCGAGATCAACGGGCTCTTTGCCATCATCTATGGAACCGGGGGTAGCGGCGAGCAGGTGCATGGTGTGGCCTTACGAGTTGTGCGCGTGTCGCGCTTGGTGCATTGGGGGGCAAGCTATGAGGAAAATTTGATGAACACGAAGAACCCAGATGCGCCGAAATTCGGCACGAATACGTACAACAAACATGACGATCATAAGGGCCATGCGCCGCGTCGTGCGCGCGGTAAGAAACGTTTGACCAAGGAAGAGATGCTTGAGCAAATAAAGAAGAACGCGGCTGATAAGGCATAAGTTCACGGGGTCGAACCCGTGAGCGTTTTTTCCATGAACAGGCTTTCGGGGGCTTCAACGTAGTCTCCGAAAGATCCGCAGAATGTGAAGCCGTTACGTTCGTAAAGACGGTGGGCTGCGTGGAGCGTGTCCCCCGTTTCGAGCTTGAGTGCGGTGAGATTGTGCTCTCGTGCTGAGTCTTCAATTTGGCGCAGGAGTGCGGCGGCGACACCTTTGCCGCGCGCGGCTTCAAGCGTGAACATCGATTTCACTTCACCGTAACCGTCTTTGATTGCCAGCGCGCCTGTGCCCAGAGTTTCTTGGCCCTCACGCGCGGCGAACAAGTGGATGTTGTCGGCCTCTAGCGCGTCTAAGTCCAAGAAATGGCAGGACTTAGGGGAGAAGAGCGACAGCATCAGTGCGTGGCTCATTTCCAGCAAATCTTGCGTGCCAGAGGCGCGTGGGGATGTGGGCTCAACGACGATCATGATGCTATTAGAGCTGCTGAAATTGCTGCATGATCGAGGCCAGCCTGACCAATCACAACGAGACGCGTGATGCGAGGATCAGTGCCGAAAGGCTTGTCAAAATAGGTGTCGACACGTGGACCAACGGCTTGCAACGTAAGACGCATGGGTTTGCCGCTCACCGCGGCGAAGCCTTTGAGACGTAAAATATCATGGGTGCGGATCACATCGGCGACTTGTTCTGCAAAAGTAGTGGCATCGGCGATTTCACCGCGCTCGACGACGAAACTCTCGAAAGCGTCGTGATCGTGATGATGGTGGTGATCGTCATGATGATCATCATCGTAATGCTCGTCGTCGTGATCATGATGGTGGTGATGTACTTCGTGGCGCGCTTCCATGTCACCTTCTGCGCCGATGCCTTTGCCGAGCAGAACATCAACAGGCAAAGCACCCATGGAGGCTTTGACGACCTGCACGCCATCGCGGCTCTCGGATTTGAGTTGCTTGGCGAGGGCATCAGATGCCTCTGCGCCCAAGAGATCGGACTTGTTGACGACTATCATATCCGCACAGGCGATTTGATCCTCGAACAGCTCGGACAGCGGTGTCTCGTGATCAAGGTTCTCGTCCATTTTGCGCTGGGCATCGACGGCCGCAACGTTATGGGCGAAACGCCCCTCAGACACGGCTTTGCCATCAACCACAGTTACAACGCCATCTACAGTGACTTGTGTGGAAATCTCTGGCCAATTGAACGCGCGGATGAGAGGTTGCGGCAGAGCGAGACCAGAGGTTTCGATCACGATGTGATCTGGCTTATTCTCGCGGGCGAGAAGCTTTTCCATGGTGGGGACGAAATCATCCGCGACGGTGCAACAGATGCAGCCGTTGGACAGCTCCATGATGTCATCTTCTGTGCAAGTATCATCACCGCACCCTTTGAGGATGTCGCCATCTACGCCAAGGTCGCCGAATTCATTTATGATAAGCGCAATGCGCTTGCCTTCGGCATTTTCGAGCATGTGACGGATCAGCGTAGTCTTGCCTGCGCCGAGAAAACCAGTGATGACAGTGGCAGGAATTTTAGCAGGCATGTGAGGTCTCCGATTGGACGAAAAAGTGCGAGATATGACCCGCGTCATTATTTGCGATACATGTGCCGCTGCGGGCGAGGCTCCGCAAGGGGAAGCATTTGCGCAAGATTTGCGTCAACGCGTGGGCGATGATGTTTCTGTTGAAACGACGTCGTGCATGAACCAGTGCGATACGCCTATCTCCTTGGCGTTGCGTGAAGAGGGAAAGGACATTTATTTGTTTCATTCCGTCGATCCCGCACAGGATTTGGACGCTACCTTGGCATTGATAGAGCTGTATCGGGTTCTGCAAGGGGGCACCATTGAAGATGCCCGCCCTGCGGGTCGTTTGCGGCACTGCCTGACGGCGCGTGTGCCGCGCTAGCGCGCTAGGCTGCATCGGCCTTTGTCCAGAACCATGCGCACAGGAAACCAAGGCTGGACCAACCCGCGAGAGCAGTTCCGAAGCTGAGTGCTGCGAAACGTGCAGAAAGCTCTGGCGGTGCCACGCCGAAATATGTGTCCAAGTAAGGCGCGCCGATGAGGTGAGGGGCGAGCAATAGGGGCACGCTCAGAAGGGCTGTCCACCTTTTGCTGAACGCGATTAAAGCCAGCGCGATTGCTGTTACGATAATCGTCATCGCCCACCATGCTTGACGAGGGCCCACTTCGGATCCGATTGTACCTGGAAGCCCGGGCGGTTGGCCAATACCAGGCGCAAGCTGTACGGCGACAAAGCCAGCGACGCCCCAGATAAGGCCGATGCGTGGCGTAATGCCGTGGCCTTTGCCATTGGCAAAAACCATCAGCGCGAGCAGGATTAGCCCGTAGCCCGTGTAGGTAATCATGTTAAACGCAAGCGTCATTCCGTGGCGCGCAAAATCTGTGCCAATGGAGGGCTGAATACGATCAGACTGGGTCGAACCGTCGGTAGCGAAATGAATGCGCTCACCTGTTTCATAAAGCTCACCCTCCATCAAATGAGAGATCACAAACGTGAATTGCAACAGAGCGGCAATCAGCCCTGCGGCAACGCCAGCGAGCACTGCGCTGGTCAGCAAATTTTTTGTCATTGGCTGGTTAGAGCGCTGCGCTTAGTGGCAGGGAAATGCCATCGCGTGACGCTGATCGTGCGCCGCGTCGTGCAATACTGTTGCTTGAGCAATGCCAGATGCCATTAGCAAAAACACACCTGCAAGCATTGCGATTGCGAGGCCCATTGCAGAGCTGTCAGAGCGTTCAATTGTTGCTGCATTCGTCGTCATAGTCTTCTCCTTCGTGCCGTCACACCCGACGGCATATGTGGTCATTCACATGCAAGGCTGGTCTCCTGGCTCGCGGGTCGAAGCATTTTGGCGTCTTCCCAGATCTTGCGATCCAGTGACTTGGTGCCAAACGCTCGCCGCTTACAGTCGCGGGGGCGGCTGCGGCTTTGGGTCCCTGATTGGATCCCCCATTTCCGCATTCCCATTTGACCCGTAGACGCTTTGCGTCACTAATCGGGTACCATGCATGGGTTCAGATGGCCCTGAATCGCCCCAGCCGTCAAGGTCGATAGCGACATCGCGTAGGAGTTTAGCGAACTGCTGGTCCGCGCGGAAATCCGCCTCAAAACGCAATATCTTGTGGATAAGTCCGATTTGAAGTGCATATAAAGGGGCGTCGCGTTGACTCGTGCCGTTCCTCTGTTCAAAGTCAGGCACCAAAGAATCAACGGCGAGAGCAGCAGACGTGCGCTTTTCAAAACTCAAACTGCAAGGCTTTAAGAGTTTCGTGGACCCCACGGATCTCATCATTGCGGATGGTTTGACAGGTGTCGTTGGCCCGAATGGCTGTGGCAAATCCAACCTTCTTGAAGCGTTGCGCTGGGTGATGGGCGAAAACCGCCCTACCGCGATGCGCGGCGGCGGGATGGAGGATGTGATCTTCGCAGGTGCAGCCACGCGACCTGCGCGCAACTTCGCGGAGGTGAGTTTACAGATAGATAACTCCGAGCGGCTCGCACCTGCGGGGTTCAATGATCTCGACACTTTGGACGTGGTTCGACGCATCACCCGCGATGTGGGTAGTGCCTATAAAACCAACGGTAAAGATGTGCGTGCGCGCGATGTGCAGATGTTGTTTGCGGATGCCTCAACCGGTGCGCATTCCCCTGCGTTGGTTCGGCAGGGCCAGATTGCCGAACTGATCAACGCCAAACCTAAGAACCGTCGTCGTATTCTTGAGGAAGCGGCGGGTATCTCGGGCCTCTATCAACGCCGTCACGAGGCGGAGCTGAAGTTGAAAGGGGCAGAAACCAACCTTGCCCGCGTTGATGATGTGATTGAACAATTGGCATCGCAAATGAGCCAGCTCGCCCGTCAAGCGCGGCAGGCGTCGCGGTATCGCGCGATCGGGGATGAGTTGCGTCAAGCGGAGGGCATGTTGCTTTATCGTCGTTGGCGTGAAGCGGATGACGCGCGTTTGCAGGCCGAAGAAGAATTGCGTGGTCGCACCACGGCTGCGGCACAGGCTGAAAGTGCTGCGCGTCAAGCTGCGAAAGCACGTTTGGAGGCGGAAGGTCTCTTGCCACCTTTACGCGAAGAAGAAGCTGTGTCCGCTGCGATTTTGCAGCGTTTGCAGGTTCAGCGCGATACGTTAAATGACGACGAAGCCCGCGCCTTGCAAACGATTGAGACGTTGAAAAACAGGATCGTGCAGCTTGATAAAGACATGGAGCGGGAAGGCTCACTAAACCGCGATGCGGGCGAAACGATTGAGCGTTTGGAATGGGAAGCGCGCGAATTGAGTAAAGCCTCTGAGGGGCATGAGGACCGCCTCGAGGCTGCCGCTGAGGAAGCGCGCTCTGCCGCTGCGATTTTGCAAGATCGCGAAGCGGATCTGTCCGAGCGCACAGAAGATGTGGCGCGTTTGGCTGCGCGCCATCAATCGGCCTACCGCGTTTTGACCGATAGCCGGAAAATGCTGGAACGCAGCGAAGGCGAAGCAGATCGCGCGCGTGTCGCGGTTGAAGCCTCGCGCACTGCGTTGGGTCAAGCTGAAAGCGATATGCAGACGGCGGCGGGCAAAGAGAAAGACGCGATTGCAACGGCAGAGCGCGCGGAAGCGGCGCTGGCTGCGGCGGAAGTTGCGCGTACTGAAACGCAAGCGCGCGAGGCGGACGCACGCGCGGAGCGATCTGAGGCCGAGGGCGAAGCCAACGCGCTGCGCGCGGAGGTCACGGCCTTGGCAAAGCTGCTCGAGCGCGACACGGCAGAAGGCGGTCAGATTTTGGATCGCCTGCAAGTAGAACAGGGCTTTGAGAAAGCGCTGGGCGCGGCTTTGGCGGATGATTTACGCGCCCCTGAAGTGGAGAGTGATGGTCCCTCAGGTTGGCGTATTTTGCCAAGCTATGAGGATCGCCAACATTTGCCTGAAGGCGTGACATCTTTGGCGCGGCACGTGTCTGTGCCGGATGTACTAGAGCGTCGTGCAAGCCAGATTGGCTTGGTTGATGCAGATGACGGCCAGCGCTTGCAGGCTCAGCTGAAGCCTGGTCAGAGACTTGTGTCGCTTGAGGGGGATTTGTGGCGTTGGGACGGCTATCGCGCATGGGCTGAAGATGCGCCCTCTGCTGCGGCTTTACGCCTTGAACAACTCAACCGTTTGGAAGTTCTCAAACAGGAAATGGAGCGCGCTACGTCGCGTGTGGAAGCAGCGCAGCGCGCCCATGAAACGCTGACAAATCGCTTGGCAGAGTTGACTGGCGCAGACCGTGATGCGCGTGAGGCACGCAAGGATGCGGATCGTTTGGTCAATGATGCTGCGCGCGCTTTGAGTCGTGCGGAAGCGGATCGCAATCTTGCGGAAGGTAAGTTGGAAAGCCTTGGTTTGGCCGTCACACGCCATGAAGAAGACGCTATGGCTGCGCGCAAACAGGTGGTCGAGGGCGAGCAAGTTGTTGCGAGTCTTGGCGATTTGGAAGAAGCGCGTGCAGGCGTGGAAGATGTAAAGATGGCTGTTGAGGCGTCACGGATCACGATGATGGCGCGACGCTCTCAGCATGATGAATTGCGTCGCGAAGGTGATGCGCGTCTGAAACGTTCGCAAGAGGTCACGAAAGAGGTCAGCGGCTGGCGGCACCGTTTGGAAACCGCAGAGAAACGCATCGCGGAATTGGCGGAGCGCAAAGCCGGATCAGAAGTTGATCTGGGCGATGCGAGTGCCGCGCCTGCCGAGATTGTCGCGAAACGCGAAGAGTTAAGTGATGCGATTTCAACCGCTGAAATGCGACGCAGTGCAGCGGGCGATGCTCTGGCCGCTGCGGAAACACAGCTGCGCGCTGCTGTTGAAAGTGAGCGCGAAGCGGAGCGCGCGGCCTCGGAAGCTCGCGAAGCGCGCGCGCGTTCCGAAGCGCGCACGGATGCAGCGCGCGAGACCGTCGTTTATGCTGCCGAACGTATTTCTGAAGAGATGGAAACGAGCCCTGTGGAACTGCTAGAAACGCTTGAGGTGGACGTCGATAAAATGCCCGCCTCTGGCGTGATTGAAGCGGATGTGAACCGTTTGAAACGCCAGCGTGACGCATTGGGTGCGGTGAATCTGCGTGCAGAGGAAGACGCCAAAGAGGTTCAGGTTGAGCATGACACGCTTGTGGGCGAGAAGGCGGACTTAGAAGAAGCGATCAAGACTTTGCGCGGTGGTATTGCCGGCCTGAACCGCGAAGGTCGCGAACGATTGTTGACGGCATTTGAGCAGGTGAATAGCAACTTCTCGCTCTTGTTTACGCATTTGTTTGGTGGGGGTGAAGCGAACTTGGTTCTGGTCGAAAGCGATGATCCGCTTGAGGCTGGTCTGGAGATCATGTGTCAGCCACCCGGTAAGAAACTGTCGACCCTGTCGCTATTGTCGGGCGGCGAGCAAACTTTGACTGCAATGGCGTTGATTTTCGCAGTATTCTTGGCAAATCCTGCGCCGATCTGTGTACTCGACGAGGTTGACGCGCCATTGGATGATGCGAACGTCACGCGCTTCTGTGATTTGCTGGACGAGATGTGTCGCCGCACCGATACGCGGTTCTTGATCATCACGCACCACGCCGTGACCATGGCGCGGATGGATCGCTTGTTTGGTGTGACCATGGGAGAGCAGGGAGTAAGCCAGCTTGTGTCTGTCGATCTGAAGAGCGCTGAAACTTTGGTGGCTTAGGCTCGTTTAGGAGCAGCTTAAGTCTTGGGGGCCAGCCCCCAAACCCCCGAGGTGCTTAGGGACCGAAGAAGGGGTTTAAGACAGTAGGTATTGCAGTGTGTAGAGTGTGGCGATACCGCCCAAGATCGCACCGACGACGTTTTTCCAAATAAGGCCAAGTGCGAGCGTGACGATGGCCGCGCATATGCGTGGGAGATCGTAATTGCCACCCGTTGCTGCAGGCCAAAGCACAGCGGGGGCAATGATCGCGGGTAAGATGCCCACGGCTGTGTAGCGTAGGTGGCGCATCAGCCAATCAGGCAGTTCGCGATCCCCCACGAGGCCTGTAAAGGCGAAGCGCAGTGCGAAGCTGCCGATACCGAGACAGATGATAACAATCCAAAGTTCGGTTCTGTCGATCATTGGGAGGCCTCTCTGCGTGCTTCGATTTGCGCACCGACCATCATGCCACCGATCCCTGCAAGCAAGATGCCGAGGTTATAGGGGATCGTGAAGAACATGAGCGACAGGATTGCAGCGGTGATCGCTGCACCCACATGCGCGCGGGTGCGCAACGCAGGCGCAACGATCGCCAGGAACGTTATGGGCACCGCGAAGTCGAGCGCAAGAGAAGCTGGTATCGTCTCCCCGATCAATGCGCCAACTAATGTGAAAATCCACCACATCGGGATCACAGGTGTGACCGTACCAAAGAAATAGAATATCTTTTCACGAGGGCTCATCTCTGGGGTAAGCTCGTATTTGGTTATTGAGACCGCATAGCTTTGATCAACCGTGCAATAGGCCGCAATCGCGCGTTGCCAGAGCGGCGCGCCACCAATATGCGGGCTCAGGGAGGCGGAATACATCGCCATGCGCAAGTTCACAGCCAACGCGGAGGCCAGCACAACCAAGGTCGGCGCATCTTCCCCCATCAATTGCAGCGCCGTGAATTGAGCTGCCCCCGCGATAACGACCACGGAGAAGGAGAGTGTCTCGAAAATGCTGAGGCCCGCCTCGGTTGCGAGCACGCCAAAGAGCATCGAAAACGGGACGATCACCAGAATAAACGGTGCACCGTCGCGAAATCCCTGTTTGTAGGCTGATTTGACGCTAGTGGATGTCATTAGCTGCCTTTACATTGTGCGCGCCAGATGCAGCTATCTTGAGGCGGGCGGTTTTGCAATCAATGCACTGCTGCGAATGGGAGAGACCACGACGTGACAGGTTACATCATTGCCCCAGATATGACGCGGATTTCTTTGACGCGGCGCGTTGTCGGTGTAGATCAATCCGGCGCTGCGATTGAGCAGGATGTGGTCGAAGAGCGTCCTTTGACAATCTATCTGAACGCGCAAGAAATCGTCACAGCAATGACTATTGGAGATTATCCTGAATACCTAGCGCTTGGATTTTTACGCAATCAAGGGATGCTTGAAGGGGCCGGTGCGGTCACGCGGATTGATTATGACGACGAGCTGGCCGTCGTTGTTGTGCGCACAGAGCACGCGACCAATCACGAAGAAAAACTTAAGAAGAAGACGCGCACGTCGGGTTGTGCGGTTGGCACTGTGTTTGGTGATATGATGGAAGGGCTGGACGGTCTGCGTTTGCCCGAAGCGAAGCTGCGCACGAGCTGGCTTTACGCGCTTGCGGCGCAGATAAATACAACGCCATCGTTGTATCTGAGTGCGGGTGCGATCCATGGAACCGTGTTGTGCGCGAAAGATCAGCCATTGGTGTATATGGAAGATGTGGGTCGGCATAATGCGGTTGATAAAGTCTCGGGTTGGATGATGCAAAACAGTGCGCGTGCGGGCGACAAGATCCTTTATACGACAGGCCGTTTGACGTCTGAAATGGTGATCAAATGCGCGCATATGGGGATCCCTGCGCTTGTCTCGCGCTCAGGTTTTACGGCTTGGGGCGTTGAATTGGCGCAGCAAGTTGGGCTGACTTTGATAGGGCGCATGCGCGGCAAGCGGTTTCAATGCTTGGCGGGCGCGGAGCGTATTGTCTGGGATGCGGACCTCGCCAACGTTAAAGATGAGCCGAAGAAGAGTGGACGGAAAGCTTCATGAAACAACCTCTTGGCGTAATTCTTGCAGGCGGACAGGCACGGCGCATGGGTGGTGGTGACAAAGGGCGTTTGATGCTTGATGGGCGCAGTCTGCTTGATCACGTGATCGAGCGTTTGGAGCCGCAGGTCGCCGGCATTGCGCTGAACGCGAATGGTGATGCGGCGCGTTTCGCTGATACAGGGTTGTCTGTTCTGCCCGATAGTATTGAGGGGTTCGTCGGTCCTTTGGCGGGGGTTCTGGCGGGGCTTGATTGGGCGGCAACGCTAGGTGCGGACACCATTGTGACAGCGGCCGCTGATACGCCTTTCTTTCCTTGTGATCTCGTACCGCGCCTGATATTTGAAGCGGATGGAATGGGGCATCCTTTGGTCCTCGCGGCGACACCGGATAGCGAGTGCGGGCGCAATAGGCATCCGACGTTTGGGCTTTGGCCCGTCGCGTTGCGCGATGATTTACGTGCCGCATTGAATGGTGGCTTGCGCAAAGTCGTGCTTTGGAGCGATCAGCACGGCGGCCGCGAAGCGATGTTTCCAAACACGCCGTTTGATCCGTTTTTCAATGTGAACACGCCTGAAGATCTTGCGCGCGCAGAGAGGCTTATATGAATATCTACGGCATTGTTGGTTGGAAGAATGCAGGCAAAACCGGCCTGATGGAGCGTCTCGTCAGCGAGATGACAGCGCGGGGCTTGTCTGTGTCGACCGTCAAACACGCGCACCATAGCTTTGATGTGGATCATGCGGGCAAAGATAGCTATCGCCACCGTGCGGCTGGCGCCCGCGAGGTCTTGCTTGCCTCGCGCAATCGCTTTGCCTTGATGCATGAACTCAGCGAGGAGGATGAGCCGACCTTAGAAGAGCTGCTCAGCAAGCTCACGCCTGTCGATCTGGTTCTGGTCGAGGGGTACAAGCGTGACGCACACGCTAAGATCGAAGCGCACCGAAGCGAGACTGGCAATCCATTGATCGCCGGTGAAACCGTGCGCGCTTTCGCAGCCGATTGCGCGCTTGAGGTAGACCGCCCTGTGTTTGATCTTAACGCGACGGGTGAGATCGCAGATTTTATATTGGCTGATTTGGGCATGCGGGTTGGCTAAACTCACCGCACCCAAGCTCACTAATGATTGCTTCGCATTGCCTGCGGGGGTGGATTGGACCCCTGTGGACACAGCGCTGTCGATGTTGCGCGACAGACTCAAGACCGTCGCGCCAGAGCAAGGCTGTGCGGTGTCAGAGGCCTGTGATTTGATCCTAGCCCGCGACGTTGTTGCTATGCGTGCGCATCCGCCGGACGCAAATTCTGCAGTGGACGGATATGGCTTTGCGCATGCGGCATTGCAAGGCGATGGCCCTTACGAACTGCCTCTTGTTCAAGGTCGTGCCGCGGCGGGGGGTCCGTTTTCTGGCTCTGTCCCTCAAGGATCGGCTTTGCGTATTTTGACTGGGGCAGCGCTGCCAGCTGGGGTCGACACGGTCGTGCTGGAAGAAGACATGAACAGCGATGGGCTAGCTATAGCATTCAACGGTCCGATCAAAGCAGGTAGCAATGCACGCAAAGGTGGCGAGGACGTGCAACGCGGCGAGACGATCTTGCACACAGGTCGCCGTTTAACGCCTGCAGACACAGCGCTGCTCAGCGCGGTTGGCGTGGCGCAGGTGCAAGTGTTTCGCACACTCAAGGTTGGCGTTTTGTCCACGGGGGACGAGCTGGTCGAGGCAGGCGAGATTGCTGAAGCTGGTCAGATCTATGATGCGAACCGTCCCATGTTGCTTGCTCAATTGCGCCGTTGGGGTTTTGAGGCGATTGATCTTGGCAAAGCCCCCGACACGCGCGTGGTTTTGTCCGATATGCTGGATGAGGCTGCACAATCCTGTGACGCGATCCTGACATCCGGTGGGGCGTCTGCGGGGGATGAAGATCACATGTCCGCGCTTTTGCAAGAGACCGGTTCGCTCGCGATGTGGCGCATTGCATTGAAACCAGGACGACCCTTGGCGCTGGGCATGTGGGGCGGGGTGCCTGTGTTCGGATTGCCGGGGAATCCTGTCGCTGCACTGGTTTGCACCTTGATTTTCGCGCGGCCTGCTTTGAATGCCTTAGCAGGCGCGGGCTGGACAGAACGGCAAGGGTTTATGGTGCCCGCCGCTTTTGAAAAACGTAAAAAGGCAGGGCGCCGTGAATTCTTGCGCGCGCGTATCCGTGAAGGGCGTGTGGAAACGTTCGCGTCCGAAGGTTCTGGCCGGATCAGTGGATTAAGCTGGGCTGAGGGTTTGGTCGAGCTGCCCGATGGCAACGTTGAAATCACGCAAGACACGCTTGTGCGCTACATTCCTTACGATCTGTTTTGAAGGAGGTGCGAGAGGATGCAAACCCGCAAACCCGTCTCATTTGTGGCGGCACAACAGCCTGAAGCGGCGACGGTCTTTTATCGTGATATCCTTGGTCTTGATCTGGTCGAAACATCGCCTTTCGCCTTGGTTTTCAAAGACGGCGAAAATACGCTGCGTGTTCAGATTGTTGCGGATCTGGTTCCGACCGCACATACGGTACATGGTTGGGAAGTCATTGATGTTTTAGAAGATATCAGAAATCTAATTTCCAAAGATGTTGAGTTTCTGACGTTTGGGCAGATGGATCAGGACGCATTGGGAATATGGACGACGCCTGATGGCAACAAGATCGCTTGGTTCAAAGATCCTTGCGGCAACACCCTATCTCTGACCGAATTTACAGCGAAACCAGCTTAGTCAAACGTGCCTGCAACGCGGCCCAAAAGCATGAAAGCGCGTGCAGTGCGTGTTCCAGACAGGGCTGCGATTTCGGAATCCGATGCGATTTCTTCAAACTCTGAAAAGCTTTTATCAAAGCGGCGCAGAAAGTGGTGTGCAGCATCGCGAAAGATCGTGTCTTGCTTCATTCGCGCGGCAGATAGTGCGAGAGAAGAGCGATCTCTGATCCCTCCAAGAGCGGCAATTGCGCGACCGCGTTCGCCTGCAGCAAAACTACGCCAAACTTCAGGGCGCGCCGCATCGGGGCGCAGGTCGTCCATGTAAATTCCGTCTTGGCTAAGCAGGGTTAGAACGTCCTGCGCGGCTTGGATCAATTGCGCAGCTTTGCGGTCTTTCAACGCTTTGCGCAGCGCATCAAAGCCAGCTTTGTCTTCCGCGTTTTCGGGGAAGTTCAAGGCGCGTATAAGTGCTTCGCGCTCAAGCGGCGGCTCCATCTCGGCGGCTTGCGTGCCAAGCGCGAGGCTGGGTTGCTCGGATGGGTCTGCGCTGGCTGGCTCGATGGGTGCAGGCTTACGAACAGGGGATGTATCGCGCTTGGTTGAGAAGGTTGCGAGGGTCGTTTCGGTCTTGCGCTGCGCAGCGGCAATTTCATCGAGCTTGCGGACCACAGAGGGTTCCGCGGCCATGTTACGGCCTTGGTTTTGCGCAACGTAGGCTTGGTGAATACCCTCGATAGCGGCTTGTAAACGCTGACTTTCCTCACGCATCAAACGGCTGGACCGCGCCGCAGTCGCAGCCACCCAAATCATCGCAACGGGCATTAAGATCGCAAGCATTGTCATCAAGAAATGCAAGCTGCCGGTGCCCTCGGGCGCGGCTTCGCTCGGGAGCATGATGAAAAAGATCGCAGCGCCCAACAACCACACAAGGCTGAGCGCAATCGCAATCATCTCGATCTCCGTGATCGGGAATTTGCCAGGGCGGTCGTAGATGCCCAAAGGGGTTGATTTTCCGTCAGAGCCGTCAGCCATGCTCACTTCTTCCGCGCTTAATTTGGCGTTGGTCTAGATATATTCGATCTTTAGCACTTCATAGGACTTGCTGCCACCGGGGGTGCGCACCTCTACGCTATCACCTTCGTCTTTACCGATCAAAGCGCGCGCGATCGGGGATTTAATATTGAGCAATCCGGCCTCCACATTCGCCTCGTGCTCGCCCACAATCTGCCAAGTCTTTTCTTCGTCGGTGTCTTCGTCCACCAAGGTGATCGTTGCGCCAAACTTGATCGTGCCGTTCAGCGTCGCGGGATCAATGACAGCGGCCAAGGACAAAATGCCTTCTAGCAACTTCACACGGCCTTCGATGAAGCTGTGTTTCTCGCGCGCTGAATGATATTCGGCGTTCTCAGACAAATCGCCGTGTTCACGCGCCTCTGCGATGGCCGCAATAATTGCGGGGCGTTCAACGGTTTTGAGGTTTTTTAACTCAACTTCAACCGCTGTGTGTCCCGATTTGGTCATCGGTATCTTTTCCATGGGCAACCCCGCCGTTCTCTACGCTCTTGATACACAAAAAAGCACCGGACGTGCCGGCGCTGTGGACCTTACTCTTTTCAAGTCTGAGAGTGCCCCGAGCGTATGGGGAATTGCAAGCAATGATGCAGTTCAGTTCGCATTCGTGCGTCGAGTATGGTTTTTCGCACCTTTCGAAGCGATTTACGCGTCGTTGCGATTGACCACATTAGGCATGGCTTGCTAGGCCTCAGCGCAACTTTATTTCATGCTCACGAGAGGAGCCATCATGTCCGAAGTCGAACGCGAAGCGATGGAGTACGACGTTGTGATCGTGGGCGCTGGCCCTGCGGGCCTGTCCGCGGCGATCCGTCTGAAGCAATTGAACGCCGATCTGGAGGTCGTTGTTCTTGAAAAGGGCTCCGAAGTTGGTGCACATATTCTGTCTGGTGCAGTTCTGGATCCATCAGGTTTGAGCCGTTTGTTCCCAGATTGGAACGAAAAAGGCGCGCCGTTGAATGTGCCTGTCAAAGAAGACAATTTTTACATGTTGGGTGAAGCGGGCCATATCCGTATTCCTAACTTCATCTTGCCGCCTTTGATGAACAACCACGGAAACTACATCGTTTCCATGGGCAACGTATGCCGCTGGATGGCCGAGCAGGCTGAAGCATTGGGTGTGGAAATTTTTCCTGGCATGGCTTGTTCCGAACTCATCTACGGTGAAAACGGCGAACTCAGCGGTGTTGTCGCGGGCGAGTTTGGCAAGAACGCCGATGGCACCCCCAGCCCATCTTATGAGCCTGGCATGGTTTTGAGTGGTAAGTACGTGTTCCTGTCTGAAGGCGTGCGGGGATCGCTCAGCAAAGAAGTGATCGAGAAGTTCAAATTGGATTCCTGCTGTGACGTTGCCAAGTTCGGCATCGGCATGAAGGAAATCTGGGAAGTCGATCCCGAAAAGCACAATGAGGGCGAAGTGACCCACACATTGGGCTGGCCTGTTGGTTTCAAGAATGGTGGCGGTTCGTTTATCTATCACCTCGATAACAATCAGGTTTACGTCGGATACATCATCGATCTGAATTACAAAAACCCCTACATGTTCCCCTACATGGAGTTCCAGCGCTTCAAGCATCACCCAAAAGTTGCGGAGCTGCTGAAAGGCGGTAAGCGGATTTCTTATGGTGCGCGTGCGGTGACGAAGGGCGGCTTCCAGTCGATTCCAGAAGTAGCCTTCCCCGGGGGCGCGTTGCTTGGGTGTTCTGCAGGGCTTGTGAATTTGCCGCGCATCAAGGGCAATCACAACGCAATGCATTCTGGAATTGAAGCTGCGGAAGCGGCGTTTGCGGCGATTGAAGCAGGGCGCTCTGGCGATACGCTCGAGGATTACACGGCGTCCTTGAAAGAGGGCGTTGTCGGTCAGGATCTAAAGAAAGTGCGCAATGTTGCGCCTTTGAATGCACGCTTTGGCCCGCTGGGTGGTATGGCGTTTGGCGGTTTTGATATGTGGTTCCAAACGATCTTCAAGGTCTCGCCATTCGGGACTTTGAAGCATGGCAAGACGGACGCTGAGTCTACTGAAGACGCAAGCAAGCATGAACCGATTGATTATCCAAAGCCGGACGGCACGCTCAGCTTTGATCGCCTTACTAATGTCGCGTTCAGCTTTACTAACCATGAAGAAAGCCAGCCAGCGCATCTACAGCTGACTGATCCGTCTGTCCCGATGTCTATCAACATGCCGAAATATGCGGAGCCTGCTCAACGCTATTGCCCTGCTGGCGTTTACGAAGTCGTTGACGAGAAGTTTGTCATCAACTTCCAGAACTGCGTGCATTGTAAGACTTGCGACATCAAGGATCCAAGCCAGAATATCACATGGGTCACACCTCAAGGGGGCGACGGGCCAAATTATCCGAACATGTGAATTGGGCTGTTTCTTAATTAAGGGGCAGGCGTAGGCCTGCCCCTTTTCGTTCAACATCTGCTCGAACGCATTTCTGTGACTGCTGCTCACGGGGATCGAGCCGCCATCAGACAGCGGAAGTGTATGGCGCCGTGCAACGCGGGTCAGCCCGTTGAATGGGCCTGCGCGGCCCAATGAGAGCGGTGGGTTTGAACACCTGCGATGCCATCTAGCAGATCAATCGCATCGGCCATGCGCATCAGGATCATCTCGCTTCCCAAGGTGGTTGTGACGTTCACTTAGTGATCCTGCATGGACATGGAAATGATCTGGCCCTCGCGCAAACGAGTTGGCAGGCGCTGCGCGAGCCGTGCGGTTTGAAGCGCTATCGGGGGCACATCTTCGAGGGTTGCCTCGCTTGGTTCTTCCGATGCGGATGTTCCGCCGCGAGAGGCCACAAGATGGGCAAGGCCTGCGATCAAAATGGCCATTATTGTGACTTGCAGTGAGAGCGCTGGAAAGACCGCATCAATCAAATGGTCTGGCCGGAACACTTTGTTCAAAGTGACCACAAATGCCGTTCCTGGTACGCTGCCGATTGCCGAGCCTGTGGCAACCTGAAAGAGCGATGGGATTGTGCGCAACCAACGGCTCTCGATAGCTGCGGTGATACAGAATTCCATAAAGACGCGAACGACGCTGATCGAGATGGACCAAAAGACGACGCGATCCCAAAACCCAATATCATCACCGGTGTCGAAAGGACCCAAAAAAAACGCAAATGAAAATGGCCAGGGCGAAGACGACGATGCGTTGATCTGCTCGGCTTTGCTTGGCAGTTTCACGCATCGTGTAATTGCATTTCTGATAATTTTGCGAAGACACATAGTGCTACACGCAGAAGGGCTTCGAAAAAAGCAAAATGACTAAAGGTCGTAAACGTGAGTGAAGCGGCGCACGCCCCCTTACATTATGCGTGAGCTGCAATTTAAGACTAATATTTTCAAATGTTCTGGAAGGTGGTGCATGCATGTGCACCGCCTTTTTTTCATGGCTTGCAAGTGAATGGCGCAATACACAAAAATATTCACATCTTGCACTCACCATATCGTGTGCAAACATTGCTTTACACGAGACGACGCCCTAGCTTCGAAAAAAGCAGTGCACATAAAGGAGCATGCCACGTGACCATACGCGTTTTACGGCAAATTAGCTTTGCCGTGGTTCTTGCCATTCTCGGAATGCCGCTTGTTGCGGAACCCGCAGGCTCCTATCTAGCAGCGCGATCTGCGGCGGTCACGGGCGACTATGACGCAGCTGCGCGGTATTACGCACAAGCCTTGGCACGGGATCCGTCTAATCCTGAAATTCTGGAAAACGCGAGTTTTGCGTTGCTCGCGCTTGGTGACATTGATCGAGCGGCCGTCGTAGGTAATAAATTGCTTGCGGATGGGCAAAACAGTCAAGTGGCGCAAATGGCCGTCTTGGCGCAAAAAGCAGGTGAAGAAAACTATCCTGATGTGCTTGCGCGAATTCTTGAAAACCAAGGTGTCGGGCCGCTAGTGGATGGTTTGCTGCGCTCTTGGGCACAAGTCGGGATCGGCGAAGTCACCGCCGCTCTGAGCAATTTTGACAAAGTCGGTGAGGAACGTGGGCTACAAGGGTTTGCGCTCTATCACAAGGCGTTGGCCTTTGCGATGGTTGGTGATTTTGAAGGATCTGACGCGATATTCGCCATGCAAGAAGCAGGTGCGTTGCGTCAAACCCGACGCGGTGCCATTGCCCATATCGAAGTGCTTAGCCTGCTGGATCGCACGGACGAAGCGCTGAGTATGCTTGATCAATCCTTTGGTTCTGATCTTAATCCAAAGCTCCAAAGCATGCGTACGACGCTTGCGGAGGGCGGAAAGCTTTCTTTCACTCAAGTAAAAACTGCGCGCGACGGCATGGCCGAGGTGTTCTTTACCGTTGGAAGTGCTCTGCGCAATGAAGCAAGCGAAGATTACACGCTGCTCTACACCCGCGTCGCGGAGTATCTAAATCCCATTCATTCAGATGCGACCCTGCTTTCAGCGGGCTTGCTTGAACAGATGGAGCGGTTTGAACTGGCTACGCAAACCTACAAGAAAGTCGGACGTGGCGATCCTGCATTTCATGCCGCTGAACTTGGACGCGCGGAAGCGTTGCGACGCAGTGGAAAGCCGGATGCAGCGATTGAAGTGCTTGAAAATCTCGCACAAACCCACAGCAGCCTTGCGATGGTGCATTCCTCACTCGGGGATGCTTTTCGCCAGATGGAGCGCTTTGAAGAGGCCGTAGGGGCTTATGACACAGCGCTCGCGCAGTATGAAGAGGAGGTGAACGGCCAATGGTTCATCTACTACGCGCGCGGTATCTCACATGAGCGTTTGAATAAATGGGAAGAGTCCGAGGCAGACTTCCGCAAAGCGTTGGAATTGAACCCGGAACAGCCTCAGGTGTTGAATTATCTCGGGTACTCGTTGGTCGAAAAGCAGGTGAAGCTTGATGAGGCTCTGGATATGATCGAGCGCGCCGTCGCTGCACGTCCTGACAGTGGATATATCGTCGATAGTTTGGGCTGGGTCCTGTTCCGTTTGGGGCGTTATGATGAAGCCGTCGCCCCAATGGAGCGCGCAACAGAATTGATGCCGATTGATCCGATTGTGAACGACCACTTGGGCGATGTTTACTGGTCCGTTGGTCGCTTTCTAGAAGCAGAATTCCAATGGAAGCGCGCCCTTTCCTTCGTCGATTTTGGCGACGCCAGCCAAGAAGCTGATCCAGATCGGATACGTCGAAAATTGGAAGTTGGTCTTGATCAAGTGCTGGAAGAAGAGGGCGCGGACCCCCTTAGACTGGCTGATGACGGCTAAAGTAGTCACGCGGCACGCGCGCGCGAAGATAAACCTGTGCTTACATGTGACGGGCCAGCGCGCGGACGGCTATCACCTATTGGACAGTCTGGTCTGCTTTGCGGATGTGGGGGATGTGTTGAATGTCGCACCTGCAGATCATCTGAGCCTGCATGTTGATGGCCTGTTAAGCGAAGGTGTTCCAACAGATGGGCGCAATTTAGTGCTGAAAGCTGCGAAGCTTTTCGAACATCCAGAAGGTGCAACGATAACCCTGACGAAGAACCTGCCGAATGCGGCTGGCATCGGGGGTGGATCAGCAGACGCGGCGGCTGCCTTGCTCGCGTTGGCAGAGCTTTGGGACCTGCCGATCCCCGACAATGTAGTGCAATTGGGGGCCGATGTGCCTGTGTGTCTCGCCCCGATCGCGCTGCGCATGCGCGGAGTTGGCGAAGATCTATCCCTCGTTCCGCCGCTTCCGCCGCTTTGGGCTGTGATGGTCAATCCACGCGTCGCGGTCGAAACACCTCCAGTCTTCAAGGCATTGAAAAATAAAAATAATACAGGTCTGAGTGAGATGCCAGAGTGGCGTGATGCGCGCGAGTTCGTGGCTTGGTGCGCAATGCAACGCAATGATTTGCAAGCGGCCGCGATTGAATTGGCACCTGTGATTGAGCAAGCTTTAGATGCGTTAAACCCGTCTTTGCTTGCGCGTATGTCAGGATCTGGCGCTACCTGTTTTGGGCTTTGTGAAAGTGCAAAGCAGGCAGAGATATTGGCCGCACAGATCCGCGCAGAGCACCCTAATTGGTGGGTTGTCGCGACGACATTTAGTTGATCCGGGCCACAACGTAGTCCGCCAAATCACGCAGCATTTCGCGCACGGGATGTGCGGGCAGGTGATCTATCGCGTTTACCGCTTTTTCTGCCCATGCTAGCGCTTCATCACGTGTATCATCCAGCGCACCGTGCTTGTGAAGCAGGACAATCGCAGTTTCCAGATCACCGTCTTCCTGACGGCCCTTTTCAATTGTGCGTTCCCAGAATGCGCGCTCTTCCGCGTCGGCTTTTGCAATCGCTTTGATCAACGGCAAGGTCAATTTTTTCTCGCGGAAATCATCGCCGATGTTTTTACCGATTGCACTTGCATCCCCCGACATATCCAGCAGATCGTCCACAATTTGGAAGGCGATGCCCAAAGCATCCCCGTAATCGAACAGGGCTTTCACATGGGCTTCATCTGCGCCTGCGATCACGCCACCAACCTCTGTCGCCGCTGAGAAAAGCGCTGCAGTTTTGCCGCGCACCACCTGAAGATAGATGGCTTCCGTCGTGGACAGATCCTGCGAGGCCGTCAGCTGCAAAACTTCTCCCTCCGCGATCGTGGCAGATGCATTTGCGAGGATGTCGAGCACCCGCATGGAGCCGGTTTCAACCATCAATTGGAACGCGCGCGAAAAGAGATAATCACCCACAAGAACCGAAGACTTGTTGTCCCACAAGAGGTTCGCTGTCGGGCGACCACGGCGCTGGCCACTTTCATCAACTACATCATCGTGCAGTAACGTCGCCGTGTGAATAAACTCAACCGTCGCGGCCAGATGCACATGATAGAGACCGTCGTAGCCACACAAATGCGCCGTGGCGAGCGTGAGCATGGGACGCAAACGTTTGCCGCCAGCCTCGACCAAATGCGCCGTGACTTCTGGAATGCGGGGCGCATGCTCAGAAGCCATACGCTGCCGAATCAACACATTCACCGCGTCAAAATCATCGGCCAAATAGGCAGCCATAGCATCATGCGGTTTTATTGAATTCTCGTCCAAACTCATCACACTCTCGTTCCTGCTCTCGACATTTGAAGGCACCGCGCTTAATTCGTTTGGTATGCAAGAATTGATGCGCACCAATGATATAACCCTGACGGCCTTGGTTCGTGCCCTCCTTGACGAGGCGGGTATACCGATGTTTGAGTTAGACGTAAATATGAGCGTTCTCGAAGGCTCCATAGGCATTTTGCCGCGCCGTGTGATGGTCGCGGAACGTGACTATGATCGCGTAATGCGGATACTGTCGGACAATGAAGTTGAACTCCCCCATTAGTGATCGTTTTGACGATGCCGATCTGAGCGTCGATGACTTCCTTGGTGGTTTAGTGAAAATCGCCCAGCCCTTGAAGGGGTATCGTGGTGGCGTTGATCCGGTTTTGCTGGCCGCGAGCATTCCCGCGAAAGTGGGAGAGACGGTGTTGGAACTGGGGTGTGGAGGCGGTGTGGCCTCCCTCTGTCTGGCGTGGCGTGTGGCGGGATTGACGCAGATGGGCGTCGAGCTTCAAGAAAACTATGCAGATCTGGCGTGCCGCAATGCGGAGCGCAACGCGCTTGATCTAAACGTTGTGCACGCAGACATTAACGCGCTTCCGTTCGAAGTTCTTGACCAACGCTTTGATCATGTGTTTGCAAATCCTCCTTATTACGACCGCGCGCACAGTGTCCCTGCGCAAGACAAAGGGCGTGAAACTGGGCTTGGTGGAGACACGCCCTTGAAGAAATGGGTCGCTGTTGCGTCCAAGCGTTTGGCCCCGAAAGGGCAGGCGCATTTTGTGCAGCGCGCAGATCGTTTGGCGGACTTGCTATCAGCGGTTCACGCGCATCTTGGCTCTATCGAGGTGCAGCCGCTTTGCGCGCGCAGAGGGCGTGCGGCTCATTTGGTGCTGGTGCGGGGAAAAAAATTGGGACGGGCAGATTTTTGCTTACATGCCCCAATTGTGATGCATGTGGGCCCACGTCACGATGAGAATTCTAAGAATTACAATGAGATAATCGAAGCGGTCCTGCGCCGTGGTGCTGGTTTACCCTTTGGTGGAACTCTCTAAACCTGCGAAATCTAACCCTTTGCTAACCAGATGATGCAACTGCAGCGTGACACAGGAATCTTTCTGTGCTGCTGTGGATTTGCACATCTAACCTGAGGAGGACCTCGATGAGCTTGAGTTCGCATCTGGAACAACTGAAGAAGAAACACTCCAACCTGTCTGCCGAAGTGGAGGCCGCACAACGCGCCCCTGGTACGCAAGATCTTCACATCGCAGAGCTCAAAAAACAGAAACTTCAACTTAAACAAGAGATTACGCGCCTTTCGAGTTGATGCGCGATCTGAAGTTTAAGTGACTTTAACCGGCGCTGAGGATATCCCCACCGCTGGTTTTTTAATGGACCTAGCCAACACCCTGCAACGACATGACCGCCAGGTCATCGCTTACTTGGGCTTCGATTGCGAGGGTGGCGGCCTGTGCGCCGGCCGCTGTCGTGAAATAAGGGATCTTGCCATAAAGCGCGACAGAGCGGATTTCGCGGCTGTCTTCCACCGCTTGCGCGCCCTCCGTGGTGTTGATCACCAATGCGATCTCTTCGTTCTTCAGGTTGTCGACGATGTTCGGACGTCCTTCATAGACTTTGTTGACCACCTCACATGTAATGCCTGCCGCAGACAGCCAGCTTTGCGTGCCGCGGGTTGCTGTGAACGTAAATCCAAGTGCTGCAAGCTTTTGCGCCGCTTCTAAGGTTTTGTTGGTCTTGTCGTCATCGCGGATCGACACGAATACTTTTCCACTGCTTGGCAATGTCACGCCCGCGCCCATTTGTGCTTTGAGGAAGGCGCGCGCGAAGGATGTGTCCCAGCCCATGACTTCGCCCGTAGAGCGCATTTCAGGGCCGAGGATAGTGTCGACACCGGGGAACCGCGCGAAGGGCAGAACCGCCTCTTTCACAGAGAACCATGGCATTTTGTAATCCGCCAAGGTCATTTGATCCGGCATAGGTTGCGAGCCGGGGATCGCATCGGTTGGATAAGCACCGCGCTTTGGGAAGTTGCTAAGCGGCTCACCCGCCATCAAGCGCGCAGCGATAGAGGCAATGGCTGAATCGGTGGCTTTAGCGACGAAAGGCACTGTGCGCGAGGCCCGCGGATTGACCTCGATCAGGTAGATTTCATCGTCTTTGATCGCGAACTGCACGTTCATCAGGCCGACCACATTGAGGGCCAAAGCCAGTGCGTGTGTTTGTTCTTCAATGCGCTTGATGACGTCATCAGCCAAGGCATAAGGCGGCAAGGAACAGGCGCTATCACCGGAGTGAACGCCCGCCTCTTCGATATGCTGCATGATGCCTGTGACATGGACCTCTTTGCCATCGCAGAGCGCGTCAACATCTAGCTCAACCGCGCCAGAAAGGTAGCTATCAAGCAAAACAGGGCTGTCGCCGGAAACGACCACGGCTTCAGCGATGTAGCGCTCCAACTGCGCCATATCACGCACAATCTCCATCGCGCGACCACCCAAGACGTAGGATGGGCGAATGACCAGTGGGAAGCCGATTTCTTCTGCAATGCTGAGCGCTTCTGCGTCTGTAGAGGCGATACCGTTCTTGGGTTGCTTCAGGTTCAATTGATTCACAAGAGCTTGAAAACGCTCACGATCTTCGGCGAGGTCGATTGCGTCAGGGGTAGTGCCGAGGATTGGAATACCTTCTGCTTCGAGTGCGTTTGCCAGTTTAAGTGGTGTTTGCCCGCCGAACTGAACGATGACGCCATGAAGCGTGCCATCTTCTAGTTCTACGCGCAGGATTTCCATCACGTGTTCGAACGTCAAAGGTTCGAAATAAAGGCGATCAGAGGTGTCGTAGTCTGTCGAAACCGTTTCGGGGTTGCAGTTGATCATAATCGTCTCATAGCCCGCGGCCGTCAGCGCGTAGCAAGCGTGACAGCAGCAGTAATCGAACTCGATACCCTGACCGATGCGGTTTGGACCGCCACCCAAAATGACCACCTTCTTACGATCAGAGGGACGCGCTTCGCACTCTACTTCGCCGAATGCAGGCGCTTCATATGTGGAGTACATGTAGGGCGTTTGCGCCTCGAATTCCGCGGCGCATGTGTCGATGCGCTTGAACACGGCTTTTACACCAACTGCGTGACGCGCTTTGCGCACGTCTTTTTCTTTGAAGCCTGTCAGATTAGCGAGGCGCGCATCCGTGAAGCCCATCATTTTGAGGTGACGCAAACCTGCCTCGTCGCTTGGAAGGCCATTGGCGCGCACGCCAGCTTCCGCATCAACAATCTCGCGAATACGCGCCAAGAACCATGGGTCAAACACCGTAACGCCGTGGATTTCATCGTCCGTAAGCCCGTGACGCATCGCCTGCGCGATAGTGCGCATGCGGTCCGGGGTTTGCTTGGAAATGGCTTTGATAACTGCGGATTTCTCTGGCGCGCCTTCGATCTCAATCTCGTCGAAACCTGTGAGATCGCTCTCCATCGAGGTGAGTGCCTTTTGCAAACTCTCGTGGATTGTACGACCAATCGCCATAGTTTCGCCGACGGACTTCATCGCTGTGGTGAGGTAAGGCTCGGACCCTGGGAATTTTTCAAACGCGAATTTTGGGATTTTGGTGACGACATAGTCGATAGTTGGCTCGAACGACGCGGGGGTCACTTTGGTGATGTCGTTGTCCAACTCATCCAGCGTGTAGCCAACCGCTAGTTTCGCTGCGATCTTTGCAATTGGGAAGCCCGTTGCTTTGGAGGCAAGCGCCGAGGAACGTGACACGCGTGGGTTCATCTCAATAACGACCATGCGGCCATCCGCCGGGTTCACTGCCCATTGCACGTTGGAACCGCCTGTTTCGACACCAATCTCGCGCAGAACCGCGATGGAGTGGTTGCGCATCACTTGGTATTCTTTATCCGTCAGCGTCAGGGCAGGGGCGACCGTGATCGAATCGCCTGTGTGCACGCCCATAGGGTCGATATTTTCAATCGCGCATACGATTATGGCGTTGTCGGCGGTGTCGCGCACGACTTCCATCTCGAATTCTTTCCAACCGAGCAGGGATTGATCGACGAGAATTTGGTTAACCGGTGAGGCATCCATGCCAGAGCGGCAGAAGAATTCGTAATCTTCGCGGTTATATGCAACGCCGCCGCCTGTGCCGCCCATGGTAAATGCAGGGCGGATAATTGCGGGTAAGCCGATTTCCTCAAGGTCTTCGAGAGCAAGGCGCACACCTTCATTCAGGTCGGCTTTGCCGTTTTCATCCGTTGGCGCAGTAACAATTGTGGCTTTCGGGTTCTCGATGCCAAGACGGTCCATGGCTTCGCGGAACAGCTTACGATCTTCTGCCATTTCAATGGCTTCGCGTTTTGCACCGATCATTTCGACGTTGAATTTCTCAAGCACGCCCATTTCTTCAAGTGCGAGGGATGTGTTCAGACCCGTTTGACCACCCATGGTTGGCAGCAACGCATCTGGGCGTTCTTTCTCGATGATCTTGGCGACAATCTCAGGCGTGATCGGTTCGATATAGGTGGCATCCGCAAGGCCTGGGTCAGTCATGATCGTCGCAGGGTTCGAATTCACCAATATGACGCGGTAACCTTCTTCGCGCAGAGCTTTGCAAGCCTGTGCGCCGGAGTAGTCGAATTCGCAGGCTTGCCCGATGACAATTGGCCCCGCGCCGATGATCATGATGGATGAGATATCAGTACGTTTGGGCATGGCAGACCTCTTTTTTCAGCGCGCACAAAAAGGGCGCAAACCCCTGAGTCGCGGCAGCGTGCAAATTGCCGTGGGTTATAGACAGGACAGGCGCAGGTTCAAGGGGCATATGGGCCTACACACAAGCATCCCTTGACTTTCGCGCCCACGCGCGGTGTATCGGCCCAAACTTATAGCCCTTTCCGAAGGAACTTTGCCATGCACGCCTATCGTAGCCATTCTTGCGCCGACCTGAACAAATCTAACGTAGGCGAAAACGTGCGCCTCTCTGGTTGGGTACACCGTGTGCGCGATCACGGTGGTTTGCTGTTTATCGATCTGCGCGATCATTACGGTATCACGCAAGTCATGGCCGACCCGGATAGCCCTGTGTTTGCTGAGATCGAAAAAGTGCGCTCTGAGTGGTGTATCCGCATTGATGGCAATGTGATGGCGCGTGATGATAGCTTAGTAAACCCGAAGATCCCAACGGGTGAAGTTGAAGTGTTCATTCGCGATATCGAAGTGCTGGGCACCGCGTCTGAATTGCCACTGATGGTTTTTGGTGAGCAAGAGTATCCAGAGGAAACGCGCCTTAAATATCGCTACCTCGATTTGCGCCGTGAGAAATTGCAGCGCAACATGACTTTGCGTTCAGACGTTGTCGCGTCGATGCGCCGTCGTATGTGGGATCGCCAGTTCCGCGAATACCAAACGCCGATCATCACGGCATCCAGCCCTGAAGGCGCGCGCGATTTTCTTGTGCCGTCTCGTCAGCACCCTGGTAAATTTTATGCGCTTCCGCAGGCACCGCAGCAGTTCAAACAGCTGATCATGGTCTCTGGTTTCGACAAGTATTTCCAGATCGCGCCGTGTTTCCGTGATGAAGATCCGCGCGCAGATCGCTCGCCCACTGATTTCTACCAGCTCGACCTTGAGATGAGCTTTGTGGAGCAGGAAGACGTTTTCAACACGATCCAACCTGTGGTTGGTGGCATCTTTGAAGAGTTCGGTGGTGGCCGTAAGGTTGACCAAACTTGGGAGCAAATTTCCTACAAAGACGCGGCACTTTGGTATGGCTCCGACAAGCCCGACCTGCGCAATCCGATCAAAATGCAGGTTGTATCCGAGCATTTTGCTGGCTCCGGTTTTGCGATCTTCGCGAAATTGTTGGAGCAAGAAGGTACAGAGATCCGTGCGATCCCAGCGCCGACAGGTGGGTCACGCAAATTCTGTGACCGCATGAATGCGTTTGCTCAGAAAGAGGGTCTGCCCGGTATGGGCTATATTCTCTGGCGCGATCAGGGAGAGGGCATGGAGGCGGCAGGACCGTTGGCCAAGAACATCGGACCTGAGCGCACAGAGGCGATCCGCCAACAATTGGGTCTGGGCGTCGGTGATGCAGCGTTCTTCCTCGGCGGTAAGCCAAGCGCGTTTGAAAGCGTAGCTGGTCGTGCGCGTAACGAGATTGGCCAAGCGTTGAAGTTGATTGACGAAGATCGTTTCGCCTTCGCTTGGATCGTCGATTTCCCCATGTATGAAGCGGATGAAGAGACAGGCAAGATTGATTTCTCGCACAATCCGTTTTCGATGCCTCAAGGCGGACTCGAGGCGCTGAATGGCGATCCTCTCGATGTGCTTGGGTACCAGTATGACCTTGCGTGCAATGGCTATGAGCTGATTTCGGGAGCTATCCGAAACCACCAGCCTGACATCATGTTCAAAGCGTTTGAGCTTGCGGGTTATGGTAAGGACGAAGTCGAAAAGCGTTTTGGTGGCATGGTCAACGCGTTTCAATACGGTGCTCCACCCCACGGTGGCTGCGCTGCGGGAATCGATAGGATTGTGATGTTGCTGGCGGACGAGGCGAATATTCGCGAAGTTATTATGTTCCCAATGAACCAGCGCGCTGAAGATCTGATGATGAACGCGCCCTCAGAGCCGATGAGCGATCAGATGATGGAACTGGGCCTGCGCGTTATCCCGCAGGTCTGAGCTCAGGTCGCCCTGTGTGTCAGCACACGGGGCGACTGTACTCTACTTCTAATCATCGGCGACGATCGCGGCGTGCTGACATCGGTTGGAACGCCACGCCAACATGGGCTTCGCAATAAGGCTTGCCGGCTTTCACGGGCAATCCGCAAAACCAGAAGTCATCCGTTGCAGGATCGCCTACGGGCCATTTGCATGTGCGCTCAGTCAATTCCATCAAGCTGATCTTCTTTGACTTTTTCTCGACCTCAGAAACCTTGGCGAGCGCTTCTGGGCTGATCTCGTTAGCAGACGGCTGCGGTGGCAAAGGTTGGCCTGCGGGAATAATCGCGCGCCTCGCACGAGAGGGTGGCGGTGTCGGCGTCATCGGCTCTGCAATCGGTGTCACAGCTTTAGGAGCTGCATCTGCCTTTGGCGCGACCTTCTGTTTCGGCTCCGCCTTCGCAGCTTTTGGTTTTGCGTCTGCTTTTGCGGTGCTTGTTGTCGTGCGGTTCGACAGGCCGAGACGGTGCACTTTGCCGATCACAGCATTGCGCGTCACGCCACCCAGCTCTTTAGCGATCTGGCTTGCGGATTGGCCTTCGCCCCACATCTTTTTTAGGGTCTCAACGCGTTCATCTGTCCAGGACATTGCGGCTTCCTTATTGAAAAAATCGGCCCGCATTGGTGCCGCTTTAGGTATCTTGGTGCTTGCCTCTATTCTAATCAGCCTCGCCTGAGATACAAGTCAGACGAATCACTTCCAAAAGGCTTTAGTCACCTATGACACAAAACAACGCATTGGACACACCGCAGATGGGCGCGCGCCGTTTTGGGCGTGTGAATTGGTTGGGCTTACAAACTTTGATCCATCGTGAAACCCGTCGCTTTCTTGCGGTTTGGACACAGACCCTGCTGGCCCCGCTTGTGACAGCTGGGCTTTTGTTGCTGATTTTCAACCTCGCCGTTGGACCGCGACGTGGCGAGGTAACGGGCGTGTCTTTCATCACTTTCATCGCACCGGGTATTTTGATGATGACTGTCATCCAAAATGCCTTCGCAAACGTGACCTCTTCGATTGTGATCTCTAAAGTGCAAGGTAACATTGTCGATACGTTGATGCCGCCTTTGTCGCCGCTTGAGATGGTGATTGGGTATCTCGCAGGCGGAATCGGGCGTGGTGTATTTGTTGCGATAGCGATTGGGCTGGGCTTGCTCTTGTTCCTTGGCATTGGCGTACAACATCCGATCATGGCGTTGATCTTTGTTGTGCTTGGCTCCGCGTTTCTAGGTGGGCTTGGCATCATCGCAGGTGTGTTTGCCAACAAGTTCGATCAAATGGCGGCGATCACGAATTTCATCGTGACACCGCTCGCCATGCTCTCGGGTACGTTTTATTCCGTCACGGTTTTGCCGCCGATCTTGCGAGAGATCACATATTTCAACCCGATTTTCTATTTGATTGATGGGCTGCGCTATGCGGTGATTGGCGTGTCTGACAGTAACCCGTGGTCTGGCATGTTGATTTGCACTGTTTCCGTCCTGATCGTGGCAGGGATCGCGTGGCAAATGTTCCGCACAGGATATCGCCTTAAGCCTTAGCAAGCCTTGTTTCGCGCCACGCCAATAGAGCGGCGCCCGCGACGATAATACCTGCACCAAGAAGCGACACCGATGTCGGAATGACGCCAAAAATCGCAGCGTCATAGAGGGTTGCAAACAAAAGTGTGCCGTAGCTGAATGGCACGACAAACGACGCATCCGCGCGCGCGAGTGAGTTCAAAAAACAGGTTTGCGCGGCGGCCATAAGGCTTCCGACCCCCGCCAAGGCGAGCCATTGCATCATCGTCGGTGCTTGCCACACAAAGATCACGGCCAGCGTGGCGATCACTAAGCCAATCGCATTGTTCACAAGCAAGATCTGAAATGGGGCTTCGCGTTTGGACAGGCGCTTGATGAAGATGATTTCCAGCCCCAAAATCAAGGCCGCCCCAAGCGCCAGCAACGCGCCAGGCGCGATTGTCCCAGATCCGGGGCGTAAAAGAATGAGAGCACCGATCATTGCAATGCCTGCCGCGCTCCACCGCACTATGCCGACCTTCTCACCCAGTAGAAAAATCGCGAAAATCATCGCAAAAACAGGGTTGAGAAAGCTAATCGCAGTCGCATCCGACAAGGGAATGTAGGCAGCTGACGCAAACATCAGCGTGACGCCCGCCGCACCACACAGCGTTCGCACCATGTGCAGTTTCACATTTACCGTGCCAAACTTGGGTCGCATGATCAGCGCAGCAGTGCCAAGCGTCAGCGCCGCGAACAAAAATCTAGCATGCGTGATTTGCAAGGGATGCAGTGGTTCCCCTAACGTGCCAGTGCCGAGCGCCTTGGCCAATAACGTGGTCGCCGCGATGAAAGCGGTCGCGCAAATCATCAGCACAATAGCAAGGCGTGGGTTGGTTTCGGGCAGAGTGCTCATGCGTCAAGACCTGATCCCAAAACCGACGTTGCGCAAGCTGCCATTTGACATCCGATACAAATGGGCTTGCGTAATGCTGTGGCGGCTGTATGAAAAAGGAATGATCTCCATCGCTCATAAACGTCGCCGACGACACATGCGCCGCGCTTAACTGCGTGTGATCAAGCCGTGTATGACGGCTCAAACTTTCATGCTTCATCCAAAATATTGACTTGGCCCTGCCGCTCAGGCACTCACGGGGCCTCTGACTTCCAAGGATACTTCCATGATCCCTTCTGTTTTGCCGACTTATTCACGTGCACCCATGTCTTTCGTCAAAGGCGAGGGTAGCTGGCTTATCGAAGCGGACGGGCGACGTTTTCTTGATCTTGGTGCGGGCATTGCGGTGAACGCACTTGGCCACGCACACCCGACTTTGGTCGCGGCACTAACGGATCAAGCGAATGCGCTCTGGCATGTGTCCAACCTCTACCAAATTCCGCAACAGCAAAAGCTGGCAGATATGTTGGTAGAACTGACATTCGCGGATACCGTCTTTTTCACCAACTCCGGTACGGAAAGCTGCGAGTTGGCGGTGAAGATGGCGCGCAAATACTGGTATGAAAAAGGCGCGCCGGAGCGGGTTGAAATCATTACATTCGAGGGCTCTTTCCATGGGCGCTCCTCTGCAGGTATTGCGGCGGCGGGCTCTGAAAAGATGACCAAGGGGTTTGGACCTCTGCTTGGTGGCTTCAAACATCTGCCTTGGAACGATCATGAGGCCCTGACAGCGGCCATCACGGATCAAACCGCTGCGATTATGATCGAACCGGTGCAAGGTGAAGGCGGTATTCGCCCGCTGCCCGATCAATGTCTGAAAGGCCTGCGCGATCTGTGCGACGAACACGGTATTCTCTTGATTTTGGACGAGGTACAATGCGGTGTGGGTCGCACAGGCAAGCTGTTTGCACATGAATGGGCAGGGATTGAACCTGATATCATGAATGTTGCCAAAGGCATTGGCGGTGGCTTCCCGCTCGGCGCGGTCCTTGCGACAGAAAACGCGGCAAGTGGTATGACTGCGGGTACGCATGGCTCCACATACGGCGGTAACCCATTGGGCTGCGCGGTGGGCTGCGCTGTTCTTGAAACAGTTGCCGAGCCTGATTTCCTCGCGGATGTTTCACGTCGTGCAGGGGCGCTGCGCCAAAGTCTAGAAGGGCTTATTGCGCAACACCCAGATGTGTTTGAAAGCGTGCGAGGTGCGGGCCTGATGCTTGGTCTTAAATGCAAGGCAACCAACATGGATATCGTGAATGCAGGCTACGACAATGAGGTCATCACAGTCCCCGCCGCAGAAAATGTGATCCGCCTGCTTCCTGCCCTCAACATAACGGAAGACGATATTTCTGAAGCGGCCAAACGTCTAAGCGCTGCCGCCTCCCAAATCGAGAAAGCTTAACAGGTTCTTCGGTCCTTAAATACCTCGGGGAGCGCGAGGGGCCGGCCCCTCGCACCGACTCTAGCAAAAAGTATAAACATATGAACCATTTTCTAGACATTCACAAAACAGACACTTCCGCGCTCTCGGGTATCATCACCAATGCGCGCCGTATGAAGGACGCACGCGTTGGATTGCCCAAGGCCACGCTTGACGTGGATCAACCGCTTGCGGGCTACATGGTTGCTTTGATCTTTGAAAAACCCTCCACGCGCACGCGCGTTTCCTTTGATGTTGGTGTGCGTCAGATGGGTGGAGAAACGATGGTGCTCTCCGGCTCTGATATGCAGCTTGGGCACGGTGAAACCATCGCTGACACAGCCCGCGTTCTGTCGCGCTATGTTGATCTGATCATGATCCGCACCTTTGATGAAAGTGTCTTGCTTGAGATGGCCGAATACGCGGATGTGCCTGTGATCAACGGTCTAACGGACCGCACGCACCCCTGCCAGATCATGGCGGATGTGATGACGTTTGAAGAACATCGTGGACCAATCAAAGGTAAGAAAGTTGTGTGGTGCGGCGATGGCAACAACGTCTGCGCGTCTTTCTTACACGCAGCAGGGCAGTTCGGGTTTGATATGGTTTTCACGGGCCCCAAACAGCTTGATCCCGAGGACGAATTCATCGGTCTTGCCCACAACGCAGGTGTCAGCGTTAGTATCGAACGCGATGCGCAAAAGGCCGTCGAAAACGCGGATCTTGTTGTTGCGGATACATGGGTGTCGATGCATGACAGCCAATCTGCGAAGGAACGCCGCCACAATATGCTGCGTCCTTATCAAGTGAATGAAGAGCTGATGTCACACGCCAAACCAGACGCGTTGTTCATGCATTGCCTGCCAGCACACCGTGAGGAAGAAGCAACGAGCGCTGTCATGGACGGGCCGAATTCGGTGATCTTTGATGAGGCCGAGAACCGGCTTCATGCGCAAAAGGCGATCATGCGGTGGTGCCTTGGTAAATAGCCCAGTGACGGCGGTCAATCGGCAATAAAGATCGTCGTCAGCGTGCCATCATCACCTTTAAGGTAACCAATCCCTCCAACTTCGTCAGGAACGCCGTCATTTTTTAGGCCGAAGAAGCGACCAATCGCGCTTTGCTGTGTGTCATCTTCGATGATTGCAACCTCTGCGCCATTGCGTTCAGTCGTGATTGTGCCGCCTGAGAACTGATTACCAAACACTCGCATCCCGCTAATCTTCACGCAGTTGAAACCAACATTTGCGGAGACTTTGGTCTCGCGGTTGGTGATCGTGAAGCTGTCTACCTCAACATTAACTGTGTCATCAGCAAAATTCGCGGTGACCTTTGAATTTCTTTCACCAAGATCAAAATTGCTGGTGGTGTTGAAATAGCTCGCTTGCGCTTCGCCTTTGAAGACAGCGCTGCCTGTGCTGGGCATATCTGCCGTTGCTGTCACGACGCCACATAAGGCACGGTGTTTACGAAATACGAATGAGGATAGGCGCACACATAGTCATAATTTCTTGTGAAGCCTTGCGCTAGGGTCGACATGAGTGTCCAGGTCCCATCCGTCAACAACCCGTTTGCGGTATAGCCTTCAGGATCAACCAGCTTATAGGTACTGTCGTTGATCGTGGTAGCGCCTGTGCTGTGCACTATCGTGCCCGAGGAGGTGCTGAGCGTGGCATTTGTGGGGATCGCTTGCAGCTTGATCGCGACATCCTCCAACGCTGGTTTTCTTCGCTTCGCTAGCGAGGTGCTCGTAATTAGGACTTAGGTTTGCGCCACTGGTGCCGCTATCAACAGAATTACACGCAGTTAAAGCGCCGATAAGCGCGATTGCAGCGCATGCGCAACGGGGCGGTGGGGCTTGAAGACAAGAGCAAACATGCGCCCTAGCTTAACAAGAAAGGGCGCATTGCAAAGCTGTATTTGGTGCTCCGGGGGGGATCGCGCTTAGATCGCGAACCAATATAGGACGCTGAAGATACCCGCTGACATCAAAGCGGCTGCAGGCACGGTGATGACCCAAGCCGCAACGATGGTCATAAAGTGCGAGCGACGCACGAGCTTGCGACGACGACGTTCAATCGGGGCGATGGTTTTCGCTGCAGGCACGGGGCCCTTCAGACCGCGCAAACGGCGCTCCATATGCCATTCACGATAGAATCCAACACCAAAAATGCCACCAACCGCGATGTGTGTAGAGCTAACGGGAAGGCCCAACCAGCTTGCCACAATCACAGTGATCGCAGCCGACAAAGCAACGCAATAGGCGCGCATCGGGTTCAGTTTCGTAATCTGGCTCCCCACCATGCGGATGAGTTTGGGGCCAAAGAGAAACAGGCCGAAAGAGATACCAAAGGCACCAATGATCATCACCCACATCGGGATCGCGACTTTGGATGAAAAGTCGCCAAACTCCGAGGCATGTACAATTGCTGCCAGCGGACCAACCGCGTTCGCAACATCGTTGGCACCATGTGCGAAACTCAGGAGGGCTGCAGAGAACACCAAAGGAATGCCGAATAGAACTTTGAGCGATTTGTTGCGATTTTCGAGGCCCTGTGACTGCTTGAGGATCAAAGGCTTAGTGATGAAATAAGTCGCCACACCTATCGCAGCTCCGACGAGAAGCGCTGTCTGCAGGTCAATTTTGACGATCCGTTTGAGGCCTTTCATCGCCAAATAGGTCGCAAATACGCCCGCCATGATCCCGACAAGAATCGGCACCCAAACACGGGCTGCTGCAATCTTATCTTCGCGATAGATGATCTTGTGTTTTATCAAGGCAAGGAACATGGCAGCGATTAGGCCGCCCAAGACGGGTGAAATCACCCAGCTTGCAGCGATTGTGCCCATCGTTGGCCAATTCACGGCCGCCATGCCAGCGGCTGCAATGCCCGCGCCCATGACACCGCCGACCACAGAATGCGTCGTGGAAACCGGTGCGCCGACATAGGTCGCAAGGTTGACCCAAAGCGCGGAACTGATCAGCGCGGCCATCATGGCCCACATAAAGACTTGGCCGTCTTCTACCGCTTTCGTGTCGATAATTCCCTTGGAGATGGTCGAAACCACATCACCACCTGCCAAAAGTGCGCCTGCGCTTTCGCACACAGCGGCAATCGCAATCGCGCCACCCATGGTCAATGCGTTCGCGCCAACGGCGGGGCCCATATTGTTTGCGACGTCATTCGCACCAATGTTGATCGCCATATAGGCACCAACAGCAGCGGCAGCAGCGACGATCAGGGAACCTTCGGTGCCCCCGAACCAGATAACGGCAATAAGAAACGCCAAAAGAATGAAGGCAAAGGCAATACCGAGGCCGACCATAGGGCGGGCCACGTAATTGGTCGCCATTTCAAGTTGACCAATCCGATTAAGATCGCGGTCCAGTGTTTTCCACTGGCTGCCTAAGGGGTTCTCCGCCATGCTCGATCTCTTTCGCAAACTGTAATGATGCAAAGCGATTAATTGCGAAATCGATTCAAGACAAGTGATTCATTACGCAAGACGCTGCTTTTATGCAGGATTCGCCGTGATCAAAACTGCTTTAGAATTGCTTGCAAGCCAGGTTCGTCCACCATTTCTGCAGCTTCCGTTGGTTTTACCCACTTGCGTGTGCGCTCTTGCGCCTCTGGAAAACTATCTTCGAGGTGATCCACTTCGACCGCGAAAACCTGTGTTGCGCAGGATACGATTCCGCCGCCGTCCATGCGCTTATCATAATCGTAAGAGCCAAGTGGTTCAGGATTGATGTTCGCAGCCTTAACGCCCGCTTCTTCCCAAGCTTCTTGCGCCGCAGCAGCATTTGCTTCCAGCCCGTCAATGGGCCACCCTTTTGGCAAAATCCAGCGTTTGGTGTCGCGACTGGTGATCAATAGCACTTTGCGATCTGCGCCCGTACCTTTGAAGCAAATTGCAGCCACTTGAACCCGATCCGGGCGTTGGACCATCGGCTTCACCACTTCAGTCCAAGCCTTTTTAAGCATGTTAACCATTTTACCCTGCCACCCACTTTTTGTTTTTATGATGACAACTCTAACAGAACATTGAAAATGTTCAACTTTCAGCGCGAACGCCGCTTTGCACGCAGGGTTGGATTTGCCTCGCGAGGGTTTTCTGGCCAAGGATGACGCGGATAACGTCCGCGCATATCCTTGCGCACATCGGCGTAGGATGTATCCCAAAACGTGGGAATATCCGTAGTGGTTTGCACAGGTCGCCCAGCTGGCGACAAAAGCGTCACGCGCAGTGCTTGGCCGGCAACAATCGGATGCACAACCGTGCCAAACATTTCTTGCAAACGCAGCTCTATTTCAGGCGTGCCGTATTCATAATTTACTGCAACCCGCCGCCCCAAAGGCGTTTCCACATGTGATGGCGCGGCCTGTTCAAGCCGTTGTAATTGCTCCCAGCTCAGCAAGGATTTCAAAGGCTCAAGCAGATTGAGCGCTTTGAATTGGGTCGCGGTTTTGATCCCACCAAGATAGGGCAATAGCCACTCCTGCGCGGATGAAAGCAGGCTGTCGTCAGACATGTCAGGTAAGTCTTCTCCCGCGCTACGCAGCAATGCGACGCGCGTGCGAAAACGTTCTTCATCGGGTGACAGGCTTATCCCGAGCGCGCGCACTCCCTCAAGCATAGCCTGCGCGATTGTCTCTTTAGGCACATCTTTCCAAAGCCGTTCGTCGAGGACCAGCGCCCCAAGTTTTTCGCGGCGATAAGCAATCACGCGCTTGTCGCGCTTGGACCACGCACATTCATCAATCCAGCTGATTTGATCGTCACAAAGCGTGCGAATTTCGCTAAGCTCGATCTGGACAGCCTGGCGAATGCGGGCTTCGCGCGGATTGCCGTCCGTGTCGGTGACAATGATGTAGGGCGCATTGCCCAAAACATCGCTGGGCTCCATCACAGCGCCTTTGCCACCTGACAGAATATAGCGCGGCACATCGCCGTTGCGTCTTTGTCCGATGCGATCCGGATAGGCGAGTGCTGCCATCGCACCAAGGCTCAAAGGATCGCTTTGAGTGGATGGCGCAAGCTTTTTAAGGCGAGTGATTTCCTGTTTGACGCGGCTCGCATAGTCTTTTGGGACACGGCCATCTCGCCAAGCGCGCACGCGCAGCAAAAGATCGCTGCCTGTACTGCGCCCCATAGCGTCGCGTTCATTCAGGATCGCGGCCAGTTCCGCCGATTGCGGACCCGCGTGGGCCAACATGTGGCCAAGGCGTGGATGTAGGGGAAGTCGCGCAAGCGCGTTGCCATGCGCAGTGATGCGTCGCGCAAAGTCCAATGCGCCAAGGCTTTGCAAAAGGCCCTGCGCTTCTTTCATCGCGATTGGGGCAGGCGGGCTGAGAAACGGTAGATCTTCAGGCGGCGCGCCCCAAAGCGCGAGTTCTAACGCCAGGCCTGTCAGATCAGCGGTTTCGATTTCAGCAGGGGCGAAAGCCGGCAACGCGCCGTTTTCGCCCTTTGCCCAAAGTTTGTAAGCGGTGCCCGGCGCGACACGGCCTGCACGGCCTGCGCGCTGGGTCGCCTCTGCGCGCGAGGCGCGTTCTGTTACAAGACGCGACATGCCTGTGCCCGGATCAAAGCGTGTGCGACGCGCAAGGCCGCTGTCCACAACTACCTGAATATCTTCTATTGTTAGCGAAGTTTCAGCGATCGACGTAGCAAGCACAACTTTGCGGCGTCCCTGTGTTTCAGGTTGGATCGCTGCGCGTTGATCTTGGAACTTCATGGCCCCAAACAGGGGGCGTAGATTGACGTCTTTGGTGATGCTTTTTGCCAAAAGCGCTTCGGTCCTGCGAATTTCACCCTCACCAGGGAGGAAGGCAAGGATGCCGCCTTGAGTTTCATTCAGCGCGGTTAGGATCAGATCAGCCATGTTCGCTTCGAAGTGGCGATCTTTAAGGGTTGGTCGTGCGAGAAAAATAGGCTCTACAGGATAACTGCGCCCTTCGGAGGTGATCACAGGGGCGTCCCCCAGGAGGGCCGCAACAGGGGCTGCGTCAAGCGTGGCGGACATAACAATAAGGCTGAGATCCTCGCGCAGGGCCGTGCGACACTCGATACAAAGCGCAAGGCCAAGATCCGCATTGAGGGAGCGTTCATGAAATTCGTCAAAGATAACGGTGCTGATGCCCGCGAGTTCAGGATCGGTTTGGATCATGCGGGTGAGAATGCCCTCGGTGACGACTTCGATCCGCGTGTTGGGGCCGGATTTGCGTGCGCCGCGCATGGCGTAGCCCACTGTTTCACCGACCATTTCCCCAAGCTGACTTGCAAGCCGCTCCGCCGCCGCACGTGCTGCCAAACGACGGGGTTCGAGCATGATAATTTTGCCGCGGGCTAGCTCTGCCTCCAAGACGGCCAAAGGCACTAGCGTAGTTTTGCCTGCACCGGGCGGCGCTTGCAGAACCGCGATGCCATGGGACTTGAGCGCACTTAGCAACTCAGGAAGGACAGCATCAATGGGCAATTTGGTTTGCATGTTTCCTCTATCGTTCAAAGCGCGGGGCTAGACAACGCCTGCATGCTCGTTGAAAAAAGGCCAATCAATTTTCGGAAGGTCCCATTATGGATATTCACGCGCTTGCACAGTCTGTCCAGTTAGGTGAAAGACGTGCTTTGGCGCGTGCGATCACGCTGGTTGAAAGTGTGCGTGCAGATCATCGTGCGCAAGCGGCCGAACTGCTGGAACTGCTATCGTTGGGCGGACGACAAGCCCTGCGTATCGGTCTGTCTGGAACGCCTGGTGTCGGTAAATCGACCTTCATTGAAAGCTTCGGGATGAGCTTGATTGCGCAGGGTATGCGTGTGGCTGTGCTTGCAGTTGATCCCAGTTCGACCCGTTCGGGCGGATCCATCCTTGGGGATAAGACGCGCATGGATCGTTTGTCGCGTGTGCCTGAAGCGTTTATTCGACCTTCCCCCTCTCAAACGCATTTGGGCGGTGTTGCGCGCCGATCGCGCGAGGCGGTGGCCGTGTGTGAGGCGGCTGGGTTCGATGTGGTCTTGATCGAAACTGTTGGGGTTGGTCAGTCCGAAACGATGGTGGCGCAAATGGCGGATTTGTTCGTGCTTTTACTGGCCCCAGCAGGTGGGGACGAGTTGCAGGGCGTGAAACGCGGCATCATGGAAATGGCGGATCTGATCTTGATCAATAAGGCGGACGGCGATTTGAAACCTGCGGCCACACGCACGATGGCGGATTATGCAGGGGCTTTGCGGCTTCTTCGCAAGCGCGCGCAAGATCCAGAGGATTTCCCCAAGGCTTTGGCGGTGTCCGCGTTGGAAGAGAACGGGTTGCAAACCGCATGGGATGAAATGAGCACATTGATCGCATGGCGGCGCGAACACTGTTTCTTTGATCGCGCGCGCGCAGAGCAAGCACGGTTCTGGTTTGAAGAGGACGTGCGCCAAGCCCTGCTTTCGCGGCTCACCAAGGTTGGACCGCTGCGTGATACGATGTCGGATTTGGGCGATGCGGTTGCGCGCGGCGATGTGACATCCGCCTTGGCCGCGAAACAGATGCAGGACTTGCTGTTTCGTTAGGTGAGCTTGCGCGCATCCCGTGCGAGCAGTGCGACAAACCCTGCAATCATATCGTTGTTCTTGGGGTTTGACGCATTCCCATCCCGTGCGCGTTTCAGCACGCCCTGCACAATCGCGAGAAAGCGAAAGTAGGAAAACACCAGATAAAAGTTCCAATTGTCAGGGACTTGCGTGCCGCGTCTGTCACAGTATCTCGTCACATATTCTTCTTCTGTCGGAAGCCCTATTGACGCGCGATCCATGCCTGCGAGCCCCTTGAACTCCGCCGCATTCGGCAAACGCCAATGCATGCATTGATAGGCTAGATCGGCGAGGGGGTGGCCAAGCGTGCTCAGCTCCCAATCAAGCAGCGCGAGGATCTGGGGGTTGTCTTTCGCGTAGATCATATTGTCGATGCGGTAATCGCCATGCACAATTGCGCTGGCCCCGTCATCGTCGGGCATATTGGCGGTTAGCCAGTCCATTACGTAATCCGCATCGTCGAGGGTTTGGGTTTCCGCCGCTTTGTATTGCTGGCCCCACCGCGATACTTGTCGCTCAAAATAATTGCCCGGTTTGCCGTAATCGTTAAGCTCGATGTTCGCAGGATCAACCGAATGCAGCGCTGCCAAAGTGGCGTTCATCGCGTCATAAATCGCGGCGCGATCATGCAGGGCGAGCTCTGGCAAAGCGGGGTCCCAGAAGATGCGACCGTCGAGATACTCCATCACGAAGAACTGCGTGCCCATCGGGCTTTCATCGCCCGAGAGGTGCAACATCTTTGGAACAGGTACGTTCGTGCCCGCTAGGGCTTGCATAACGCGGAATTCACGATCAACCGCATGGGCCGATTTCAACAATTTCCCTGGTGGTTTCGCGCGCAGAACATATTTCGACGCACCCGAACTTAGCAAATATGTCGGATTGGACTGCCCATCTGAAAACTTTTCAACGCTTTTTAGAGGGCCGAAATCCTCCAGATGCTCTTGTAAATAGCGTTGTAGGTCGTCGTGATCATATATGTGCATCGCGTTACGTTCCGTCAGTGGGCATGGACAAGCTTCCTCTTAGTAAGCAATCCTTTCGCCAAACCCACAACTGTTACCTTGCGAAAGGATGCCGCCGATATGAGCATGAACCTAGGCTTGAACGAGGTGCATGCACCGCTTTTGCAGTGCGTGCGCGAAATGATTCGTGATGAGGTGATGCCGCTCGAAGACGAATATCACGCGGAGATCGGCAAGGATGATCGCTGGACTTACACGGCGCGGCAAGCGGAGATCCTCGAGAGGTTGAAGGCCAAAGCAAAGGCTGCGGGTCTTTGGAATTTCTGGCTAACGGATAGTGAGCGCGGGTTTGGCCTATCCACAGTAGACTATGCCTATTTCGCCGAAGAAATGGGCCGCACCCCGCTTGGGGCAGAGGTGTTTAATTGCTCTGCGCCTGATACGGGCAACATGGAAGTCTTTGAACGCTATGGCACGGATGCGCTGCGCGAGCGGTGGTTAACGCCACTTTTGGCGGGTGAGATCCGCTCTGCTTATTTGATGACGGAGCCGGATGTTGCCAGTTCTGATGCGACCAACATTTCGCTGTCGTGCGTGCGCGATGGGAATGAGTACGTGTTGAACGGTGAAAAATGGTGGGCCAGCGGGGCAGGCGACCCGCGGTGTAAGGTCTACATCGTTATGGTAAATACAGGTGCGGCGGATGCACCCAAACACCAGCGCCATTCGATGATTGTTGTGGATGCCGAGAGTGCTGGTATCGAAGTGTTGCGACCTATGCAGGTTTACGGCCATGATGATGCGCCGCACGGACATATGCATATTCGATTTACCGATGTGCGCGTTCCAGCTGAGAACCTGTTGCTGGGCGAAGGTCGTGGATTTGAAATTGCGCAAGGTCGGCTGGGGCCAGGGCGTATTCACCATTGCATGCGCTCTATCGGCCAAGCGGAATCAGCGCTGGAAATGATGTGCAAACGCTCGCTGGCGCGCGAGGCTTTTGGCAAACCATTGGCGCAGTTAGGCGCGAATTTCGATATAATCGCAGAGTGCCGCATGGAGATCGAACAAGCGCGTTTGATGTGTCTAAAAGCGGCTTGGATGATGGATAAGGGCGATGGCCGTTCCGCCGCCCCCTATATTTCGCAGATCAAAGTTGTGGCCCCGAATATGGCGCTCAAAGTGATTGACCAAGCGGTGCAAATGTTTGGCGCACAAGGGATTTCGCAGGACACGCCGCTTGCGATGGCATGGACATGGCAGCGTGCCTTGCGCTTTGCTGATGGGCCGGATGCAGTGCATCGCCGTCAAGTTGCGCGGGCTGAGTTGAAAAAATACACACAAGAGCGCATGTAAGCCGCCTGAGGGATGGTGAATCGCTTGACGCCTATCTGATATCCCCCTAAGAGCGGCCAAGAGATTTATACGCCTTAGCGAAAGCTTTGCCCAATTTTGCACGCTAGGGTTCGCTTAGCACCAAATGAACACGAGGATATGCCCATGTCGCGCCGTTGCGAATTGACCGGAAAAGGCCCGATGACGGGCAACAACGTAAGCCACGCTAAGAACCGCACACGCCGTCGGTTTTTGCCAAACTTGAATGATGTGACGCTTCAGTCCGAGATTCTGGGTCGCGGCATTAAGCTCAAGATCTGTGCTGCTGCATTGCGCACTGTTGACCACCGCGGTGGTTTGGATCAGTTTTTCGCTAAGTCCAAGGACAGCGAATTGTCTGACAGCGCGTTGAAAGTGAAAAAAGAGATCGCGAAAGCACAGGCAGCCGCCTAAACCTTTCGAGCCTTGCTAAAGTTTTGCGCCCCGTGGCTTACGCTACGGGGCGCTTCTTTTTGTCCGTTGAAGACCGTGTGCTGTCGCATTAAGTCTGGCTTGATGAAGCGATTTGCTCATATCCTTAGTTTCAGCCTCGTGGCGCTGATTGTGCTGACTGCGCAAAGCGCAGCAGTTGCGCGCACGATGACGGATGCGACTGGCCAAATGGTGATTTGCACCGGCACTGGCCCAATGATGGTCTACGTGGATGAACAAGGTGAGCCGACTGGCGCGCCACAGATTTGTCCTGAGTATGCGTTGTCCCTTATTGTTGCTTTGACGCCGTCGGAAATCGATTCTTTATCTTCGGGTGTTTGGTTTAAAGAGCGGACGGATGATCTTGCTCGGTCTCGCGTGATTTTGAAGTTTGGCACCCCAAGCGCGCGGGGTCCTCCTAACTTGATCTGATTCAAATTTTTTTCTCGTAATCAAATCAGTAAAGGAGAGACGCGATGTCTTTTACTACTAAACTCATTGCCGCACTTGCGGTCACCACCTTCGCCATCCCCGCGTTTGCGGACAGCATTATGATCAAAGACGCCTATGTGCGCACGGCTATGAAGGGAGCGAAATCAGGTGCGGCCTTCATGCAGATCATGAACCATTCAGACACTGACGACCGTTTGATTTCTGCCGCATCGGATGTGGCAAAAAAGGTTGAGCTGCACACGCATATGGATATGGGCGAAGGAGTCATGAAGATGATGCACGTTGAAGAGGGGTTTGTGATCCCCGCAGGTGGCATGCACGGTCTGTCACGGGGTGGCGATCATGTGATGTTCATGGGACTGACCGAAGACATGATCCAAGGCGAGAGCGTTGAGGTCACGTTGACGTTCGAGCAGGCCGGAGACATGGTAGTGCAGATCCCTGTTGATCTTGAGCGTCAGGATCATGGCGCAATGAAGCATGGCGATATGGATCATTAAGCGGTGAGGGGGCATTGCCCCCGCGCCTTTGGCGCTCCCTCAAAGTTTATTTGGAAAGAAGAAGCGGGGCGTTGTACTTTAGGGGAGCGAAATGAGCGACGACAATCCAATTCTATACTCGTTTCGTCGATGCCCTTATGCAATTCGCGCACGCTTGGCGGTGGCGATGTCCGGCGTGCGTGTCGAGCTTCGAGAAATTAGTTTGAAAGGGAAACACCCTGCGTTTTTGCAAGTTTCCAGTAGCGGCACCGTGCCGTGTTTGGCGGCCGATGATGGCGTCATCGATGAGAGCCTCGATATTATGATTTGGGCCTTAACGCGCAATGACCCGCAGGGGTGGTTGGATATGCCGGAGGTGGGTTGGCGGTTGATCGAGCAGTTCGATGGGCCGTTTAAAGATGCATTGGATCGCACAAAGTACGTTGTGCGACATCCTGAACTGGACCCTTTAGAACAACGAGCGATGGCACATCACCAGCTAAGTGATTTGAATGCTTCGATGGGGGAATGGGTGTTTGATCGGCCAACCCTTGCAGATTTTGCGATTTTACCCTTCGTGCGCCAATTTGCTTTCATCGACAAAACGCTTTTTGATGCGCAGCCATGGGAGCGGTTGCACGCATGGCTCTCGCGCTTTTTAGACTCGTCTGCGTTTCAGGATGTCATGGGTAAACACGCGTTTTGGCAAACAGACGACGTGGCAATCTATTTTCCCTAATCTTAAGAGCACATCTGTTTTGCGCGTTCGCCGAATTTTTTGTAGCGCTTCCAAAACGTCTCGTGACTAGAGCGATCTGATTGACGGATCCGCTGGCTGCGATGCGGGTCTTTAAAGAAGGATGCCGCCATTCGCTGTTCAGAGGAGCTCAGGGTTTTGCGCGCCGCTCTTTGAATGCACGCGCATAACCTGCGATTCGCAGCTTTGCGATCTGATTTCATGCAAGCGCGCGTGATTGTGCCAGCTTCAAGTGGAGCGGGAACCATAGGTGCTAGTACGCCCGCCAAAGCGAGCGACAAAATGATGTGTTTCATAGTCTTGCCTCTTTTCCGGCATGGTTGCGGTTCTTTTGCCCGTTGACTCACATGCCGATTACTCTCTTCTCAAATTTAGCGCAAAAACAGTGAAGATTCAATTCACGTGCTTGCTAGGCGAAGCCTTGCCAAATTTGGTAGGCATGCGTGGCGCATTCGCCACCTTGACCAAGTCGCAAAACCAACTCATATCCCACTCATGACAGAGCTGAACAAAATCCGTAATTTCTCCATCGTGGCGCATATTGACCACGGGAAATCCACCTTGGCTGATCGCCTTATTCAAGAGACGGGCACTGTGAAAGATCGCGACATGCAAGAGCAAATGCTCGACAGCATGGATATCGAACGCGAACGCGGGATTACTATCAAGGCGAACACGGTTCGGATCGACTATAAGGCAGATGATGGTGAAAATTATGTGCTTAATCTGATCGACACACCTGGTCACGTGGATTTCGCTTATGAGGTGTCACGGTCTATGCGCGCGGTAGAGGGATCTTTGCTCGTCGTTGATAGCTCGCAAGGGGTGGAAGCGCAGACTTTGGCTAACGTCTATCATGCGATGGATGCGGATCATGAAATTGTCTCGATCCTTAACAAGATAGATCTGCCCGCCTCTGATTGTGACCGCGTGGCGGAACAGATAGAAGATGTAATTGGCCTTGATGCGACAGATGCTATTCAGGTGTCTGCGAAAACGGGACAAGGCATTCGCGAGACTTTGGAAGCAATTGTTACCCGCCTTCCGGCACCCGTTGGCGAGCGCGATGCGCCGCTAAAGGCGATGCTGGTAGACAGTTGGTACGACGCATATCTGGGCGTAATCGTTCTGGTGCGCATCATCGATGGCGTGCTGAAAAAGGGCGAGCGGATCAAGATGCTCTCCAACGGGTCTGTGCATCATGTGGATCGCATCGGTGTGTTTAAACCGCAACGTGAAGAGATTGCAGAGCTTGGACCGGGCGAGATGGGGTTCTTGACCGCCTCCATCAAGCAGGTCCGTGATACGCGGGTAGGTGATACAATCACCCATGAGAAAAAGGGCACGGACGAAGCTTTGCCGGGCTTTAAACCTGCGCAGCCTGTTGTGTTCTGTGGGTTGTTCCCTGTGGACAGTGCTGAGTTCGAAGATTTGCGCGATGCGATCGATAAGCTTGCTTTGAATGATGCGAGCTTCTCTTTCGAGATGGAAACATCTGCGGCTTTGGGTTTTGGTTTCCGCTGTGGTTTCCTTGGCTTGTTGCATTTGGAAGTTATCCGAGACCGGATCGAGCGCGAGTATAACATCGAGCTTATCACGACTGCGCCGTCTGTGATTTATCACATTCACATGAAAGACGGCACGATGCAGGAGTTGCATAACCCTGCAGATATGCCTGATCTGACGTTCGTGGATCACATGCAAGAACCACGGATTAAAGCAACTATTCTCGTACCTGACGAGTATCTGGGCGATGTTTTAAAATTGTGCCAAGACCGTCGTGGCATTCAGGAAGACCTGACCTACGCAGGCACGCGTGCGATGGTGGTATATGATTTGCCTCTGAACGAAGTAGTGTTTGATTTTTATGATCGGTTGAAATCGGTGACCAAAGGCTACGCGTCGTTTGACTATCAAATGACGGGCTATCGTCAGGATCATCTAGTGAAAATGTCGATCCTCGTGAATGATGAACCTGTAGATGCGCTTTCAACCATGGTGCACCGTGATCGTGCAGAGATGCGCGGACGAGCGATGGTTGAAAAGCTGAAAGACTTGATCCCACGCCATATGTTCAAGATCCCTATTCAGGCGGCGATTGGCGGAAAAGTCATTGCGCGGGAGACTTTGTCTGCGATGCGTAAGGACGTAACCGCTAAGTGTTATGGTGGTGATGCGACGCGTAAGAAGAAGCTGCTTGAAAAGCAAAAAGCGGGTAAGAAGAAGATGCGTCAATTCGGCAAGGTCGATATCCCACAAGAAGCGTTTATTTCCGCGCTCAAGATGGATAGTTGATTTGGTGCGCGCTTGATTTGATCAGGCATGTTCGCTTAGGCTTGCAGTCCTCACGGGAGGACTATCAATGAAAACAGTGTTTGGAATGGCGATCGCAATATCGCTTAGTGCAGGAACTTTGTTTGCTGAAGGAATCGTACACAAGGTTGCGGTTCACGTGAACGAGAACGACCCAGCGGTTATGAATATTGCGCTCAACAATGTGCAGAACTTGACGAACTACTATCATTCGACAGGGGATACCGTTGAAGTTGAGGTGGTTACATACGGTCCGGGCTTGAACATGCTGATTGATGGTAAATCGCCTGTTGCAGATCGTATCGCGACGATGTCACTAGAAATGGACAATCTGAGCTTTGCAGCTTGTGGTAACACGCATCGAAAGATGTCTGCAAAGAAGGGTGAAGATATCGCTCTGCTGGACGAAGCCAATATGGTGCCTTCGGGTGTCGTACGGTTGATCGAACTTCAAGAAGATGGCTTTGCCTACGTGAAGCCTTAGGTCGATAGGTAAGGGGCGTGGTGCCACGCACCTTATGCTGACGCGCGTCGTAACTTCGCAAATGATGTATATTTCCAGTGTTCAGGTTTGCTCACGAACCCGTGCCGCACTGGGTCCAGCCAGCAATGCTCCATATGTGAATCGTAGTCGGCCTTTGAGCGGATATGATGTTCCCAAAACCGTTGGTTCCAAATACCGCGCTCTTGGCGTCTAGTGTCGCTCGCGAGTAGCGGTACTTTCGCCAGATTGCGCGAGAATCGAGATTTGATAATCCGCCATCGAGTAGAGTAATCACAATCGCCTTGCGGCAAGGTCCAGATGCAATGCATGTGATCGGGCAGAACCACCCACGCATTCACAGTGACGGGTCGTTCACGAAGTGTGCGTGCGACTGCGCTGCGCAACAGGTGAATTTCGCGCAAGAGCGTATCAGAGCCTTGGAGGCGCAGGCCTACAGTGAAGAAGACCGTCGCACCGCGAATGTGGGGCGTGTATAATTAGACATGCGCCCTTTGTGGAATATCATGTTTAAGAACTGATGAATCCCAGCAAGGTGCATGATATCACGCATCGTCATTTATCTGTTACATTCGAGTTCTAAAGGAGTTCTCATGACAACATATGCAATAAATGGCCTTGGCCGAATCGGAAAACTCGCTCTGCGGCCGCTTGTTGAAAGTGGCGCTAAAATCGCTTTTCTCAATGACGCTGTGGGCGATCCAGAAATGCATGCGCATCTAATGGAGTTTGATACTGTTCATGGGCGTTGGGATGCTGAATTCAGCTATGATGAAGATACGATAAGCATCAATGGAACAACGCTTCCGCTTTGCAATACGCGAAATCTTGAAGAGCTGCCGCTAAACGGTGTCGACGTTGTGATCGATTGTACAGGCGCGTTTAAGACCGAAGCGAAGCTCGCACCCTACTTCAAAGCAGGTGTGAAGAAAGTTGTCGTCTCTGCCCCTGTCAAAGACGGAAATGCGGCTAACATCGTTTATGGCGTCAACAACCACGATTACGATGCAAGCACGCAAAAAATCATTACGGCGGCGTCTTGCACAACAAATTGCCTCGCGCCCGTTGTGAAAGTGATCCATGAAAACCTGGGGATCAAACATGGCTCAATCACTTCGATCCATGATGTCACTAACACACAAACAATCGTGGATCGTCCCGCCAAGGATTTGCGGCGTGCGCGGTCTGCTTTGAATTCCCTGATCCCCACGACAACGGGCTCAGCCACGGCGATCACGCTGATCTATCCTGAACTGACTGGCAAACTGAACGGCCACGCAGTACGCGTGCCCTTGCTCAATGCGTCCATCACCGACTGCGTTTTTGAAGTGGAGCGCGCAACGAGCGAAGCCGAAGTGAACGCGCTGTTCAAAGCCGCCTCAGAGGCGGAGCTGGCAGGCATTCTGGGATATGAAACCCGCCCGTTGGTGTCTGCCGATTACGTGAACGATCCGCGCAGCACGATCATTGACGCGCCTTCTACCATGGTCGTGAACGGTACACAGGTTAAAGTCTACGCGTGGTATGACAATGAATGGGGCTATGCGAACCGTCTCATCGATGTCGCGCGTATGGTTGGCGAGGCGTTGTGACACGGCCAACAGGCTTTGCAGCCTATCTAGTCGTCACTGGAGCCTATTGGGCTTTCATGCTGACGGACGGTGCCCTGCGGATGCTGGTATTGTTGCATTTTCATGGGCTTGGTTTCTCGTCTGTCCAACTCGCCTATCTCTTTGTGCTCTATGAAGTTGCGGGGATGGTGACCAATCTTTGCGCGGGCTGGCTGGCTGTGCGTTTCGGTTTAACCACAACGCTTTATGCAGGCCTTGGTTTGCAGATTGTTGCGCTCTTAGCGTTAACACAACTCGACCCGAGTTGGAGCATTGCTATCTCCGTCGCCTTCGTGATGTGCGCGCAAGGCGTGTCTGGCATCGCCAAAGATCTCACCAAGATGAGCAGTAAATCCGCGGTAAAATTGCTCGCCCCGTCTGAGGATAGCACACTTTTCCAGTGGGTAGCTGTGCTGACCGGATCAAAGAATGTGATCAAAGGTTTGGGTTTCTTTTTGGGTGGTGCTTTGCTGGCGGTGTTTGGATTTGAAGGGGCTGTTCTTGGAATGGCCTGTGCGCTTGGTTTTCTCCTCACGCTGGTCGTGTGGCGCATGCCGTCTGGGCTGCCGTCTGGGATGAAGGGTGCAAAGTTCAGCGCGGTCTTTTCTACAAGCGAGGCGGTGAATTGGCTAAGTCTCGCTCGGGTTTTTCTGTTTTCGGCCCGAGATGTATGGTTCGTCGTAGGCGTCCCGCTTTACTTCTATGGCGTATGGTCTGACGGGTCAGATGCGGGCAACAAAGCGGCCTTCTTTATGATTGGCAGTTTCATGGCGCTTTGGGTGGTTGCCTATGGGATAGTGCAAGGGAGTGCACCGAAAATTCTTGCGCGCTTGCCTGTGCAAAGCGCTTTTGAATTGGCAATGCCCTTAGCGTTTGTGCCCCTAATTCTGGCGATCGTGCTTTTGTTCAGCAATAGCACAGTTATGCCTCTCGTGGTCATCGGCCTCTTTGTATTCGGATTTGGTTTTGCACTTAACTCTGCGCGGCATTCTTTTTTGATCTTAAGTTTCAGCACGAACGCGCGCGTTAGCATGGATGTGGGATTTTACTATATGGCCAACGCGGCGGGACGATTGCTGGGAACGCTATTGTCCGGGATCGCATATCAAAGCGGTGGCTTGGAACTTTGTCTTCTGATCGCGTCGCTGATGCTGTTTTTGAGCGCGGGTGTTGCGCGCCGATTGCCACAGTCGGGCGTCGCTTAAGAAGGAGCGCTGCCCCCGTCTCAGCAAGCTGAGCCTCCCCTGAGGTATTTGGAGACCAAAGAAGCCGAGACCGCGCGAGAAATGTTGCGCGCGGCCCTGAGTCGTTTAGCCGATGATCGCGTTGAGCGTCGCGGAGGGGCGCATAACGGTTGTGGTTTTTGCCGCATTGCCGTGATAGTAGCCACCCAAGTCAACTGTAGGGCCTTGGGCGTTTGCGAGTTCTGACAGAATTGCTGTTTCACCGTCGGCCAATGCTTTGGCGATTGGGGCGAAGTGTGCGGCGAGATCCGCATCGCTGTTTTGTGCAGCCAGTGCTTCGGCCCAGTAGCGCGCGAACCAGTAGTGGCTGTCGCGGTTGTCAGGTTCACCCACCTTACGGGAAGGTGAGCGGTTATCGTCTAGGATACCTTGAGTGGCCGCATCAACCGCCTGGCCAAGAACGCGGGCCTTCTCGTTAGAACGTGCGTCTGCGAGGAACTGAAGGCTCTCTCCGAGCGCGCAGAACTCGCCGAGGCTATCCCAACGCAAGTGGTTCTCTTCCATAAGTTGTTGCACGTGCTTGGGTGCAGAGCCGCCAGCGCCTGTTTCAAAGAGGCCGCCACCCTGCATTAGTTTCACGATGGAAAGCATCTTGGCGGAGGTCGCGAGTTCCAAGATTGGGAAGAGGTCTGTGAGGTAGTCGCGCAGTACGTTGCCAGTGATCGCGATGGAATTCTTGCCCTTCGTAATCGTCTTGAGAGAGGCGCGTGTTGCTTCGCGTGGGGCCATGATCTGGAACTTGTCTGCAACGCCATTTGCTTCAAGGATCGGCTTAACATAGGCGATCAGTTCCGCATCATGTGCGCGGTTAGCGTCGAGCCAGAAAATCGCTTCACAGCCTTCCGCCTTTTGACGGGAGATCGCGAGGTTCACCCAATCTTCAATCGGGGCTTTACGCGCAGAGGCGGAGCGCCAGATGTCCTGCGCCGCGACCTTGTGTTCATGCAGAACGGTGCCATCATCGAGAATCATCTTGACCGTGCCTGCCGATGGCATTTCGAAAGTTGTTGGGTGCGAACCGTACTCTTCCGCCTTTTGCGCCATTAGGCCGATGTTTTGCACGGTGCCTGCGGTCGCCGGGTTCAGCGCGCCGTTTTCTTTGAAGAACTTAACGGATTCATCATAGACAGGTGCGTAGGAGTTGTCTGGAATAACGCAGTTTGCATCAGATTCGGCACCATCTGGGCCCCAACCTTTACCACCAGCGCGGATAAGTGCAGGCATAGACGCGTCGATGATCACGTCAGATGGGACGTGCAGGTTAGTGATGCCCTTGTCGCTATCCACCATATACATAGGGGGGCGTTTGCTCATGCAGGCGTCAATTGCTGACATGATCTCTGGCTGGTTTTTCACACGCTCCAAGAGATCACCAAGACCGGAGTTCGGGTTCACGCCGAGGTCTGCCATTTCAGCGCTGAATAGATCAAAGACGGGGGCAAGGAAAACCTTGACCGCGTGGCCGAAGATGATCGGGTCCGAGACCTTCATCATCGTTGCCTTCATGTGTAGCGAGAAGAGCGTGCCGTCTTCTTTCGTGCTTGCGATTTCGTCTGCGAGGAAGGTATCAAGCGCAGCTGCACTCATGAATGTGGCGTCGACGACTGTGCCTGCGGGGTAGCTAAGACCCTCTTTCAATACGGTTTCGCCTGTGGCTGTTTCGAGAACGATTTTTGCGGTGGCTTCTTTGGCGAGGGTTACGGATTTTTCGTTGGAGAAGAAATCGCCACAGGCCATAGAGGACACGCGCGTTTTGCTGTCGGCAGTCCATTTACCCATGCGGTGTGGGTTGTTCTGAGCATAGCTTTTTACCGCTTTTGCTGCACGGCGATCAGAGTTGCCTTCGCGCAGAACCGGATTCACAGCAGAGCCTTTAATCGCATCAAACTTCGCGCGGATCTCTTTTTCAGCGTCCGTCTCGGGTGTTTCTGGGTAGTCGGGAAGTGCGAAGCCTTGCGACTGGAGTTCTTTCACCGCAGCGACTAATTGGGGCACGGAAGCCGAGATGTTGGGGAGCTTGATCACGTTCGCTTCTGGCGTTTTGACTAAGCGACCAAGCTCTGCCAAATCATCAGATTGGCGCTGATCTTCTTTCAGATGCTCGGGGAAGGTCGCCAGAACGCGACCTGCGAGAGAGATGTCTTTTGTGCCCACAGACACGCCCGCGGCGGCGGTGAATTTCTGAATGATCGGCAAGAACGACGCGGAGGCCAATTCGGGTGCTTCATCGACTTTTGTGTAGATAATATCGGACATCTGGAAACCTCTTTAAGATGGTGTTGAGGTGTCCTTAGTGGATCATCAGCGAGTCGTCTACAGTATACCGTGGTATGCGGTGTCGCAGTTTGCAGTCTAAATGATCGCTTTTTCTTCAAATGTACGCCCTTCTGCTATGCGTTCGAATCCGAAAGGCGCCATGTCGAGTGTTCGGTAGCTGCCATAAGTCAGCCATTCCGCTGTCGCGCGGCCCATTGCAGGACTTTGTTGTAAGCCGTGGCCGGAAAATCCATTGAGGAAGATGAAGTTCGTAATCTCTGGATGGGCACCAAGAACTGCGTTTTGATCCAGCGTGTTGTAGGCGTAGTGACCTGCCCATTCGGTGACGACTTTGATCGCCTCGAACTGGGGGATGCGGGTCGCAATGATTGGCCACACGTGATTTTCCCAGCGGCTATGATCCATGTTGAAGTCGCTTGGATCGACCGCGATGTCGTATTCAAGGTCAGGGGGGCCACCGGCGAGATAGGTTTTGGGACCATCTTGGCGGAAATGCACACCTGAAGGGTCAATCGTCAGCGGTAGGTCCTGATTAAGCGGTTGTTTGGCGCTGAAAATCCAGGTGAAGCGTTTACGCGGCTCAACAGGTAATGCGATTCCTGCCATCTTTGCGGTCAGGGCCCCACGTGGACCAGAGGCGTTGACAACTTGACCTGCGCCAATCAACTCACCGCTTTCAAGCGTGACAGAGTACACCTTGCTCTCTTGAACATCCATCGCAACCACGCGGTTCGTGACATATTCCGCACCGCGATCCTTGGCGGCGCGACGCCACCAATCAAAAACCGTGCCGCCATCCCAATAGCCCTCATCCTTGAGGTTGATAGAGCCTAGTTTGATGTCATCGACATTGTAAAACGGATAGCGCGAATAGATCTCTTCTGCGCTCAAAAGCTGGGTTTCTGCACCCATCTCAAGCTGCACCTTTTGGTTTTCGCGTAGTGTGTCGGCGAAACTGTCAGTGTCTGCGAGATACATGTAGCCGTAGTTCTGGATATCCAGTTCCGGCACGCGCGTATCGTTGCCCATGTAGCCACGCAGGTTCTTGACGAAATCAGCCGCAAACTGGCTGATTTGCACATTCAGCTTATTGGAAAATTGCTGACGCATGCAGGAATTCGTGTGCGCTGTAGAACAATTAGCGTAGCTGCTGTCCATCTCAACGACCAGCACAGAGCCGTCGAAATCGGGATTGTCTGTGAGGAACCAAGCCGTCGACGACCCCATCATTGCGCCACCGATGATCACGACATCGTAGTGGGTTTTGCTCGGGGTGTTCATTGCGCTCTTTCGACAGGGCCACCTTGTGTAGCCCAAGTGGAGAAGCCTTCACGCAGGTGTGCCGCGTCAAAACCCATGTTTTGCAGGGTTTGAACCGTGAGGGCAGATCGCCAGCCAGAAGCGCAATGAAAGACGAACTGTTTGTCTTCGCCAAATATCGGTTTGAAATAGGGGCTGTCCGGGTCAATCCAGAATTCGATCATCCCGCGTGGTGCATGAAAACTGCCGGGGATAAAGCCACTGCGCTGGCGTTCGCGTACGTCACGGATATCAACAACGACGAGCTTCGGATCCTCCAGCATCGCAATTAGGTCTGGCGTTTCAATCTCACGAATATCTACGCGCGCGGCGGCGACCATGTCTGCCGCTGGTGTTTTGAGCTTTGCCACCACAATCTCCTAAATAATCCCAGCTTTAGAAAGCGCTTCAATGCGAGCGCTGTCCATCCCTAATTCTTCCAGTATGGCGCGGCTGTGTTCGCCCAAGGCTGGAATGGAATCCATGCGGGGCGCTGCTCCGACGCCGCCAGGGGGCAAGAGGGCGGGCATGGGGCCGATGGGCGTGCTCACCTCGCGCCAACGATTCCGTGCTCGTAATTGTGGATGCGCCCAAAGTCCCGCCATATCGTTCATCCGCGCATTGGCGATGCCGGCGGCGCTAAGTCGCACGATGACCTCTTCAGCATTCCACTTGGAAAAGGCGGCCATGATGATTGCTGTCAGATCCAGCTTGTTGGCCGCGCGGGCATGATTGCTCTCGAAGCGCGGGTCGGTTTCAAGCGCTGGTGCATCAAGGATATCGCGACAAAACACCGCCCATTCGCGGTCATTTTGCAGCCCCAACATCACCTCTTTCCCGTCGCCCGCAATGAAAGGGCCATAGGGAAATATTGTGGCATGTGCTGCCCCTGCGCGAGCGGGCGGTTCTGCGCCATCAGTGGCGTAATACATCGGGTAGCCGATCCATTCAGCCAGCGCTTCGAGCATGGAAATATTGATCTCAACGCCGAGGCCTGTCTTGCTGCGCTGCAAAAGTGCGGCGAGGATATTGGTGTAAGCATACATGCCTGCGGCGATATCAGCGACGGAAATGCCTGCCTTGCTGGGTTTTGCGTCTGTGCCTGTGATCGATAGGAACCCCGCCTCTGCTTGCACCAAAAGATCATAGGCCTTACGGTCGGTTTCAGGGCCGTCGGGACCGTAGCCAGAAATATTGCAGACGATCAGTTCAGAGTGGATTTCATGAAGCGTTTCAAAACCCAGTCCCATGCGATCTGCTGCACCGGGGGCAAGGTTTTGCACCAGCACATCTGCGCCTTCAATCAATTTACCAAGCACATCTATGCCTTCGGGCGATTTCAGATCAAGCGTCAGGCTTTCTTTGGAGCGGTTGGTCCAAACGAAATGCGAAGACATCCCACGCGCGCGCGTGTCGTAGCTGCGCGCAAAATCGCCTTTTCCCGGGCGTTCAATCTTGATTACGCGCGCACCTAGATCGGCCAGTTGACGTGTCGCAAACGGGGCCGCGATCGCGTGTTCCAGCGCAATCACTTTGATACCATCGAGCGGTAACATCAAAACGACCTCGGCAGGCCCAAGATATGTTCGGCCACATATGATAGGATCAGGTTGGTGGAGATTGGTGCGACTTGATAAAGTCGGGTTTCGCGGAATTTGCGCTCCACATCATATTCAGCGGCAAAGCCGAAACCGCCATGGAACTGGATACAGGCGTTTGCTGCTTCCCAGCTGGCCTTAGCAGCAAGGTATTTCGCCATATTCGCTTGAGCTCCGCAGGGTTCGCCTGCGTCATACAGGCGGCATGCTTCAAACCGCATGAGATTGGCGGCTTCGATCTCGATATGGGCCTCTGCGATGGGGAACTGAACCCCTTGGTTCTGACCGATAGGGCGGCCAAACACTTCACGCGACTTGGCATATTCCGTGACCTTTTCGGTGAACCAATAGCCATCACCAATGCATTCGGCGGCGATCAAGGCGCGCTCTGCATTCAGCCCATCAAGGATGTATTTGAAGCCCATCCCTTCCTCGCCAATCAGATTCTCTGCGGGGATTTCGAGGTTGTCAAAGAACAACTCATTCGTTTCGTGATTGACCATATTGGGGATCGGTTTGACCTCTAGCCCGTTGCCAATCGCGTCGTGTAAATCGACGATGAAGATTGACATGCCAAGAGATTTCTTCGTGACCTCGGCCAAGGGCGTTGTGCGCGCCAGCAGGATCATCAGATCAGAGTGCTGTACGCGCGAGATCCAGACTTTTTGCCCGTTGATCACGTATCTATCGGCGCGCTTTTCCGCTTTGGTTTTAATCTTGGTGGTGTCGGTGCCTGTTGTCGGCTCCGTCACACCCATGCTTTGTAAGCGCAGCTCACCGGAGGCGATGCGCGGCAGGTATTTTTGTTTTTGCGCGTCCGAGCCATGACGCAAGAGCGTGCCCATATTGTACATCTGCCCATGACACGCACCGGAGTTTCCGCCGGAGCGGTTGATCTCTTCCATGATCACGCTCGCTTCGGTCAGGCCAAGGCCGGAGCCGCCATATTTTTCGGGGATCAATGCGGCCATCCAACCAGCTTTGGTCAAGGCATCAACGAAGGCTTCGGGGTAGCTGTGGTCTTGGTCTATCTGGCGGTGATATTCGGGTGGAAACTCAGCGCAGAGCGCGCGTACGGCGTCGCGGATGTCTTGGTAGGCTTCGCTCATGTTTTGTCCTTGATCTGTGCTGTGCCTTTCATCGCAAATGCACCATCTTTCCGTGCGACCCAAAGCTCGATCTCACCATTGTTCGCACAAGTGCCATGGACAGAAAATTGCTGGGTATCAAACACAGGTGCAAGCGCGCGGAAGTTGAAATGCGTGACCTTTGCTGCTGGGTATTCACGGCGCAAAAGATCCAGCATCAAGGTTGCGAGCAAAGGGCCATGCACGACCAACCCGCCGTAGCCCTCTGCTCCGACGCAAAAGGGATGATCGTAGTGGATGCGGTGGCCATTGAAGGTGAGTGCGGAGTAGCGAAACAAGAGAACGGGGTCGGGCACGGTTTTTCTAGAAAAATCACACGACGTCGGCGCATGTGGCGGCGTTGGTGTGGGGGCGTTTGGATCTGGCAAAGCGCGATAGACGATGTCTTGCTCTTCGCGAATGCAATGTTTTTGATCCTCAAAAACGTCATGGGTCACCGTGACGAATACCAAATCCCCGCTGCGCCCTGATTTATGTGTCACGCTTTTGACAGTGGAGCGCTTGCGCGCTGACCTGCCAATCGTCACAGGGGCAAGAAACTCTAAACGGCTGCCTGCCCACATCCGTCTTGGCAAAGGCACGGGCGGCAGGAACCCACCAAGCGCCGCATGCCCATCATAGCCACTCTCACCCAACTTATGGATTGGTAGAAAATGCAACCAATGCCAGAGCGGGGGCAACGCATCGCCAATATGATACTCCTCATCGTTGCGATCTAGCGTTGCTGCCAGTGCATTTGCGGGAAACGCAGCGATCAGGTCATCCCGCGTCTCACGACGTCCTTGCCAGTTTTGCAAATGTTTAACGTCGATCATCGCTTAACCCGCCACATGCCCTTTCAGCAGGTTGAGCAGACCGCCAAGCACAAAGCAAGCGGCAGCGACGCAAACGATTGTCGGACCCGTGGGGGTGTCGAAAATATAAGCGGCTTGCAGACCGGCCATAGCCGAGATCGCGCCAATACCGGCGGCTATGAAAGCCATACGTTCTGGTGTTCCTGCGAATGGACGTGCGGCTGCGGCTGGGATGATCAAGAGAGCCGCAATTAACAAAACGCCGACGACTTTAATGGCGACCGCCACGACCACCCCGAGTGCAATAGTCAGAACCATCTGTTCACGGCGCGGATCAATGCCTGCGGCATATGCAAGATCGTTGCTGAGGGTCGCAGTCAATAGCGCGGACCAACGCCACCATAAAAGCAGCAGGACCAACAGCACACCGATCCAAACAATCAGCAAATCGAATCGTGATACTGCGAGGATGTCGCCAAAGAGATAAGCCATCAAGTCGATGCGTACCCCTTGCAAAAACGACACTGCAACCAGGCCAATGGCCAGTGCGGAGTGCGCCATCACCCCGAGGAGCGTATCCATCGCATAGCCACGCCCAGAAAGCGTGGATACGGTCCAGCCCATCAGTAGCGTGATGATCAGTACGCCCGCAAAGATTGAGGTGGAGAACGATAGAGCCAGCGCGATGCCTAGGATCGACGCGTGCGCAGTCGCTTCGCCGAAATATGCCATACGCCGCCAAACCACGAAGCACCCCAATGGGGCCGCGGCAAGTGCAACGCCAAACCCAGCAAGGGCCGCGCGCACAAGAAAGCTGTCTAAGATGTCCATTATGCGTCCTCATGTTCGTGATCGTGCGCATGGTGATGGTGGTCGTGATCATGGCGATACAGTGCCAAGGCTCCTTGGGTGCCCGAGCCAAACAGCGCGCGGTATTCTGGTGCGGAGGCGACAACTGCGGGCGTGCCTTCACAGCACACATGACCATTCAAACAGATCACGCGATCAGAGGCGGCCATCACAACATGTAGCTCGTGGCTTACCATCAGCACGGCGCAGCCTAGTGTTTCGCGCAAGCTCTCGATTTCGCGGTAGAAAGCGGCAGATCCTGGTTGATCAAGCCCCTGTGTCGCCTCATCCAAGATCAACAGCTCAGGTTTTCCAAGCAAGGCGCGGGCCAGTAGAACCCGTTGAAATTGCCCGCCAGAGAGATCGCTCATTTGGCGGTTCGCCAGCGCCCCTGAGCCGGCTTGCTCAAGCGCGTCTTTGGCAGCGGACGCACTCACGCGTAAGGGGAGCGACAGAAACCGCGCGACACTTATGGGAAGCGTTGGGTCAATATGTAGTTTTTGCGGGACATAGCCGATTCGAAGACCGTCTTTGCGTGTCAGCGTCCCGCTTTTGAGCGGGGTGGCACCGATGAAAGCGCGCAAAAGCGTCGATTTACCCGACCCGTTTGGCCCGACAATCGTAACAATCTCGCCTGCGTTGATGTCCAATGTCACGTTCTGCAAAACAGGTGCGTTGCCGTGATTGACGGAAATGTTTTTGGCGCTGATCAAGGTCATGTTGCGGGCCTTTCTGCGCAGTTCGGACAGACCCCCACGGCCTCTAACACGGCACGCTCAATGTGAAATCCAGCGATCTTCGCGCTTGACCCTAACTGCCCACGTGCTGATTTGGTTTGTGCTTCTGCGACGCCATCGCACTTGCGGCAAATCAAAAAGGCTGGATCATGTACTTCACCGGGATGGGCGCAGGCCACAAAGGCGTTCAAACGTTCAATTTTGTGGGCAAACCCGTGCGTGACCAAAAAATCCAACGCGCGATAGGCAACTGGCGGCTGCGAGCCAAGCCCCTCTGAACGTAGTTTATCAAGTATGTCATAAGCCCCCAGTGCGCGATGTTCGTGCAACAGGATTTCGAGCACGCGACGACGGACAGACGTCAATTGCAAACCTTCTTTGGCGCAATGTGCTTCGATCTGCGCCAGATTGTCAGTGATGCAATGGGTGTGGTCGTGGCTTGAAAATCCTATGGGGTCCATCTAAGCGCTTTCGCTAGGTGAGAAACTGGGTTGACGTTCAGTGTTATATTATAACATATTACGGAAAACAGCAACCGGATATGTTATAACCATGAAAAGATCAATCGCGATTGCCGCCGCACTCTTATGTTCTACCGCCGCTTACGCAGAAGCGCCACGCGTTGTCGCGGATATTGCGCCGCTGCATTCCCTTGTTGCCAAGGTTATGGGGAACGTTGCGCAGCCGAAATTATTGATTGAGCCAACATCGTCACCGCATTCCTACGCACTGCGCCCGTCCCAAGCTGTTGCGTTGGAAGAGGCACATATTGTGTTTTTCACTAGCGATGGCCTGACCCCTTGGATCACCACGCCACTTGAGACGTTAGCGAGTGATGCGCTTGTGATCGAAGTTATGGCGGATGAGGCGAACGTACATTTCGAATATCGCGATTCGGGTGGCGATCATGATCACGGTCACGGTCATGAAGACGATCACAGCGACGACCACGCAGATGATCATAAAGAAGATCACGACGATGACCACGCGGATACCCATGATGAAGATCATGCAGATGATCACAAAGAAGATCATGCGGATGGTCATCGCGACGGTCACAGTGACGAAGGGCTAGATCCGCACGGTTGGCTTGATCCTGAGAATGCGAAAATCTGGCTGGTTCAGATCGCTGAAGCGCTCGCCAAAAAAGACCCAGAGAATGCGGTCACGTACCAAGTGAATGCGCAAGCAGCTTTGGTGGAGTTGACCGCGCTTATGGTCAAACTGAAAGCACAATTGGAGCCGGTGAAGGGGAATCCTTACCTCGTTCTTCATGATGCGTTTCAGTATTTTGACCGCCGTTTTGAACTTAAATTCGCAAGTTCTATTGCGCTCGGCGATGCCAGTACCCCAAGCCCCGCGCGTATTGCCAAAGCCCAAGAGATCCTCGAGGAAAGCAATGCGGCTTGCGTCTTCACGGAACCACAACAAAGCGACAAGCTTGTTAAAGTGGTAATTGAGGGGACCGACGTCAAAACAGGAGAGCTTGATGCAATTGGGGCCAGACTTTTGCCCGGCCCCGATCTCTACACGTCGCTGCTACAAGGTCTCGCAGACAGCTTTGCGATTTGCGCTAAGGGTTAACCCGCGATCATTTCGGATTGGCGCACAATAACCTCGGCCTGCTTGATGGATGCGATATCCACCAAGCGGCCCTTGTAAACAGTCGCGCCTTCGCCATTTGCTTTCGCGGTTTCCATCGCGGCTAAGATATCGCGTGCTTCTGCGACGGCCTCTGCGGAAGGAGTGAATACCTCGTTGGCGAGCGTGATCTGCTTGGGATGGATCGCCCATTTGCCGACCATACCAAGCGTCGCAGAGCGGTACGCTTGCGCTTTAAAGCCCTCGTCATCCGAGAAGTCGCCGAAAGGACCGTCAACTGGCAACACGCCATGGGTGCGACACGCCGCGACTATTGCCGCTTGCGCCCAATGCCATGGATCAGACCAATGCTTTTCACCGTCGCGCATCATGTAATAGTTTTCCTGCGTGCCGCCGATACCCGTCGTCGCCATGCCCATAGAGGCTGCGAAATCGGCAGCACCTAGGCTCATCGCTTGCAAGCGCGGAGAGGCGGCTGCGATTTCTTCGACATGCGCGATGCCAGCGGCGCTTTCGATGATAACTTCGAAAGAGATCGGCTTGCTGCGCCCTTTTGCAGTTTCAATCGCAGTGACCAATGCATCGACCGCATAAATGTCTGCGGCGCACCCAACCTTTGGGATCATAATCTGGTCAAGGCGATCGCCTGCTTGTTCCAGCAGGTCCACAACATCGCGATACCAATACGGTGTGTCGAGACCGTTGATACGCACAGAAAGGGTTTTGTTGCCCCAATCAATATTACTGATGGCCATGATGGTATTCTTGCGTGCGCTGTCTTTGTCAGACGGAGCGACGGAATCTTCGAGGTCCAGATTGATGACGTCCGCGGCACTAGCGGCCATCTTCTCAAAGATCGCTGGGCGAGAACCGGGTCCAAAGAGTTGGCAACGATTGGGACGGGCGACAGGAGTAGGTTGGATACGGAAGCTCATGGCGATTCTTTCGAGTAATTAAATTACGTTTTTATCTAGCGTTTTGTTATTTCGTTGCAGGGTTAGGCACAAGGTTTTTTCTGCACTTGCATTATCCTTGCTGCATCGCAGAAATGGAGATTCTTTTCGCAACGATAAGACTGAGTAAAAATTCATCGAAAATTATGCAGTAATACGCAGGATTCTTCGAAAAAATATAAATTTAGTCAAGTAAACGAGAGAAAATCGCGAACTATACGCTGCAAACAGTCGCAATACTCGATTCTAAGGAGAGCATCATGATCGAAACACCATATCTTTTGTTTTTGGGCGACGCACCGGACCAGCTTGCAGCGAAAGTCGCGATCGGTATCAGAGACTGGCGTCCTGAAAACTCTGTTGGTCAGTTGAGCCTGCTGGGTTGTGGCGCGGACCTAGGTTTGACCGAAATGACTTTGGCAGATGCGAAAGTAGCAGGTGCCAAAACATTGGTGATCGGCGTGGCCAACCGGGGTGGAATTATCAGCCAAGCTTGGAAAGATGTACTGATTGAAGCGATTGAAATGGGCTACGATCTTGCCTCTGGCCTGCACAATCTTTTGCGTGATGAGGGCGATCTTGTCGCTGCGGCTCAGGTTGCTGGCACGACCTTGCATGATGTGCGTGTGCCAACAGTTGGTTATCCAATCGCGAATGGTATCAAGCGCACGGGCAAGCGTTGTTTGGCTGTCGGCACAGATTGCTCTGCGGGCAAGATGTACACGGCTATGGCGATGGACAAGCTGATGAACGAGCGCGGTCTCAAGTCTACGTTCCGCGCAACGGGTCAAACGGGTATCTTGATTACTGGTCACGGCGTGCCGCTCGACGCGGTTGTCGCGGACTTCATGGCGGGCGCGGTCGAGTACCTTACGCCTGATAATGATGAGGATCACTGGGACATGATCGAAGGGCAGGGCAGCTTGTTCCACGTTTCTTACTCTGGTGTCACAATGGCGTTGGTCCACGGCGGTCAGCCCGATGCCTTGATCCTATGTCATGAACCTACCCGCAGGCACATGCGTGGCCTGCCGACGTTCAAGCCACCTTCTTTGGAGACGCTACGCGATACGGCGCTACCTTTGGCGCAAGTGGGCAATCCTGCGTGTAAAGTCGTCGGCATTTCGGTGAACACTCAGCACATGTCCGAGGACGAAGCCGTTGCTTATCTGAAGGAAACTGAAGAGCGTATGGGTCTGCCAACAGTTGATCCATATCGTCACGGTGCGGATCGTCTGGTTGACGCTTTAGCTGATATCTGATGCCTTTCGCTTGCGCTGGATTGACTGGCGCAAGCACACACGACCCATAGGAAGCTCCCAATGCAAATCGATGTCACGCATGACGTGTTCAAACTCGCCCAAGCGTTCACTATCTCGCGTGGATCGCGCACAGAAGCGAAAGTTCTCACCGTTCGCCTGACCGATGGTCATGTGTCAGGCTGGGGCGAATGCGTACCCTATGCGCGTTACGCTGAGACGCTAGAAAGTGTTGAAGCGCAAATTCGCGCGCTTCCTGAAAATTTCAATCGCGAATCTTTATACGAATTGCTTGAGCCGGGTGCTGCGCGCAACGCTGTTGATTGTGCCCTTTGGGACTTGGAAGCGAAGCAAGCGGGCAAACCTGTTTGGGAACTTGCAGGTTTGGTCAAGCCGGGGCCAGAGATCACGGCATATACTTTGTCGCTCGACACGCCTGAGAAAATGCGAACCCAAGCGGCTGAGAATGCGAGCCGCCCTTTGCTCAAGATAAAGCTAGGTACGCCTGATGATATGCCCCGCTTAGAGGCGGTGCGTCGTGGCGCAGCCAAGTCACGCATCATCATTGATGCGAACGAGGGCTGGACGGCGGATGTTTACGCTGAACTCGCACCGCATTTGGTTGGCCTTGGGGTTGAGTTGGTAGAGCAACCGCTGCCCGCCGGTGCGGATGATATGTTGAGCGAGATCGCACGTCCTTTGCCTGTTTGCGCTGATGAATCTTGCCATGACCGTAGCAGCTTACCCAAGCTCAAAGGCAAATATGATGTGGCCAACATCAAGCTTGATAAAACCGGTGGTCTGACCGAAGCGCTTGCTTTGAAAAACGAAGCCCTGGCCCAAGGCTATGGCGTTATGGTCGGGTGCATGGTCGGTTCATCACTGGCAATGGCACCGGCGACATTGCTAGCTCAGGGCGCGCTGTTCACTGATCTCGACGGCCCACTTTTGCTTGCCGAAGATCGTGCGACGCCATTGCAATTTGATGTCGCGGGTGTGCATCCGCCTAAACCAGAGCTTTGGGGATAGTCACATGGCTAACGCAAACACATCCAAGCGCGCATTGATAGAAGGCAAAGCCGCTCTGATCGTGATCGACATTCAAGCGTCCACATTTATCGACGATAGTGTCGTGCGCTCCATCGATAATATGCCAGGCTATAAAGAGCGTATGTTAGAAGCGCGCAAAGCAATTGATGGTGCGCGTGCGGCGGATATTCCTGTGGTGTTTATCCAAGAAGTGCATCGCCCTGATTTGATCGACTTTGGCCGCGAACTCGATGGCGATGAGGATATACATTGCCTTGAGGACAATCCAAAGACCGCGCTTGCGGTGAAGGAAATGGGCATCCTTCCAAAGGACTACATCGTTCAAAAACGCCGCTACTCCGCTTTCTTTGGTACCGATCTGGAAATCCTGCTCAAAGGTCTGAAGGCAGAGACCTTGATCCTTGTAGGCGGCCTCACAGATGTTTGCGTGCAATACACATTCGTGGATGCGCACCAGCAGGACTACTTCACCCGCGTGATCGAGGATTGCGTTGCGGGTTCGAGCCTTGAGGCGCATGACGCCTCGCTCAAAGCAATGGAATATCTGCAAACTGGCGCCATTCGTAGCCTTGAAGATGTGCTTCAAGTTATGAAACAAAGCGCGTGAACCGATCTAATAAGGACCAAGCTTCATGACTCGTACTGTATATGTGAATGGCGAATACCTCCCAGAAAACGAAGCCAAGGTGTCGATTTTCGATCGTGGCTTCCTGATGGCTGATGGGGTGTATGAAGTGACCTCCGTACTGGGCGGCAAATTGATCGATTTTGATGGTCATGCTGTGCGCTTGCAGCGCTCTTTGGACGAGCTGGAAATGAACAACCCGATCTCCAAAGAGGAGCTGCTTGAAGTGCACCGCGAATTGGTACGCGTGAACGAGATCGATGAAGGGATGATTTATCTTCAGATCACCCGCGGCGCGCCTGATGATCGCGATTTCGTCTTTCCAGATCCCGAAACCACACCTCAAACTATCGTTTTGTTTACACAGAACAAGCCGGGTCTTGCCAATTCCCCTGCTGCCAAAAAGGGCATGAAAGTCATTTCCATCGAGGATGCGCGCTGGGGGCGTAGGGATATCAAGACTGTACAGCTGCTTTATCCGAGCATGGGCAAGATGATGGCGAAGAATGTGGGTAAGGATGATGCGTGGATGGTTGAGGATGGCTTTGTGACAGAAGGTACCTCCAACAACGCCTACATTGTCAAAGGTAACAAGATTATCACCCGCGCATTGTCTAACGACATCCTGCACGGCATTACACGCGCCGCTGTTTTGCGTTTCGCACGCGAGGCGCAGATGGAAGTGGAAGAGCGCAACTTTACCATCGATGAAGCTAAGGAAGCAGATGAGGCGTTTATCACTTCGGCGTCTACCTTTGTGATGCCCGTTGTCGAAATTGATGGCGTCTCATTGGGGGATGGAGCACCTGGTTCGGTGACACCGCGGCTGCGCGAGATCTATCTGGAAGAGAGCCTGAAAAAAGCGATCTAGAACCAATCGTTTTGACATCATTGAAAGCCATTCATTCTCCTTGCGCAGAGGTTCGCTGATGCCATTTTCTGCGTCTAGAGAAATCAGTAGTCTACCGCTTATTTAAGCGAGAAGAGGGCGTGCAAAGCGAAACATGCGGAGAAAAACGCACGCATTGCGGTCTTGAGCGCAGATGCGAATGCCTCTGTCAGCGCAGCACATGAAGCAGGCGTCGCGTCTGAAGGTGCACTAGATTATGATGGTGATGGTATCCTTGAGGGCGAAAATGAAGGCTCGAAACCCGCAACGCTTGACGGTGCGCGCGGTGGCGTGGCGGATGATTTCAAGCAGATCAAAGGTATCGGGCCGAAGATGGAAAAGATGTGTAACGCGCTTGGCTTTTATCACTTCGATCAGATCGCCGCTTGGACGCCGGATGAAGAGGCATGGGTTAACGCTAATCTCGAAGGCTTCAAAGGTTGCGTGAGCCGAGACGCATGGATCGAGCAAGCCAAGCTGCTTGCTGCGGGTGGTGAAACGGAGTTCTCTAAGCGTGTAGAGGGTGGCGACGTTTAATAAAACTTTGTTCTGCGAAAGGCCTCTCGTAGAGCATACGCACTCTAGATCGCGTCTTTGTGGGACACCTCAAACGCGGCCTTTTGTGCATCTGTTGCATCCCTTTGATGCTTCGCACGCCACTCATTGAACGGCATTCCGTAGAACGCTTCGCGCCCTTCGTCTTTGCTCATTTCAATACCGCGTTCGTTCGCGGCTTCTTGATACCAACGCGACAGACAATTGCGGCAAAAGCCACTTAAGTTCATCATGTCAATGTTTTGCACATCCGTGCGGTCTGCCAGATGGTCGCGCAAACGGCGAAAGGCGGCGGCTTCAAGTTCGAGCTGGGTTTGTGCGTCCATCGGGATGGCTCCTGTCTATGCGGCTTTGGAGTAACATGTGTTTTGGTCGCGCACGGTTCAAGCGTTAAACGCCAGTTGTAGGATTTTTCGTAGCCTTGGGTTTGGTGAATGTGACCATCAGGGCTGCAAAAGTAATGGCGAATACCCCGATCAATCCCATCAGCCCTGGCACAATCGAAAACAAGATCAGATCGAACCCAAGCGCCCAAATCAAACCTGCGAAATCAAAAGGCGCAAGGGTGCTGACCGGCGCGCGCGCGGTGGCTTCATTAGCGACAATATGGCCGATCCCACCTAGAAATCCGGCCAGCGCGAGCCATGCGAACATAGATGTGCTGAGCGTTATCCAGCCAAAGAAGATTGTACCAAACCCAACCACTGAGCCGACAAGCGCGAGATAAAATGCTATTGCTGCGCTGCTTTCTGTCTGCGTCATCGTTTTTGTGTGCACCCGCACGAAGGCCATGATGAATGCAAACACTAAACCCGCCGCAACCCCAATCAGAGCGCCCTCGGACGGGAGGTTGAATGCGTCCCACAGTAGAAAGATCACACCAGCAAAGCCTAGAAAAACAGCTGTGAAAATGCGTGGTGTCAGTTGCTCGTTCAGCACCATGGCTGCGAGTGGGAGCACGAGAATTGGCGCTAGATACCCAAGCGCTTGCGCGTTTGCTAAGGGCAGGTAGGCAAGCGCTGTGAAGAACATCGCCATTGCGAAGATGCCAAGCAGGCTACGAGTAGTGTGCAAGCGGGGGTGTTTCGTGCGCAACGCACTGGGGAATTCGTGCCGCCACACCATGTAAAGGCAGATTGGGATCAACGCCAAAAAGGAGCGCCAGAAGATGAGCTGGCCAAGGGGCACCGTTTCGGCCACAGCGCGCACGGCGGCAGACATTGCGGTCATTAAGAATGTCGCCAAAAGGCGCAGGCCAATCCCCGCAATGAAATTGGTGCGCGCGCTCATTCTGTCTTACAAACCCACATGCGAGAGAGCCTTTTCAAGCAAGGGCGTGAGTCGGCTTGCCCAAGCTTTTTGATCCGCTTCGGTTTCGATCAGATCATTGCGCAACTCGATTAGCACGTTCAAATGTCCGTGCTTAAGCGCATGTGTATCGACCGCATCCCCTAGCAGGTGGCCGTGGTAGGGTTTATTGTCGCCGATTGTGAGGTCTGTCTCTGTGTGCAAAACATCGATCAGAGCGCGCGCGAGGCGATCATCTTCAGCATAAAGAACGCCAATCTCCCAGGGTCGCCAAGGCCGACCTTTGAGCTGGGGGGTGAAAGAATGGATAGAGAGCAAAACAGGATTGTCGCGACGTTTCATGAGCGTATCAAGTGCGCTGCGATAAGGGCGATAACAGGCCACCATACGCTGTTCTAATTCATCAGGGCCGGCATGACGGTTCGCGGGAATAATCGTTCCATCGTAAAGCTTCATTAACAATGTTGGGTCATCACTGCCGCGATTGGGGTCAATGACGAGGCGCGAAAAGTTTGAGCAGATAACAGGTCCGTCTAGCAACGCGCCCAACTCTTGCGCGACCCCCGCCGCACCGATGTCATAGGCGATATGACGGTTCATATCCGCGGCGCTGATGCCAAGATCGCCGCCATTGACGAAGGTGGGCACGGTATTGGCCGCATGATCGCTGGTGACGGTCCATCTGCTCTTGCGTGTTGTCCCAAATTCAAAGAAGGGCTGATAAGTCACAAAACTGCCTCTTTATTTATCGCTCCCTAGCCAATAGGGCAGTTGCCGAACAATGTGAAATGCGCAATAAGCTCCGCAATATGTTAGCGGTAACAGTATTTAATCTAAAATGACGATTAAAGACGCCGAACCGGAATGAGGAAAAGACATGAAACGCGAACGCAGTGTAAAAATCGTAGCAACGCTGGGGCCAGCTTCTGACAATTACGAAATGATCCGTAAGTTGCACGAAGCAGGCGCAGATGTCTTTCGCCTAAATATGAGCCACGGCAGCCACGAGAAAATTGCAGAGCTGCACACGGCCATTCGCAAAGTTGAGGAAGACCTCGGTAGCCCGATTGCAATCCTTGCAGACCTTCAGGGCCCGAAATTGCGGGTAGGTGAGTTTAAGAACGGTTCTGAACAGCTGGATATCGGTGCTGACTTCCGTCTTGATCTTGACGACACTCCAGGTGATCTCAAGCGTGTGACGCTGCCGCACCCAGAAATTTTCGCAGCGCTTGAAGAAGGTTCTTCTTTGCTGGTGAATGACGGCAAGATCCGTTTGAAGGTCAAAGAATGCGGCGCTGACTTCGCGAATTGCGAAGTTGTTATCGGCGGCACGATTTCTAACCGTAAGGGCGTGAACGTCCCTGATGTTGTTTTGCCTTTGGCAGCTTTGTCTGAAAAAGACCTCGCAGATTTGGAATTCGTGTGTGAGCTTGGTGTCGATTGGCTTGCTTTGTCCTTTGTGCAGCGTGCGAAGGACGTTTGGGATGCGCGCGACCTTGTGAAAGGTCGTGCTTCTGTTTTGTCCAAGATCGAAAAGCCATCTGCTGTCACAAGTTTTGAGGAAATTCTTGATGCCTCTGATGGCATCATGGTTGCGCGTGGCGACTTGGGCGTTGAGCTGCCTGTGCAATGCGTCCCACCCATCCAGAAACGTCTTGTGCGCAAATGCCGTGCGGCTGCGAAACCTGTGATTGTTGCCACGCAAATGCTGGAAAGCATGATTGAAAGCCCAATGCCAACGCGTGCGGAAGTCTCTGACGTTGCGACTGCGATCTATGAAGGTGCGGATGCGATCATGCTCAGCGCGGAAAGTGCTGCGGGCGACTACCCAATTGATGCGGTTCAAACAATGAACAACGTCGCGCAAGAGGTTGAGAGCGATCCGACCTACACAGAGGTGATCGAATCCTCACGCACCGCGAGCCGGACATCGGTTGCGGATGGTATCGTTGCAGCGGCGCGCGAAATTGCGGAAACGACTGAGATTAAGGCTATCTGCTGCTTTACCCAAAGTGGTACAACAGCGCTGTTGACAGCGCGCGAACGTCCGCGTGTTCCAATCATCGCAATGACCTCACAACGTCGAACAGCGCGTCGTCTTGCGCTGACGTGGGGAACGCTTTGTGTGATGACGGATGAGTTCAATCGCTTTAAAAGCGCCGTTGTTTCGGCTGCGCGCGCAGCGCGGTCCGCCGGTTTGGCAAGTAAAACCGACCAGATCGTCGTGACTGCGGGTGTGCCTTTCAATGTTCCTGGCACCACCAACATCCTCAGGGTTGCCCCGTGCGACGAGCGTTTAATTTACGCCTCTGATCCAGAGTAGACTGCTGCGCAACACTCACTGTTGAGAGGCGCTTTTCATGAATCCTGACCTGGCACTGGTTCTTGGTATCGTCATTGCGGGGTTTTCTATCCCCGCGATTGTTTCGGCTTTTTCTGACAGTCGAGCACTGCGCGCAGCCTCCTTGATGGTATTACTTGGTGGCGGATTGATTGCGTGGGCGCTGACCACAAAACAGGGTGGCTACACGCTGGAACAGATCCCGGATGTGTTCATGAAAGTGACGCGCGCGCTGTTGGGGTAAACTTAACGCTTGCGGAATCTTTCGCCCTGTCCTAAACGGCCTTCTCTAATCCGCGCGTCCGGCCTATTTGGCATGCCGAGTGCGCGCGTTTCTACCGGCCTTAAAGGAGACGGAAATGCCTAAGATGAAGACAAAATCGAGCTGCAAAAAGCGGTTCAAAACAACGGCGAGCGGCCGTGTTGTGGCAGCGCAAGCTGGCAAACAACACGGTATGATTAAGCGCTCTAACAAATTCCTTCGCAACGCACGTGGCACGACCACGCTTTCGGCTCCTGATGAGAAAATCATTAAGTCGATGATGCCCTACGCACGTTAAGGAGATTTGAGAGATGTCACGCGTTAAAGGTGGTACAGTAACCCACGCCCGTCACCGTAAAGTCGTCAAAGCAGCTAAAGGCTACTACGGACGTCGTAAAAATACATTCAAAGTCGCAGCACAGGCTGTCGATAAGGCGAACCAGTACGCGACACGCGACCGCAAGAACCGGAAGCGTAGCTTCCGTGCATTGTGGATCCAGCGTATCAACGCCGCAGTTCGCAGCCACGACGAAGCACTGACATACAGCCGCTTTATTAATGGTCTGATGCTTGCAGGTATCGAAGTCGACCGTAAGGTTCTCTCCGATCTCGCAGTAAACGAGCCAGAAGCATTCACAGCGATTGTAGATCAAGCGAAAGCAGCTTTGGCTGCTTAATTACGGCGCTCATTGCTGAAATTTAGAAAGCCGCTCCGCTAAGGGGCGGCTTTTGCGTTTCTGAAATGGAGACAATTTATGTATGCGGTTTTGGCGAGGATGAGCCAAATCAAGCCACTTTCCCCATCCCATTCGATGACTTGATCCCTATTTTGTTTACCAACTGTAAACATTGAAAAGAATCAGAGCGCCACGGCACGCATTAGTGAGCTGCACTACTCCAATGCCTATGCTGCGTCCTCTGGGGTTGCGGAGTTTCTTGAAGTCGCGTTGCGCCTCGACGAAAATCCTGCGGATTTTAAGGTCTATTTCTACCAAGCCAACGGCACCGTCGGCGTTGAAATCCCTTTGTGTGATCCGGGTGTTCAGACATCCATCGATCCGGACAGTAGCGAGCTGATTTACGTAATTTTAGTAGATTTCTTTAGCACTCGGCTGACGGATCCTGATGGTAGTGGCTACAACAACTATGAAGCCTACGCGCTTGTGAATACCGACACGAGCACCGTGGTGGATTTCTATGACATCGGTGAAGGCACGCAAAACATCACGGCGAACAATGGAATTGCGGTGGGTGCGACCTCGGAAAACTTGCCCGTCATCGTTGGGCTAAACTCTAAGACCATGACGCTGCAATTGAATCAACCTAACCCGGATAGGCTTGTGTATGAAGCGGTTGCTCCGGGCGATTCAGGCATCGCTTGCTTTGCAAAAAGAACGTTGATCGACACGCCAAACGGCGTTGTGTCGATTGAATTTCTTAGCGCAGGTGATTTGGTTAATACAATCGACAATGGCCCTTGCCCTGTGCGTTGAATCGGCGAAACCTATGTCGCAGCAAAGGGCAAGTTTGCGCGTGTGAAATTCCAAAAAGGCATCCTTTGTGCGCAGAAAAACAAACTTTTTTCGCCACAGCACCGCGTTCTTGTGCAAGGCTGGCAAAGCGAATTGCTCTTTGGTCAGAGCGAGATTTTGGTGTCTGCCGTGGTGCTCTTAAATGGCACAAGCGTGACGCGCGCTCCTAGGGCCAAAGTGACTTATGTTCACCTCATGTTTGATCGCCACTAACTTGTGACGTGTTCGAACTTCGTCAGTGAAAGCTTCTTTCCAGGTGAAAGCAGCCTGCGAGCGCTCACCGGTATGCAGGTTGAAATCCAAACCATTTTTCCACGGGCCATCGCGGCTGCGCATGGAAAAAGCGGTTTTGTGTGGCCAGTTCAACAAGGCCGTATGACCCAATTGTTAAAGGCAGTTTAGGGCCTTAACCACGCATCATTCTGGCATATCCGTTATGCGAATGTTGCCCGCCAATATGATGCGGGTTTGAGATGAACTTTGAAACCACACCTTCTCCGGGTGCTTGTGTATGCGAGTAAGAACAGCCGTTTGGCGCGATGTACCACTGTCGAGCCTGCAGATAGGTGGGGTTAGGATTGTAAAGCGTTTGTTGCGACTCTGCTGTGACTGCGCCGAATGTTAAGTATGCAGCGGTGAGGGCTAGAATCGTTTTCACCAGCCGGCTCCTTAGAATTTGTAATTCATTTTGATGACTGACCCAGCAGCGGGCCGTAGTGCTAAGTGCCGAAGAATTCGGGAGGCCCGCGTGGCGCAAAAGTGGCGAAATTGAGCAGAAACCTTGCGATTTTATTAAAGGGGCTGCGGCAACTTGCACGCGCGCAGGCAAGCGGGTAACTCACAAAGCAACGAAGTGTGCGAGGTCCGTGATGGATGATCTAAGAGATAAATACGTAGGTTTGATCGCGGATGCGTCCGACGAAAACACGTTGGAAGAGCTGCGCGTGCAGGCGGTTGGCAAGAAGGGCGAGATCAGCTTGCAAATGCGCTCGCTCGGCAAGATGAGCGCTGAAGAGCGTCAGGTTGCAGGCCCCAAGCTGAATGCGTTGAAGGACGAGATTAACTCAGCGCTGGCCGCAAAGAAAACGGCGCTTGCGGATGCTGCTTTGGATGAGCGTCTTCGCGGCGAATGGCTTGATGTGACGTTGCCCGCGCGAGAGCGTCCGGCAGGGTCCATCCATCCGATCAGCCAAGTCACGGAAGAGGTCATTGCGATCCTTGCCGATCTAGGCTTCGCCGTGGCCGAAGGCCCGCAGATCGAGTCTGATTGGTATAACTTCGATGCGCTAAACATTCCCGGCCATCACCCTGCGCGCGCAGAGATGGACACGTTCTACACGCATCGCGCAGAGGGTGATAACCGCCCACCACACGTCTTGCGCACGCACACCTCTCCTGTGCAAATCCGTCATATGGAAGCCAATGGCGCGCCGTGCCGAATCATTTGCCCCGGTCGCGTGTACCGCGCCGATTATGATCAAACGCACACGCCGATGTTCAATCAGGTCGAGGGTCTCGCCATCGACAAGGACATTTCTATGGCGAACCTGAAGTGGACGTTGGAGGAGTTCTTCTCCGTGTTCTTCGGCACAGAAGTCAAAACCCGCTTCCGCGCCTCGCACTTCCCGTTCACGGAACCCTCCGCCGAGGTGGATATCCAGTGCCGCTGGGAAAACGGCTCTGTCAAAGTGGGCGAGGGCGATGATTGGCTCGAAGTTCTCGGCTCAGGCATGGTGCACCCCAAGGTCTTGCAAGCGGGCGGCATTGATCCGGCTGAATGGCAGGGTTTTGCCTTCGGCATGGGGATCGACCGCATGGCGATGCTGAAGTACGGCATCCCCGATCTGCGCGCGTTCTTTGATTCAGACCTGCGTTGGTTGCGCCACTATGGGTTTGCAAGTTTGCAGCAGCCTAACTTGGCTACGGGGTTGTAATGGCTGCAATCCCCCAAGCCTTCAGCGACTTCATCGAAGAGATGCGCGTGGAGGCACCAAGCCTTGAGATCACGCAGATGTTCGGAAAGCCCTGCGCGAAACTTGGTGGGGGAAAGCCCGTGTTGTCATTTTTTCAAGACAGCATGGTCTTCAAACTGAGCGCGACGCGCGTTCAAGAAATTTATGCGTCCCATCCTGAGGCCGTGCCGTTTGACCCATCGGGCAAGGGCAGGCCGTTCAAGGATTGGGTGCAAGTGCCCGAGGGCATTGATATGGATTGGCAGGCTTTGGCGCGTGAAGCGCTGGGCCTTAGGTAAACAGGAAACGACGCGATGAAATTCACACTGTCCTGGCTGAAAAAGCACCTCGAGACCGAGGCGACTTTGGATGAAATTCTCTACGCTTTGACCGATCTGGGTCTGGAAGTGGAAGAGGTGAGCAACCCTGTGGATAAGCTCAAGAGCTTTACGCTGGCCAAGGTGCAATCTGCCGCGCAACACCCCGATGCGGATCGTTTGCGCGTGTGCCAAGTGGAGACCAACGAGGGTTTGCAGCAGATCGTGTGCGGTGCACCTAACGCACGCGAAGGGATCACCGTGGTTCTGTGCAAGCCGGGCGATTATGTGCCGGGCATTGATGTGACCTTGTCCGTTGGCAATATTCGCGGTGTTGAAAGCCATGGTATGATGGCGTCCGAGCGTGAGTTGGAACTGTCTGAAGAGCATGACGGCATTATCGAACTGCCTTCTGGTGAGGTCGGTCAGACCTTTGTTGATTGGCTGGCGGAAAATGATCCGAGCAAAGTCGATCCGATGATCGAAATCGCGATTACGCCGAACCGCCCTGATGCTTTGGGCGTGCGCGGCATCGCGCGCGACTTGGCGGCGCGTGGGCTTGGTGTGATGAAGTCTTGCGATGTTGAAGTTGTGCCTGCGACGGTCTCTTCCGACCTGTCAGTCGTCATCGAAGAGGATACATTGGATGGCTGCCCTGTGTTCTGCGGTCGCGTGATCCAAGATGTGAAAAACGGTCCATCCCCTGCGTGGATGCAAGACGCTTTGCGCGCGATTGGGCTGCGTCCGATCAGTTTCCTCGTCGATGTGACCAACTATTTCACATACGATCAAAACCGTCCGTTGCACGTCTTCGACATGGATAAGGTCAAAGGCAACCTGCGTGTGCATCGGGCAAAGGGTGGCGAAACAATTGTGGCTTTGGACGACAAAGAGTACACGCTGCAAGCGGGTCAGATGGCGATTTCTGATGACAACGGTGTAGAAAGCATCGCGGGTGTCATGGGGGGGCTTGAGAGCGGCTGCACAGACGAGACTGTTAACGTCTTCGTTGAGAGCGCTTATTGGGACCCGATCCAGATTGCCTACACGGGTCGGGCTTTGAAGATCAATTCCGACGCGCGATACCGCTTTGAGCGCGGTGTAGATCCGGCGTTCACACCTGTTGGTTTGGAACATGCGGTGCGGATGATCGTCGATCATGCGGGCGGTGAAGCGTCGCAGCTAATCCAAGCGGGCGATGCGCCAGATGTGTCGCGCAGCTATAGGCTGGATACGGATCGTTGTTCGTCGCTCGTGGGTATGGAGATTGCGGCAGATCGTCAGCGTGAAATCCTCACGTCACTCGGTTTCATCATGGATGGCGATATGGCGGCAGTTCCAAGCTGGCGTCCTGACGTGCAAGGTGAAGCGGATCTGGTCGAGGAAGTTGCGCGCATTGAATCGCTGACAGGACTTGTGGGCAAACCTTTGCCGCGCCCGCACGATGGCGTGACCCGAGCGATCTTGTCGCCTGCGCAATTGCGTGAACGCTCTGCACGTCGCACGGCGGCGGCGCTTGGGTATAATGAATGCGTGACGTATAGCTTTATCGATCAACCCTCTGCCGCTCTGTTCGGTGGTGGCTCTGATGCGACGATGCTGGCCAATCCGATCAGTTCCGAGATGAGCCACATGCGCCCGCAGCTTTTGCCGGGCCTCTTGCAAGCGGCCGCGCGCAATCAGGCACGTGGCTTGATGGATCAGGCATTGTTCGAAGTGGGTACTGCGTTTCACGGCGGTGAACCGGGTGAGCAGCATGTCCAGATCTCTTGTTTGATTGTTGGGCGCACGGGTCCAAAAGATGTGCTTGGTGCGTCGCGCGCTGTGGATGTGTTTGATGCGAAAGCGGACGCTGAGGCAATCTTGGCGGCGATTGGTGCGCCCGCGAAAGTGCAGATATTGCGCGGTGCAGAAGAATGGTGGCATCCAGGGCGTCATGGCAAGATTTGCCTTGGACCAAAGAAAGTCATGGGTGTGTTTGGCGAAATCCATCCCAAGGTTCTGGCCGCAATGGATGTCAAAGGGCCTGCGATGGGCTTTACGATTTGGCCCTCCGAGGTGCCTTTGCCGAAGAAGAAGTCATCGACCCGCGCGCCATTGGTTTTGCGCGATTTGCAAGCGGTTGAGCGTGACTTTGCCTTTGTTGTGGATGCTGATGTTGAAGCATTAACGCTGGTGAATGCGGCGGCTGGTGCGGACAAGACGTTGATCGAAGATGTGTGTGTGTTTGATGAATTCATCGGTGGATCATTGGGCGAGGGCAAGAAGTCCATCGCCGTCACTGTGCGACTGCAACCTGTTGAGGCGACCTTGAAAGAGGCGGAAATCGAAGCAGTTGGTGTCAAGATCATCGAGAAAGTCAGTAAAGCCACAGGTGGTGTTTTGCGCGGGTAGCGATTTTTAAGAGATTTAATGCCTCCGGCGGGGATATTTTTAGAAAGAGGAAGACGAGATGCTTAAGGTTTATCTATCGGGTGAAATTCACACGGATTGGCGCGAGCAAATTATCGAGGGCGCAAAGGGTCTTGATGTGTCTTTCTCTGCCCCTGTCACGGACCACGACGCGAGCGATGATTGCGGCGTTGCGATCCTTGGGGAAGAACCCAACAAGTTTTGGCACGACACTAAAGGTGCACAAATTAACGCGATCCGTACGCGCAAAGGCATTAGTGACTCAGATGTCGTCGTTGTGCGCTTTGGCGAGAAATATAAGCAGTGGAACGCAGCCTTTGACGCAGGCTATGCGGCTGCGCTTGGCAAATCTCTGATCATTTTGCATCAGGATGAGCACCAGCATGCGCTGAAAGAAGTCGATGCAGCGGCCTTGGCTGTCTGCAAAGAACCCCAGCAAGTTGCTGAGATTCTTCGCTATGTTTTGAACGGCACGCTGCCTGCTTAAGGTCGTGGTGGTGTGGCAAGGCCTTTTTGAACAGCGGGCCGTTCCAAAAACCGCTCAAGATAAGCATTGGCATTTTTGTAGCTGTCCCACTCAAGCACCTCACGCGCTCCGTAAAAATCAAGTGCGCGCAACCAAGGGGCAATCGCGATATCTGCAATGGAGTATTCTCCAGCGATCCAGTCCTGACCCTCGAGTTGTTTGTCGACAACGGCCAATAGGCGTTTGGCCTCTCCGACATAGCGATCACGCGGGCGTGGATCCTCGATCTGAGAGCCTGCAAACTTGTAGAAAAAGCCCAACTGGCCAAACATTGGCCCTAGCCCGCCCATCTGGAACATCAACCACTGTGTGATCTTGGCTTTGTCCGTAGCGTTTGATCCGATGAACTTGCCTATTTTTTCTGCGAGATAGAGCAGAATGGCACCGCTCTCAAACAAACCAATGGGTATGCCGTCTGGCCCATTAGGATCGATGATTGCAGGGATCTTATTATTTGGGTTCAGTGACAAGAACTCTTCGCTTTTCACATCCACATCAGACAATGTCACCAAATGCGCCTCATAGGGTAGGCCCATTTCCTCAAGTGCTATCGATGCTTTTACGCCATTGGGCGTTGGAAATGAGTAGAGCTGAATTTTGGAAGGATCTGCCGCGGGCCATCGTTCGGTGATGGCGAAGTCGGTGAGGGTGCTCATATCATGTCTCCTTATCTGATGTGACGAACTAAAGTGCGTTTTCCCATTAAAACAGTGAAAAATCTGTGCGAAATCAGCATATTTGACCTGCGTAAATATAATATAACCAAGCGCAGGAACAGGGTAACGGAAAATAAAGGGACTATTATAATTAAAGAATTCAAAGATTTCATCGCCAAGGGCAACGTCATGGACATGGCTGTTGGTATAATCATCGGCGCGGCGTTCACGGCTATCGTAACATCTCTCGTTGGCGATTTGATCAACCCGATCATCAGCCTCTTCATGGTTGGCATCGACTTTGCCAGCCAGTACCCATTGCTGGGTGAGGGTGAGTTCGCATCCATTGCAGCCGCAGAAGAAGCAGGCGCTGCTGTCTTCGCGTGGGGTCGTTTCATCATGGCGATCATCAACTTCTTCATCATCGCATCCGTTGTGTTCATGCTTGTAAAAGCAGTGAACAAAACAAAGAAAGCAGAAGAGCCAGCGCCAGAGCCAGCAGGCCCAATTCAGGAAGAGCTGCTTGCAGACATCCTGAAAGCGTGAAGAAGTAACCCATTTGGTTTTAGATTATGAGGGGCGGCCCGAATGTGGGCCGCCTTTTTTCGTTATTTGATGGCGAGTTGTGGCGAGGTCACATCCATGCCAAGCGCCTTGCCTACAGCGAAATAGGTCAACTGACCTGCGTGCACGTTGAGGCCTTCTAGAAGATGTGGATCATCTGCGCAGGCTTGCTTCCAGCCCTTATCTGCCAATGCAAGAAGGAAGGGCATCGTTGCATTGCCAAGCGCAATCGTTGATGTACGTGGGACTGCGCCGGGCATGTTCGCAACGCAGTAATGCATGATGCCATCCACATCATAGATCGGATCTTCGTGGGTTGTGGCCTTTGAGGTCTCGAAACATCCGCCCTGGTCAATCGCGACATCCACGATCGCAGCGCCAGACTTCATCGTGCTGAGTTGATCGCGTGTCACAAGTTTCGGAGCGGCTGCACCGGGGATTAGGACCGCGCCGATGACCATATCGGCCTCTGCAACCAGTTCTGCGGTGTTGCCCGCACTTGCATAACTGGTCTTGAACGTGCCGCGATAGACATCATCAAGATAGCGCATGCGCGGCAAGGAGCGGTCAAGTACAGTCACATCCGCACCCATGCCAGCCGCAATCCGTGCGGCATGTGTGCCCACAACGCCGCCACCAATGACAGCGACCCGAGCAGGCCCAACACCGGGAACGCCGCCCATCAAGACACCGCGACCACCGTTTGCCTTTTGCAATGTCCATGCGCCAACTTGGGGTGCCAAACGGCCCGCAACTTCCGACATCGGCGCAAGCAAAGGTAGGCCACCATTACGATCCGTGACGGTTTCATAGGCGATGGCCGTACAGCCGGAGGCCAAAAGATCCTTGGTTTGTTCTGGATCCGGTGCAAGGTGGAGGTAGGTGAACAAAAGCTGGCCTTCGCGTAGCATTTTGCGCTCACCGGCTTGGGGTTCTTTCACTTTGACGATCATGTCCGCTTTGGCGAAAACGTCGGCGGCGTTACCTGCGATCTCTGCGCCTGCCGCGAGATAATCCGCATCCGCGAAACCCGCGCCGACGCCTGCGCCAGTCTGGATCAGCACGCTATGACCATGCGTTATCGCTTCGCGCGCGGCATTTGGCGTCATGCCAACGCGAAATTCCTGTGGTTTTATTTCTGATGGGCACCCAATTTTCATCTCGCATATCCTCCGTTTGCGATTTGTCTTGAAATTGGCAAGAAGTTGGCTGCAAGTGTAATGAAATATTGGCTATGGTAGCGCCCTAAATCACAAGATTATTCGAATTTTGGTCGCTTTGACGAAAGGAAATTTGCGCAGTGAGCCTTGATGCAACCGATAAACGTATTCTGAGTGCTTTGCAAAAGAGCGGGCGTATGTCGAATTCGGCTCTATCAGACGCGGTTAATCTTTCGCCCTCTGCGTGCCATAGGCGCGTGCAGCGTTTGGAAACAGAGGGCTATATTCGCGATTATGTTGCGTTGCTGGATGCGCGCAAGGTCGGAGTGCCGTCTACGGTTTTTGTTGAAATAACGCTGCGCGGGCAGGCGGATGATGTGCTTGACGCGTTTGAGAAATCGGTCGCGCGCATTCCTGACGTGCTGGAATGTCATTTGATGGCAGGATCTGCCGACTACCTGCTTAAGGTTGTGGCGGAGGACACAGAAGATTTCGCGCGCATTCACCGCCAATATCTCGCAAGACTGCCGGGGGTCGCACAGATGCAAAGCTCTTTTGCCTTGCGAACGGTGTTCAAGACCACAGCTCTTCCCGTGACTTAGAATGCGTCAAATTCTTGCCCAAGTTAAGATATTTCCGATTCTGAAATGAGTTTGAATAGGACACTGTTATGTTCGTAAGAAGCCTGGATGATGTCGCGTAGACGGAGCCTTTCGTGGACTATGGAAATAGGGCAAGCCATCGACTATTGACGAGAGCTGATGAGATGGGATCCACGGTGTGCCATACGGTCGTGAACGCAGGCACCGAGTCGTATTTGCAATACAGTAACCACTTGGAAGTATACGATTGCATCGTGGGATCTGGCGAAATCGAGGTCGCTGACGGGACCGTATAACCGATCAAAGTAGGTACGATCTATGCGCTCGACAAACATGGCCGTCAATTGATGCGCGCCTTTTGGGGCGCGCAGGTTTAGCCCGCTAAAGCTGGTGGGTTGAGGCGGTGCCACAAACTCTGCAGTATTTTGAGACCAAAGAAGTTACTGTGCTGGAAAGCTTTTTGCGATGACCGCTTCCAGGATATCTTTAGCATTGTCCGAAGACCAATCTGCATCCCCGCGTAGGCGTGCAATTTCTACGCCTTTTTCATTTAGAATGACCGTAATCGGCAGGCCAAGTACGCCCATGTCTCGTGCAACTTTCTGTTTCGGATCACGGTGTAGCGGCAGGTTATCAACGCCGATGTCTTTGAAGAATTTCTTCATCGCAGGGGGGGCGTTGCGACCTGTGGCAAGCGTAAGGACTTCGAATTGATCGCTGCCAAGTTCGCTTTGCAGCTCTGAGAGCATCGGCATTTCTTTACGGCATGGAGCACACCATGTGGCCCAGAAATTCAACAGCACAACTCTGCCTTCGTGATCCGCGAGCGTGCCTGTCGTGCCATCGTCTTTCACGTATTCATTGTTGGAGGCTTGTTTCGCCTCGGAATGGAAGTTCAGTTTGCCCATGTCACCGCTGCGCATTGCGGCGATTTCGCTCACATCGGCGGTGGCAGCATTTGCACCCATCATCAGAGCGGTATACATCAGCGCAGCAACATTTTTTTTCATTTTCCCTCCAAGGGTAGGCACATGACCAAAACTTCTTCCAATGCGATGTGGGGCGGCCGTTTTGCTGCCGGACCCGATGCGATTATGGAGGCAATTAATGCCTCGATCGGGTTTGACAAACGTATGGCGCGTCAGGACATCGACGGTTCCCGAGCCCATGCAAGCATGTTGGCGGCCCAAGGTATCATTACAGATACCGACGCGGGAGCCATTCGGGAAGGGCTGCTCACGGTCTTGTCAGAGATTGAAACGGGATCGTTCGAGTATTCAGCCGCTTTAGAAGACATTCACATGAATGTGGAAGCGCGTTTGAAAGAGATCGTCGGCGAGCCGGCAGGTCGTTTGCACACGGCGCGTTCGCGCAATGATCAGGTCGCGACAGATTTCAAACTATGGGTACGGGATCAGTTTGATGCAGCCGAAGGCGCGATTTTGTCTTTGATTGGCGGTTTGTTGGATCAAGCTGAAGCAGGCGCGGATTGGGTTATGCCGGGGTTTACGCACTTGCAAACGGCGCAACCGGTGACTTGGGGGCATCACATGATGGCCTATGTCGAGATGTTGGGCCGCGACTTGTCGCGTGTGCGAGATGCGCGTGTGCGCATGAATGAAAGCCCGCTTGGCGCGGCTGCTTTGGCGGGAACGTCATTTCCGATTGATCGGGATGCCACAGCACAGGCGCTTGGGTTTGATCGTCCTTCTGCAAATTCGCTCGATGCGGTAAGTGATCGTGATTTTGCCTTGGAGTTTTTGAGCACAGCATCAATTTGCGCGGTTCATCTCAGCCGTTTGGCAGAAGAACTCGTGATTTGGTCATCTGCACAATTCCGGTTTGTGACTTTGTCAGATCGATTCTCGACGGGGTCTTCCATCATGCCACAGAAGAAAAACCCTGATGCAGCGGAATTGATCCGTGCGAAGATTGGACGGATATTTGGTGCCAACACAGCGTTGATGATCGTGATGAAGGGTCTCCCCTTGGCCTATTCCAAGGACATGCAGGAAGACAAAGAGCAGGTGTTTGACGCGGCGGATAACTGGATGCTCGCGCTGGCGGCAATGGATGGCATGGTACGCGATATGACGGCAAACCGTGAAAGTCTCGCTGCGGCTGCGGGGTCTGGTTTCTCCACTGCGACGGACTTGGCGGATTGGTGTGTGCGCGCGTTGGACATGCCGTTTCGCGACGCGCATCATGTGACGGGATCTTTGGTAGCCTTGGCTGAAAAAGAGGGCTGTGACTTGCCTGATTTGAGTTTGGAGCAGCTGCAATCTGTTCACGGCGAGATCACGGAAGACGTGTTTTCTGTACTGACAATTGAGGCCTCCGTGGCATCGCGCACGTCCTATGGGGGAACCGCGCCCGTGCAAGTGCGTGCCCAAGTGGCGCGTTGGCGGGAGATTTTGGCATGAAACGGCTTATGTTCGGTTTGACTGTTGTTGCGTTTGTTGCGTCTTGCGGAGCTGATGGGAGGCCCACAAAACCCACAAAACCATTGAAAGAACGACTAGAGGAAAGAGCCGCCGCCGCACAAGGAAGCGCTGAACAGGAACAAGACAGCTGAGTTTGATAAGGAGACCACGATGTCGCCCCTACGTTTGATCTATCTCGCGCTTGCCGTTTGGGGCGCGATCCATCCTATGTTTTATTTCATTAAGTGGTTTCAGGCCGAGGGCTGGAACATCATGAAAATGGTGGATGCTTGGCATAGCAACACGGCGAGTTCCGGGCTGGTTTGGGATCTCACAATTGCTGCGGTTGCTTTGACGGTCTGGATCTTGGTGGAGGTGTTTACGCGCCGCAATTGGAGTGCGCTGATCGCGATCCCTGCAACCTTTTGCATTGGTGTCAGCTGTGGTTTGCCTTTGTATCTGTTTTTGCGCACCCGTCCCGCCAGATGATCGCTTGTTTGCGGATTTGGAAACAGAAACGCTGTATTTGATCTATTTTCCTGACTTTGGCCTTAATCTGTCCAAGTTTGAGTACATTTGAGGGCCATTTTTCTCAGCAACAGGCAATTCACGCAGAGGAATATCCCATGAGCAGCATCGACGCGTCGCAGATCCACAGCAACAAAGCGCTTTTGGCGGTACCAGATAAAGCGGCGATGCCCGCGTCCAAGATGATCGTTGAGGTCGCACGCAAGTTTGGTGTCAGCCCAATCAAGCAATGCGCGAAATGTTCAAATTGGATCGTAAGGCGGGCATTGCGTTTGTTGAGTATTACGCAGCACAGCATTACCGCACGTATTTGACTGCGGAAGAAAAGCTTCAGTTTGACGGTGAAAAAGGCAGCTACCAGCTGAACCTGCGCCTTTCGCCTGCGAAGCTTGGCGATAAGCGCTCATTCATTCGCGACAAGGTGCTCTACACGACGATGCTGAAAGGCATGAACCTGCCCACAACAGAAACCCAAGCGGTTGCCCATTCCGAGCGCGGCTTCGGTGGGATCAACACCCTGCGCGCACCTTCGGATGTTTCGTGGTTTCTGAAATCTGAAGCGATTTATCCGGTCTTTGCAAAAACCTTGGAAGGGTCGAAATCTGTAGGCTCAGCCTTACTGACGGGCATCGATGCTGCCAAAGGTTTGATCGAGATGGGCAATGGAAAATCGTTCGACATCGACGCCTTCGCACATTAGGTGATCGCAGATTATCCAGAAGGATTTACGTTCCAGAGTGCTGTGCAACAGCACAAAGCCGTCTCGGCTTTGGCAGGGCAAGCCGTGGGAACCATGCGCGTTGTCACAGTGATTGAAGAAGGCGCGCCGCGTGTTCTATATGCGTTTTGGAAAATCCCATCCCCGAAAGCGATGTCAGATAACTCCTGGCAATCCGGTTCTATGCTGGGGGCGGTTGATGCGGAGACTGGCAAAGTCAGTCATGCTGGCGCTGGCCTTGACCGTCAAATTCTTGAGCAACATCCGATCTCTGGCAAGAGCTTTGCCGGTTTCCAAGTGCCGCATTGGGACAAGGTGAAAGAAGTCGCGAATCAAGGTCACAGCCTTTTCCCAGAGTTTGGTGTTTTTGGTTGGGATATCGCGGTTGGCGAAGATGGTCCTGTGATTATCGAATGCAATGCTAACCCGTTCCATGCGCTCTATCAATTGCCTCATGATCGCGGCATCAATAATGCTGATTTCGCTCCCGTGTTTGATCGTGTTGAGGCGCGCGCGCAGGCGATCTTGAAAGAGCGCACCGAGCAGATGAAGCAGCTTCGCAAAGAACAACAGGTTTAAGAACTGGGGGCGCTGCCCCCGTCTCAGCAAGCTGAGCCTCCCCCGTGGTATATTAGGACTGAAGAAGCGGGGCATGGCGATAGTGATTGAATGCGCGCGAGTTTGTGATTATTCACGCGCGCATGGATCACTTTCTTTACAGAGATGGCGCTTTGCACGCCGAAGATGTCCCGCTGAGCGAGATTGCCGCAAGCGTGGGCACACCGTTTTATGTGTATTCCACCGCGACTTTAGAGCGTCATTTTAAGCTGTTAGACGACGCGCTTGAAGGCACAGAGCACCTTGTATGCTATGCCATGAAAGCAGCGTCCAATCAGGCAATTCTCAAGACGCTTGCAGCGTTGGGTGCTGGAATGGACGTCGTTTCTGGCGGGGAATATGCGCGTGCGAAGGCTGCAGGCGTGCCAGGCGAGCGCATCGTATTTTCCGGCATCGGGAAGACGCGCGAAGAAGTGCATCAGGCGCTTACGGGTGGCATTCGCCAGTTCAATGTGGAGAGCGAACCCGAGATGCAGGTCATTTCGGAAATTGCAACTGCGCTTAATGTTATCGCACCGATTACCATTCGGGTGAACCCTGATGTTGATGCGAAAACCCATGCGAAGATCGCAACGGGAAAGTCTGAAAACAAGTTCGGTATACCGATTAGCCGTGCGCGCGAGGTCTACGACCTGGCCGCGTCGCTTCCGGGTCTCAAAGTGATTGGGATCGATGTGCACATCGGCAGCCAATTGATCGATCTTGCGCCGTTTGAAGCCGCTTACAACAAGGTCGCAGAGCTGACTGAGCAACTTCGTACCGATGGGCATGAGATCTCTCGCTTGGACCTCGGCGGCGGGCTTGGTATCCCTTATGCGCGCTCGAATGAAGCACCACCGTCGCCGACGGATTACGGCGCGTTGATAAAGAAATGTGTCGGGCACTTGGGCTGCGAGATCGAGATTGAGCCGGGTCGTTTGATCGCAGGCAATGCGGGGCTTTTGGTCAGCCAAGTGATCTATGTGAAATCCGGTGAGGATCGCGAATTTCTTATAATTGACGGGGCGATGAACGATTTAATCCGCCCGGCCATGTATGATGCTCACCACGATATTGTACCTGTGGTGGAGTCAGAAGTCGGTGTTTTGCCGATACCTTATGACATCGTTGGGCCTGTCTGTGAGAGCGGTGATACGTTTGCCAAAGGACGGCATATGCCGCCCCTGAAAGCGGGCGATTTGGTCGCGTTCCGTTCGGCTGGTGCATACGGTGCTGTGATGGCGTCAGAGTATAATACGCGCCCCCTTATCCCCGAAGTTCTGGTCAAAGGTGATCAATTCGCTGTCATTCGGCCTCGTCCGACCTTTGACGAAATGATAAATCGAGATACCATCCCTGAATGGCTCTGACGCGCATCCCCGCGCGTGATGGGCGGGGAGCAACGCATGGGTCCTGAAACATCCCAGTATTCAAAGGTGATCGCGCGTTTGCGTGGCCCGCTTTGGATGACTTGGGCGGGGATGACTGCGGAGCGCGCCGCGCGCGCGTTGTGGCCGCTTTGGAGCATTATCATTGCGGTGCTTGCCGTATTGATGTTGGGCTGGCACGAGAGTTTTCTAATTGAGGCGGTTTGGGGCATAGCTGTTCTTTCCGCAATTTCTGGACTTTATTTTTTGATCCGTGGCTTCATGCTCTTTCGCCTTCCAAACCGCATGGAAGCGATGGCACGGCTCGATAGCAGTTTAGCTGGTCGCCCGATCCAAGCACTGATGGACACGCAAGCGATCGGGCCAAGCGATGAGGCCTCTGCGGTGGTCTGGCGGGTACATCAATCGAGAATGGCGGCGCGGACAGCCGATGCGAAAGCCGTTAAGCCAAAGGTCCGCCTTGCCGCGCGCGACCCTTTCGCGCTGCGTTATGTTGCGGCTTTGCTGTTTGGGGTTGCTGTGTTGTTCGGCTCGCTCTGGCGTGTGGGCACAGTCACTGAGATTGCGCAGAACAACGGGGCTGTGATGAGCGGTCCGGTGTGGGAGGGGTGGATTGAACCGCCTGCCTACACAGGCAAACCCAGCCTCTATTTGAACGATCAAGATGGGCAAATAGATGTGCCCGAGGGCAGCCGTATTAGTCTACGCTTATATGGTGAAATAGGCGCGTTAACCGTCGCTGAAACCGTTTCGCAAAGGATTGAAGGCACGGGTAGCGCAGCTGATCCGGGACAAAATTTCATAGCACTTACAAGTGGAACACTGGAAATTGCCGGGCCGAATGGGCGACTTTGGGATATTGCGGTCACGCCTGACACGCAGCCGCGCGTTGAAGTTGTGGGCGCGGCGGAGAGGGGGGCGGATGGTGTCATGAGCTTGCCGTTTGTTGCCTCTGACGATTATGAGGTTGTCGGCGGATCAGCAGAAATAGCGCTGGATCTGAATGCGGTTTCACGCCGCTATGGGCTGTCGGTTGATCCAGAGGTGCGCGCCAACATCGCGCTTGACTTGCCGCTACCTATTTCCGGCGATCGTAGTGACTTTGCTGAAACTTTGATCGGGAATTTCTCTGAACATCCCTTTGCGAACTTGCCTGTGAAACTGTCAATGACGGTGCAAGATGCCAAGGGGCAAAGCTCTGACGTGAACACCACGCATTTGATTTTGCCGGGCCGTCGCTTTTTCGATCCGATGGCACGGGCTTTGATCGAACAGCGTCAGTGGCTTTTGTGGTCGAAAGATAACGCGGATCGCACAACACAGATGATACGCGCGATCTCGCATCGACCCGATGATGTGTTCCGCTCTAAGACCACATACTTACGGATGCGCATGATTTTGCGACGCTTGGAGACGCAAATCGCGTTTGATCAGTTTACAAAAGAGGCGCGCGATGAAGCGGTGGTCGCGCTTTGGGACCTCGCGACTTTGATCGAAGATGGCGATGTTGAGGACGCATTGGAGCGGATGCACCGCGCGCAAGAGCGCCTATTAGAAGCGATGAAAAACGGAGCGAGCGACGAAGAAATTACAGAGTTGATGGATGAGTTGCGGCGCGCAAATGAGAACTACATCAACCAGCTACAACGCGAAACTGCGCGCAATAGTGAGACCCAAGAGCGCCAGCAAGGCATGCGAGATGATGCGATGCAAATGACGCAGGATGATCTGCAAGATATGATGGATCGCATTCAGGAACTGATGGAAGAAGGCCGCATGGCCGAGGCAGAGCAAGCCCTGCAAGAGCTGCAAGAGATGATGGAGAACATGCAGGTCGCTGAGGGCCAACAAGGCGAAGGCCAGCAATCTGAGGGTCAACAAGCCATGGAAGGTCTTGCGGATGTGTTGCGTGGTCAGCAAGGCTTGTCGGACCAGGCATTCCGCGATCTTCAAGAGCAATACAATCCGGGCGCGCAAGCGGGCGAAAGTGATGGCAACGAAGGGCGCAACGGCGGTCAGGGCCGTGGTCAGTTGCACGAAGGACAATCTGGCGAAGGTCAGGGGCAGGGCGAGGGTCAATCTGGTGAGGCCAGCGATGGACAGCAAGGCGAAGGCCAAGGTTTGGCTGAGCGTCAAGAGAACCTACGCCGCGAAGTCGAGCGTCAGCGTGGTGCTTTGCCCGGCGCTGGATCCGAGGCAGGTGACGCCGCACGCGAGGCACTGCGCCGTGCAGAAGACGCGATGCGCGGGGCGGGGGAGGCTTTGCAGAGTGATGATTTACCCGAAGCGATTGATCGACAAGCCGAAGCGATGGATGCCTTGCGTGAAGGCATGCAAAATCTAGGTGAAGCAATGGCTAAAGCGGAAGGGCGCGAGGGTCAGCAAGGCTCAGCAGACGGGCGCGAAGGCGGTGAGCAACGTGATCCTTTAGGTCGCAATCCCGGCGCGACAGGGCAAGCGGGCACAGATCAAGGCTTGTTGCAGGGCGAGGATGTGTATCGTCGTGCGCGTGAACTGCTGGACGAAATTCGCAAGCGCAGCGGCGAGAGCGTGCGACCGGAAGTCGAACGCGATTACCTTCGACGATTACTGGATCGATTCTAAGGTTTGGTTGTTTCCGCAGCCTTTTGATCTAACCACGCAAGGCCGCCGTCAACAGACTCGCCTAACCAAGTGCGCGCATCCTCAACCAACGTACTATACTGCGCCATATAAGGTTCAGAAGCGGGGACAAATTCTGTAATTTGGGGGCCAAAAATGTAGGCACCAACGGCGGCAGCGCCAAGCATTATCATCGTAACGAAGCCGCGTCTGAACCTGCGACCTTTGCGCTCAATACGCGTTGTCGTTCCGGGCAAACCTGCATCATCTGCTTCGGCCAGGCGGCGACGCTCACCAGATGAGCGCAAAGTCGAGTTGATTTCTTCGATATTAGGCAGCAAATCGCGGCGCGATCCGGCAGCTGCGGTCACTGCGGCGACTGCAACTTCGTCTGGCTCAGGCTCACCACGCATACGCGCCATCCGCTTGCGCGCTTCGCGTGCACGGCACTCGCGTTCGTTTTTTGGTTTTGCTTCCAGTCCAAGATCAGGTTGTGTTTCCAAAGGCGCGCCCTGCTCTGCGGCGCGAGCTGCGGCTTCGAACTCCGCCTCTTGGCGCAAAATGTCGGAAATCTCATGGTCCAGTTCTTGCCACATCATCGTCGGTGCGTCTTGCACAGGTTCGGGAGCAGGTTCAGGTTCTGGCGGTAGTGCGACAGGTTCTACGCTGGCGCGATCCACCTCATCCGCAAGGCCTGCATCATGATCGGGACGCGCTTGAAACCACGTGTTTGAGCACGCTGAACATTGGACATCGCGTCCTTCAGTCGGGATGACTTCCGTTGGAACCTCATACTGAGCCCCGCAATTTGGACAAATCAAACGCATATCACACCTTGCCTTCTGGCATATTCAGCAGACCAAAAACGGCCTTTCCAGCGAATACCATATGCCGCGCAGGCAATATGGTAAATCCCATACGCGCGATCGCGCGACGAGTGATTGAAACCGCGCGCGCGCTGAGGCAGAACAAGGCACAGGTTTGTCGTCAAACGGCAGCAGGCAGGAAAGGCCAGAGCTTGATCGAACTCCATACAGTTGCCCATACCTACAGCGGTGAAGTTCCCGGCGCGGTCTACCACGCACGGTGGCGCGCACTTTTGGTGTCTGCGGCCAGCTCACTTCGGATGCTGGGCTGGATTTCAATCATTCTGATCGCACTTGCGAAAGGCGCGATGATTTCACTGGCCGCGCTCGCAGCCAACGCGCAAGTGATCGCTGTTATGCGGCTCGTGGGTGCGCGCGACTCCTACATTGCACAAGCGTTCATGCGGCGCTTTACCCTGCGTGCCTTGACGGGCGCGGCGATAGGCACTGTCCTCGGTATGGTTGCTTTGTTGTTTCTTCCCAGCGCTTCCGAAGAGGGTGGGTTCTTGACAGGACTTGGCTTACAAGGCGGGCATTGGTTTCTGCTTTTTTTGATCCCTATTCTTGCGGCTGTCGCCGCGACCCCTCCCACGCGTCTTGCCGCGCGAAATACCCTATGGAGCCTCACATGAACGAAAAGAAAAACCCTGTGCAATGGCTGCGTTCGCTTTTGTTTGTGGGGCAAATCTATTTAATGATGCTGATAATTGGTTTGCTGTTTGCACCTTGGGCGTTGTTTTCAAAGCGCGGTGCGCGCACCTGTTGCAAGACCTACAGCCGTTGGGTTTTTTGGACCGCAAGCTGGATGGTGGGCTTGAAGATCGAAGTGCGTGGCACACCACCGACAGAGCCGGGATTGGTTGCAGCCAAGCACCAGAGCTTTCTAGATATCATGATGATTTTTACCGCTATTCCTGCGGGCAAGTTCATCATGAAAAAGCAAATCCTGTGGACGCCAGTGATTGGGCAATATGCGAAGCTGTTGAACTGCATCGCCGTGGATCGCGGCAAGCGTGGGGCGGCGATTGAAAAGATGGTCGCGGATGTAAAGGCAGGCTTGGTCGAAGCGGGTCAGCTGATTATTTACAGCCAAGGTACACGCGTCGCACCGGGTGCGCAGAAGCCTTACAAGGTTGGCACGGGCGTTCTTTACGAACAGATGGGACAAACATGTTATCCCGTTGCAACCAATGTTGGAGTGTTTTGGCCGCGCACAGGGATTTACCGAAAACCGGGTGTGGCCGTTGTTGAATTTCTTGAGCCAATAGATGCGGGCCTTACGCGCGAAGAGTTCATGGCTTTGCTCGAAGAGCGGGTCGAAACCCGCTCTAACGCGCTGATGCGTGAAGCGGGTTTCGAAGTTTAAACGCTCACGCGTGAATTGCGCCATTACCGCAAGCAAGCGCTGCTTCGCGCACGGCTTCTGAGTAGGTCGGATGCGCGTGACAGGTCATCGCCAAATCCTCTGCCGAGGCTCCAAATTCCATGGCAACACAGACTTCATGGATTAGATCACCCGCACTTGGTCCGATGATATGGGCACCCAAAATGCGGTCTGTGTCTTTGTCCGCGAGGATCTTAACAAAGCCGTCGCCCGCAAAGTTCGCTTTGGCGCGACCGTTGCCGATGAATGAGAACTTGCCAACTTTGTAGTTTTGGCCAGCATCCTTGAGCTCTTGCTCTGTCTTGCCCACATTCGCGACCTCGGGATGCGTGTAGATCACACCGGGAATCACGCCGTAGTTCACGTGACCATGCTTGCCTGCGATCTGTTCTGCGGCGGCCATGCCCTCATCCTCCGCTTTGTGCGCGAGCATTGGACCATCAATTGCATCGCCAATCGCGTAGATCCCCTTGATGTTGGTTTGCCAATCGCTGCCCGTTTTGATCTGGCCACGTTCGGACATTTCCACGCCCAAGGCGTCTAGGCCGAGACCATTTGTGAACGGACGGCGCCCTGTTGCGACCAAAACCGTGTCCGCATCAATCATGTGTTCGCTGTCATCTTTGCGAAGTTTATAGGTGACCTTTGCTTTGCTCTTGGTGGTCTCAACCCCCTGAACCGCCGCGCCAAGCACGAAATTCAAGCCCTGTTTGCCCAAAATCCGTTTGAAGGTTTTTTGCACTTCTGCGTCCATTCCCGGCGTGATCGCATCGAGAAATTCAACGACCGTCACCTCTGCGCCAAGACGTGCATAGACAGAGCCAAGCTCTAAGCCGATGACACCCGCACCAATGACAACCATTTTCTTCGGTATTTTGCCAAGCTCAAGCGCGCCTGTTGATGTCACGACCATCTTTTCGTCCACCTCGATGCCAGGCAGTGATGAAGGTTCTGAACCTGACGCGATGATGATGTTCTTCGCATTATGTGTCTCATCACTAACTTTGACTTTGCCGGCCTGGGGAATGCTGCCCCAGCCTTTGAGCCAATCGATTTTGTTCTTTTTGAACAGGAACTCGATACCTTTTGTGTTGCCCTCAATCACTTCATCTTTGTAGGCGAGCATTTGGGTCCAATCCACCGAAGGACTTTTGCCCTTGAGACCCATTTTAGCGAAATTATGCTGCGCATCATGCAATTGATGGGAGGCGTGAAGCAGCGCCTTAGACGGGATGCAGCCCACGTTCAAACATGTGCCACCAAGCGTGTCACGCGCCTCAACACAGGCAGTTTTTAGCCCCAATTGTGCGCAGCGAATTGCGCTGACATAGCCACCCGGGCCGGAGCCGATTACGATAACGTCATAGTCAGACATGATGTGTCCTTTTTGGGTTTGGTGGGGTGGGGGCGTTGCCCCCGTCTCGGCAAGCCGAGCATCCCCCAGAGTTTATTTGGCAAAGCGAATGTTAAAAAAGCGTGGAAAGAAGCATTGCAATGGTTGCAGCCAATCCAACGAACCAGATGAGCGAGCGCCATGGGGCAAGGCCGAAGACATATGCCAGAATATAGAGAATACGCGCGCCAAGATAGGCGAATGAGCATAGCATCGTGATGTCGCTGGATTGGTCCGTATAAGTGACGACGACCACGGCGATTGTGAAAAGGATCAGCCCTTCAAAGTGGTTGTTCATTGCCCTTTGAAGTCGGCCTGCGACGCCAGTGAGTTCGATGGGTTTATCACGTGGACCCGCTGCTTTATAGACGCCAACCTGACTGATTGAAGCGATTGAGTATGCACAAAACTGCAAGATTTGCAGCAATGCCGCGAGCGTAAGAGTTATTAGTTCGGGTGTCATTACTGTGAATTCCTTGCGTGCGGTTTGGACCAAGCATTGATCTGCGCTGGTGTTAGAAGCGTGGCGGCGCGATGCTTGAATAAATCACGACCTGATCGAAGCTAATCACATGATTATATGCGAGCCATTCAACAATGAAGAGCCCCCCATTGCGCATACAGGCCATCACAGCTGTCTTCGCTGCTTTAGTCATGTAACAGCAGCCTTGCATTTCGGGCAAATAACCACGTTTCGATCTAACGGATCACGGATGAAAGGCGCGATATGATGCAGACGCCGCGAGGGCGTCTGACCAAGTCTGCTGTGTTGCCCAACTTCGACGACCCAATTCACCTTGGCGCTAAAGCCACAATGCGGGTAGGTCAGCGTTTTGGGTTCCAAATAGGCCATCGCGGTAGGTTACAGATCCATCAAAAGACGGCGAGGATCTTCGAGCGCTTCTTTGACGCGCACAAGGAAGGTTACCGCGCCTTTGCCATCCACGATGCGGTGATCATAGGACAGGGCAAGATACATCATCGGGCGGATCACAACTTCACCATTGATGGCCATCGGGCGATCCTGGATTTTGTGCATGCCAAGAATGCCCGACTGTGGCGGGTTCAAGATCGGTGAAGACATCAGCGATCCGTAGACGCCACCGTTGGAAATTGTGAAGGTGCCGCCCTGCATTTCCGCCATCGATAGTTTGCCGTCGCGCGCGCGCGCGCCTTTTTCGGCGATTGCTTTTTCGATGCCAGCAAATGACATTGAATCTGCATCGCGGATCACAGGAACGACCAGACCTGTTGGCGTACCCGCCGCAATACCCATGTGGACAAAATTCTTGTAAACAACGTCAGTGCCATCAATCTCAGCGTTTACTTCGGGAACTTCGTTCAGCGCATGAACACAGGCCTTCGTGAAGAAAGACATGAAGCCCAATTTGACGCCATGTTTCTTAAGAAACAGGTCTTTGTATTCATTGCGAAGGGCCATCACCTCGGTCATGTCAACTTCGTTGTAGGTGGTGAGCATGGCTGCCGTGTTTTGGCTTTCCTTCAAGCGCCGCGCGATTGTCTGGCGCAGGCGTGTCATCTTCACACGCTCCTCACGCGAGGCATCGTCGGCACTGACAGGGGCACGCGGCGCGGGTGCAGGTGCGGCAGCGGGGGCAGGAGCTGCGGAGAGCGCTTTGGCAACGTCATCCTTCATAATGCGGCCATCGCGGCCAGAGCCTGTGACAGCATCGCGCAAAACGCCCGCTTCGGCCATCGCTTTCTTCGCGGAAGGCGCGTCTTCCACGTCTTTGCCACCTGCGCTGGTAGTGGGTGCGGTAGCTGCCGCTGGTGCATCACTCACGCTGGCCGCCGCGCCGCCAATGACGGCGAGCTTGGCTGCAGCATCAACTGTTGTGCCTTCCGCGGCGATAATTTGAGACAAAACGCCAGCAGATGGTGCAGGCACTTCGACGGAGACTTTGTCGGTTTCCAACTCACAGAGCATTTCGTCCTGCGCGACCGTGTCGCCGACTTTCTTGAACCATGTGCTGACCGTTGCCTCGGTCACGGATTCACCCAAGGTTGGGACCATGACATCAACGCTTGCCGCTGGACTGTCTGATCTCGCTGCGGCTTTCGCAGGTTTAGCGGGTGCACTCACGGTACCGGATCCTTCAATGATGGTCGCGAGCAGAGCATCAACGCCAACAGTTGTGCCTTCTGAGGCAACGATTTCGCCCATAGTACCTGCGGCCGTTGCAGGCACTTCGACTGTAACCTTGTCAGTCTCCAGCTCACAAAGCATTTCATCAACAGCAACGGCATCTCCTGGCTTCTTGAACCATGTGGCAACGGTGGCCTCTGTGACCGACTCGCCCAATGTTGGAACGCGAATTTCTGTGCTCATGGGTTACTTCCCTTTCCGTGTCAGCGCATCGTCGATGAGTGCTGCTTGTTGTGCTTTGTGAATGCTGGCCAGACCCGTTGCTGGGGAGGCACTTGCCGAACGACCCGCAAAGACAGGGCGCTCATGTTTCGCTTTGATGCGGTTCAGGACCCACTCAAGGTTCGGTTCCATAAAGGTCCAGCCACCTTGATTTTTGGGCTCTTCCTGACACCAGACCATTTCCGCGTTCTTGAAGCGACCCAATTCTTTGACCGCAGAGTTCGCAGGGAAAGGATAGAATTGCTCAAAACGCATGATGTACGTGTCATCAAGACCGCGTGCGTCGCGTTCTTCGAGCAAGTCATAGTATACCTTGCCTGAACACATCACGACGCGCTTGATCTTGTCATCGGCAACCAGTTTTGTGTTCGAATTGCCGTATTGCGCATCATCCCAGAGGACGCGGTGAAAGCTGGATCCAGTCGTAAACTCTTCCGCTTTGCTGACGGCCAATTTGTGACGCAGCAGAGATTTTGGCGTCATCAAAATCAGGGGTTTTCGGAAAGTACGGTGCAACTGGCGGCGCAAAATGTGGAAGTAGTTTGCCGGCGTCGTGCAGTTCGCGACGATCCAGTTGTCCTGACCACACATTTGCAAGAAACGCTCAAGTCGAGCGGACGAATGCTCTGGTCCTTGGCCCTCGAAACCGTGAGGTAGAAGGACAACGAGACCCGACATGCGCAACCATTTGCTTTCACCGGAACTGATGAACTGATCGAACATAATCTGCGCGCCATTGGCGAAATCACCAAACTGGGCTTCCCAAAGAGTCAGCGCATTTGGCTCCGCCATTGAGTAACCATACTCAAAACCGAGGACCGCATATTCCGAGAGCATAGAGTCGATGACTTCATAATGCGCTTGGCCTTCGCGGATGTGGTTGAGCGGGTAATACCGCTCTTCGGTTTCTTGGTTGATCAAACCCGAGTGGCGCTGCGAAAACGTGCCACGCGTACTGTCTTGACCCGCGAGGCGCACGCCCATGCCTTCGGTTAGCAATCCGCCAAAGGCCAAAGCCTCGCCCGTGGCCCAATCGAAGCCCTCGCCACTTTCGAACATTTTCTTTTTTGTATCGAGCAAACGCCCGACTGTTTTATGCAGCGGGAAATTGTCTGGCGTTCTGGTGAGTGCGGTCCCCACTTCGGCGAGTGTTTCTGGCGCAATCGCGGTTTCACCGCGCTGGTATTCGTCCTTACGGCGATCCAGATGTGACCACTTGCCATCCAGCCAATCAGCCTTGTTGGGTTTGTAATCCTTGCCGGCTTCAAACTCATTATTCAGATGCGCTTGGAAGGCTGTTTTCATATCTTCGATCTCACCCTCTGGGATGAGACCGTCTTTAACCAGCCGCTCTGTATAGAGACTGAGCGTGGTCTTATGCGTCTTGATCTTTTTGTACATGACGGGGTTGGTGAACATCGGTTCATCCCCTTCATTGTGACCAAAGCGGCGGTAGCAAATGATGTCGATGACGACATCTTTGTGGAACTTCTGGCGGAACTCAGTCGCGACTTTCGCTGCGTGAACAACTGCCTCTGGATCATCGCCGTTGACGTGGAAAATCGGGCTTTCCACAACCAAAGCGTTGTCTGTTGGATAGGGCGAGGAGCGTGAAAAATGCGGAGCCGTGGTGAAACCGATCTGGTTGTTAACAACGATGTGCATCGTGCCGCCAGTTTTATGGCCGCGCAGACCCGAGAGCGCAAAACACTCCGCAACAACGCCTTGACCCGCGAAGGCCGCATCGCCGTGAAGTAGGATCGGCATCACTTTGATGCGCTCCTCATCGTTGAGCTGGTCTTGCTTGGCACGCACTTTCCCAATCACCACAGGGTTAACCGCCTCGAGGTGTGAGGGGTTCGCAGTCAGCGAAAGGTGCACGTTGTTGCCGTCAAATTCACGATCAGAGCTGGCACCAAGGTGATACTTTACGTCCCCAGAGCCGTCCACATCCTCAGGCTTGAAGCTGCCGCCTTGAAATTCGTTGAAAATGGCGCGGTAGGGTTTGCTCATCACGTTTGCAAGAACGGATAAGCGCCCACGGTGCGGCATGCCGATGACGATGTCTTGAACGCCCAAAGCGCCGCCGCGTTTGATGATTTGCTCCATCGCAGGGATCAAGCTTTCGCCGCCATCAAGGCCGAAACGTTTGGTGCCCATGTATTTCACATGAAGGAATTTCTCAAAGCCCTCGGCCTCGACCATCTTGTTGAGAATGGCTTTGCGACCCTCGCGTGAGAATTGGATTTCTTTGCCCAAGCCTTCAATACGCTCTTTGAGCCAGCTTGCTTCTTCTGGATCAGAAATATGCATGTATTGCAGGGCAAACGTGCCGCAATACGTGCGTTTCACGATGTCGACGATCTGGCGCATGGAGGCGATCTGCAAGCCCAATACGTTGTCGATAAAGATCGGGCGATCCATATCTGCGTCAGTAAAGCCGTAAGATCTCGGGTCAAGCTCTGGATGTTTGGATGCTTCGCGCATGCCAAGTGGGTCGAGATCAGCGGCGAGGTGGCCACGAATACGGTAAGCACGAATGAGCATGAGCGCACGAATGGAATCGAGTACAGCGCGTTTGATAGCTTCGTCGCTGACTTCGACGCCCGCTGTTGCGGCCTTTGCTTTGATCTTGTCGCCTGCAGCTTTGGTTTCTGATTGCGCAGGCCATTGCCCATCAAGCGCGGCTGTTAGATCGTCGTTCGGCAGGGGCGGCCAATCGGCGCGCGCCCAAGAGGGGCCGGTGGCTTCTGCCTTCACGTCCAGATCAGCGTCGCCAAGCTGGGCGAAAAAGCCCTGCCATGCTGCATCGACCGCATTTGGATCATTGGCATATTGCGCATAAAGCTGTTCGAGATACTCGGCGTTATGGCCTTGCATGAAGCTTGACGCGTGGAATTGATCGTTGGAACTTTGATCTGTCATTCTTGCTCTCCCAAAAGGGGCCGTGTCCTGAATGCAGCCCTTGGCAGGGCCCAAACGTTTGATGGCTTGGGCCAAAGAGGCCCAAGCGTTTGGTGCTCGCGTTAACCGATCGCTTCAATCACAGCTTCGCCCAAGGTCGCGGGGCTGTCTGCCACGACGATTCCAGCGGAGCGCATAGCTTCGATCTTGTCCTCGGCGCCACCTTTGCCACCAGCGACAATCGCGCCAGCGTGGCCCATGCGGCGTCCGGGAGGGGCCGTGCGGCCAGCGATGAATCCAGCTGTTGGTTTCCAACGGCCCTTTTTCTTCTCATCCGCAAGAAACTGCGCTGCTTCTTCTTCAGCAGAGCCGCCGATTTCGCCGATCATGATGATGGACTGTGTTTCTGGATCCGCGAGGAACATTTCCAGCACGTCGATGTGCTCTGTGCCTTTGATCGGATCGCCACCGATGCCGACAGCAGAGGATTGGCCAAGACCAAGATCCGTCGTTTGCTTAACTGCTTCATACGTTAGCGTGCCGGAGCGGGAAACAACGCCACAAGAGCCGCGCTTGTGGATGTGACCCGGCATAATGCCGATTTTGCAAGCGTCAGGTGTGATCACGCCCGGGCAGTTAGGTCCGATAAGACGCGAAGAAGAGCCTTCAAGAGCGCGCTGAACACGCATCATGTCGAGCACTGGAATGCCTTCGGTGATGCACACGATCAATTCCATTTCGGCGTCGATCGCCTCTAGGATCGAATCCGCCGCGAAGGGAGGAGGTACGTAGATTACCGATGCGTTCGCTTCGGTCACGTGACGTGCTTCGTGCACGGAGTTGAAGACCGGCAGGTCAAGATGCGTTGTACCGCCCTTGCCGGGTGTCACGCCACCGACCATCTTTGTGCCATATGCAATCGCTTGCTCGGAGTGGAATGTACCTTGCGAACCTGTGAGGCCTTGGCAAATTACTTTTGTGTTTTCGTCTACGAGAACAGCCATGGGATTATCCTTTCACCGCTTTGACGATTTTCTGTGCACCGTCTTTCAGGTCGTCCGCTGCAATCACGTCAACGTCGGAGTTGTTGATGATTGCTTTGCCTTCTTCCACGTTTGTGCCCTCTAAGCGCACAACAAGTGGAACTTGCAGACCGACTTCTTTCACCGCAGCGACAACGCCTTCCGCGATGACATCACAGCGCATGATGCCGCCAAAGATGTTCACGAGGATGCCTTTGACTTGTGGGTCAGAGGTGATAATTTTGAAAGCTTCTGTCACCTTCTCTTTGGTCGCACCGCCGCCTACGTCGAGGAAGTTTGCAGGCTCTGCGCCATAAAGTTTGATGATGTCCATCGTCGCCATCGCGAGACCTGCGCCGTTGACCATGCAGCCGATTTCGCCATCAAGTGCGATGTAGTTGAGGTCATACTTGGATGCCTCCAGCTCTTTGCTGTCTTCTTCTGTCTCATCGCGCAGTGCCATTATGTCGGCGTGGCGATAAAGTGCGTTGCCGTCGAAACCGACCTTCGCGTCGAGAACCTTAAGATCGCCGGAGCCTTCCAGAACGATCAACGGGTTGATCTCCAGTTGCTCCATGTCCTTCTCAACGAAGGCTTGGTAAAGTTGACCCATCAGCTTAACGCACTGTTTTACCTGCGCGCCTTTGAGGCCGAGCTCAAATGCGATGCGGCGACCGTGGAACGCTTGGTAACCTGTCGCGGGATCAACGGAAAAGCTTATGATTTTCTCAGGAGTTGCTGCTGCAACTTCTTCGATGTCCATGCCACCCTCTGTGGAGCACACGAAGGAAATCCGTGATGTTTGACGATCCACGAGCAGAGCGAGATAAAGTTCCGCTTCGATGTCGGAACCATCTTCGATGTAGATGCGGTTCACTTGCTTGCCCGCTGGGCCAGTCTGGTGTGTGACCAATGTACGGCCAAGCATCTTCTTAGCTTCATCAGCAGCCTCGGAGGCGGAGAAAGCGAGGCGTACGCCACCTTTTTCGCCTGCATCGGTCTCTTTGAATGTGCCTTTGCCGCGACCACCTGCGTGGATTTGCGCCTTAACAACCCAAAGTGGGCCGTCCATCTCGCCAGCGGCTGTTTTGGCGTCTTCTGCTTTGAGCACAGCGCGGCCATCTGAAACTGGCGCACCATAGCTCTTGAGCAGTGCCTTGGCTTGGTATTCGTGGATGTTCATTAGAAACGGTCCCGTCTTGCTTCGATTATTTGTCCCTATAGTGTGAATATTAAGGGCGGATTAAACGATAAAATGCCGCAGACGGTATAAATCGCACATTTGTGATCACACGTATTTTTTCTGTGATCACAAAATTACAAAGTGTGGCAAAATTTCGCCCTCAGATCGACAAAACTGGAAATCAATTCAGGAAAATTGCGAAACCGATTTGATTCCCAGCCGTCATCCTTCGGAATACGCGCCAACTTGCGGTGTAAACCCGCTCGCCTTGCATCGCATACTCACAGGAACCAATGCCATGGATGCTCTCAATAATGTCAATTGGACCGGGGTTTTTAGCGAATGCGGAAAGGCTAATTCTGTAACTCTCAGGGAAAAGAGGATGAGGAATGAGCTTTTCACCCTCAATCAAGGCGTCAGCATCATCGAGCACATCTTGCCACGCATTTGCCATGTCTTCGGAAATCCTAATTCCAAAAACCGAGCGCTGATTAGGATTTGGAATCCATTCGCGCTTATTGTCGGTCTCAATGGCCAGCAAACGCTAGAAAAGGCGGTTCTGTCGGATCATCGATTTCCAATGTGTCATGGCCGCAGTGATGTTTTCGTTTGCAGGTTCTTGGGCCAAGGCGGTCAAAGCGATATAAATAGGGTCAAGGAAGTTTCCGAATTGGTCCTTAGGCATGACAGGACGTTTGGTCAGTTCCCTCTCAAATGCTTTACGTGCATCGGTCGCATCAAAAGTGCGCCTTTCTTCTTTCCGGGCCTCATCCATGTGGGTTTTCGCAAACTGCGTTTGGGTCACATACTTGCGCAGATTACTAATGGCCTCTGCGATGTCTTCGTCGGTTCTATCGTCGGCAGTCAGTTTATCTTGGATAGAAAACATTTGTTTTTTCGAGATCGGCATAGCGTTCTTCTGCCCGCACGCGTTTCTCTTTGGCGGCGCGCAAAGCGTTGTCAGCGTCTCGGAGGTTTTCTGAAAGTTCGGCAAGGTCAGGGCTCTCCTCAGCCTGTGATGTGGGCGTATCAAAGGCGCTTTTGCGTTTCGTGGCGAGCAAGTCGATGACAGGCGCTGGATCATAGGCCAAGACGAAATTGGCAAAACCCGACAGCAAATGCGTATAGACGGTCAGCCACGCATGATCCGCGCTGTCAAATCGCACGGTCGTGGGTTTCTCAAAGGCACCGCTTTCTTTCATCTCACGCAGATCGCGACGAGACATGAGCCTTGCCGCGAGCAATTATAGCGCGCCTTCACCTTCAATACGGATACCATTTTGATCAATGTCGAACCAGATGTCTTGCAAGGTCAGCTCGAATGCGCGCGCATTTTGGGGCAATTCAGCGTCAAGCGAGGTTTGAGCCGCGCTCATGCCTTGCAAGAAATCCGTCATTAGATCTGTTATAACCTGACCTTTGAACGGTTCTGGGCGCGGATTTGCAGGGCCTGGCAAAGGCAGGCGAAACAAGGGCAAGCTGCGCAAAGAGGCACCAAGCCCGAAGTTGTAACGCGTTTGAAGCATGCCCTCGATGGCGCGGAGCGATTGTAGCATGCCAATCTGGAACGGGTTCGGGTTTGCGCTGTCTTGAACGTCTTTGATCTGTTCGCTTAAACTGCGGATCGAAAACGCAGATGTTTGCGCGTGCGCAGTTCCAAAACTTGGTGAAAAGGGTGCCAAGACGAAAAGTGCCGCGAAAATTATTGAACGCATGGAGCGCCCCCCAAATGAAAATGCGCAGCCTCGAAAGACTGCGCATTTAGTGGACCATCAGGGTTATATGAAGTCAAACGCCGCTTACGCGAGTGAACCGTCGATCTCTTTACATGCAGCAACCAAGCCTTTGACGGCATCGACAGATTTGTCGAACATCGCCTGTTCGTCTTTGTTCATCTTGATGTTTACAACACGCTCGACGCCGCCAGCACCGATCACTGTCGGAACGCCAACATAAAAGCCGTCGAGGCCGTAAGCACCGTCAACATACGCAGCACATGGCAGAACGCGCTTTTGATCTTTGAGGAAGGCTTCGGCCATCTCGATCGCAGACGTTGCGGGCGCATAGAAAGCGGAGCCTGTTTTCAAGAGGCCAACAATTTCAGCACCACCGTCACGCGTGCGCTGGATTATTGCGTCGAGCTTGTCTTGCGTAGTCCAACCCATGTCGACCAGATCCGGCAATGGGATGCCTGCGACTGTTGAATAGCGCTCAAGCGGCACCATCGTGTCGCCGTGTCCACCTAGAACGAAGGCTGTGACGTCTTTCATGGACACGTTGAATTCAACTGACAAGAAGTGACGGAAGCGTGCGGAGTCGAGAACACCCGCCATACCGCAGACTTTTTCGTGTGGCAAGCCAGAAAATTCGCGCAGCGCCCAGACCATCGCATCAAGCGGGTTGGTGATGCAGATCACGAATGCGTCTGGGGCGTGATCGCGGATACCTTCGCCAACGGACTTCATAACCTTAAGGTTAATACCCAGCAGGTCATCGCGGCTCATGCCTGGCTTGCGTGGAACACCCGCAGTTACGATGCACACGTCTGCGCCAGCGATATCTTCATAAGATTGTGTGCCGGACATTGTCGCATCGAAACCCTCAGATGGGCCGGATTCCGCGATATCGAGGGCTTTGCCTTCAGGCGTGCCTTCGGAAATATCGAAGAGGACGATGTCGCCCAATTCTTTCAACGCTGCGAGGTGCGCAAGTGTGCCACCAATCTGTCCTGCACCAATCAGTGCTATCTTAGGTCTGGCCATGGATCTCTCTCCGGTCCGTTAAATTTGGCGCATGGCTAGTGTGTTCTGCTGCGCTGCGCAAGTGTGCTGCGCTGCGGCGTCAAAATTGTGAAGGCTGGCAAGACCCCACTTAGCGCGCTAAGGCTATGCCGAAGCGTATAAAATGAAAGACGTAGCTGTGTTTTGGGACTTTTCCTTTTTCGCTGTCGCAATCCCTGCGGTTATTTTTGCGGGTATTTCAAAGGGTGGATTTGGGTCAGGTGCGGCTTTTGCAGCGGCATCGATTCTGGCGCTTGTGCTCACGCCGGGCGAAGCACTTGGGTTGATGTTGCCATTGCTGTTGTTGATCGACTTCGCGACGTTGCGGCCCTATTGGCGCAAGTGGCATTGGCCATCCGCACGTTTATTGCTGATCGGAGGTGTGCCAGGCGTCATTATTGGGGCTTTGGTGTACCGCATGACAAATGATGATGTGATCCGGTTTTTGATCGGTGCCATGTCACTGCTGTTTGTGATTTGGCAAATCGCGCGCACACGGGGGATGTTGAAGATTTCATCGCGACCTTTGCCCGATAGCGTCGGCCTGATCGTGGGTGTGACATCCGGGTTCACCAGTTTTGTTAGCCACGCAGGTGGCCCACCCTCTGCTATGTATATGCTGTCGTTGAAGCTTAGCAAAACCGAGTATCAAGCGAACACAGTTTTTGTGTTCTGGATCATCAATGTGATGAAGGCGATAGCCTACGGTGCTCTTGGAATATTCACACTGGATCTGTTGCTGGTAAACCTTGCGCTTGCCCCATTTGCGCTTTTGGGCGCGTGGCTGGGTGTGAAAGCGCATAGTTTGGTGCCCGAAAAGCCATTTTACGCGATAACTTACGTGTTGCTTGTTTTAACGGGAACCAAGTTGATTTTCGACGCACTCACTTAAGCGTCGTTGCCCTTGGTTGGCAGACTTTCTGCGAGCGCTTCGTGATTCTGGCCGGAGGCGACCAAACACGTGGTTCCATTGGCAAGCGTTACAGTGATTGTCCAAGTGCCTGTTTCTGACGAAGAGAATGTTTCAACCATAGAGTTGTTGGACACGAGACCTACCGATTGGCGGGCCTCACCATATTTTTGCGCAAGTCGTTCAACGACAACCTCGCGCGGCGCGCAGTAGCGATTGGTTTGTGCAAAGGCTGTCGAGCCCGCGCGCGCAATAATTCCAAACCCGAGCGCACCAAATGTCATTTGCATGTTCATCGCATCGTCCTTTTGAAAAAGTGGCACTAGGAAGCGCGTTCAGAGTATGTTGAGAACGGCACCTTTCGGTTCAGTCCGTCGTCCAGCACAGGGACTAAAAACCAGCGTTATACTGGGCAACGTCTCGCAATGATCAACCAAACCAGCATGCAAGGCGAGGTATGTAAATTCGGTTAAGCCAACGTGGGCTGTGGGGGTGTTGGATCGAATTTAAGTATTTTTGCTGCATCGCGGCATTTTCAACTTGAATGAAATGGAAATAAATGTGCATTTGAGCGCAACATTATTACACTCAAGTCTCAGGAAATTTCCATGGATTTACGACAGCGTCCGTTTCGTTCCGTTCTTTATATTCCAGCTTCAAAACCGCGCGCGTTGGACAAAGCGCGTAGCCTACAGGTCGATGCGATCATTTTCGATCTTGAAGATGCGGTTGCGTTTGACGAAAAAGTCGCTGCGCGCGAGACCTTGAAAGAGGCTCTGGACACAGACGGCTACGGCGCGCGCTACAAGATCGTTCGGATCAACGGCATTGACACTGAGTGGGGTTTAGAGGACGCCAAAGCCGTGACGCATATAAATGCAGATGCAATCTTGCTGCCAAAGGTCGCGGCTCCTGCAGATCTTGATGCTTTGGCTCAGATCACGGGTGATTTGTCAATCTGGGCGATGATGGAAACACCACGCGGCATGTTGAATGCAAGCGCGATTGCCGCGCATCCTAAACTTGAGGGCATGGTGATGGGCACCAACGATCTCACGAAAGAGCTGCAATGCCGTTTCCGTGCGGACCGCTTGCCGATGCTGACCTCGCTGCAATTGTGTCTGCTTGCTGCGAAAGCCGAAGGGTTGGTGATTGTCGATGGAGTGTATAATGCGTTCAAAGACGATGACGGCCTCGCGGTGGAATGTGAGCAGGGGCGCGACATGGGCTTTGACGGCAAAACGTTGATCCATCCTGCACAGGTCGCTGTGACCAACACCGCCTTCGCGCCAAGTGATGCCGAAATTGATCTCGCCACCCGCCAAATCGCAGCTTTTGAAGCCGCAAAAGCAGACGGGCAGGGTGTTGCAGTCGTCGACGGACGCATCGTTGAAAACCTACACGTTGCCAGTGCAGGTGAAATTCTGGCAAAAGCAAAGGCAATAGACGCGCTAGCAAAGGAATAGCCAGCCATGACCCTTTTAATTCTCGGCCTGCTTCTGTGGAGCCTCGCCCACTTTTACAAACGTCTTTTGCCAGCGCATCGCGCAAAAATGGGTGAAAAGGGCAAGGGAGCGATTGCGATTGTGTTGGTCCTATCCTTGCTGTTGATGATCTTTGGCTATCGCTGGGCTGAATTCATACCTGTTTGGTCGCCGCCTGCGTTCTTTACCTATATCAACAACCTCCTTATGCTATGCGCGTTTTTCGTCTTCGGGATGAGCGCGACGACAGGTCGTTTGCGCGGCAAAATGCGTCATCCGCAGCTTACAGCGGTAAAAATTTGGGCGTTGGCGCATTTGTTAGTGAATGGCGATCTCGTCTCGATCATACTGTTTGGTGGCATGTTTGCTTGGGCGACCGTTTCGGTGATTTTGATCAATCGCAGCCAAGAGTGGGTGCGTCCGGATCCAGGCGATGCCAAGAAAGACAAACTTTTAGTTATCATCACCTTGGTCAGCTTCCTCGTTGTCGCAACTATCCACGTATTGCTGGGCGTGTCGCCCTTTGGAGGCTAATCCATGAGCAAGATTTACCGCTTCCTCAGCGAAGATGACACATCAGCTTTTTGCCATAAGGTCAGTGATGCACTGGCTAAGGGCTGGGAGCTTTATGGCTCCCCGACGCAGACCTTTGATCCTGTCAAAGGGATCATGCGCTGCGGGCAATCGATCACCAAAGACATCGATGCACCCTACACGCCGGACATGAAATTGGGGGCGCAATAAATGCTCAAGACCAACCCAGGCCGCTTTTTCGAAGATTATTCTATCGGCGATGTAATCTATCATGCCGTGCCACGCACTGTATCTGGGGGTGAGCGCGCGCTCTATCACGCGCTTTATCCTGCACGCCACGCGCTTTATTCCTCGGATGAATTTGCGCGCCAAAGTGGTTTGCCAGCTTCACCCCTGGATGATTTGGCGGCATTTCACGTGGTCTTTGGCAAATCGGTGCCCGATATTTCGCTCAACGCGGTTGCGAACCTTGGATATGCGGAGGGGCGCTGGCTAAAGCCTGTGTATGCAGGCGACACGTTGCGTTCTGTGTCCGAAGTGATCGGTTTAAAGCAAAATTCAAGCGGTAAAACCGGTGTCGTCTATGTTCGGACTTCTGGCATCAATCAGAATGATGAAACTGTGATGCAATTTGTGCGCTGGGTGATGGTGCGCAAACGCGACGACACTGCGCCTGCGCCGGAAACGGTTGTTCCAGACCTCAAAGACACGCTGGATATTTCCGATCTGGTGATCCCTGATGGTCTGGATTTTACCGACTATGACACCAAGATGTCGGGCGAACCGCATCGCTGGGGTGACTATAAGATTGGCGAAAAGATTGATCATGTTGATGGCGTGACTATCGAAGAAGCCGAGCATATGATGGCGACGCGACTTTGGCAGAACACAGCGAAAGTGCACTTTGACGCCACCCACCGCGATGATGGGCAACGCCTGATTTACGGTGGTCACGTGATTTCCATGGCGCGTACATTGTCGTTCAACGGCTTGGCGAACGCACAAATGATTGTTGGCTTAAATGGCGGTGCCCATGCAAACCCGTGCTTTAGCGGTGATACTGTGCGCGCGTGGTCCGAAGTGCTGGACAAAGCTGACACATCCGCTCCTGGCGTTGGTGCACTGCGTTTGCGTTTGGTGGCCTACAAGGGTGACGCCGTGTTCCAGCTGAAAGGCGAGAACGGTAAACACATGTCGCAAGTTTTGCTGGATCTCGATTATTGGGTGGTAATGCCGAAATGATCCGTGCGTGTTTAACGGCCTTGACCCTTCTGCCAGCCCCCGCATTTGCGGATTTTACAGAGAACGACCTCTTAGCGATTTGCTACGATGAATTGGGCCATGCGGTCATTGATCCGATGCAAGTGCCGATCTTTGGGCAGGAAGAAGACGCAGCGGACTCACTCTCGATCCTGTTGATCGACGCGCTCTATGACAGTGATGATGCGGAAGTCATTGCCTATGACAGCGCTAGCCTTTTTTGAGCTGAAGCGCAGGATGAGCCGGCTTTTTGGGACACACACGGGCCTGACGAAAAACGTTATTTCAATACCGTGTACTTGTTTTATGGGGCTGATCCTGATGTGCTCGAAGATTTCGTTAGCGATCTTGAGTTGCCACAAGCGCGTGCGGATGGTTGCGAAGACTAATTTGCTTTGGCGGCGGATAGCTGGAACGGTGTCCTTGATGGGGTGAGCGAAAGCAACGCTTTGAAAGGCCAGCTGGTCTTGCAAGCGGGTGCTGAAAACTCAGTAATCTCGCAAGGGATTAAAGCTCTGAACGTTAAGTTCAGTTGGCCGCGCGATATTCCAGTTAAGCTGGAGGACTGCGGCGAAGCCAACGCATTTTACGATCTGGATGAACAGAGCATAACAATGTGTCGTGAGCTGACGGGCTGGCCGAGCGGAATTGTTAAACAAATTGGTGTGAACTATTTTTGTGATCACAGCTAAAGTTTGTGTGATCACAAAATTTGCATTTTTTGTAAATTGCTCGAAATTACTGCGCGTTGTTTAGATCCTGTTAGGTGACAGCAGCGAATAATGCGCTAAAACAACGGCAGGGACTCGAAAAAGGATATAGCCATGGCTGATGTGAATAGGGGCAATCGCCCGCTCTCGCCGCATCTCTCAATATACCGGCCGCAACTGACATCTATGACGTCGATTTTGACGCGGATCACAGGCAACGCAATGCTTGTTACGTCACTGCTCATTGTTTGGTGGTTCTTGGCCGCCGCCACATCGGAGAGCTATTTCGCGGTCGCAGATGGGTTCCTGACCAGCTGGTTCGGTGATCTTGTGTTGTTCTTGTCGCTCTGGGGCATGTGGTATCACACGCTTGCGGGCCTGCGTCACTTGATTTGGGACAATGCGATTGGCCTAGAGATCAACACAGCCGAAAAGATGGGCTACGCTGTGATCGGCGGTTCTATCTTGGTGACGCTTATCACTGTGATCATCATTTAAAGGGGCGCGAGACATGGCATTCTTAACAGACCGCAAGCGCGCATCCGGCATGGGTAGCGCAAAATCTGGCACACATCATTTCTGGTCGATGAAAGTAAGTTCCGTGGCTTTGCTTTTTCTCGTGCCGATGTTCATCCTCACATTCGGTGGTATCCTCGGATCTAACTACGCTGAAGTCATGGCCTACTTCGCACGGCCCTTTCCCGCGATTGTCGCTGCTTTGACGATCCTTGTTGGGTTCAAACATTTCAATGATGGCGCGCAGGTGCTGATCGAGGATTATGTGCATGGTTTCATGCAGAAAATTCTGATCATTCTCCTAACTTGCCTCAGCTACGGCGCAGCAGCGGTTGGCATTTTCGCCATCGCTAAACTCGCACTTTAAGTTTCGGAGCATCCCAGATGGCAGCTTATGAATATGAAACCCACGACTATGATGTTGTGGTGGTTGGTGCGGGTGGCGCAGGTTTGCGCGCGACGCTTGGCATGGCGGAGCAGGGCCTGCGTACAGCTTGTGTGACCAAGGTTTTCCCGACGCGTTCGCACACAGTCGCAGCACAAGGTGGCATTGCCGCGTCTTTGTCCAACATGGGCCCAGATAACTGGCAGTGGCATATGTATGACACCGTCAAAGGCTCTGATTGGTTGGGTGATACCGACGCGATGGAATACCTCGCGCGTGAAGCGCCCAAAGCGGTCTATGAGTTAGAGCACTATGGCGTTCCCTTTTCGCGCACGGAAGAGGGTAAAATTTACCAACGTCCTTTCGGCGGTCACACCACTGAATTTGGCGAAGGTCCACCCGTTCAGCGCACATGCGCCGCAGCGGACCGTACAGGTCACGCGATCCTACACACGCTCTATGGCCAATCCCTGAAAAACAATGCGGAATTCTACATTGAATACTTCGCCATTGATTTGATCATGTCCGAAGACGGCCAATGCCAAGGCGTTGTTTGCTGGAAGCTTGATGATGGCACGATGCATGTCTTCAATGCAAAGATGGTTGTGCTTGCGACGGGCGGCTATGGCCGCGCGTATTTTTCCGCGACGTCCGCACACACATGTACGGGCGATGGCGGCGGCATGGTCGCACGTCAGGGTCTTGCTTTGCAGGATATGGAGTTTGTTCAGTTCCACCCGACAGGGATTTACGGCTCCGGCTGTTTGATCACGGAAGGTGCGCGCGGGGAGGGCGGTTATCTCACTAACTCCGAGGGCGAGCGGTTCATGGAGCGCTACGCACCCAACTACAAAGATCTCGCGCCGCGTGATTATGTATCGCGCTGTATGACGATGGAAATTCGTGAAGGGCGCGGTGTTGGTGCGGGTGGCGATCACATCCACCTGAACCTGTCACACTTGCCTGCTGATGCTCTGGCGGAACGCCTTCCAGGTATCTCTGAAAGCGCGAAGATTTTCGCAGGCGTGAACGTCAACAAGGAGCCAATTCCGGTTCTGCCGACGGTTCACTATAATATGGGTGGTATTCCGACGAACTACTTCGGCGAAGTTCTGAACCCGACAGCGAAAGATCCGAACGCCGTTGTTCCGGGCCTTATGGCTGTTGGTGAAGCGGGCTGTGCGTCTGTGCACGGCGCGAACCGTCTTGGCTCCAACTCTCTGATCGACCTCGTGGTCTTTGGACGCGCCGCTGCGATCCGCGCTGGTAAAGTTGTGGATGCTGAGGCAGCGCCTGCAGCCCTGAACCAAATCTCTGTTGATTTCGCCTTTGATCGCTTTGATGGCCTACGTAACGCGAGTGGCGCAACGCCAACTGCTGAAGTGCGCCTTGAAATGCAAAAAACCATGCAAGAAGACGCAGCGGTCTTCCGCACCGATAAAACGCTGAAAGAAGGCGTAGAAAAGATGACGAACGTCGCGTCGAAAGTGGATGATTTGAAAGTGACGGATCGCTCTTTGGTGTGGAATTCTGATCTGATGGAAACGCTTGAGCTGACAAACCTGATGCCAAACGCATTGGCGACGATTTTTGGTGCGGAAGCGCGTAAAGAAAGCCGCGGCGCACATGCGCATGAGGATTACGCGACGCGTGATGATGAAAACTGGCGCGTGCACACGATCAGCCGTGTCGATGGGAAGGATGTCGAACTGACGCATCGTCCTGTAGTCACCGATCCACTTACGACTGAAGCTGAAGGCGGCATCAGCCTCAAGAAAATCGCCCCAAAAGAGCGGACTTTCTAATGCGGGCTTTGCAAGAAATTTCAATCGCAACCACCCTTGGTGCCTGTGTGCAAGCAAATGACGCCGCTTACACAGTTGCGCGCAACACGGTGAAAACTGCGGTGAACGGTGTTGTTGCGCAAAAGTTTCCAGGCGTGAATGCAGCCTCGATCACAGACTGGGTGATAGACAATGCGTCGCGGGTAGAGATCTTCGAAATCGTCAAAGCTGGTGCGACAGGCGTCACGCCCGCGACTGTCGAAACTGTAACAACAATCGCATCGCCCCCTGAAACGGTGCAGTGCATTTCTAAAAACGGCCTTGGCCTGTTTTTGTAAAGGAGTGAGACGATGGTACAACTGGCCCTCCCCAAGAATTCCCGCATGACGACTGGCAAAACGTGGCCAAAGCCTGAAGGCGCGAACAACATTCGCAAGCTGCAGATTTATCGCTGGAATCCCGATGATGGCAAAAACCCGTCAGTGGACACCTATTGGGTCGACATGGACAACTGCGGCCCGATGATTTTGGACGCGCTGATCAAGATCAAGAACGAGATTGATCCGACGCTGACATTCCGCCGTTCGTGCCGTGAAGGGATTTGTGGCTCCTGCGCGATGAACATCGATGGGATCAACACACTTGCGTGCATTTATGGCATGGATGAAGTGAAGGGCGATGTGAAAATATACCCGCTCCCACACATGCCTGTGGTGAAAGATTTGATCCCGGACCTGACGCATTTCTATGCGCAGCACGCGTCGATCATGCCCTGGCTTGAGACAAAGACAAATCGCCCAGCGAAAGAGTGGAAGCAATCTATCGGGGATCGCAAGAAACTTGACGGTCTCTATGAGTGCGTTATGTGCGCGTGCTGCTCTACATCTTGCCCGTCCTACTGGTGGAATGGCGATCGCTATCTTGGACCGGCTGCATTGCTGCACGCATATCGCTGGATTATCGACAGCCGCGACGAAGCGACGGGTGAGCGTTTGGATGAACTCGAAGATCCATTCAAGCTTTATCGCTGCCACACGATTATGAACTGCGCGAAGACTTGCCCTAAGGGTCTTAACCCCGCGCTCGCAATCGCAGAGATCAAGAAAATGATGGTCGAGCGCACCGTTTAAGCGCAAGAGTATTTCTAGAAATACCATACTAACCCGTTGCGCTTTGGTGCAGCGGGTTTTCTGATGCCTCTAATGAGGGAGCGTAAAATGCCAAACCAACCAAGCGATGCCGAAGATCGACGCAACATTGGGCCTGTCGTATGCTATCCTGTTGCCGGTTTGCCAAAGCGGGATATGGCGCTTTACAGCGAAGCCCGCGAAGATGCTGTGAAGGTTGATGAGGTACAGGTGCCTGCGCGTGATGCGCGCACGTTTCACGCGCCCGTGGGCCATTTCTTTCGCATCTCGTGCCCCGATGGCCCTCAAGTGGGCGATCTAAATCTATGGAATGCAAATGATCTGAGCGAGCGTTTTTATTCCGGCAAAACGCGGGCGCTGCATGGCACGCATATCACCACCGCTCAGAGCATGTGGAGTTCTCTTCCCACCCTGCGACCTATGGCAATAATCACGACAGACACGCTTGAGTGGTATGGCATCGATCCCTATGGCGGCTCTGTGCACGATGTGATCGGCACGCGCTGCGATCCCTACACGGGCAATCTACTGTCTGGAACGCAATATCACCATTGCTGTCATTCGAACCTGACGCGTGCTTTGGCGGATCACCTTGGCGTTTCCCTGAAAGAAGCAGAACCGCATGTGCATGATGTGCTCAACGTTTTCATGTGTACTGGGTTTACGCGCGATACTGGTCAGTATTTCATGAAATCCAGCCCTGTGCGGCCAGATGACTATCTGGAGTTTTTCGCCGAAATCGATTTGCTTGGCGCGCTCAGCGCTTGCCCCGGCGGGGATTGCTCAAGTGTTCATTCTAGCGACGAGGCGCAATGCCATCCACTGTTGGTCGAAGTGTTCAAGCCAGAAGCCGACGCGCTGATAGGGTGGGCGTCGCCGCAACCAAACGGGTACGACGGCACGCACGGGCGTTAGGCGAAAGCCGCTTCCAAAGCGATTTCTAACATTTCGCCAAAGCTGCTTTCGCGGTCTTCAGAGGGCAAAGCGTCACCAGTGATCAAGTGATCCGACACTGTCAGCACTGCCAAGGCGCGTGCGTCATAGCGGGCTGCAAGCGTGTAAAGTTCTGCCGCTTCCATTTCCACACCTAGGATGCCATGGCGGGTCATCTGCTCATTTAGATCTGGGCGCTCATCGTAGAAAACATCCGCTGAATAGATGCCGCCAATATGGGTCTTCGTGCCCTTTGCTTCGGCGGCTGTTACAGCTGCGCGCAACAATCCCCAGTCCGCACACGGCGCGTAGTTTAACTCTTTGAAAAACCCCAACGAAGGCGTGGAGAGCGTCGAAGACGTCATCGCGATAATCACGTCGCGGATTCCGACATAAGGCTGCATCGCTCCGCAAGACCCGATGCGGATCAAGGTCTTTGCACCATAATCTTTCAGCAATTCATTGGCATAGATCGACAGCGATGGCATGCCCATACCGCTGCCTTGGATTGTGACGCGGTTGCCTTTCCAAGTGCCTGTAAAACCCAGCATTCCGCGCACTTCGTTTACAAGCTCTGCGTCCTCAAGAAACGTCTCAGCCGCCCATTTCGCACGGTAGGGATCACCGGGCATAAGGACGGTTTCAGCGATTTGGCCTTTGTCGGCACCGATATGAATGGTCATGGGTGAGTCCTAACGTTTGTATTGTAAGAATTCGGTTTTGCTTGCGAGGCGGTCATAAAGTTGGCGCGCTGTTGCGTTGAATTCTTGCGTCATCCAATAGACCGTCGGCGTCTCGCCTTGATCGGCCACATCGTAAACATGTTCAATCAAAGCGCGCCCAATGCCTTTGCCGCGCACAGATGGATCAGCGTAGAGATCTTGCAGGTAGATGACGTCTTCAATCTTCCAGTTGTGCGGATGATAAATCCAATGGACGAGGCCGACAGGTTTGCCATCGCTAAACGCCAAAGCGGCGCTTTGCGCGGTATTTGCAGGGTCAATTAGACGCTCGAATGTGGTCGCATAGACCTCTTCGGGAACGCTGCTTTCATAAAATTCGAGATACGCATTCCAAAGACGGCGCCAATCGGCTTCGTCGCTTTTCTTAAGTAGGCGGATGGTGAGAGTGTTTGTCATGCGCTGGACGGTAGAACCGCCCTGTGGCAGGGTCAATCACTCAGCCGCAATCGCGTTGGGATCAGCAAGCGTGACGATATCTTTCATGATCGCATTCAGTTCGAAATCTTTGGGCGTGTAGACCCGTGCAACACCCATCGCGCGCAAACGCTCAGCGTCGTCATCTGGGATGATGCCGCCAACGATCACGGGGGTGTCGCCAAGCTCCGCATCGCGCATGCGTTTCATCAGGTCTTCGACTAATGGGATGTGACTGCCAGAAAGGATCGATAGCCCGACCACATGTGCTTTGGTCTTAATCGCTGAGGCGACAAGCTCTTCAGGCGTCAAACGAATACCATCGTATTCGATATCCATACCGCAATCGCGTGCACGGAACGCAATCTGCTCGGATCCATTGGAGTGCCCATCAAGACCTGGTTTGCCCACAAGGAACTTAAGGCGACGACCAAGTTTATCGCTGACCACGTTCACAGCCTCACGGATATCGTCGAGCCCTTCTGTCTTATTCGACACGGATGCGGAGACGCCTGTCGGGCCGCGATATTCACCGTGGACTTTGCGCATTTCGGTGGCCCATTCGCCAGTGGTGACGCCAGCTTTCGCAGCTTGGATGGAGGCAGGCATTACGTTTTCGCCCTTCCTTGATGCCTCTCGCAAGTTTGAGAGCGCGGTTTGCACAGCTTGGGCATCGCGATTGGCTTTCCAATCGTTTAGACGCGCAATTTGCTCGTCTTCAACCGTGGGATCCACGACCATGATGCCGCCATCTTCTGTTTGCAATGGTGATTGCTCACCTTGCTGCCATTTGTTTACGCCCACGACGATGGTTTCATTGCGCTCGATCTTGTTGAGGCGATCCGCGTTGGAATCCACCAGACGCGACTTCATGTAATCAATCGCATCAATGGCACCACCCATGGAACTAAGGTTCGCAAGCTCCGCACGCGCGCCAGACTTGAGCTCTTCTACTTTGCGTTCCACGGCAGGGTTTTGGTCAAACAGGTCATCGAATTCCAACAAGTCCGTTTCATAGGCCAGGATTTGTTGCATGCGCATCGACCATTGCTGATCCCAAGGACGCGGCAAGCCAAGTGCTTCGTTCCATGCGGGGAGTTGCACGGCGCGGGCGCGGGCATTCTTGGACAAGGTCACGGCCAGCATTTCTAAGAGGATCCGGTAGACGTTGTTCTCTGGTTGCTGCTCGGTCAAACCAAGCGAGTTGACCTGAACACCGTATCGAAAGCGGCGCATCTTTGGGTCTTGAACGCCATAACGCTCCAGACAAATTTCATCCCATAGATCTACGAAAGCGCGCATCTTGCACATCTCAGTGACAAACCGAATGCCCGCATTCACAAAGAAAGAAATACGCCCAACAAGGGTTGGGAAGTCTTCGGCAGGAACGCGCGGGCGGAGTTCATCGAGAACGGCTGTGGCGGTTGCCAAGGCGAAGGCCAGCTCTTGTTCTGGCGTCGCGCCTGCCTCTTGCAAGTGATAGGAACACACGTTCATCGGGTTCCATTGGGGGATGTTCGTGTAGCAATATTCGGCCACATCCGCGATCATCTTAAGGCTGGGTTTTGGTGGGCAGATATATGTACCGCGCGACAGGTATTCTTTGATCAGATCGTTCTGCACGGTGCCTTGCAGCTTGGATACATCCGCGCCTTGCTCTTCTGCAGCGGCCACATAGAGAGCAAGCAACCAAGGGGCGGTCGCGTTGATCGTCATCGATGTGTTCATATCCTCAAGCGGGATTTGATCGAACAACGTGCGCATATCACCAAGGTGGCAAACGGGCACGCCAACTTTGCCCACTTCACCGCGAGCGAGCACATGATCGCTGTCATATCCTGTTTGCGTTGGAAGATCGAAAGCGACTGATAGACCGGTCTGACCTTTTGCTAAGTTCCCACGGTATAACGCGTTGGAAGCTTTCGCCGTTGAGTGACCCGCGTAGGTCCGAATGAGCCAAGGGCGATCTTTTTTAGCAGCAGGTTGTGTATCAGTCATGGCGCGCCCTCTTGAATTACTTGAGTAATTTTATTGCGTTTGGTAATGTATATGTGGAATTTTACGCAACTGTCAATTCGCCGCGTTGCGGCATTCTCAAGAATGCGAGTGCAGCGTAAAGCGCATTTCAGTTGCACTTGAAAACCCGAAGAGATGTTTGAGCGGACCAAGCGTCTGTACTTTGCCAGCGATAAAGCCTTCGCGTTCATACAGTGCGCGTGCACGTGGATTGTTATCAATTACATCGAGACGCACGTCGCTACAGTTTCGCTGGTCAGCTTTGGTCTTGATCGCCTGCAGCAGTGCGCGGCCAAGCCCCATACCACGCGCATTCTGTGTGACGAAGATGCCATCCATCAACTGGGTTTCGCTTTTAAATTGCGTTCCAGCAATGACAGTAATGCAGTGCTCCATATGGCACCCATTGTACCGAACACCGCGTGCTGGTCATCAAAATCACCGCGCCTTTACTCGTTTTAAAACCAACGACGCCCCAAAAGGGTCCCATTGGCATCACGCGCGCAAAGCGCGGCTCAGCGACGTGTGCTAGAAACTTCAGCGCTTTTGCCTCGGGGCTGAGGCCAATGGATAGTTTTGCACCGAAGTCTTCCCAAAACAGTGCTGCGACGATGGGACGCTCGGCGTCTGTGAACCCTTGAGTGATGCGAAAGCTCGACATTTTCGAGATATCCTATGCGTGCTGATAAGAAACATATTTACCCTCGGGGCCCTTGCTGCAAGGGTCCGCGGATGATGCAAACTGTTGAACTGCCGATTTGGCTCTTTATTTTGATCCTGTTTTTCGCAGTGGTTACCTTTGCATCCCATTTTTTGTTCCCGTCTGTGCGTTGGTTCTTTCGCCGCCGGATGGAGCGCGTCGTAAAGCGTGTGAACGAACGTCTAGAACGCCCGATTGAACCATTCAAATTGGCGCGGCGTTACGATATGATCCAACGCCTGATCTATGATCCTGAGGTAAGCCAAGCGATTGCAGATCACGCAAGGCGCAACAGCGTTCCTGAAAACGTAGCGTTCGAGCAAGCGCGCAAATATGCCCGCGAGATCGTCCCCTCCTTTAGTGCGACCGCGTATTTTGGCATCGCGATCCGAATTGCACGTGGGATGAGCAATGCGCTTTATCGTGTGCGCTTGGGCTATCATGATGACGCTGGGCTAAGCGCGCTCGACAAAGATGCAACGGTTGTTTTCGTGATGAACCACCGCTCCAACATGGATTATGTTTTGGTCACTTATTTGGCGGCTGAGCGCTCTGCGCTTGCTTACGCAGTTGGGGAATGGGCGCGGGTTTGGCCGCTAAGCCGTTTGATCAAGGCAATGGGTGCCTACTTTATCCGCCGCAAATCACGCGGGGACCTCTATCGACGGGTTTTGGCGCGCTATGTGCATCTGGCAACGCAAGCCGGGGTCACCCAAGCGATGTTTCCTGAGGGTGGGCTATCCCTGGATGGGAAATTAGCACCGCCTAAACTGGGCTTGCTCAAATATATCACTGATGGTTACGCCGATGGCGACCGCGATGTTCTATTCGTTCCCGTCGCTTTGAATTATGACAGGGTACTCGAAGATCGCATTCTGATGGCTGCGGATGCGGCGGGTACGCGTCGGTTTCGTGCGCGCATTGGTGTCGTGACCGGGTTTTTCGTCAAACAGCTTTGGCTGCGCATAAGCGGACGCTTTCATCGTTTCGGATATGCTGCGGTCAGTTTCGGTCCCGCTGTTTCGCTTAGCGCTCATGTTCAGACCCACGGTGCGCCGGATGCGGAGCAATTGGCGACAGAACTAATGCAAAGGATCGCGGATATCGTCCCTGTCGTTCCTGTACCCTTGCTGGCCTCCGTGATGCGCGACCGCGAAAGCGTGAAATGCGATGAATTGCCAGCGCTTTTGGATGTTGAGCTGAGCAAGTTGAATAGCGTGCATATTCATATGCCGCGTGGTGAGATTAGTTATGCTGTTGAAATTGCGCTCAAGCACCTGAGTGAACGCCGCATTTTACGAACAGAAGGCGATATGATTGTCGTTGATGAGAAGCAGCGTTTTGCGTTGCGCTATTATGCCAACTCCATTGCGCACTTGAAACGGTAGTTTGCGTCTGCAGCATAAATGCTGCGGTTGCTGGGTTATAAAATTACTTAAATTGACTTTCTTTAGTTGCATTGTTGCGTGAAAATCTCTAACTCAGTTCGTGATACGGCGATTTTGCGCCGCAGCACTGTATTGAGGAGGGCACCATGGCTTTGAACACAGAGACTGGGATTGTGGCGTATGATGCGCCGGAGAAGGACCTGTATGAAATAGGCGAAATGCCCCCGCTCGGATATGTCCCGAAGAAGATGTATACATGGGCGATCCGCCGCGAACGCCATGGTGAGCCTGATACAGCAATGCAGCAGGAAGTGGTCGATGTTCCCGTACTTGATAGCCATGAAGTGCTTGTTCTCGTGATGGCCGCGGGCGTGAATTACAATGGTGTTTGGGCCTCTTTGGGTCAGCCGATTTCACCGTTTGATGGTCATGGTAAACCCTTCCACATAGCGGGTTCTGATGCATCTGGCATCATTTGGGCCGTCGGTGACAAAGTCAAGCGTTGGAAAGTTGGCGATGAAGTCGTTATCCACTGCAACCAAGACGATGGTGATGATGAGCATTGCAATGGCGGCGATCCGATGTATTCGCCAAGTCAGCGTATTTGGGGTTATGAAACGCCTGACGGCTCGTTCGCGCAGTTCACGAACGTGCAGGCGCAGCAACTAATGCACCGTCCTAAGCATCTGACGTGGGAAGAAGCGGCGTGTTATACGCTCACCCTCGCGACTGCGTACCGGATGCTATTTGGGCATGAGCCGCATGACTTGAAGCCGGGCCAAAACGTTCTTGTTTGGGGCGCATCTGGTGGTCTTGGATCCTATGCAATCCAGTTGATTAATACGGCTGGCGCAAATGCGATTGGCGTGATCTCAGATGAATCTAAGCGCGACTTTGTTATGGGCTTGGGTGCCAAAGGCGTGTTGAACCGCAAGGATTTCAACTGCTGGGGTCAACTGCCAACGGTGAACACGCCCAAATATGCAGATTGGTTCAAAGAAGCGCGCAGATTTGGCAAGGCGATCTGGGACATCACAGGTAAAGGAAACAACGTCGACATGGTGTTCGAACACCCGGGCGAAGCGACCTTCCCTGTCTCCACGTTTGTGGTGAAGAAGGGTGGCATGGTTGTCATCTGCGCGGGCACATCCGGCTTTAACCTGACGTTTGACGTACGCTATATGTGGATGCATCAGAAGCGTCTTCAGGGCAGCCACTTTGCACATCTCAAGCAGGCCTCCGCTGCGAACCAGTTGATGCTAGAACGTCGTCTTGATCCATGCATGTCTGAAGTGTTCGAATGGAATGATCTTCCCGAAGCTCACATGAAAATGCTGCGCAACGAACACAAACCGGGCAATATGTCGGTTCTCGTGCAAGCGCCAAAGACGGGTCTGCGTACATTTGAGGATGCTCTATCTGCTAAATAGGCTTTGGCTGTTTACAAATTGGAAACCAAAGCGCCCGTGAATCAGGTTTTTGATCGCGGGCGTTTCACGTTTCAGTGGTGTTCCAAGCATTCTCAATAGGTTGCATTTCTCTCCCTCGCTACTTCTGGGGAGTATTTTCCGTGAATACTACTCATTAACCGACTCATGTTAAGGTTGAGTCAACTATTCATTAACATCTAATAACGAGAGTCATTATGAACAACACTTGGATACTTGACGTTCTGACGGACTTGAAAACTTTTACATCTATGAACGGCCTTAAAGCCTTGGAGAACGAGCTTGATTGCACACATCGCGTGGCGTCCGCAGAACTTGATGCATTGAACAAAAGGCCAATCCTGGGCTCAAAAACTGAACACCGCGGACGTTGACCGCAGTCTGGCCGAGTTGGAACGCGCTTCCGGGCTTCAAGACCCGCAGACGGCTATCGTCAAGCTGTGTGAGGCCTGCAAGATCGACCATATGGTCTATCACCAAGTGTATAGCCAAGGGGACCAATACGGGTGCGGCACATATTCACCTGCTTGGGTTGAACGATATTTGGAGAAAGAATACCTCCGCATCGATCTGGTAATTTTGGGGTGCTATCAAAGGTTTCATCCTATTGATTGGAAACGTCTCGATTGGTCATCAAAAGCGGCGTGCGGTTTTCGCGCGGAAGCGATGGAATATTGGGTTGGCCATCAAGGCTTCTCTATCCCGATGACGGGGCCGAACGGGCAATACGCGTTTTTCATGGCGTCACATCATTGCTCTGATGAGGATTGGCAAACCTTCAAAAATGAGCACTCCACCAGTTGATCCTGCTCGCGCATTTTTCAACCAGAAAGCTTTGGAGTTTGAACCTGATCGCGTTCCTAAAGCCTCAACAACGCTGTCGCCACGTCAAACGGACGCGATGACATTTCTCGCTATGGGCTTCAACCGCGCGAAAGCAGCCGACAAGATGGAGATCTCGGAGCACACGTTGCGAGTCTACATTGAATCTGCCCACTTCAAATTGGGAGCAATCAATACGACCCACTCGGTCGCGCGCGCGATGAGCCGTGGGCTGATCGTTGTGTAAGCTTTAAGCTACCGCGCGGCCTGTTCACATACCCTAAAATCATTAGTCGCAAGCGGCCACATCAATTTTGTGTGGAGTGCGGCAATGATCAGATACTTGTATGAAGATGAACTTAAGACAGCGCCCTTGTTGAAAGAAACCATGTTTCTCGACTGTGTGGATCAATTCAAAACACGGCTTGGTTGGGATGTGATGCTTGAAGACAATGGCTATGAGCGAGATGAATACGACAGCCACAACCCTCTCTATGTGATCTATCAAAAAGCGGATGGTACGCAGGGTGGCTCGATGCGGTTACTGCCCAGCACGGGGCGTACAATGGTGAATGAACACTTCTCTGAGATCCTTGGTAGCGGTGATGTGCGCAGTCCATTCATCTGGGAATTCACCCGATTTTGTCTTGCACGCAACACAGAGCCGCGCACAGCCGCAGCCTTAATGCTGGCTGGGGGCGAGGTCATGGAGAACTTTGGGGTGAAGCATTTTTTGGTGTGTTTGATGTGCGCATCTATTACATGATAGGGGCAAGCCTCGAGGTGCTGGGCAGCACAGGTGACGGTCGCGAGAAAATTAGCGTCGGACTGTGGTTTTTCACCGATGAAGCGCGTTTGCTTGTCGCTCAAAAAGCAGGAATTTCTGCCGCACTTTCAAAGCTCTGGTGCGAGTGGGCCTTCGGATCAGACGCCCCAAAAGTATCAGAATTCGCTCGAGTTAAACAAACCAGCGCTGGCACTTTGCATGGGGTGCAGATAGTTTGAGCCTCATGTCGCTTCCATCCGTTACCCTCTCTGACGACCAGGCTGCCGCTTTTGATGCGGTGACAGATATGCTGCGTTCTGCGGGCATCGATCTAGAGGACTCGCTGCTCATGCCCCCGCAAGGTCCAGAGCAAAGCGTAATGGCTCTGATCGGTAAGGCGGGTTCTGGGAAAACGTTACTTTTGGCCGAACTTTACAAAGCGCTTGAAGTGGCTGGCGTTGGCATTGTGTCCGGCGAATTTGAGAGCCGCAAAAAGAAAGACAAGCGCACGCTTGCGATCCTCGCACCCACAAACAAAGCCGCATTTGTTTTGCGGATGCGTGGCGTGCCAGCGACGACCATCCACCGCATTCTCTACACCCCCGTATATGATCCAGAATATGAAAAAGTTGCCGAATGGCTTGCGGGTAATGGTGAACGTCCCAGCATTGATGGACTTACAGACGAAGCGCTTGATCGCGCGATGGAGTTTTACCAGCTCAATAAGTCTGTCCCTGGCGCATTGGCGACAGCAGGTTTGCGCGGATCTGACTTCATCACAGGCTGGAAACGTCGTGAAGATCCGCTTGATATTGGGTTTGTCGATGAATCCTCAATGCTCGATGAAAAGCAATTCAATGATTTGAAAGAGATTTTTCCGACCTTGGTTTTGTTCGGCGACCCTGCTCAGCTTGCGCCTGTCAATCAATCGGGTGCGATGGTGTTTGATGGGCTGAGTGGTCCGCGCAAATTGGAGCTTAGCCGAATTCATCGCCAAGATGCGGACAATCCGATTCTTGATCTTGCTCATGCTTTGGCGGACCCGCAGCTGGATTTTCAGTCGTTTGAAAAGATGGTTGAAGAGGCCGCGCAGAAAGATGAGCGCGTTGTTTGGGGTCTGCGCGTCGAAGTTGATTTGATGGCGCGCTCCCCTGTTCTCGTCTGGCGCAATGCGACGCGGATCAGGTTGATCAACGCGTTCCGCTCCGTGCACGGCGCACCGTCTGACGCGCTTCTTGAGGGGGAACCGTTAATTTGTGATGGTATCGAACTCCCATTGAAGCACCGCAAAAAGCGTCTCGATCTGGAAGCACGCGGCCTGATTAAAGGGGCGCAGGTCATCTACCTTGGACCCGGTCGCAAGCCTGGATTTTCGCGTTTGCACGTGATGGGCGCTGAAGACCCGCAAGTCTCGGCAGCATCAATCGTGAAAATCGAAATGCCCGATGAAGAGGAACCGTTCATCCCGTTTGCGGCCCGCATGGGTGCGACCTTCTTACATGGTGCCGCTGTTACCATTCATAAAGCGCAAGGAAGTCAGTGGGATACGGTGCAAGTGTTTTCGCCGGATCTATTTGTTGCGGCGCACATGGGGCGGGTCGAAGCCGGCCAACCGCTTTGGAAGCGTCTTGCTTATGTTGCCATCACCCGTGCACAAGAGCGGCTTATCTGGGTGACGCGCAACCGCTTGTCGCGCCCTTCAGGTCTGTTGCAGGTAGATGATTTGCGCGCCACACCGGCGGCAACACTGACCTTGGAAAGCGAAGAGAGCTGAAACCCATTCTAACGACGGATGATTGGTTAGCCGCGGCGCAAACCCGTAAAGATCGCCGAGGCAGCCCAACCCGAGAAAATTGCGATGGCAAGGGACAGCAACCCATAGATCAAAGGTTGTTGACGCGACAACGTGTAAAGCCAACGTTCCAAGCCTACTTTGCGCACGTCGATTTCCGTCTCATACTCTGAAACAACGACGCCGGATCGGGTCAAATAAATGCGCGTGCGATATGCGCCCTCAGTCAGGTTCGCAGGCATCGCAATCGACGTTTTGAACAGGGTGTCCTGCGAAAACTCGACGCTGCCTTCATTCAGCTGAAACAGGCTGTTGGCCTTGCGCACGCGGATCACCGCATCAGTAAAGCTTTGGGAATCCTGCACAGTCATTGGTGCACCCACAGAGCGGATCGCGCTTGGGATCGAGATCTTATAGCGCAGGTCCTCGGTCGAGCCGAGGACCTCGTCGAACGGTGCGCTTGTGGCGACAGCGTAAAAGCTCGGGGCGGCGTCAACGTCCACAGATTGCGTATTCACCCAGATCCCAAAACGCTTTTCTTTACGGCGCACGGTAATCGGCTCTGATGGACCTTGGATTGCAACGATCACTTGCAAAGGATCGCCCTCGGGGATCGCTTCTTCACGTTTCACCGCGCCAAAGATCAGGATTTCCGAGCCATCAAAATTTGCTGTGATCGCGACTTTGTCTTGGGACATGCCAAGCACAACCTCTTCCGCGGATGCGGGCATGGCGAGGGCAACGAGAATGGCGAGCCAGCGCAACATCAGTGCCCCCCCGTCGCGCCAAGCGAATATAGTTCTGATGGCATCACAAGAAGATCGAAGGCGAGCTTGCCGCACACCGTGAGTACCATAATTGCAAGTAGAATGCGCAGCTGTTCAGCCTTAAGCTTGGTGCCGATCCGCGTTCCAATCTGCGCACCAAATACGCCGCCGACCAGCAATAGAACCGCAAGGACCATGTCCACCGTGAAGTTGGTTGTGGCGTGCAAGAGCGTTGTGAAGGCAGTCACGAAGATAATTTGGAAGAGGGATGTGCCGACAACCACTTTGGTTGGCATGCCCAGCAGATAAATCATTGCGGGCACCATGATGAAGCCACCACCAACACCCATGATTGCTGCAAGAATGCCCACGCAAACGCCGACGATTAGTGGCGGAATAACTGAAATATAAAGACCCGACGTGCGAAAACGCATCTTGAACGGCAATGCGTGAATCCAGCCACGCTGCTTGCGCTTGGGCGCACTTCCGGGTTTTTTGGATCTGCGGATCGCGTTCAGGCTTTCGACAAACATGAGCGCGCCTATGATGCCAAGGAACAGTACGTAGCATAGCTTCACAAGCAGATCGACTTGGCCCATGCTCTTTAGATAGTTGAAGACAAGAACACCTAAAGCTGCGCCCACAAGGCCGCCTATCAGTAGAACCGTTCCCATCCTGAAATCAACAGATTTTCGCTTCACATGTGCAAGAACACCGGAGAACGAGGAAGCAACAATCTGGTTCGCTTCCGTCGCAACCGCGACAGCAGGGGGAATGCCGATAAAGAACAACAGCGGCGTCATCAAAAAGCCGCCACCAACGCCAAACATACCTGATAGGATTCCCACAATGCCGCCCAGCCCCAAAAGAAGAAAAGCGTTAACCGAAACTTCGGCGATGGGGAGGTATATTTGCATGGGCTTCCTTAAACCCATGCGGGCGTCTTATGCAAGTCAGCGCGCCCCCTCTGCGACCACAGGACTGATATGGATCGCAGAACTGGACTTACCCTAACGCTCTTTAACATACGGCTCACCCCCCGCACGCGGCGGAACGGCTTTACCTACAAAGCCTGCGAGGATGACTACCGTTAGGATGTAGGGAAGCGCATCCATCACCTGTACAGGTACCGTGAATGCGCCGAGATCGATATTTTGATAGCGCAGCGCGATGGCTTGTAAGAAACCAAACAACAGGCAAGCACTCAGTGCATACCAAGGTCGCCATTTGGCGAAAATGAGCGCAGCTAGCGCGATAAAGCCACGACCAGCGGTCATTTCCTTAACAAACCCAGCTTGCAAACCTGTGGCGAGGTAGGCACCCGCAATACCGCAAAGAACGCCGCAAATCGCAACAGCGGCAAAGCGCAGGCCAACGACAGAGACACCGGCCGTATCAACCGCGGCAGGGTTCTCGCCGACAGCACGGAGACGCAGGCCGAACCGTGTTCGGTAGAGCAGCCACCAGGTAGCAGGCACAGCGGCGAAAGCGACATAGACAAGGATGGAATGGCCTGAAATCAGCTCTGAATATATTGGGCCAAGGATCGGAACGGTGCTGAGCGTTTCTGCGAAAGGCAATTCAATCGGGTTGAAACGACCTCCGCCAATAAGAGAGGGCGTGCGCCCGCCTTGTTTAAACCAACTCTGTGCGATGAGGACCGTCATGCCAGCCGCAAGGAAATTGATTGCGACCCCGGAAATCAACTGATTGCCACGGAATGTGATGGAGGCGAGACCATGCACGCCAGACAGAACGAGCGACGCGGCAATACCCGCAAGAAGCCCGAGCCAAACAGAGCCTGTCATCGCCGCAATCGCAGCAGAAAAGAAAGCTGCGGCGAGCATTTTGCCCTCAAGCCCGATGTCGAAGATACCCGCACGTTCAGAGTACAAGCCAGCAAGGCATGCCAACAAAAGCGGTGTAGCGAGGCGCACAGTGCTGTCGAGCACTTGGATGATTGTAAGAAAGTCCATCATGCATCTCCCTTACGAAACAACAGGAAGAGTTTTTCAAGCGGCATACGAACCATATTATCAAGCGCGCCTGTGAAGAGAATCACCAGCGCTTGGATCACCACGATCAATTCGCGTGGGATGGTCGTCCAAAGCGCCAACTCTGCCCCGCCTTGGTAGAGGAAGCCGAACAAGATCGCCGCAAGGAATACTCCGAAGGGATGTGAACGCCCCATTAGTGCGACAGCGATACCGATGAAACCTGCGCCTTCTGTCGAGTTCATGATTAGGCGCTCGCCTTCGCCCATGACATTGTTGATCGCCATCATACCAGCGAGGCCACCTGAAATAAGCATCGCGACAACTGTGATTTTCACAGGGCTGATGCCTGCGTATTTCGCACCTGATTCTGAGTGTCCGAAAGCGCGGATTTCATAGCCCAAACGCGTGCGCCAGATTAGGAAGTAGACCGCGACACAGGCGGTGATTGCAACGATCAGCGACACATTCGCTGGGGCTGCTTTGGAGAATGCGATGCCGAAAGGTTCTAGGATATCGTGCAGCGTCGGTAGATGCGTCGTTTCAGGAAACTTCGCGGTTGCTGGGTCCATTGATCCTTTGGGGCGCATAACGTTGACGAGGAGATAATTGAGCAAAGCCGCGGCGATGAAGTTGAACATAATTGTCGTGATCACAATGTGACTGCCGCGTTTCGCTTGTAAATACGCAGGTAGGAACGCCCAAGCAGCGCCAAACACAGCGGATGACAAGGTCGCGAAAATCAGGGCCAATGACCAATGTGGCCAAGGCATGTAAAGGCAAACAACAGCCACACCTAGCCCGCCCAGCATCGCTTGACCTTCACCGCCGATGTTAAACATGCGTGCATGGAAGGCAACGGCGACAGCGAGTCCTGTGAACATGAAGTTCGTCGCGTAATAAAGCGTGTAACCCCAGCCATATGTGCTGCCCAAAGAGCCTTGCACCATGAGCTTGACCGCCGCCACGGGGTCCTCACCGATGCCAATGATCACAAGCGCTGAAAGAATAGCCGCGAGCAACAGCGAGATAAGTGGGACGAGGACCGCGTCGGCCCATGTTGGCATCTTTTCCATTATGCTGCCTCTTCTTCAACGACGCCAGCCATCATCAGGCCCAGCTCTTTTTCATCTGTTTTTGCAGGATCACGGAAACCCATAAGCTGTCCGTCGAACATCACCGCGATACGATCCGAGAGAGCGAAAATTTCGTCTAGCTCAACAGACACTAGCAAGATCGCCTTACCCTGATCTCGCAAAGCGACAATTTGTTGGTGGATAAACTCAATCGCCCCAATATCGACGCCGCGCGTGGGTTGGCCTACGAGCAGTAAATCAGGATTGCGTTCAATCTCCCGCGCCAGGACGATTTTTTGCTGATTGCCGCCTGAGAAGTTCTTGGCAGCGAGCCTCGGATTCGGTGGACGCACATCAAAGCGCTCCATTTTCTCTTCCGTGTCCGCACGGATCGCCGCGTTATTCATCAAGATGCCGGATTGATAGGCCGGGTCGTGGTGATATCCGAACGCTGTGTTCTCCCACGCCATATAGTCCATGATTAAACCTTCGCGCTGACGATCCTCTGGCACATGCGCAATGCCGCGTGCACGGCGGGATTGTCCGTTGGAGTATTTCCCCGTCAGGTCGATATCTTGCCCGTTCACACAAATCATACCTGTGCCTGATGTGATGCCGCCGAGCACTTCGAGTAATTCAGACTGACCGTTGCCAGCAACACCTGCGATGCCGAGAATTTCGCCCGCTTTTACGTCCAGCGAAATCCCTTTCAAACGCTCAATACCCTTTTCATCGACAACGCGCAGGTTCTCGACTTCAAGCACTGTTTCTTTCGGGGTCGCAGGGACTTTATCCACTTGCAACAAGACCTTACGCCCGACCATCAACTCTGCCAATCCAGCGGGAGAGGTGTCTGAGGTCTTCACCGTCGCCGTCATTTCACCGCGACGCATAACGCTAACGGTATCCGTTGTATCCATGATTTCGCGTAGCTTGTGGGTAATCAAGATGATCGTTTTACCCTCTTCACGCAAACGGTTCAGAATGCGAAACAGTTGATCCGCTTCAGCAGGGGTCAACACGCCTGTTGGTTCGTCCAATATCAGAATATCGGCCTGACGATAGAGCGCTTTGAGAATTTCAACGCGCTGTTGATGCCCAACGCTCAGGTTTTCGACAACCGCATCAGGATCAACGTCCAAACCATACTCTGCCGCCAGATCCGTCAACGATTGACGCGCTTTCGCCAAGGATGGATGGAGCATCGCACCATCTTCTGCGCCCAGAATGATATTCTCAAGTACCGTGAAATTTTCCACTAGCTTGAAGTGCTGGAACACCATGCCAATGCCCGCAGCGATCGCGGCTTGGCTGTCGGGAATAGATGTCTGCGTGCCGCCAATAAAAATCTCGCCTTTGTCGGCTTTGTAAAAGCCATATAAAATAGACATCAGCGTCGATTTACCTGCTCCATTTTCGCCAATAATCCCATGGATTGTGCCCGGCATCACGCGGATAGAGATATCTTTGTTCGCTTGTACTGGGCCAAACGCTTTGGAGATCCCTTTGAGTTCAATGGCGGGGGAGACTGTCATTATTCAGGCTCTCCAATACCGACCATGAGCGTGATTTTGTCGCCGTCCATGTCCGCAAAATATTGGCTGTGTTGCAACATTTCTTTGCCATCTGGCTCCATACCGCCAGTTGCTACTGCCGCGCCATGCGAGGTGCCGATTGTGCTGAGGTTCACCACCTTTGCCGTCCAATTAGGCGCGCCTGCGCTGAAATTGCAAACGTAGCTTGCAATAGCTGCTGGGCCTCGTAAAGCATCGGGAGAGCGTGGGTCTGCATACTTATCATCGCTTTTGAATGCAGCGCTGATCGCTTCCACACGTGGCGCGTCGTCGATCATGCCCCAAGCATCGAAAAATGTGGTCATGCTGTCGCTCATCTGATCTCTCCCAAAGAAAATTATAAATCAAAAAGGCCGCGCCACCATTGTGCGCGGCCTTTTCGTTAGTAAGGACCCAGGTCTTAGAAGCTCAGCGCTGGGCAGCTGTCGTCGGACATGTAGTCATGAACCATCAGCTCACCTGACGAGATCTTCGCGGCTGCGTCATCAACCATTTTCTGCATGTCGGCAGAGACCAACTCAGCGTTGTTCTCATCCATCGCGTAGCCGATACCACCATTTGCGATGCCCATTACGTTGAAGCCTGTTTCCATCTCAGGGCCGTCTTTCATGGCCTGATACACAGCGTTATCAACGCGCTTCATCATGGATGTCAGAACTTTGCCTGGGTGCAGATAGTTCTGGTTGCTATCAACGCCAACAGACAAGATGCCCTCGTCCGCTGCTGTCTGAAGAACACCTACGCCTGTGCCACCAGCTGCTGCATAGACAACGTCTGCGCCTTGGCTGATCTGTGCTTTCGTCAGCTCAGAGCCTTTTACCGGGTCATTCCAAGCCGCAGGCGTCGTGCCTGTCATGTTGGCTACAACTGTCGCGTCTGCGTTCGTGGCTTTCACGCCTTGCGCATAGCCACATGCGAATTTGCGGATCAGCGGGATGTCCATGCCGCCGATGAAGCCAACTGTGTTGGATTTGGACGCCATCGCTGCCATCATACCAACAAGGTAGGAACCTTCGTGCTCGTTAAAGACAACGGAGCGGACATTTGGCTGATCAACGACCATGTCGATGATCGCGAACTTCGTGTCCGGATAATCAGGTGCAACTTCGGCCAAAACGTTGCCAAAGGCGAAGCCAGTCATGACGATCGGGTTTGAGCCCGCTTCCGCAAAACGTCGCAGGGCTTGCTCACGCTGAGCTTCGGACTGAAGTTCGATCTCGCGGAATGTACCGCCTGTCTCTTCTGCCCAGCGCTGTGCTCCAGAGAAAGCAGACTCGTTGAAGGATTTATCGAACTTGCCACCAAGATCGAAGATCATCGCAGGCTCTGCGGCCAATGCGCCAGCTGTCATCGCCAGTGCGGCTGCGCCACCAAGAATTTTGTGCATTACAGACATTGAAGTCTCCCAGTTGTTTTAGTGTAAGGGTATAGAGATGGACATACGTCCATTCACACCGTGCGCGATTGATCGCGCGCTCATTGCAGGATTAGGGCGCACAGGACGGGCGGGGTCAACCGATTCTTAATGTTTTTACGGAGTGGCATGCCAAGGTTCGTCTTGACTTTACGTCAGTGAACTCTGGCCTGAAGTATCTGAAGTTAGATGCTTTTCGACATGAGCACTGCATCAGCACGTTGCCCGTTTTTAAGGCGGTAATAATTTGCACGTACTCCGTCCCGCAACCAGCCTGTGTTGGTATAAAGCGCGATAGCAGGGCTGTTGTGCAAGGCCACCTCTAACAAAAGCCGAGTGCATTTCGCGTTACGGGCAAGCGTTTCGAACTGATCAAGTATCGCGCGCGCATGCCCCATGCGTTGATGAGTGGGATCGGTGGCGATTTGCAACAACTCGGCTTCGTCCAAGGTCACGGACCCAAGTGCGAAAGCATGGGGTTGGGCTGCGAACAACGCGCCGCGCTGGGCGAGCTGTGCTTCAAAGCTGCGTGTATTCCACGGGGTGTCACTGACTTTCGCGTGCAATGTGGCCATCTCTTGTGGTGTCATTGAATGATCCGAGGCGGCGCATCCCGCGCTGGTGCTGCATCCGCTGATTTGATGTAGAGCGGCGCAGGGCGTGCATTTGTTTCCTCGATGCGATCTGCTGCAATCTGCGCAATTGTTGGTGCAGGGTTGAACTCTTCTGGTTCAAAAAGCAAAGGCCGCCCAAGCGTGCGCGCGTCATTCAAATCCATCAAACGTGGAGCCTTGTCGCCCTCTTGCACATAAACCTTGTCCTGTGGGGCCGACACACTTGGGAGGCCATGTCCCCCAAGCGCAGTCTTGATCACATCAAACTGGTTCACGCCAATCGCCTGGATATCAAGCCCAAGGGCCAGCCCACGTGCAGCACTCACCGACACGCGGATTCCGGTGAAATTACCGGGACCGACACCAACACCGATCGCGTCAAGATCACTCCATTTTAAGTTTTGCTCCACGAGCATATCTTCCAACATCACCATCAACCGCTCCGCTTGCCCGCGCGACATCTCTTCGCGTTGCTCTGCAAGGAGCTTGCCACCCCGCCAAAGCGCCGCTGCGACATGTGCAGCGCTGGTGTCAAAGCCAAGAACGATCATTCGGCAGTCCCGATCAGCGCATCGCACGTACTACCGATTCCGCGAGTAGCATCGTCCATGATATGCAGCCCAGGCAGTTGCTTTTTGCTGAAACAATGGATTTCAGCGGGCAGTTGATCCGCCTGATCGATCAAGCCAAGAGGGGTATAGGTTTGATCTGGAATATATTCGAACGTAGCCGCAAGCGGGGACCCGTAATGTTTGCAGTTCCAACGCTCTACGCCAGGGTTAGTAATGACAGGTGCATCAAGAGCAGGCTCTGCGCTTAAATCCTTGGGGTCAAACGCCGCAAATGTAGGCGCAGGATTTCCTGTCCAACGCCGACAGTCAGAGCAATGACTAAAGGCCACCGTGATCGGCGGCCTCGTCGTGCTCATTGAAACAGTGCCGCAATAACACCGCTCAGTGATGCCTTGATCACTCATTCTTTATACCGCGACAGGGCGCACTTCGCTGACTTCGGGGATATAATGGCGCAATAGGTTTTCGATACCCATTTTCAGCGTCAAAGTAGACGAAGGGCACCCCGCGCAAGCGCCCTGCATATGTAGATAAACGATGCCGCGCTCAAAGCCGTGGAATGTGATGTCACCGCCATCTTGCGCCACAGCGGGGCGCACGCGGCTATCGAGCAGTTCTTTGATTTGAACGACAATTTCGCCATCTTCGCCTGTATGCTCGGCATGACCAGAGTTCGGTTGTGCCATATCGCCTGCCATCACGGCAGTGCCGGATTGGAAGTGCTCCATAATCGCGCCGAGGAGTGCGGGTTTGATGTGATCCCATTCAACCGCGTCTGCTTTGGTGACTGTGACAAAGTCCGTGCCAAAGAACACGCCCGTTACACCCTCTACCGCAAAAATACGTGCGGCCAGTGGGGAGACGTCTGCGCCAACAGCGCTTGGGAAATCGGCTGTGCCCATCTCCAGCACGGTTTGTCCGGGCAGGAATTTCAACGTGGCTGGGTTTGGCGTGGATTCTGTTTGAATGAACATATGCATCTCTCCGGAAGGGTGCGCTAAATATGTGAAGCGCGCAGCACTTTGTCAATGTTTAGAATAATTCTAAACTAGCTACTGAGTTGGAGCAAGTCCCAACGATTGCCAAACGGATCCTGAAAAACAGCAACCTGACCGTAGGGTTCTTTGTGCGGACTTTCTTCGAACTGCACCCCTGCGGCAGTCATTCTTTCAAAATCCTCATCGAACGTATTGGTATGCAGAAAAAAACCAACCCGTCCTCCGGTTTGATTGCCGATTGCCGCGACTTGCTCTGGTCCATCTGCTTTTGCAAGCAACAGTCGCGTTTGTGCATTTTTAGGCGCGATCAAAACCCAACGCTTGGTGTTGCTGAGGTGTGTGTCTTCGATCGAGTCAAAGGCAAGAATGCCCACGTAAAATTGAGTGCGACGTCTTAGTCAGGCACGACCAAAGCCACGGCTGAAACATGCTGTGTCATGCGTTATGTGATTGCTTCGAGGCGTTCTTTGCTTAGTTCGCCTGGGACAATTGTGATTGGTATATCCAAATTGCCAGAATTCTTGGTCAGTTGTGTTACCAATGGACCGGGGCCCTTTTTGTCAGAGCTGGCACCAAGGACCAATACGCCCACCTCTGCATCGTCATTGCATTGGGCCAAGATTTGTTCGACTGGGTCGCCTTCGCGGATGACCAGTTCCGGGTCGATGTTTTGCTTGTCCCGCATCCACTTCGCAAAGACCTCGAAGTGAGCATGGATCCGTTCGCGGGTTTCTTCGCGCATGATGTCGCCAACGCCGATCCAGTGGTTAAATTCATCTGGTGGAATGACTGACAGGATCTCCACACCACCGCCTGTATTAGCAGCGCGCATTGCGGCAAAGCGCATCGCGTTCAAGCATTCACGGCTATCATCGAGAACTACCAGAAATTTACGCATGTCTTTGCTCCTTGCAGGCTAGGGAAGATGATGGCGCAAGGGGGCGAGCGGTGCAATGGGTTTCGGCGTTGGTCAAAAGGAGTGTGTTGCGCAAACCAAAGTTTATGAGATTTGGGGCGCTGCCCCGTCCATCAAAGATGGCCCCCCCCCCGAGGTGTTTTAGGACCGAAGAAGCGCTAGATATCATTACAGGGTGTTGACAAGCAGAAGCGCTTCCGCGTGGCTAATGCAAAGCCGTGCGGTCGAGGCGAAGTTTGAATTGGTGCGATTTTTCAGCTCTGGTTATAGCGAAAGAACTTCATTGCGCACTGCGTCTTCAAGAACGATCAGCGCTGGCTCACCAGGAAAAAAGCTTTCGCTTGGGACGTCGTTGGCGAAGACGATTTTGTGGCGATCAAACAGCAGATGTATGTAGGTGACCTCGCCGCCGCTTTGCTCATAGATGCCGGGGGTGCCCAGCAGATGCTTTGCGTCGATGAGAACTTCCTGTAGTCCAAAGAGCAAATCACTTGAAGCGGCACTAATCAGCATGCGGTGATTGGGAGATATCAATAGATCGCTCGAATTGCCAAGCGTGCCAGCTGAAATACAAATTGGCGTAGCTTAGCCTTCAGCGGGCACAGTTTTCGGGCCGATCCATTTGAGTTGTTGCAAGCCATTGTCGCGGGTTACAATCATGTCACCGACGCGCAGGTTTTCGATGGGTTGTTTGCCCCGTTTTGTCAGAATCTCAGTGCCGGATGTGAAGCACACAACAAGATCGGAATAATCCACCTGTCCAATAAAATTGCCCTATGACAACGTGATCGAGTCACCCAAGGAAACGGGGATGTCAAAGGTGTTGTAGTAGGGGCAGTCTTGGCCGCCAGGGGATCGGGATTGCTCCCCGTGTAAATGTGGATCAATTAGGCCGTGCCAGTGTCGCCTTTCGTGTTATTTGTCACAACATTATATTGAAAGGCCGAGCGCACGAATCGGCCTGCAACGTAGCTGCCGTCAAAGGCGGAATCGAGCACCTGTTGGCTGCTGTCTACTGCTTGTCCGCCCCCTGTGCTTTCGTCATCAAACACGCTATCGTTATCGAGCACGTTTATTATTGCGCCTGCACTGGCGACAGTGAATGTTCCTGTCGAAATAGAACATGCGGGGCGGCCTAGATCTGTGTTTGAGTAGGCTAAATTCGAAAATACTGGCACTAGTTACTCTTTTGCTGTTGTCTAAAAATAAAGACAAACCTGCTCACCTTGACCGTTCTAACATGTCTGTGGAAAATGTCGGAACCGTGAAAATTACTTGTCTAGCGTTTGGCGAATAATGAATGATTGAGAAAGGGCGCAACCGAAGCTGCGCCTTTGTGATTGCCGCTAAGACGGAGTGCTTAAGAGCGGATCATGCCAACGATATCATAAGTTTTTTGCAAGATGGGATTGGCGATTGCGCGTGCGCGGTTTGATCCCTCACCCAAAATGCGATCAATCTCCGCAGGATCATTCATCAGGCGTGCCATTTCTGTACTGATCGACGAGAGCTTTTCAACAGCGAGATCCACAAGCATTGGCTTGAATTCAGAGAACTGCTTGCCACCAACATCTGTAAGCACTGCATCGACACTTTGGTCGTTTAAAGCCGCAAAAATGTTCACCAAGTTGCGCGCTTCGGGGCGTTCTTTCAGGCCATCTGCCTCTGAAGGAAGCGCATCTGGATCGGTTTTTGCCTTGCGTATCTTTTTAGCGATCGTTTCAGCATCATCCGTCATGTTGATACGGCTCGCATCGGACGGGTCAGACTTTGACATCTTTTTTGAACCGTCACGCAAGCTCATCACACGCGTCGCTGCGCCTTCAATCACGGGTTCGGTGATCGGAAAGAAATCTACGCCGAAATCATGGTTGAATTTGGTTGCGACATCGCGTGTCAGCTCAAGGTGCTGCTTCTGATCTTCGCCAACTGGAACATGGGTCGAATGATAAATCAATATGTCAGCCGCCATAAGGGCAGGGTAGCCAAATAGACCCAATGAGGCGTTTTCAGCGTTCTTGCCCGCCTTGTCTTTGAACTGGGTCATGCGTTTCATCCACCCCATGCGGGCGACGCAATTAAAGATCCAGCCAAGTTCGGCATGGGCGCTGACTTGCGATTGATTAAACAAAATGGATTTCGCCGGATCGAGGCCCGCCGCGATGTAGCCGGCGGCCAATTCGCGCGTATTGTGGCGCAGATCGGCGGGGTCTTGCCAGACGGTAATAGCGTGGAGATCAACCATGCAGTAGAGCGTCTCGATACCGCTTTCTTGCATGTCTACAAAGCGCTTGATCGCGCCAAGGTAGTTGCCAAGGGTTAGGCCGCCCGAGGGCTGTATGCCTGAAAAGACACGGGGTGTGTGGACCACCTCTGTCATAATAAATCTCCATCTGGATTGTTAGGTTCGGCTGATCTACCCATGGGGGCAAGACACGTCAAGCAAAGCAGGCAGGCCCCCATGTCCGAAGATCACAATGAAACACCGGAAATTATCTCTCCTGTGAATCCTTTGCCACCCGTTGTGGTGGCCCTATTTTTGATGATCATTGGGATTGAAGCCATGCTGACTTTGGCGGGGCGCGGCATTATTGGTGGGCCGGGAGGGCTTGGCCAGCGTTTGGATGCGCTTCAGACTTACGCGTTCTCGGGGCCGATTTTTGACTGGATGCTGGCGAACAACCAATGGCCCGTGGATCATCTGATCCGTTTTATCAGCTATCTATTTGTGCATGGCAGCTTCACCCACGCGCTGTTCGTCTGCGTCATGCTTTTGGCGCTGGGCAAGATGGTGGGCGAAGTCTTCTCGGGCTTTGCCACATTAAGCGTTTTCATTGTCTCTGGCGTTATCGGTGCGCTGGCTTATGCGCTTATCTTAGATGAACAAGCACCGCTGATCGGCGGGTTCCCGGGAGTTTATGGCTTGATTGGTGCGTTCACCTATCTGCTTTGGCTGAGGCTGGGAGAGATGGGGGCACAACAGGTGCGTGCTTTCTCGCTGATCGGGTTTTTGATGGGAATTCAGCTGATCTTTGGTGTGTTTTTTGACGTGCAGAACGATTGGCTCGCTGACGTCTTTGGGTTCGCCACCGGTTTTGCGATGTCGTTTGTTGTCAGCCCCGGTGGCTTTGCGCGTTTGCGGGATATGATACGGCGGGATTAACGCACTCTGCGTATCGCACCTTTCAGTTCGGACAAGCGAATTGCACCAGTTAGATGGGCGATCGCGAAGTAGCTTAACATGCCGATCCCGACGAGAATGGCGAGCGCGAGGTAGCGCCAACCCGCCATCCCTAGGAAGGTCGACATGGAGGCGCTGGCGCTCCACAAGATCGTGCCCATGGCGGCTGAGGCTGCACAAGTCCGCCAGATCCGGCGCTTCAGTTGGGCGTCAAAGCGCGCGACATCGCCCATGGGGCGTGTGCCCAGCGCAAGACACAAGACCATGACCCAGCCCGCAAATGTCGTCGCGATCGCGGGGGCAAGCCAGCCGATATAGGGCGCAAGGCCGAAGGCCAGAAGCGCATTGACTGCCATTGCAATAAGCGCATAGCGGAAGGGAGATTTGGTATCTTCGCGCGCATAAAACAGCGGTTGTAAGGTCTTTTGCAGGACAAACGCGGGAAGGCCGAACCCGTAGATTGTGACCGCGACTGCAATGGCGGCGCTATCATCTGACGTCAAAGCGCCTCGCTCAAACAAAACAGAAACAAGCGGCAAGGCGATCACCATCAGCGCGACAGAGGCAGGGATGGTCAAAGCGAGCGAGATTTCTGTAGCGCGCGAAAACGCGTCTTTCACACCGGCTTCATCCCCCGCTTGAAGGCGGCGTGACAGGTCGGGCAATAAGACAATGCCGACAGCGATGCCGACCACACCTAAAGGCAGTTGATACAGGCGATCTGCGACAAACAGCCACCCGACAGCGCGATCAAAATAGCTAGCGACTTGCTGGCCCACGAGGAGATTGATCTGCATCACACCGCCCGCCATGGCCGCAGGTACGGCGATTTTCACGAGGTGCTTCATATCTGGCGTAAAGCGCGGGCGTTGCAGGCGCAGCGTTATCCCAGCGCGGCGCGCAGTGTTCCAAACCAGCATCAGTTGTGCGAACCCCGCTAACGGGATCATCCAGATCAAAGCAAACGCAACATCAAAGCCAGCATAGGCGGCGCATAGGATTGCGCTGACCAACAGGACATTCAGCAAAACAGGCGCAGCCGCTGCGGCGGCAAAGCGGCCCGCTGCATTAAGAACACCAGAGGCCAGTGCTGCAAGCGAGATAAATAATATATAGGGAAACGCGATACGCCCAAAGATCACAGAGAGTTCGAAGGTTTCGGTGCCCGCGAAGCCGCTTGCCAAAGCGTAAACAAGCCAGGGCATAGAGATCTGTGCGATGATCGTGAGGGCGATCAAAACGCTCGCAAGGCCAGAGAACGCCTCATTGGCGAAGGCGTTAGGCTGATCATCCGCTTCCAATCGCTTTGCGAACATGGGCACAAACGCGAGGTTGAACGCGCCTTCTGCAAAGAAACGCCGAAACATGTTGGGGAGGCGGAAGGCGACGACGAATGCTTGATACGCGGGACCTGTGCCAAGGTAAGATAGGATTAACGCGTCGCGTACAAACCCCATCACGCGGCTTAAAAGGGTCCATACCCCAACCGTAAAGACACCCGCGATTATTCGATTTTTGCTCATGCGGTTTTCGCCCGTTCCGCGCCTTTTGAAATTGCTTCGCGCATTTTCTTTTCCAAAGTTCTCTGCTTGCTTGCCGCGTGATACTTCAAACCAAACATATCTTTCACATAAAACGTATCCACAACCTGTTCACCGTAAGTCGCGATCACGGCGGAGGAAATGTAGACGTTCATGTTTGCCAAGCAGCGGGTCAAATCATGCAGTAGACCAGGGCGATCCCGGGTATCGACCTCGATAATCGTATAGATTTCAGAGCCTTCGTTATCAAACGTGATATGCGTAGGCACGCGAAACGCGCGCTCGCGCTTTTTGATTTTATCGCGATCTCTTATGGCCTCGGCGGCGACGACTTCACCGCTGAGCGTTTTCTCGATCATTTTCCGAAGCCGCGGAATGCGCGCCTTCTCATAGGGACCATCATCGCCATCTTGAATCCAGAAGGCTGCTGTCGCGTAGCCATCGTTTGACGTAAACGTGCGCGCATCAACAACGTTCGCACCAACAAGCGCCAAGGCACCGGAAAGACGTGAGAAGATGCCAGGATGATCTGCCAAAGCAAAGCAGACGCGCGTGGCATCGCGATCCTCATCTGGGTGAATATCAATCGCGATCTTGTCGTCTTCGATATCACGCAAAAGCTTGGCGAAAATGACATGTGCGGTGATGTGAAAGCCTTGCCAATAGGGCGGGTAGTGCCGTGATGTTTCTGCCTTGATATCTTTCTTCGGCCAATCCGCCAGCGCTTCGCGCAGCGCGCGTTTTGCGTCAGTGCCTCGTTGTTCACGGTTCAGTGCTTCAAGGCCATTCTCTAAGGCGTGCCGCGTCTGACGATAGAGCGCGCGGATCAGCACCGCTTTCCAATTGTTCCAAGTGTCTGGGCCAACACCGCGAATGTCACAGACCGTGAGCACGGTGAGCAAGTCCAACCGCCGCACATCTTTAACGGCTTTTGCAAAGTCGCGCACCGTGCGCGGATCGGCGATGTCGCGTTTCTGCGCCATATCCGACATCAGCAGGTGGTAGCGCACCAACCATTCGACCGTTTCGGTTTCGCTCTTGCTCAGACCTAAGCGCGGCGCGACCTTACGCGCTATCTGCGCGCCCAAGATTGAGTGATCTTCCTGGCGACCTTTGCCGATATCATGCAGGAGCATGGCGACATAAAGGACCTTGCGATTTATATCTTTGGTCAGAATTTCCGTGGAAATCGGAAGCTCTTCCTCAAGATCGCCTTGTTCAATCTCAAACAGATTGCGAATGCATTGGATCGTGTGCTCATCGACTGTGTAGTGGTGATACATATTGAACTGCATCATTGCGACAATGACTTCGAATTCGGGGATGAACGCGCCCAACACCCCAAGCTCGTTCATTCGACGCAATGAGCGTTCGGGGTTGCCGTGTTTCAGCATCAGATCAAGAAAGATCCGCCGCGCTTCTGGATCGTTGCGCATTGCATCGTCGATTAGATGCAGGTTCGCTTTCACCAACAGCATCGCATCCGGATGGATCAGCATACCCGTGCGCAAACCCTCCTCAAAAAGGCGCAGAATATTCAGTTTGTCGCTGAGAAAAGTGTCTGGATTAGTCAGTGATAAACGACCATGTACGACGATATAGCCTGACTTCAGTTTAGGCCTGCGACGGAAAATACGCTCAAGCAAGGGTTCGCTTTTGGCATGCATCGCTTCAAGTTTAGTGAGGAAAATGCGGGTCAGATCGCCAACGGATGTCGCATGGCGAAAGAAGTCTTGCATGAAAATTTCGACAGCACGCCTACCGTGCGAATCCGCGTAGCCCATTTGTGCGGCGACTTCGACTTGCAGATCAAAGGTTAGTTGTTCCATCGGGCGACGTGCGATCAAATGCAAATGGCCCCGCACGGCCCAAAGAAAGCTTTCGGCCTCATCAAATGCCTTGATATCGTCATCTGTAAAAACGCCCACGGAGACGAGATCTGCCACATCTTGCACACCGTGCACATATTTCGCGATCCAGAACAGTGATTGCAGATCGCGCAAACCGCCCTTGCCCTCTTTTACATTCGGCTCAACGATATAGCGCTGCCCGCCTTGTTTGTTGTGACGGATTTCGCGTTCTTCGAGCTTAGCTTCGATGAATTCGCGTGAAGAACCCGTGAAAAGATCCTCCCAAAGGCGATTTTCCAGCTCTTTGGCAAGAACAGCATCGCCAATCAGATAGCGATGTTCCAACATGGCTGTGCGGACGGTGAAATCTTCTGTTCCGAGACGCACGCAGTCTTTGATTGTGCGGCTAGCATGCCCGACTTTCAAGCGCAAATCCCAAAGGATGTAGAGCATGGATTCAATCACACTCTCGGCCCAAGGGGTGACTTTGTAGGGCGTGATAACCAACAAATCGACGTCTGATTGCGGTGCCATTTCACCGCGTCCGTAGCCGCCGACGGCAATGATGGCGATACGTTCTTGCTCAGTTGGATTAGGCAGCGGATGTAAAATTTGGGTTGCTACAGTGAATGCGACGTTCACCAAGCAATCCGTGAGATAGGTATAGGACCGTGTCATTGGGCGCGCCGCAAGCGGTGAAGCGCGCAGTTCATCAGCAATCAGAGCCATGCCAGTATCACGGGCCGCATTCAGGTGGCCGACCACAGCTTTGCGAATATCCATCGCGCTGCGAAGATCTTTGAGATCGGTTTCAATCGTGGCCAACAGTGCGGTTTGATCAAATATATCCTGCGCCGGAAGAATAAGGTTTTCGGGCGCAGGAAGGATCAGGTGCATGGGACACTTAGAATCCCGCACCAGAGAACTTTATCGGTGCGGGGTCTATGATCACGACCTGTTTGTCGCGCACCATTGCCACGGACAATGCGCGCTCATTTGTACCGTTCGGACGCAAGCGGAAGGCACCTGCGACACCTTGGAAACCAGCACCTTGTGTCAGGGCACCAGTGGTAAGCGCTTTCTTATTGCCAGCTTCGACAAGTGCGCCAATCGCTGCAATCCCGTCATAGGCGAGGCCTGCCAATTGGTGCGGTGCTGTTCCGTAAGCTTGCGTGTAGCGGGTTTGGAAATTCTGGATCATGCCTTGGTCGGGCATCGCGAACCAACCGTTCTGCAAGCCCGGTAATTCCAAAGTTTGCGCTGGAACATCCCACCGTGCGAGGCCCGCATATTGCACGTTCGACGGACTCACCCCGGCCTCTGGCAACATTTGCGCGAGCAACGGCAAAGCATCGGCAGAGTTTGACGTAAGGACCAATGTGTCCGCGCCTGTGCTGTCCATTGCGGCCTTGATCTGCGGCACGACGGCCACGACGCCGGGTTGGCTAAACTCGAACCCGTTTATAGAGGCAACTGCAATGCCATTACGCGAAGCTGCTTGTTGCACAGCGTTGCGACCAAATTGGCCTTCAACATTGTTGGGATGCGCAATCAGAACCTTGGTTTTACCCTGACGCTTTGCGAAACTCATAATGCGATCGGCGGTGTTCTCAAACGTTGGGCCAAGCACAAACACATTGCCACCTGCGATCGAGGCGTTGTTGGAGAAGCTCAAGACATTGATGTTTTGACCGGCGACAGCATTACCTGCGGCGTTTGCGGCATCTGCGAACAAAGGCCCGAGGATAATTTGCGCACCCTCTGCTACGGCTTTTTGGGCAAGTGCTGCTGCTTGTTCGGTGGAGCCACCTGTGTCGTAGATACGCAGATCAATCTTAACGCTGGTGAGATCAGCAATCGCCAAGCGCGCGGCGTTCTCAAGAGAGGCGGCAACTGCGCCCGCACTTTCGCTTGATTTTGGAACGAGCAAAGCGACCGGAACCGGAACAGACGTGTCAATTGTTGGGCCTCCGCCAGAGGTTCCCCCGCTGATTGAGATTGGTTGACATGCAGCCAGCGCCAATGCACCGGATAGAACAACACCGCTCGGCAGCGCCTTGCGGGCCGAAGCCAAAAAAGCAAACATAGAGACTTACCCCCTGATAGACGGTCGCGTTTCTGCGCCGCAAATTCGAGGTGCATCATAAACGTAAGGAAAGGCGGGTCCAGAGGTGAATGCAAAGACAGTAAAATTGGAGGGCGGATTGTACTTTGTCGCAACGCCTATCGGGACGGCGCGCGACATTACTTTGCGCGCCTTGGATATACTTGCGTCAGCAGATGTTTTAACGGCTGAAGACACGCGTTCGATGCGACGTTTGATGGATATCCACGGTATTGCTTTAGGGGACCGTCCGCTCATGTCCTATCACGATCACAACGGCGCTCGCGCACGCCCCAGACTGATGCAATACTTGGCTGAAGGGCGCTCTGTCGCCTACGCGAGCGAAGCAGGAACACCGCTGATTGCAGACCCTGGATATGATTTATCGATTGAGGCTGCGACGGCTGGGTATCTAGTTACCTCTGCGCCTGGTCCTACGGCGATTGCAACTGCGCTTACGCTTGCAGGTTTGCCAACGGATAAATTTTTGTTTGCGGGTTTTCTGCCCAACTCGAAATCTGCGCGAATTTCCGCAATTGAAACCCTCCGCGAGGTGCCTGCGACTTTGGTTTTCTACGAATCGCCCAAACGAATTGGGGCGATGTTGCTTGATTGCCAAAGCGTGCTTGGTGACCGAAAGGCCGCCGTTTGTCGTGAACTGACCAAAAAGTTCGAAGAAATCAGGCGTGGAACTTTGAGAGAATTGGCTGTTGGAATGAAGGAAAAACCGGTTAAAGGCGAAATTGTTGTGGTTATTGATCGCGCGGGTCAATCAACCGTTAACCCCTCCGATCTAGCAGCAGACCTGAGAGATGCATTAAGCCGGATGACCGTGCGCGATGCCTCGGATGTCGTGGCGGGCGCACATGGGTTGCCACGTCGCAAAGTCTATCAATTGGCGCTAGGATTGGATCGGGATAATGAATAAGCAGATGACGGGTAAGATTGCGTATCTTTCAGGTGCATATGCTGAAAATCAGGCGGTGGCAGATTATGCCCGTCGCGGAAACCGGTTCGCTGCACGGCGCTGGCGTGGAAAAGCTGATGAGGTTGATCTTATTTTTTCTGATGGGGCAGGCATAGATTTCGTTGAAATTAAAACAGCACAGAATTTTTCGGTTGCGTCACGGCGCATTTCATCTCGTCAACAAAAACAGATCTGTCTTGCCGCAGAAGAATATTTAGGAACACAACACGAAAGTGTCGCTGACACCGATGCGTGTGGATTCAGCATTAGTGAATGGACGTGGCGAAATTCAGACTCTTGAAAACACGATTGGCGCTTTCTGAGCCAAACCCATTGCACAGCAATGGGCGCTGCGCCATGTAAGAAGAAAAATCTACGAAGGCGCAGACATGAAAATTGCATTTCAAATGGATCCGATCGAGCATGTGAACATCGATGGTGACAGCTCATTCCGTTTGGCTGAAGAAGCGCAATCGCGCGGGCACGAGCTTTTTTATTACGCACCGGACAAACTCGCCTACCAAGAGGGCCGCGTCACTGCGCGTGGACATGATTTTACGGTACAGCGCATCCAAGGCGATCATGTGCATCTGGGTCAAGAACGCGAGATTGATCTCGCCGAGATGGACGTGGTCTGGCTGCGCCAAGATCCGCCGTTTGACATGAATTATATTACAACGACACATATTCTGGATCGTATTCATCCAGAAACTTTGGTTGTGAATGATCCATTTTGGGTGCGGAATTATCCTGAAAAACTGCTTGTTCTTGATTTCCCCGACCTTACGCCACCAACAACAATCGCACGTGATCTTGATACGATCAAAGTGTTCAAGGTCAAACACAAGGACGTCATTCTTAAACCGCTCTATGGCAATGGGGGTGCGGGGGTTTTCCGTCTTGATGCGAACGATAGAAACCTGACATCACTGCATGAACTCTTCACAGGTTTTAATCGCGAGCCTTTGATTGTGCAAAAATTCCTACCCGATGTTTCCAATGGTGATAAACGTGTGATTCTTGTGGATGGAGAACCTGTCGGGGCGATCAATCGGGTGCCTGCCAAAGGTGAAACGCGCTCCAACATGCATGTGGGTGGGCGGCCTGAAAAGATTGGGTTAAGCGATCGGGATCTGGAGATTTGTACCCGCATCGGCCCGCTTTTGAAAGAAAAGGGTCAAGTCTTTGTCGGTATTGATGTGATCGGTGACTATTTGACAGAGATTAACGTGACATCCCCAACAGGCATTCAAGAGTTGGAACGCTTTGACGGGATCAATATCGCAGAAAAGATCTGGCAAGCGATTGAAGGCAAGCGCGCTTAAACAAGCGTTATCACGGACAGTGATTGATCACTCCGCTCGTCCAGGCATCGTCCTCGATTCGGATCTCTGTGACTGAGAGGTTGTCGATGTGTTGGGCGAATGTGTCATAACTGCTCAGGCCGGTTGCGCGTTGCAATTGGCTCAGCACAACACCGAAATGACACACGACGATTAGATCGGAAGGGGCATCGGATAAGAGCACGTCAATCATAGGCGATACGCGCGCGCGAAACTCATTCCAGCTTTCGCCATTGGGTGGAGCGGTGTCGCCGGGTTGTTCGTAGAACCTGCGCACATGGTCTGCGTCATGCGCTGATACCTCATTGAAACTGAGGTTTTCCCAGTCGCCAAAATGCATTTCGCGCAAGGCAATTTGATGGGGCAAGCGTGGGCGGGTTCCTGTGATCATATGAGCCGTTTCGACGGTTCGGATCAGATCGGACGAGACCACACGCGCGTTGTTAGGGAGATATGTGTTCAACCGTGCAAGCGCATCCGTATCAGATAAATCGGCGGTCAGATCAGTCCATCCAATCATCCCCCTGGCGTGGGTCGGACCGTGCCGTACAAGAAATAATCGTTGCATTCAGAGGGTGCCTTTGAGGACGTTAGGTAAGCCAGCCACAATGTTAATCACCCGATCAGCACGCGCGGCGAGCCGTTGGTTCAATTCCCCCTGCGCTTGCCGGAAGGCGCGCGAAAGTGGATCAGCTGGTACGATGCCAAGGCCAAGTTCGTTTGTAACCACAACACACTCCGCTTCAGAGCTGATAAGCGCATCCAGCAAATTTCCCTCAGCGAGGTCTCTATCTGTTTCATCCATCAGATGATTCATCAGCCACATCGTTGCACAGTCTAAAAGAACCGCTTCGTTTGCGGAGCGATCGTGCAAAACCGTTTCCGGTGCGAGAGGTGCTTCAAACGTATCCCAGCCATCCCCGCGCATATCTTTGTGAAGCTGAACCTTTTCACCCATCTCACCATCAAGCACGCGGGCCGTGGCTATGTAGATGCGTGTCTTTTGGCTTTGTAAGATGAGATTTTCAGCAAACGCGGATTTGCCCGAAGCGGCACCGCCGATCACTAGAGAAAGTGTTCCAGACATTTTTCACACTCCAAGTGATCCGTTTTATTCCTTTGTGCGTACTTAAACTAACACAAAGTCAAAACCAACCGGGTTCAAACTAACTCTAGGGAGATTTACGATGGCGCTGGACAACGCAGGAGACGCACGGTTTTCACGCAGAGCAATGAAAGCTGAAATGCTGGACGCTGAAACAGAGTTGAAGCTCGCATACGCTTGGCGAGATGAGCGGTGCGAAGCATCGCTTCACCGTTTGATCAATGCCTATATGCGCTTGGCCATTTCTATGGCCTCCAAGTTCCGCCGCTACGGCGCGCCGATGAATGATTTGATCCAAGAGGCAGGTCTGGGCCTGATGAAAGCCGCTGACAAGTTTGATCCTGACCGCGGCGTGCGCTTTTCAACATATGCGGTTTGGTGGATCAAAGCATCGATCCAAGATCATGTGATGCGCAACTGGTCGATGGTACGCACGGGGTCTACGTCGTCGCAGAAATCTCTTTTTTTCAATATGCGCCGTGTGCAAGCCCGCCTTGAACGTGAAGCACAACAGCGTGGTGAAGCACTGGATCGCCATCAGCTGCATCAGATGATTTCTACTGAGATCGGCGTACCTTTGAACGATGTAGAGATGATGCATGGTCGTTTGTCCGGCTCTGATTTTTCGCTCAACGCGACGCAATCGGCCGAAGATGAGGGACGCGAGTGGATTGATGCGCTGGAAGATGACGGCGCACAGGCCGAAGAGATTGTCGAAAACAATCATGACACAGCGCAAATGCGCGAATGGTTGCTTGGAGCGATGAACGCGCTCAACGAGCGCGAACGTTTTATTGTGCGGGAGCGCAAATTGCTTGATGAGCCTCGCACGCTTGAAAGTCTGGGCAATGAGCTGGGCCTCTCGAAAGAGCGGATTCGCCAGCTCGAAGCAGCAGCGTTTCAAAAAATGCGTAAAACGCTCGAAGCAAACAGCAGCGAAGTACACGCTTTCCTCATGTAAGCGCTCAGTGCTTGAAGGATCCGCGTGCGCCGCTTAGCTTAAGACATGATAGCTAATAAGGCGCGCGCATGCTGACTTCGAAACACATTCTTCTGATCATTGGTGGCGGTATCGCAGCGTATAAATCGCTCGATCTTATCCGCAAGCTGCGCGAACGTGGTGCGACGGTGACGCCAGTATTAACGCGCGCGGGCGGAGAATTTGTCACGCCACTATCCGTATCGGCTTTGGCGGGTACAGAAGTGCACAGCGATTTGTTCGACCTCACCAAAGAAGCTGAAATGGGCCACATTCAATTGTCACGCTCCGCTGATTTGCTGGTGGTTGCCCCGTGCACAGCGGATTTGATGGCGAAGATGGCGCAAGGGCGCGCGGATGATCTGGCCTCAACCTTACTATTGGCGACGGATACGCCGGTGCTTGTTGCACCGTCAATGAACGTTCGAATGTGGGATCACCCCGCGACGCAGCGCAACGTGACTGTCTTAAAAGCGGATGGCGTGGCCTTTGTTGGCCCAAACGAGGGCGATATGGCCTGCGGTGAATACGGCCCCGGTCGCATGGCTGAGCCTTTGGAGATCGTCGCAGCCATAGACAGTGCCCTCGGCGACGGTCCGTTGAAAGGTAAACGCATTCTTGTAACCTCAGGGCCAACCCATGAACCTATTGATCCTGTACGCTATATCGCTAACCGCTCTTCCGGCGCGCAAGGCACAGCGATTGGTGTCGCCTTGGCGGGACTTGGCGCTGAGGTAGTGTTCGTGACGGGACCTGTGGACGTTGCGCCACCAGAGGGTGTTGAGGTGATCAAAGTTCAAAGTGCTGTACAAATGCAAGCAGCGGTCGAGGCCGCGTTGCCCTTTGACGCGGGCGTTTTTGCTGCTGCGGTTGCCGATTGGCGCGTCGCAACTGAGAGCAGCTCCAAGATTAAGAAGAAAAACGGCAAGATGCCCGTGCTCGAGTTTGCGGAAAACCCCGACATTCTTGCGCAAGTGAGCCAGCTGAAAGACGGACGTCCTGCCTTGATCGTGGGGTTCGCGGCGGAAACCGATGATGTGATCGCGAATGCAACAGCCAAGCGTAGACGCAAGGGCTGTGACTGGATTGTCGCCAATGATGTGTCGCCGGAAACGGGCATCATGGGTGGGAACGAGAATGACGTGGTGTTGATTTCAGCAGATGGTTCAGAGGATTGGCCACGGATGGGAAAAAATGAGGTTGCGGAGCGTTTGGCGCTTAAAATGGCCGAGGCGTTGGCGGATTGAGAAAGCGGGATTTGAGTTTATTTAGCAAGATAAAGGGGGGCAGCGATGCGCATTGAAATGATGTGGGATGCGGGCGCGGATCAATCTTTGGGCCTTCCGTCCTATGCCAGTGCAGGTGCAGCAGGCGCTGATTTGCGGGCAAATTTTCCTGATTGCAGGGAGTTGGTATTGGCCGCAGGCGCACGCGCTTTAGTGCCGACGGGCCTACGCCTTGCGATTCCTGAGGGCTTTGAAATGCAAATTCGTCCCCGCTCGGGATTGGCCCTAAAGCATGGAATTACGCTTCCCAATGCCCCGGGCACGGTTGATAGCGACTATCGCGGGGCTTTGGGGGTGATCGTGCTGAACGCAGGACAAGAGTCATTCACGATTGCCCATGGCGACCGCATCGCGCAGATGATCGTTGCCCCTGTTGTGCGCGCTGATTTCGAACTCGTCGAACAGCTCAGCGAAACTGTTCGGGGGGAGGGCGGTTTCGGCTCCACAGGTCGCGGCTGATGGCATTGTTTTTCCTGATCGCCTGCGGAATTTATGGCTTGGGTGCAGTGATGAAAGTGCCAAAAGCGCAGCGTTGGAGCCTTATTGGCGTCTTGTTACTTGCTGTAGTCGGTATGCTTTTCATCTTTCCTGAAGACCACGGATTGCACAATGCGTTCGGTGGCGTATGGGAGCCTTATGCGTTGCTCGCAGGCTTTGCGGCTTTGATCTTTGTATACCGCACATTTTTGCACCGTCTCCGCGCGCGCGTCGCGACGAAAGCTGATAACAAGGTACTACCAAACAGAGGGACGTTTTCAGCAACGGAGCTCGATCGTTATGCACGCCACATTGTGTTACGTGAAATTGGCGGGCCGGGGCAAAGGAAACTGAAACATGCGAAAGTGCTGGTCATCGGGGCAGGCGGGCTGGGTGCGCCGGTCCTGCAATATCTGGCAGCGGCAGGGGTCGGCACCATCGGCGTCATTGATGACGATATCGTAGAAAACGCGAACCTCCAGCGTCAGATCATCCATCGTGATGAAGATATTGGCGTGCCTAAAGTGTTCTCTGCGCAGAATGCCATGCATGCGCAAAATCCTCATATCGAGGTGCGCCCGTATCATCGTCGCCTTACTGGCGATATCGCGCCCGAATTATTTGCAGAATATGATCTGATATTGGATGGCTGCGATAACTTCGAAACGCGATATTTGGTGAATGAAACCGCAAATGCGCTGGGCAAGCCGCTGATTTCTGGCGCTTTGAGCCAGTGGGAAGGACAGCTCAGCGTCTTTGATCCCGCGAATGGGACTCCCTGTTATCAATGTATTTTCCCAAGCGCCCCTGCGTCGGAGCTGGCCCCTGCATGTTCAGAAGCGGGCGTGATTGGACCTCTTCCAGGTGTGATCGGTGCGATGATGGCGCAAGAAGCGATCAAGCTGATCACAGGCGCGGGGCATGTGCTGCGTGATGAGATGCTAATCTACGATGGCCTTTTCGGTGAAACGCGTAAGTTAACGCTCAAACGTCGTGAAGATTGTCCGACCTGCGGGTGAAACACGCGCGCACTAGAAACCAACCAAGCGCGACCCTACCTTGTGCTCAAAGGAGACTTTCATGACAAATCCGTTGCTACAAGCATGGACCACCCCCTTTCAAATTGCGCCCTTCGCAGAGATTGAGGATGAGCATTTCGCCCCCGCTTTGGATGAGGCATTGAGCGCCCATATGGCCGAAATCGACGCGATCGCGGACAGTCTAGACGCGCCAACGTTTGAGAATACGATTGAAGCGATGGAAGGCGCGGGCGAAGCACTAGATAAGGTCCTGTCGGTTTTCTACTCGCTCGCTGGGGCGGACAGCACACCTAAGCGGCAGGAACTACAGCGCGATTTTTCCCCCAAATTATCCGCACATAGTTCTGCGATCTCCGCAAATGAGGCGCTGTTCAAACGGATCGAAACCCTGTGGAACGTCCGTGACACGCTTGACTTGTCACCAGAGCAGGCTCGCGTTCTGATGCTCACCCATCGCGGGTTTGTGCGCTCTGGCGCGGCACTTGCTGGAGAGCAAGCAGATTTAATGAAAGAGGTGAAGTCGCGTCTTGCCACGCTTGGCACGCAGTTCGTGCAAAACCTGCTCAAAGATGAATCTGATTGGGTCATGCCTTTGTCGGATGAGGCTTTGGCGGAGCTGCCTGATTTTGTCCAAGACGCGGCACGAGCGGCGGGCGATGAAAAGGGCACGGGCGGCCCTGTCGTGACGCTTTCGCGCTCGATAATCGTACCGTTCCTGCAATTCAGCCCACGTCGCGATTTGCGCAAGAACGCCTATGCAGCGTGGGCCGCGCGTGGTGCGAACGGTGGCGACACGGACAATCGTGGCATTGCGGGCGAAACCTTGAAGCTGCGCGAAACCCGTGCGCACCTGCTCGGGTATCCTGATTTTGCGCATTATAAGTTGGAAACGGAGATGGCGGGTAAGCCTGTTGCTGTGCGCGATTTGTTGATGCAAGTGTGGGAGCCCGCAAAGGCGCAAGCGGGCAAAGACGCTGACATTCTAGAAAAAATGCTGCATGCGGATGGAATTGACGGACCTCTAGAGCCTTGGGATTGGCGCTACTATTCTGAACAGCGTCGCAAGGTAGAACATGATCTGGATGAAGCGGTTCTCAAACCCTACTTCCAACTGGACCGCATGATCGACGCCAGCTTTTCCTGCGCCACCCGCTTATTCGGGTTGGAGTTCAAACCGCTCGACTTGCCGCTCTATCATGAAGATTGCCGCGTATGGGAAGTTTTGCGCGACGGCGAACATGTTGCGGTCTTCATCGGGGACTACTTCGCGCGTGGATCCAAACGATCCGGCGCGTGGTGCTCTGCAATGCGTGGGCAAGCGCGCAAGCCCAAGGTTCAAGCCCCAATCGTGATCAATGTGTGTAACTTTGCGAAACCCTCAGCAAGCAAACCGGCGCTTTTAAGCTACGATGACGCGCGCACATTGTTCCATGAATTTGGCCATGCGCTGCATCAAATGCTCTCTGATGTGGAGTATGAAAGCGTATCGGGTACATCCGTTGCGCGCGATTTCGTCGAACTACCCAGCCAGCTTTATGAACATTGGCTCGATGTTCCCGAAGTTTTGGCGGAATTTGCGACCCATGCGGAGACGGGTGAGGCGATGCCGCAAGATTTGCTTGATAAAGTCTTGGGCGCGGCCACCTACGACATGGGGTTTTCAACGGTGGAATATGTGGCCTCTGCGCTTGTGGATCTTGCGTTTCACGAGGGGGATGCAACTGCAGATCCGATGCAGAAACAGGCGGAAGTGCTTGCAGAGATCGGCATGCCCCACGCAATCGGCATGCGCCACGCGACACCGCAATTCGCGCATGTTTTCGCAGGTGATGGGTATTCCAGTGGCTACTATAGCTACATGTGGTCTGAAGTGATGGATGCGGATGCGTTTGAAGCATTTGAAGAGGCTGGCGATCCATTTGATCCCGAAACTGCGAAACGCTTGGCGGATACTGTGCTTAGTTCAGGCGGATCAAAGGACGCGGGCGCGCTTTATCTGGCGTTTCGCGGGCGCATGCCGGGCGTTGATGCACTTCTCAAAGGGCGCGGCCTAGCAGCGTAGAGCCACGCCCTGCTTCATCTTGCCAAATAAGCGTAAATCCTGACCTATTTGCCAGCGCCTAAACCTTTTAAGTAAGGCGCTGGTAAACCCCGCCCAAAAAACTGATGAAAGTTTTTCGCAGGGCTGTTGACTCATTCCAAAAGCATTCCTAACTATGCACCGTTAGCACTCGACCCCTATGAGTGCTAATGCCCCGCGAAAAGCCTCAGGGCTTGGGGACGAAATTGTAACCATTTGAGCTTAAGGAGCTGCAAAGATGGCATTGAAACCACTTCACGATCGCGTGTTGGTTCGTCGTACAGAAGGCGAAGAGAAAACTGCTGGCGGATTGATTATCCCTGATAGCGCAAAAGAAAAGCCTGCTGAGGGCGTTATCGTTGCATCTGGCGACGGCGCTCGCAAAGACAGCGGTGAGCTGATCGAAATGGCAGTCAAAGACGGCGACCGCGTGTTGTTCGGCAAATGGTCCGGCACAGAAGTGTCGGTTGACGGCGAAGAGCTGTTGATGATGAAAGAAAGCGACGTTCTGGGAATTCTTTCCTAAGACGACCTTCCTGTTCATTCCTACAATCTAATTTAAAGTGGAGCATTCATAATGGCTGCTAAAGAAGTAAAATTCGACACAGACGCACGGACAAAGATGCTGAATGGCGTCAACATTCTTGCGGATGCTGTTAAGGTAACGCTCGGCCCAAAGGGTCGTAACGTTCTTCTCGACAAATCTTTCGGCGCACCGCGCATTACGAAAGACGGTGTGTCTGTCGCAAAAGAGATCGAGCTTGAGGACAAGTTCGAGAACATGGGCGCACAGATGGTCAAAGAAGTTGCGTCGCGCACGAACGACGAAGCGGGCGACGGCACAACAACTGCAACAGTTCTGGCACAAGCGATTGTTCGCGAAGGCCTGAAATCCGTTGCGGCTGGCATGAACCCAATGGACCTCAAGCGCGGTATCGATCTGGCGACAGCGAAAGTTGTTGAAGCGATCAAAACAGCGTCCCGTCCAGTATCTGATTCCGATGAAGTTGCTCAAGTTGGTACAATCTCTGCAAACGGCGAAGCGGAAATCGGTCGTCAGATCGCAGACGCGATGCAGAAAGTCGGCAACGAAGGCGTTATCACTGTTGAAGAGAACAAAGGCCTCGAGACAGAGACAGACGTTGTTGAAGGCATGCAGTTCGACCGCGGCTACCTCTCCCCTTACTTCGTGACAAACCCGGATAAGATGACGGCAGAACTCGAAGACTGCATGATCTTGCTGCACGAGAAGAAGCTCTCTTCTTTGCAAGCAATGGTTCCGCTTTTGGAATCTGTGATTCAGTCCCAGAAGCCACTTTTGATCATTGCAGAGGACGTTGAAGGCGAAGCGCTTGCAACTCTCGTTGTGAACAAACTGCGCGGCGGTCTGAAAATCGCAGCGGTTAAAGCACCTGGTTTCGGCGATCGCCGCAAAGCAATGCTTCAGGACATCGCGATCCTTACGGGCGGTCAGGTTATCTCTGAAGATCTCGGCATGAAGCTCGAGAACGTGACAATGGACATGCTTGGTACTGCCAAGAAAATCCAGATCACTAAAGACGAGACAACAATCGTTGACGGCAACGGCGAAAAGGCAGAGATCGAAGCACGTGTTGCTCAGATCCGTGGCCAGATCGACGAGACAGCGTCTGATTATGACCGTGAAAAGCTGCAAGAGCGTGTTGCGAAACTTGCAGGCGGCGTTGCGGTTATCCGTGTTGGTGGCATGTCCGAAGTTGAAGTCAAAGAGCGTAAAGACCGCGTTGACGATGCACTGAACGCGACCCGCGCTGCGGTTCAAGAAGGTGTTGTTGTTGGTGGTGGTGTTGCTCTGGTTCAGGCAGGCAAGGTACTTGCCGGTCTTGAAGGCGCAAACAACGATCAAACTGTTGGTATCAACATCGTTCGTAAAGCAATCGAAGCGCCTTTGCGCCAGATCGCTGAGAACGCTGGCGTTGACGGTGCAGTTGTTGCTGGCAAAATCCGTGAGAGCGACGACGTATCCTTCGGCTTTAACGCACAGACAGAAGAGTATGGCGACATGTTCTCCTTCGGCGTTATCGACCCTGCGAAGGTCTGCCGTACAGCCCTTCAGGACGCGGCATCTGTCGGTTCCTTGCTGATCACAACCGAAGCAATGGTTGCGGATAAGCCTGAGAAAGCCGGCGGCGGCGCTGGTGGCGGCATGCCTGACATGGGCGGCATGGGCGGCATGGGTGGCATGATGTAAGCACATTCAACTTATGTTGAATTACTAGATCAGCCTCCATACCGGAGACTAATTAGGGGGTCGCCTTCGGGCGGCCTCTTTTCGTTTGGGTGCTTGACCAAAAAAATGAACTCAAATTGCTTCATCGCTGGTCACAAACTGGAAATGTCTTCGAATTACACCATAAATCGCGTCAAGTTTACGCAAGCGCACAAATGCTTGTTTGCTAAACACATATATTCGCTTTATCGCAATGGAAACAAACCGAACAACGAGCCGTAGATGTCCAACGATTCCCGTACTCACAATCAACGCGAAGCCCGCGAATGGGTTTCCGTCCTCGCTAAGTACCGCGAACCAAACACATTGCGCAGTAGCTATGAACTTGGTGTGAGCGTGATTCCTTTCGTCGCTCTCTGGGCCGCGGCCTGTTACATGGCATCGTTCAGCTATACGGCTGCCTTTTTCATTGCCCTATTGAACGGTGGTTTTCTGTTGCGCATGTTCTGCATTCAGCACGATTGTGGACACGGCTCTTTCTTCGACAATCGCACTTTGAGCGATTGGGTTGGACGGGTCTTGGGCGTGTTCACATTGACCCCTTATGATGTTTGGCGCCGCACGCATTCGATCCATCATAGCCACGCGGGTGATCTTGATCACCGTGGCATTGGCGATGTGATGACGTTGACGGTTGAAGAATATTACGCGCGCGCACCGTTCAAGCGTTTCATGTATCGCCTTTATCGTCATCCGGCCGTTATGTTTGGTCTTGGGCCGAGTTATTTGTTCGTCTTGCAGAACCGTTTACCGCTTGGCCTGATGTCGCAAGGTAAGAAATATTGGATTTCTGCGATGGGAACCAATGCCGCAATGGCGTTTGTGGTATTTCTGATCGTGTTCTTTGGTGGCTGGCAAGCCCTTGTCTTTGTCACGCTCCCAACTGTTCTTTTGGCCGCCTCCGTTGGGGTTTGGCTGTTTTATGTGCAGCATCAGTTCGAAGAAACGCACTGGAAGAATACCGAAGACTGGAAATTGCACGAAGCCGCGCTCGAAGGCAGTTCGCACTATGATTTGCCCGTTGTTCTACGCTGGTTCACCGCAAACATCGGTATCCACCACGTGCACCACCTTTATAGTCGCATCCCGTTTTATCATCTTACGGATGTGCTGCGCGATAACGAAGAGCTCGTTCATTGCGGCCGCATGACCCTACGCCAAAGCCTACGGTGCGCGCGTTTGGATCTTTGGGATGCGTCCAAGAACCGTCTCGTTTCGTTCAAAGAAGCCCATAGTTGACATCCACGTAGGGTTCTCACATTTTGACCGCTAAGGGGCTCGCGAACACCCCGTGAGGCTCCGGCCAAAGTTTCGCGTCCTGAATTAACCCCCAACCATGGGAGGACGCGACATGACCGCTCCTAATACTATGAAGCGCGCGCAGCTTGCGCGGCTGATCGGAACACCTGATGCCCCTGCGCTTGTTGATGTTTGTATCGATGAAGACTTTGCGCAAGATCCCAGACTTATCCCAACGTCGTTTCGCCATCCTTTCAAGCAGATCGAAGAATTGCTGCCCAATCTGCAAGGACGCAAAACGGTTGTGATTTGCCAAAAGGGCAAGAAACTGTCGCAAGGGGTAATGGCGCTGTTACGCACACAGGGCGTGTACGCGGAGGTATTGGAAGGCGGCATTTTCGGTTGGCGTGACTTTGGTGGGACACTGCTTAGCGCAGATCGCTTGCCCGCACGTGGCGGGCTTTGGGTCACACGACACCGCCCCAAAGTTGATCGCATAGCGTGCCCGTGGTTGATCCGGCGTTTCATTGATCCTGATGCCCGTTTTTTGTTTGTGGCCCCGTCCGAAGTGCTAGCGGTTGCAGAAAAGTTCAATGCAACCCCATTTGACGTGGAGGGTGCTGAGCTAAGTCATCACAACAATACATGTAGTTTCGATGCGATGCTTGCATGTTTTGGCCTCGATCATTCTGCGTTGCGCGCGATGGCGGCTGTCATTCGCGCGGCAGAAGGCACACCACAAGCGAGGGCACCCGAAGCAGCTGGTCTACTTGCCATTTCGCTTGGACTATCGCGCATGTACCGCGACGATCTTGAGCAATTAGAAGCAGCGATACCGCTCTATGATGCGCTTTATCGGTGGGCACGAGATGCTCAGGGCGAGACCCACGACTGGGCCGCGCATGGAGGCACCGCATGACTCCACTATCAGATTTGGTGCGCACATTTGGCAAGATAGGCTGCCTGTCATTCGGAGGTCCAGCTGCGCAAATCGCCTTGATGCACAAAGAACTGGTCGACAGCCGGAAATGGCTGAGTGAACAGGATTTCTTGTCGGGTTTGTCATTCTGCATGTTACTTCCCGGACCAGAAGCGATGCAATTGGCAACCTATTCAGGCTGGCGCTTGAGGGGCACCTTGGGTGGCCTTATCGCAGGACTTTTGTTCGTGTTGCCCGGCGCGCTGGTGATCCTCGCCCTTGGCGCGATCTATGTGGCTTACGGCGACGTTCCCGTCGTGCAAACACTGTTCTTGGGCGTGAAGGCCGCAGTACTTGCGATCGTTCTTGAAGCGCTCATCAAAGTTGCGAAACGGGCGTTTAAGTCAGGTCTACATTGGGCCTTAGCCATCGCGAGTTTTATCGCCATCTTCGTCTTTGCCTTGCCGTTTCCGGCCGTCATCGGCGTGGCGGCTTTGATAGGGTATCTGACCACACCAAAAGCGTCGCATGTTTCGACACCCCGCGTCCCGGTTACACAAACTGCGATGACGATTCTGATCTGGCTCACAATTTGGTGGGGGCCGATCTTGTTTCTGGGCTTCATCATAGGTCAAGATTTCCTATTCCAGCTAGCGATCTTCTTTTCCAAACTCGCGACTGTCACCTTTGGCGGCGCCTATGCAGTTTTGGCCTTTATGGGGCAAGAAGTGGTGCAAAATCTCAATTGGATCAGTGCGGATGAGATGATCGACGGTCTTGGGCTAGCCGAAACCACACCCGGCCCACTGATCTTGGTGACCCAATTCGTGGGGTTTCTGGCAGGTTCTAATACGGGTGGCACCGGCTTGGCCGTGCTTGCGGCCTGTGTCACGCTCTGGGCAACGTTCATTCCGTGCTTCTTGTGGATTTTCGCGGGCGCGCCCTACATTGCATGGATCTCTGCGCAGCCACGTCTGAGCGGTGCGCTATCTGCGATCACGGCGGCTGTCGTAGGAGTGATCGCGAACCTCTCGATCTGGTTCGCTTTGAATGTCATATTCGCAGATGTTGAACGCGCGACCTATGGTTGGGTCCCTGATCTTTTTACCTTGAATTGGCGCGCTTTAGTGTTGAGCCTTGTAGCCGCAATTTTGCTGTTAAGACTGCATATTGGCTTACTCAAGGTGCTTGCAATATCTGCGTTACTGGCATTGGGCGTGTCTTGGATATGAAGGTGATTGGGTTATGAAGGTGTTTTGGTTGGTCGCGTTGACGATGACGGCTTTTGCGTTCAACTCGATCCTGAACCGGCTGGCGCTTTCGCCGGGTGACACGGGACCCGCAAGCTACGCAGCCATCCGCCTTTTGTCGGGTGCGCTGTTGTTGGGATTGCTAATATGGATAAGACAAGACACGCGCCCCAAATTGAACCGACACGCGGTCTGGAGCGCGAGCATGCTCACTCTCTACGCACTTGCTTTTTCCTATGCCTACATCACTTTGCCAACCGGCGCAGGCGCGTTGATATTATTCGGCGGTGTGCAGGTGATGTCCTTTGCAGTGACTTTGATGCGGGGCCAGAAGATTGGGCCGCTTAGTTGGCTTGGGGCCACGTTGGCCTTCGCAGGGCTATGCTATTTGCTCTGGCCTGATCAAAGCGCAGTGCTCGATAAAACGGGGGCGGGCTTGATGTTGATCTCCGCGCTTGGTTGGACGTTTTACACACTTGCAGGCGCGCGCAGCACGGATCCGATTGGCGCGACCAGCTTGGCGTTTATCCTTGCAGCACCCGTGGGCATTCTGGTTTGGCTGATCTTACCCGACGCGATCAGCTGGCGCGGCGCAGCTCTCGCGACTCTTTCTGGTGCGGTCACATCCGGCATGGGCTACGCACTGTGGTACAAGGTTTTACCATCGATCAGCATGCCGACCGCATCAGTTGCGCAACTCACCGTGCCAGTCATCGCAGCACTTGGCGGGGCAGTGTTGTTGGGTGAAGCACTGTCCTTGCGCTTTTTGATCGCAACATTGTTCGTGCTGTGCGGTGTGGGTCTGACGATTTATGCACAAGCGCGCAAGGCATAAGCGGTGACATGCCAATCGTGACAAACCTCTTTAGTCCTTATGCAAAAGTCCCTAACTAAGAAAGATGTTCAGATACGCGCTCGCCTTTGCACTTTGCCCGATTTCCGCTGCAGCGGACTGCGTTGTGCTGTTACATGGCCTCGCGCGTACGGAGTCTTCCTTTGCCTTGATGGAACAAGTTCTGCGCGAACGCGGCTTTGACGCGGTGCGTCCAGGCTATCCGTCAACGAAAGCCACAGTGCAAACTTTAGTCGATATCACCCTGCCAGAAGCGGTGGAGGAATGTGGTGACCAAACAGTTCATTTTGTGACCCACTCTATGGGGGGCATTTTGCTGCGCGAATGGTTGCAAGACAATCGACCGGAAAACTTGGGTCGGGTCGTTATGCTGGCCCCGCCAAACAATGGCAGCGAGATTGTAGATGTGTTGGGTGATTTCGATGCGTTTGGCTGGTTCAACGGCCCCGCTGGGATGCAGCTTGGGACAGGGGCAGACAGTCTGCCAAATCGCCTGCCTTTGGCTGATTTTGAGCTTGGTATTATCGCTGGAGATCAATCGCTTAACCCGTTTTTCTCGGCGATACTTGAAGGGCCGGATGATGGTAAGGTTTCAGTGGCCTCAACGAAGCTCAAGGGTATGAAAGCGCATATTACATTACCTGTGACCCATACGTTTATGATGAATAATTTTCGGGTGATGGCGGAAGCCATTTTGTTCCTTGAGAACGGCGCTTTTGACCCTGATCTCGATTGGCGTGATGTAGTGTCCACGGCGATCCAAGAATTGGCAGATCGCGATGAAACCCGTTGAACTGACGCTGGAGCGCGGCGAAATTCTTTTGGGATCAGAGCTGACACAAGAGCCGCTATCACTAGGCGGTGGCCTTATCGTTGAACATGCGAGCAAACGGCGTGTTAATGCGCTCGGGTTTCGCATTCTTCCGGGTATCGTTGATATTCACGGTGATGGTTTCGAGCGGCATTTAGCCCCGCGACGCGGTGCGATGACGGATATGCATGCGGGATTAGCTTCTGCAGAGGCGGATCTTGCAAGTAACGGGATCTCGACCGCCATTATGGCGCAGTTTTATAGCTGGGAAGGTGGGCTGCGATCGCCCGAATTTGCCAGCAAGTTTCTTGATGCTTTGGAGCACACGCGAGGGGAGCAGCTGACCGATATGCGTGCCCAATTGCGCATTGAGACACACATGATTGATGACTACCCAAAGATTCTGGAGATGATAACAGCGCATGACATCGGTTATGCTGTGTTCAACGATCACATCCCACACAAACGACTGGAAGAGGGGCGCAAGCCACCGCGTTTGACGGGGACCGCGTTGAAAAGCGGGCGTAGCCCCGAGGCGCATTTGGCTTTGATGAAAGCGCTGCATGAGCGGCGCACCGAAGTTCCTGCTGCGTTGTCAGAATTTTCCAAGAGCCTGCATTCCAAAGGATGTTTACTTGGCAGTCACGATGATCGCAGCGCTGAAGGCCGTGCGGATTTCCAAGCGATGGGCGCTCATATTTCCGAGTTTCCAGAAACGCGCGAAGCAGCGCAAGCGGCGCGTGACACGGGTGGGCAGATCATTCTAGGCGCACCCAATGTGATGCGCGGGGGTAGCCATGCGGGCAATGTGTCCGCGCTGGATTTGATCCGTGATGGACTCTGTGATGCTTTGGCGTCCGACTATCATTATCCGGCTTTGCGCCAATCTGTCTGCAAGCTGGTAAAGCAGGATGCGTGTGACTTTCCAACCGCGTGGGGCCTGTTGTCCACAGGACCTGCACGGGTTTTAGGGCTTGCAGATCGCGGCAGCATTTCGACAGGTTTGCGCGCGGATATTGTCGTGGAAGAGATCGCAACAGCGCGCATTGCAGCGACGATGTCAGGGGGGCACTTCACATATTTGCAAGGCGAGTTTGCAGCACGCCTTCTCGCGGATTAACGCGGAGCAGCGGCGCGACGCAGGCGATCATTGATCGCTGCACCAAGGCCAGTTTCAGGGATCGGCGCAACCGCAATGCGCGTGCCTTCCATCGCATCAAGCAGATGCAAATGGCCAAACAGATTGGCGGCGGCTTCGATCAGATTACCGCTTTCAGACAGGTTTAAGTCACAGGCCATCTTGCCGAAGCCCAAAGTTTTCTCACCGTTCTGCCAGTCTTCCACATTCAATAGTACACTCGCGCTAGGCGCGTAGTGAGAGGCGAGCTGACCAGGCGCAGAAATTTCCCCGCTCACAGGGGTAGCAAGTTCAACGCCAAGGCGTTCCTCAATGGTCTCGCGTGAAGCACCTCCTGCGCGCAAAAGCGTGGGATGATCAATTAGACCAACAATTGTCGACTCCACCCCAACCGCACAGGCACCTCCATCTAAAACAGCCGCAATCTTGCCATCTAGACCAGAAAACACGTGCTCTGGTGTTGTGGGACTAATGCGCCCGGATGGATTGGCCGAAGGCGCTGCAATTGGACCGCCAAACGCATGCAGTAGGTCTTGTGCAAGATGTCCCGCCGGCACGCGAAGGGCGACGCTCTCCAAGCCCGCAGTCACCAAGTCACTCAAGCCTGCATGTTTGCGCAGGGGCAAAACAAGTGACACAGGGCCGGGCCAAAATGCATCCGCAAGGCGCTGTGCTGTGTCGGACCAAACCCCAAAAGTTCGCGCAGCATCCGCATCCGCTACATGAACGATCAATGGATTGAAACTGGGCCGACCCTTGGCTGCGTAGATTTTGGCAACGGCTTCACCATCGCGCGCATCTGCACCGAGACCGTACACAGTCTCAGTGGGGAAGGCGACGAGCTTGCCGTCCGACAGTAACCCCGCCGCGCGCGCGATATCGCTGAAATTGGAGCTTAGCAGTTCAGTCACAAAGGAGGATCCTTGCTTTGACGTTGCGTTTCGATTGCGAGGCCCGTCCTTGGATTTGTAGGTATACGCAGGCTCGTGATGGAATACGTATCATTATCGCGCTTGTAAATTACATTGAAGAGAGACAACAGACATGTCCTATCGCGCTCCGCTTTCCGAGTATCAGTTCCTCTTTGATCACGTTGTGAACTATAGCGAGATCGCCGCGCAAGACTGCTTTGAGTATGCGACAAACGACGTTGTAGCCGCAGTTTTAAACGAAGCGGGACATCTAAGTGCAGGCAAGATTGCACCGTTGAACCGCAATGGCGATCTGACACCTGCGTATTTGGAAAATGGCGTTGTGCGCACCTCGCCGGGGTTCGCGGATGGATTTAAGGCGATTGCTGAGGGCGGCTGGATTGGCATGTCCGCGCAGCCTGAATTTGGCGGCATGGGTCTGCCAATGACGGTGACAACGGCTGTGAACGAAATGATGGCGGGGGCCTGTTTGTCGCTGCAACTCGCGCCGCTGATGTCGCAAGGCCAGATCGAAGCGTTGGAGCATCACGCCTCTGATGAACTGAAAGCGCTTTATCTACCGAAACTGATCTCGGGTGAGTGGACAGGCACAATGAATCTTACGGAGCCTCAAGCGGGCAGCGATGTGGGCGCGCTAAGCTCAAAGGCTGAACCCAATGGCGACGGCAGTTTCAGCGTGACAGGTCAGAAGATCTACATCAGCTGGGGCGATCATGATGTGGCCGAGAACGTCTGCCATCTGGTCCTCGCGCGTTTGCCTGACGGGGTAGCGGGAACGAAGGGTATCAGCCTGTTCTTGGTGCCGAAATACCTACCCGACGATGCGGGCAATCCCAGTGAAACGAATACGCTCAAAGTTGTCAGTTTGGAGCATAAAATGGGCCTGCATGGCAGCCCGACCGCTGTAATGCAATTTGATGGCGCGAAAGGCTGGCTTGTTGGACCCGAAGGGGGCGGCATGCGGGCGATGTTCACGATGATGAACAATGCGCGTTTGGGTGTTGGTGGTCAGGGTATTGGTGCGGCTGAGGGTGCTTTGCAAAAGGCTATGGTCTACGCGGGCGAGCGAAAACAAGGGCGCCGCCCGATTGAAAACGGCACGGGCACAATTATCGACCACGCGGACGTGCGCCGCATGTTGGCTGTGATGAAGGCTGATGTTTTCGCAGCGCGCGCGATTGCGTTAATGTGTGCAGCAGCGATTGATATGCAGAGCGCGACAGGCTCAACTGGGTGGGGCGCACGGGCTGCATTTCTTACGCCAATTGCCAAAGCGTTCGGTACAGAAACAGGAATGCGCGTGTCCGAAATGGGTGTGCAAGTGCATGGCGGCATGGGTTTCATCGAAGAAACGGGCGCGGCGCAGTTCTACCGCGATGTGCGCGTCACGGCGATTTACGAGGGCACAAACGGCATCCAAGCGATGGATTTGGTCGCTCGCAAATTGATGGATGGCGGGGATGCGGCGTTCGCTTTGCTGGACGAGGTCGAACAATTCACCGAGGCCTCGCGCGAGGCTTGCCCAGCCTTGGCGGAACCGCTTTGGGATGCCACCGAAAACCTACGCCAGACCACGGAGTGGATGCTGGCGCAAGATGCGCTGAATGCGCGCTTTGCGGGGGCCGTGCCTTACCTGAAAGCTTTCGCACGGGTCCTTGGGGGCTATGTGCATTTGAAAGCCGCAATGGCCGAGCAGGGCAAAGGTTCGCGCACCAAACTTGCGACGGTGTATATAGCGCGATTGCTGTCAGAGCACGTCAGTTTGCTTAGCGAAGCGCGTGTTGGTGATAGCGATCTCTATGCGCTTAGCGCTGATGAATTGGCCGCGGTGTGAGTGAACACACGGTAAGTATGCACTACCCGTGGGACAACCCGCCAAGCGGGTGCGAGGCGATAGAAGTCGCCCAAGGTGTACTGTGGGTACGCTTGCCTTTGCCGATGAAGCTGGATCACGTTAACGTTTATGCGCTAGACGAGGGCGACAGTTGGACGATTGTTGATACGGGTTTTGACAGCCGCAAATCGCGTGGGATCTGGCAAGATCTGCTCGCAGGTCCGTTTGGCGGGAAACCTGTGTCGCGGGTGATCGTGACGCATCATCATCCTGATCACATCGGTCTTGCCGGTTGGTTTCAGTCTGAACACGGCGCAGAGCTTTGGACGACGCGAACGGCTTGGTTGATGGGGCGGATGCTCCAGCTTGATACGCAAGAGGTGGCCACACCCGAAACACTTGCCTTTTGGCGCAGTGCGGGCATGGACGCGGCTATTATCGAAGAGCGTGCACAGGAGCGGCCCTTCAATTTTTCGGATGTGGTTGCGCCGCTTCCGCTTGGCTATCGGCGTCTCAAGCAAGGTGATACTATTCGTGCGGGTGGGCGCGATTGGGATGTTCACATGGGCAACGGTCATGCGCCCGAGCACGCAACGCTGTGGTCGCGTGATGATAATTTGGTGATTGCGGGAGACCAAATCCTGTCCTCGATCAGCTCAAATATTGGGGTTTACGCAACAGAACCGGACGCGGATCCCGTTGCGGATTGGCTGGAGGCCTGTGAGCGTTTGAACACACTCGCACGCGCGGATCACCTTGTTTTAGGTGGGCACAAGCTGCCATTCACAGGTCTTCCGACTCGGATGCGCCAATTGATCGACAACCATCACAGCGCCTTGGACCGCCTTGAAGCCCATTTGGAAACGCCATGCACCGCTGGCGATTGTTTTGGGGTTCTGTTCAAGCGCAAGATCGGTCCTGCAGAATATGGCCTGGCACTGGTTGAATCCATCGCACATGTGCAGCACCTTTGGCTGGAAGGTCGCGTCACGCGAGAAAAACGCGAAGATGGCGCGTGGGTTTACAGTCGCAAAAGTTAAGCGTGCGACGATGTGAGGAACAGTAATGGACGATCAGATCAAGACTTTAGCCGAAGCTGCGGAAGCCGCCGCTTTGCCAAGCCGCTTTGCCAAGCAGCTTTGAAAAGCACACTGGCGATGGCAAACTGCGCGGCGAGCGCACGGATGGTTTGGGTGACAAGCCTGCCAAGGTGAAAAACCCTGCGGAATGGGCCTACGAGCGCCTGATCCTTTATATCCAGAACTTTGAAGAGCAACTTGATAACGAACATGAAGTCGCCATGGGCTTTATGGGCCGCGACGCGGGTGTCTTGAAGATCGAAGGCATGGTTTTTTTGATCCTGATATTGTGACATTCTACGGCTCTGACCCGGCGGTGGCAAAACCCAGCTTGTTCAGTATGTTAGTCAGCTGAACGTTATGCTGCGCGCGTTGCCAAAAGAAGTCGAAACGGAAGAACTCAACCGCATTTGATTTAAGCTCGCCACAGATAGTGCGTAATTTTACACAGAATTTAGGGGTGCGCGCCTTGGTTCTAGGTGACACTCGCGGCGGAATCGGCTAACGAGCGCTAAATCAATTTTCAGGAGATTTATGATGTCTGATCACAAACACGGTAGCATGGACACATCTGTGCAAGAGAAAACCTTTGAAGGTTTCATGAAATACGTCACCTGGGGCGCTGTTGTCTCTATTGGCATCCTCATTTTTGCAGCTCTCGTTAACGGCTGATACTTCGAAAGCGCACCTTATTTTGGTGCGCTTTATTCCGCTGGGGGGCGGCTACTATGCGCAAGTTTATTTTATGCCTGCTTTTACCACTTGCCCTGATGGGCTGTTCTGCGAAATCTGAATGGGCCACTGACGAGATTGTCGCGCGCATGGCGTATCGTGAAGCAGGTCCGTCAACATTGACGCTGATGACGATGATTTCCAACCGCTCTGGTGGCGGTGCGCATACGTCTTTGATGATCAATGCGTCTCAACGTGTGATCTGGGATCCTGCGGGTACGTTCAAACATCCGCGCATTCCAGAGCGTAACGATGTGATTTACGGCGTGAACCCTGAAGTTTTCGGCATCTATAAAAGCGCACACTCACGTGAAACCTACCATGTCGTGATGCAGGAAATTACTGTGTCGCCAGAGGTTGCTGAGCAAGCCTTTGCCATTGCGCGTGGCTTGGGGGCACAAAGTCAGGCGCAATGTACGGCGTCCACGTCACGTTTGCTGTCACAGCTTCCGGGCTTTAACAGCATCGGCAGCTATCTGTTCCCGAAAAAGCTGATGGAAAACTTTGCGAAATTGCCCGGTGTGCGCACAAGCAAGCTGTTTGAGGAAGACGCAGGCGATAAAGCGACCGCGTTTGGCGCAGCGAAAGCGGTTCAGCCAGAGACGTTCTAAGGCTCTCGGCCTCTTTGAGAGGGGACCGAAAGCTGGAATTACGATTGCTCGCTTACAATTTTCCGAGCAAAGATGAGGTCGGCCACGCATCAGCGGGTAGCCCCATTTTTGTTTGTATGTCTTGTACCGCCGAACGCGTCTTCGCCCCCAAGATACCATCGACTTTGCCTACATCATATCCACGCGCTGCCAGCTTTTTTTGAAGGCTTTTCATTTTTGCGCCGCTTAAGCCTGTATCGGGCGTCCCCGAATTATAAACCTGCGCGCCCTCCAAGCGGTTTGCAAAATATGCGGCAGTCAGAACGTAAGTAAAACTTTGGTTCCACTCAAAATAGACGCGGAAATTTGGATAGGCGAGAAAAGCGGGACCTTTGCGCCCTTGTGGCAGAATGATCGAGCTGGGTAGGCCGTCAACCAATTGCGCGTCGCGTGCTTGCACGCCCATGTTTTGCCAATCACGCGCGCTCGCGGAATGGTTCAGACCTGTCTTGGACCAATTGAAATCTTTGGGCATAGTCACCTCTTGTAACCAGGGCTCTCCCTTACGCCAGCCCAAAGCGCTGAGCATTTTGCCACCCGAAAGAAGCGCATCTGGCGCGGATGTCTTAAGTGAGACGCGCCCGTCGCCATCGCCGTCGATGCCATTTTCCAAGATGTCAGCAGGCAGCATTTGCACCATGCCGATTTCGCCTGCCCATGCCCCTGTGGTGCGAGTGGGGTCGAAATCACCTTTTTCAAACAGCTCAAGTGCTGCGAAGATCTGCGGGCGGAACAGCTTAGGCCGACGGCAATCATGCGCTAAGGTCATCAAGGCGTTTGCCGTGTTGAAATCACCCTGAAACGTGCCGTAGTCCGTTTCGAATGCCCAAAACGCCAGAAGAACACCGCGCGATACGCCGTAATCCTTCTCGATCTTCGCAAAGATGGGTGCGTATTTTTGCCCCATCGCGCGGCCCTTGTTTATGCGGTTTTGGCTGATCAGGCGACGTGAAAAATCAACGAAGGGAAGCTGAAACACGCCTTGCGCACGGTCTGCTTTCAGAACTGCTGCTTCTTTGCGCGCATTGGCGAAGAAACGATCGACCGTCGCTGCCTCATGACCTCGCTGCACCGCTTCTTTTTTCAGGCCATCGACGAAGTTGCTGAAGGAGCCGCCACAGGATTGGGCAAGCGCAGGCGACACGCCAAATGCCGCAATAAGAGCTAGGGCGGACAGGCGAGAGAGCATAGCGATAAATCCTTTAAATGGGTTTTTTGTAGTTTAGAAATTGAACAGCCAGAGCGCAAACACCAAAGCGGTAAAAACCCCCCATGTGACCCAGAGCGCACGGCAGGCCGCCTCAATGTCTTGCGCGCCGAGAGGGCGACGTCCTTGCGGGTTCACAAATGGAAAGCTACGTAGCGCTCCATCATAGCTGCGCGGGCCTGATAACGCGATACCAAGCGCGCGCGACATCGCCGCTTCGGGCCAACCCGCATTGGGGGAGCGATGTTTACGCGCTTCGGATCTGATTGTTGGTGTTTGTGACAACAGGCCATAGGGCAGGGCGATCAAGAGTGCAGTGAGGCGCGCAGGGATCAGGTTTATTAGATCGTCAAAGCGCGCTGCGGCCCAGCCGAAGTCCTCATGTTTGGGCGTGCGATACCCTATCATGCTGTCGGCCGTGTTGGTGATTTTATAGAGCAATAGCAACGGCAGGCCGCCGATCAAGAACCAAAAGGCCGGTGCGATGATGCCGTCCGAGAGGTTCTCTGCCGCGCTTTCAATAGCGCTGCGCGCAATGGCGGGATCGTCCATTTCAGCGGTGTCGCGCCCGACAATCATCGCGACTGCGTCGCGCCCATTTTGGGTCGAGTGGCGTAGACCTGTTGCGACTGCGGCGACGTGTTCGACGAGCGATTTTTGAGCGATTAGAATGGCCGTCACCATCAGCTCAACAATCCAGCCGAGCTGCGCCAAAGCTGTGCCAAACAGCAGTGAGACGATACCCAAGGCGAACATTGTGAGTGCGCCGTTGAGTTTGCGATTTGTTCCCCTGTTGAAGCGTTCATCCGCCCAGCCAATAAGGTTACCCATCAGAACCGCAGGATGTGGGATGCGCGACCAAAGCCAGCGCGGCTCGCCAAGAAGCGCGTCCAAAAGCAACGCGCATATGAGGATCGCAGCAGTTGTCATGCCTGTGCCGAAAGCGCCGCGCTGAGCCTTGCCCATTGATCAGGAGCTGGCAGACCCAACCGGAGCCAGCGTTTGGAATAGGGAAAAATCCGGCTCCAGATATGGGCTTGGGCAAGTTTATCTTGCCAAGCCGCCGCCTCGCTAACGTCATAGAGACGAAACAAGGACGTGCCGCCGACCAGAGTCGCGCTGTGATTTGCCATCAACTGATCAAGCCGCGCGGCATCTGTGCCAAGGCGCGCACGCGTCTGATTAGCCCAGTGCAGATCGCTCAAAGCCGTTGCACCAGTGCGAAGCGCGGGCCCGCTTACGGCCCATGGTCCGATGAAATTCTTGAGCTGTGCAATTAGGTCTGGATCGCCAATAGCAAATCCCAAACGCAGGCCTGCGAGGCCCCAAAATTTGCCAAAGCTCTTGAGAATGATGACGCCTTCGCGCTCTGCTAAATGCATCAGGCTGGCATCGGGCGCGATATCGCAAAAGCTTTCGTCGATAATGGTGAGCTGGGCTGTAACGTCGCTACTCTGCCAAAGGCGACCATCGGGGTTGTTGGGATGAACAAGGACCTGCGCCGTGAAAGTGTTGTCTTCGGCCAGTGCCCAGCCCTGCTGTGAAAAGGCGGCAGCATGTTCATTGTAGGTTGGCGTTGGGATATCAACACGCGAGGGCGGGGCGAGCGCTGGAATACGCGCAATCAAGGACGAAGCACCCGGCGCGGGCAGCATTGCGGCACCTGCAGGGACGTTCCAGAATTGCCGCGCCGCCGTGTTCAGGACGTTAAATGCCGTAGCATCTGGAAGGGCGGTCCAATCATCTGAGGTGAAATCGCCGATTGGATATGGGGCAGGATTGATACCTGTCGAGAGGTCAATCCACTGCGCGCGCATTCCACCGTACTGGGCGACGGCTTTATCAAGGCCACCGCCATGATCGCGTTCCTGTGCGCTCATTCCGCGTCGGGCAATGGGGGATGGCGGGTGATGAAGTGGCCTTTGATGGTTTGGGGCCATTCGCGAAACGGAACTTGACCCGTCGCCGCTGCAGCGTGCTTCTCCGCGTATTCCACGATGCCTTCGGCAGCCTCGGTTGAGGCGTCGAATTTGCCAAGAGTGTAGGAGAGTTTGCCAGGCGCTTGGATGGCGATGTTGCAGCTGTGCGAACAGCCCATCAGGCAAGACACGCGGCGGGTTTTGACATCTGTGTCTTCAGCAGCCTTCTCAACCGCGATCGCAAGGCGTTCGCCATCTGTCTGAGCATCCGTTTCAGCATTCCAGTCGTCGCGCTTGCAAGTGTCGCAAACTGTGATCCACGTGGTCATTTGATGGTGCCCCTTTGACAGCCCCTGTTGTGTGACGCTTCAAGCGGAAACACGCTCAAACCGCAAGTATTTGTCGCTAAGTTAACGAAAAATTAGTTAGACCGTACGATCGTTAACGCAATGTTAATGCTTGAGAGCGACACCGAATTAAACCGAATACAAAAATAAGCGGTAAACAACATGGACGTATTGATCGTTGAAAGGCAGGCGGACCTGGGAAACTTGTGGAAAGCGTGCCTTGAACGTCGTGATATGAAGGTTACCCTTGCAACAAGCCAATCACAGGCTTTCGCGGCGCTAAGTGCGCATCCGTTTGAGATGATTATTCTTGATCTGATTTTGGCGGACGGCCAAGCCTTGGCGATCGCGGATTACGCAAGTTACCGCAGACCTGACGCGCGCATCATATTTGTGACCAACACCTCGTTTTTCTCCGATGGGTCGATTTTCCAGCTTAGTTCTAACGCATGCGCGTTCGTACAAAGTGCAACGCCGCCAGAGGATCTGGCGACGATGGTGCAGCATTACGCGACTGTGGATTAATCGCGTCCGTTAATTGCGCCCGTGTGGCTTCATGAAGTCGAGCACAGGATTCGTCGGGATAATTCTGTTCGGGTTTATCGTCTCGTGAGAATAGTGATAGTGCCGCACGATGTGCTCGAAATTCACTGTCTCGGCGACGCCTGGCACCTGATATAGCTCACGCGTGTAGGCCCAGAGGTTCGGGTAATCCACGATCCGCTTGCGATTACATTTGAAGTGCAAATGATAGACTGGATCAAACCGCACAAGGGTTGTGAACAATCGCCAATCGGCCTCTGTCAGCGTGTCGCCCATCAGGTAGCGGTTCTTACTTAGGCGCTGTTCGACCCATTCAAGGCTATCAAACAGCGGGCCAACTGCCGCATCATAAGCCGCTTGTGTCGTGGCGAAACCGGATTTGTAAACGCCGTTGTTGATGGTGTCATAGATGCGTGCGTTAACCTTTTCGATTCTCTCGCGCATCTCCTCGAGCCAGTAATCATCAGTGTTGCCCGTTAATGCATCAAAGGCTGAATTGAACATGCGAATAATCTCGGAGGATTCGTTCGATACAATCGTGTCGCGCTGTTTATCCCAAAGGATCGGAACTGTGACACGGCCAGAGATTGTGGAATCCGCCTTGATGTAAATGTCGCGCGCGAAGGGCAGGCCATAAAGCGTGTCACCCGTCGCGCCATGCTCATCTGTCTCAAAAGTCCAGCCATCGGACAGCATATCTGGATGCACGACAGAGACAGTGATATGATCGTTCAGTCCCTTGAGCGCGCGAAAGATCAATGCGCGATGCGCCCAAGGGCAAGCATGGCTGACGTAGAGATGATAGCGGCCAAGCTCTGCGGGAAAACCGCCCTCACCAGTGAGGCCAGCGCTGCCGTCAGCGGTGATCCAATTGCGGAACTTTGCGGTTGATCGCACGAACGCACCACCGGATGCTTTTGTGTCGTACCATTGATCGTGCCATACTCCGCCTACCAGCAAGCCCATGTTTTTTTGTCCTTCGCAATTTCGTTACGGTGGATTTAGACCAGTTGGGCTTGCGCACATAGGCTAGTCGGCGCGCAGGGATCGTGCAGCATTGCACAGAACAGGTGGGCGAGATCACACTGTCACAAACCAAGCGCCTGGTTTTGCGCCGTTTATCGGGCGAGGGTCTGACGCCGTTTCGCGCCTATCGCGGTGATCCTGAGGTTGCGAAGTTCCAAGGCTGGAAGTCGATGGATGAGGAAGAGGCCATTGGGTTCTTAACCGATATGGAAGCCACATCGCTTCTTGAAGCTGGGGCATGGACGCAGCTTGGCATTGCGGTGCGAGAAGGTAATGCGCTGATTGGCGATGTCGGTGTGCACATAGCGGATAATGAAAGCGAGGCAGAACTGGGTATCACGTTAGCCGCCGGTGCGCAGGGGCAAAGCATCGGATTTGATGTGGTTGAAATGGTCTGCGCATGGCTGTTCGTGCAAACCAAGATCGCGCGGATTGTGGCAATCACCCATGCAGATAACAAACGCGCGCTTGCTTTGCTTGAACGGACGCCTTTCCAGCACACACATGACACCATTGATGAGATCGATGGCACCCTGACGCCAGAGCGCTGGTTCGAGCGGCGTCGCTGCTAAGCCGCAGAGTGGCGCGAATCCGTTTGAAAGGCTCTGCGCGCACGCCTATAAGCGCGTTCAACAACACCCAATGGGCCGAACAGGTGTGACGTTATCGTTGACCCAAATAGGGAAGAAACCGTCAGTGGTTGATGTGAGCTGAGGCTCGCGAGCACTTCTCCTGCGACGCTGTATCGATGAAGGAGACGGCTCAGATGAAACTCACTTTGACATGTATGGCTGCGGTGCTTTGGGCAAATACTGCCATGGCGCATGTGGGTCATTTGGCCGATGTGGCAGGCCATGGTCATTGGATTGGTGCTGCTGCTTTGGGCGCAGCAATCGCGCTGGGCGCCTGGGCCGCGTCCAAAGGCAAAAAGGATGAGGCCAGCGATGAAGACGACGTCGAGCCTGACGAAGAATTGCAGGAGGCATAAGGCGATGAGCAAGATCGGTGTGATGATTTGTGGCCATGGCTCACGCAGCCAATCCGCAGTAGATGAATTTTCGACGCTAGCAGAAAAACTGCCACCGTTTTTACCAAGCGATTGGCAAATGGAATACGGCTATCTAGAGTTCGCCAACCCTGTGATCCGCGATGGTCTTGATAAGCTGCGCGATGCGGGGTGTGATAAGATTTTGGCTGTTCCAGGTATGTTGTTTGCTGCGATGCATTCCAAGAATGACATCCCGACAGTGCTTAATACATATGCGGCCAAGCACGGTATTGAGGTGTCTTATGGCCGCGAACTTGGCGTTGATCCTAAAATGGTAGCCGCTGCGGGTGCGCGCATCAAAGATGCCGTCGAAGGTGCCAACGCCGAGCACGGTGAAGTTGCTTTGGAAGATACGTGCCTTGTGGTGATCGGTCGCGGTGCATCGGACCCTGATGCGAATGGCAACGTCGCCAAAATCGCGCGTTTGCTGCAAGAGGGCATGGGCTTTGGCTGGCTTGAAGTCGGCTATTCTGGCGTGACCTTCCCGTTGGTAGAGCCATGCCTGCAACACGCGAGCAAGCTTGGCTATAAACGCATTATCGTTTTCCCATACTTCCTATTCAGCGGTATCTTGATTGACCGGATTTACGGCTTCACAGATCAAGTCGCGGCAGAGCATCCCGAGATTACATTCGTCAAGGCAGGTTATCTGGGTGATCATCCGAAAGTGCTAGAAACCTTTGCTGAGCGTGTACAGGAACAGATTGGTGCGGTGCCGCCACCCAACTGCGGAATATGCGCATTCCGCGAGCAGGTCTTGGCGTTTGATAATGGCGATCACCATCACATCAAGCCAGAGGATCGCCAGCATCCGGCGTTTGCCTCTGTGCCACCACCCACGTGTGTGATGTGCAAGTACCGCGTACAGGTTTTGGGCTTTGAGGCCGAAGTTGGCGCTGTTCAAGAAAGCCATCACCATCATGTGGAAGGGCAAGGTGCTTCTGCGCCGGGATCTAACGTGGCGGATTGTACTTTGTGTGACACCTTCTGCACCGGCATGTGCCGTTTGAAGATGCAGGATGATCATCACCACCATCATCACCATCATGATGACGAGGGGCATAACCACGATCATGACCACCATCACCACGCAGAATATCCTCACGCCAAGCACCCGCACGGGCCTGAAAGTGCTCGGACAAAATCGTGAGACCTTACGAGCGCGCCCCAGCTGAAATATACAAACAAAGCTTTGCGACTGTCCGTGCGGAGGCGAATTTGGATCGCTTTGATACGGGCATGCAAGCACTCGCGATCCGGCTTATTCATGCCTGCGGGATGGTAGAAATCGCAGATCGCATTGCCTATTCGCAAGGTGGGTATCTTGCGGGACATCGTGCTTTGAAAGCAGGCGCGCCTGTGTTGTGCGATTGCGAAATGGTTGGGGCTGGGATCATTCGCCGCTATTTGCCATGCGATAACGAGGTGATTGTCACGCTCAATGACCCACGCACACCTGAGCATGCGCAATCGATTGGTAACACGCGCTCTGCTGCCGCGGTTGAACTGTGGGAGCCTCATTTGGAGGGTGCGGTCGTGGCTGTCGGGAACGCGCCCACAGCACTGTTTCATTTGCTTGAGATGATTGATGCTGGCGCGCCGAAACCTGCGGTAATCTTGGGCTTTCCTGTTGGATTTGTCGGGGCGGCCGAGAGTAAGGCAGAATTAGCTGCGCGTCCTCGGGGTTGTGATTTTATCGCTTTGCGCGGACGTCGTGGAGGATCCGCGATTGCCTCTGCGGCAGTGAATGCATTGGCGGCTGGATTGCCTGAAGAGCGATGAGCGATTCTTCTTTGAAAAATCATGCCTCTGTCTCGAATATTTGTGGAAAAGGAAAGAGTCATGTCTGAGCCTTGGTTGCATATTGTTGGTATCGGCGAAGATGGGATGGATGGGCTTGTGCCCGCTACGCGTGCTGTTGTTGAAGCGGCTGAGATCATCATTGGTGGGGATCGTCATCACCGATTGAGTGAAAGTGTTCAGGCTGAGCGTGTGGCTTGGCCATCGCCCTTTGATGCGCTGATTGGGGTGCTCGAGGGGTATCGTGGCAAGCGCGTAGTGGTTTTGGCTACGGGTGATCCTTTGTGGTTTTCTGTTGGTGCGCGCATTGGACGCGCGATTGATCCGAGCGAGATAGTTTACCACCCTCAGCTTAGTGCCTTTCAACTGGCTGGCGCGCGCATGGGGTGGTCGATGCCGGATGTGGAAACGTTGACCGTGCATGGGCGTCCGGTGGAGCAGATGATCGCCTATATTCAGCCCGACGTCCGCTTGCTGATTTTGACAACAGGGGCTGAGACGCCTGCTCAGATTGCGACGTTCCTTGATGAGCGCGGGTTTGGGCAGAGCAAATTGACCGTGCTCGCGGCAATGGGCGGCGAAGACGAGCAGCGTTTCGATGGTATCGCGTCTAACTGGTCTCACGTTGTGCCAGCGTTCAACACTATGGCGGTCGAATGTATCGCTGCACCCGATGCCGCGCTTTTGCCGCGTGTGCCGGGTCTGGCGGATGAGTTGTTTCAAAGCGACGGCACGATGACAAAGCAAGAAGTCCGCGCGGCGACTTTGGCCAAGCTCATGCCAATGCGTGGCGCGCTGCTGTGGGATATTGGGACGGGCTGTGGTTCGGTCGCTGTGGAGTGGATGCGCGCTGCGCGCTATGCCCGCGCGATTGGGATTGAACCGCGCGCGGATCGGCGTGCGATGGCGGCGGCGAATGCGCTGGCGCTGGGGGCGCCGAAGCTAGAGCTGGTTGACGGCAAGGTGCCTGAGGCGTTGAGCGGGTTGGCGGCACCGGATGCTGTTTTTATCGGAGGCGGTCTATCCGAGACGGTATTTGATGCAGCTTGGGCAGCGTTGCGCCCTTTAGGGCGTTTGGTGGCGAATGCGGTGACTTTGGAGAGTGAAGCTGTGTTAATCGACTTGCATAAAAAACATGGTGGGCAGTTGGTGAAACTCCAGATCAATCGCGCAGAGCCTGTTGGACCGTTGACGGGTTGGCGCCCGTTGATGCCAGTGACGCAGTGGAGTTTGATCAAGCGATGAGCGGTAAACTGTACGGAATTGGCCTTGGGCCTGGGGATCCTGAGTTGATGACTTTACGCGCGCATCGGCTCATCTCGAACGCGAAGGTTGTGGCCTATCCGACGCTCGCCGGCGCTGCGAGTTTCGCACGCTCCATCGCTGCAGATGTGATCCCAAGCGGTGCGTTTGAAATCGTGATGGACGTGCCGATGAGCGTGGAGCGCGCACCAGCGCAAGCGGCCTATGACAAGGGTGCCGCAGAGATTGCAAGTGCGCTTGAAGCTGGGGATGATGTGATCTGCCTGTGTGAGGGGGATCCGTTTTTCTATGGCTCTTTCATGTATCTATTCGCGCGTTTGTCGGACAAATATGATGTTGAAGTCGTGCCCGGTGTGACCTCGATCACGACATGTGCCGCACGTGCTGGCATGCCGTTAGCAGCGCGAAACGAGCGTTTGACAGTCTTGCCGGGGCCGCTGCCAGAAGCCGAATTGAGTGCACGCATTGAAGGTGCGGAAAGCGTGGCGATTATGAAGGTCGGGCGGCACCTGGCCAAAATTAAAGGCGTGATTGACGCACTCGATCTTACCGAGCGTGCGGTTTATGTGGAACGCGCGAGCTTGCCTGAAGAAGTGGTTCTGCCGCTCGCGAACGCGCCTGAAAAAGCGCCGTATTTTTCAATGATCTTACTGACCAAAGGGGCCGATTCATGGCTGTGAAACCGGTTGTTATGGCGCTCTCGCGCTCTGGTGAAGAGACGGCGCACCGTGTGGCGCGCGCGATAGATGCTCAGGTCCATGGGCGTGAAGGGCGGGTTAATGCAGCGGATGCGTTTTTCGCGAATGCGCTTGATCACGCGCAGAGCTTGTTCGCAGCGGGTGTACCGATTGTGGGCGTTTGCGCGAGCGGCATTTTGATCCGTGGCGTTGCACCACTGCTGGCGGATAAACGTAATGAACCGCCAGTGATTTCCGTAAGCGATGATGGCGCGGTGGTCGTACCTTTGCTTGGCGGGCATCGTGGTGCGAACCGGATGGCGCGCGAGATTTCGCAGGCTTTGGGTGGTGTTGCAGCGGTAACGACCGCTGGCGATGTTGCTATGGGTGTCGCACTCGATGAGCCGCCCGTTGGATACGCGCTGGCCAATCCAGAGGATGCCAAAGGGGCGATGGCGACGATGCTGGGCGGAGCTGGCGTTTGTGTTCAAGGCGAGAACATTTTTGATCTGGATAGCGTCGAGGGCGGCGTTGATTTGATTGTCAGTGATGCGCCATTTGCGGCACCTAAGGGCGCGCTGGTTTATCACCCGCAGCGCTATGTGCTGGGACTTGGGTGCGCGCGCAATGCGGATCCTGCGGAGATGTGGGATCAGGTTGAGGCAGTTTTGGACGAAGCGGGAGTCGCTGCTGGCGCTGTGGCGGCTGTTGCGTCGATTGATCTTAAGGGTGACGAGCCAGCGATGATCGAAGTCGCCAAACGCCTTGGCAAGCCTTTGCGGCTTTTCCTAGCGGAGGAGCTGGAAGCGGATGCGTCGCGTTTGGAAAATCCCTCTGAAGTGGTGTTTGCAGAAGTTGGTTGTCACGGCGTGAGCGAAGGCGCAGCTTTGGCGATGGTCGGCGCGGACGGGTTCTTGCGTGTATCAAAACGTAAGACCGCGAATGTGACGGTCGCTTTGGGCGAAGCGCCTGCGCCGCTTCTTGAACTGCAAGGTCGCTCGCGCGGGCGTTTGTCGATTGTGGGCATTGGTCCAGGGCAAGCGACTTGGCGTACGCCGGAAGTATCGCGTTTGGTGGCGGATGCGGAAGAGCTGGTGGGCTACGGTCTCTATATCGACTTGCTTGGGCCTTCGGCGATTGGCAAAGAACGCTCTGATTTTCCACTTGGTGGCGAAGAGGCGCGGTGTCGCTATGCGTTAGAGCAAGCAGCGCTGGGCAAGAACGTCGCGCTCGTTTGTTCTGGTGATGCAGGGATTTATGCGATGGGTGCGTTGGTGTTCGAACTCATGGATCGTGGTGAGGACGAAATGGGTGTCAGTGATGCAGCGCACCGCGTTGAGGTTATCTGCTCGCCCGGTGTATCGGCCTTGCAAGGTGCCGCGGCGCGCGCGGGAGCGCCTTTGGGGCATGACTTCTGCGCGATTTCACTGTCAGATTTGCTTACACCACGCGATGATATTTTGCGGCGTTTGAAGGCAGCGGCTGAGGGTGATTTTGTGATTGCTTTCTATAATCCGGTTTCGAAAACACGCCGCACGTTGTTGGCTGAGGCGCGTGATATTCTGCTGAAGCATCGCCCTGCTGATACGCCTGTGATGTTGGCGTCTTCGCTTGGACGGCCAGAAGAAAATGTGCGTTATCGTCGTTTGGACGAACTTGAAGTGGATGAAGTGGACATGCTGACGGTGGTTTTGGTCGGCTCGTCCAACTCGAAACTCGCGCAGCTTGGAGAAGGTCCGCGCATGTACACGCCGCGCGGATATGCGCGCAAAATTGACGGCGACTTGTCAGAGCAAGCGTCATGAATGAGTTTATTGGCAAGGTGAAGCGATGACGGTTTTCTTTATTGGCGCAGGTCCGGGTGATCCTGAGTTGCTTACGCTCAAAGCGCAGCGTTTGATTGCGGAGTGCCCTGTGTGTTTGTATGCGGGATCTTTGGTGCCTGAAGAGGTTGTTGCAGGCGCGCCGAAGGGTGCGATTGTAATGGACACGGCGGCGATGACGCTGGATGACACGCATGGGGAGATTGTTGCTGCGCATGGGCGCGGCGAGAACGTGGCGCGTGTGCATTCGGGTGATCCGTCGTTGTATGGCGCGATAGCTGAGCAAATTCGCCGTTTGCGCGCGGATGGGATTGACTACCAGATTATTCCCGGCGTGCCTGCTTATGCGGCTGCGGCTGCGGCACTGGGTCAGGAGTTGACGGTGCCAGAAGTGGCGCAATCCATTGTGTTGACGCGTGTGTCGATGAAAAGCACATCGATGCCACCCAAAGAGACGCTTGAGAATTTCGCAGCAACTGGCGCGACGTTGGCTATCCATCTAGGCGTGCGCAATTTACGAGAGATCGTGCGTGTCTTGGGGCCGCATTATGGGGAAGATTGCCCTGTTGTTGTAGCCTACCGCGTGGGTTGGCCCGATGAGATGTTCATTCGCGGAACGTTGAAGGACATCCACAAGAAAGTGCGCGCAGAGAAGATCACGCGCACGGCTTTGACCTTGGTGGGGCCTGTGCTGGGGAATATCCGAAATTTCAAAGATTCAGCGCTCTATGATCCTGCGATGCCGCATGTTTTGCGCCCTGTTGAAGGTGCTGTGCTGGAAGAGCCGATTGATTGACTTTCGATGACATCATTCGAAATATTGAAGCTAAGCGGCTTTGCAATGGCCGCCGTATCATCGCTGTTGCTGGCGCACCTGCGAGCGGTAAGTCGACGTTTGCGCAGGCTCTAGCGCAACATGCGCCAATGGCTTGCGTGGTGCCCATGGACGGATTTCATTTTAGCAATGAGATTTTGAAAACGCGCGGACTACTAAGCAGAAAAGGCGCGCCAAATACCTTCGATGTCGACGCATTCATAGCTCTTATCAAAGCAATTCGAAGTGGTGGTACGATTGAGTTTCCCACCTTTGATCGCACCAAAGATTGCGTTGTCAAACAAGGAGGGCGTTTGTCTGCGCAGACACAAACGGTGATCGTGGAAGGGAACTATCTGCTTCTTGACGACAAACCATGGAGCGACCTTGCACGGCTCTGGGATCTCACTTTGTTGCTTGATGTTGCTATGCCGATTTTGCGTGAGCGGTTGATCGCGCGCTGGCTTGAGAACGGTCATGACCTTGCTGCTGCACGTTTGCGAGCGTCAAACAATGACATACCAAATGCACAAACGGTCATAGATCATAGTTGTAGCGCTGATCTGGTGATCAAGTGTTAGGTGTGTGGGGCAAGAAAGCGGACAATTGTTTGCAGCTTGCTGGAGATATTAGCGCCCAACGCCTCCATGTCAGTCTGCTCCTGCGCCCAAGCGGTGCTTACATTTAGCGTCTCGCTTCGGGCAAGCACTGGCATGTTGCAGGTCTCGTTATCACAATAGATCACCAAAGGAGCGTTCGGCTTATAAGGCGGTGCGAACTGGCAACTGATCTCAACCGACCCTTTAGCGTGCATGCAAACAAAGTCTGCGCCTTGGGCTTTGATCGCTTTCGGTAGGACAAGTCGTTCCTGATGCACACGGACGTTTTCAAGCGCATCAATTTGCGTGTCGTCACTGGCGTTTAAGCGTAGGTGAAGCAGGTCTAATTTGGCAACCGTCATATCCACTTCGACCTGTGACACGACAGGTATATCTAAAGCCCGACCATCTTTTGCTAAAAGGTCCACCTCCAAGCAGTCGGTCTGCTCTGACAGAAGCAATGGCGTTCCATCTGCGTCGAAGGCGCGAAAAATTGGGCCGCCTTTGTGCAGCTTTCCTTGCAGGTCTTTTTGGCCAAAGTCGACAAAACGATTACGTTCGGGGCACTCCATAGCATTCGACTTGCTTGCAAATATTGCAAGGATGAAGGTAGCAAATACGTGACGCATTTTTGGGTCCGTAGGGCTATAGATCTTTACTGTAAATCGCCAAATGCCATCTGCAAACGTTCCACCGCTTCAATAACCCGCGCGCGTGGAGTTGCGAAGTTGAAGCGCAAAAAACTCTCTCCGCCTTTGCCAAATGTGGGGCCGTGGTTCGCGGCGATGCGCGCGTTTTGTTGCACGCGGCTGGTGAATTCTTCGCGGCTCATGCCTGTGTTGGCAAAATCGACCCAAGCGAGATAGGTCGAGGCCATGTCCATCGATTTCAGGCTGGGGATTGCATTAACGCCCGCATCGAACACTTTGCGATTTCCATCTAGATATTGGACCAGATCGTCGACCCAACTTGCGCCATCAGGTGAATACGCGGCCTCTGCCATGAAGAGCCCAAAGGAATTTGGGCTAAGCCCCATCGCCATCATGCGCGCGCCAAAACGTGCGCGCAGATCAGGGTCTGCGATGATCACATTGCCTGAATGAGAGCCTGCGATATTGAAGGTTTTCGTTGTTGCGGTCATTATCACGAGGCTATCTTCGATGCCTGCAATTTTGGCCATTGGGATATGCGTATGCCCGTCAAAAACCAAATCATGGTGGATTTCATCAGAGACAAGGATCAGTTCATGCCGTTTGGCGAAGGCGGCGACGGCTTGCAATTCACCTTTGCTCCACACACGACCAGAAGGATTGTGCGGTGAACATAACACTAGCATCGTTTCATTGCCGGTCATTTGTGCATCATAGGCATCAAAATCTAGCTCGTAGCGGCCATTGACGTTGCTCATTTCACACTCGACAACGTCTCGGCCAGCTGCGGAAATCACCTTCGCAAAAGCATGATAGACGGGGGTAAACAGAACCACACCTTCGCCCGGATTAGTAAATGCATCAACGCACATTGCGGTGCCATTGACCAAGCCATGTGTCGTGAAAATGCCAGCCGGATCGACTTCCCAGCCGTGGCGCGTTTTCATCCACCAGCAGATCGCCTCGCGGTAGGGCGCATCATCGCCGTAGTAGCCGTAAACACCGTGCTCGTGCATTTTGGCGACCGCATTAGAAATGCATTGGGGTGGGCGGAAATCCATATCCGCAACCCACATGGAGATACCATCGTCCGCAGGGACGCCATAAAGCGCTTCCATCGCGTCCCATTTGACCGAATGCGTGCCTCGGCGGTCGACGATTTCGTCAAAACTCATTGGGACTCTCCTGCAATATCTTAGCGCGACGCTAGCGAATTGAGCCAAATCTGCAAGGGCTGTTGCTGCGCGCGCTTGGCTGGATTAAATGCTGCTTTATGAAACTTAAGATACTGATCCACCCCGACCCCCGCTTGAAAAAAGTCTGTGCTGCTGTGCCTGATATTTCAGATAAGATCCGCAGTTTTGCTGATGACATGCTTGAGACGATGTATACGGCCCCCGGTATCGGACTTGCGGCCCCACAAGTTGGCGTGTTGGAGCGGATAATTGTGCTCGATTGCGTGAAAGAGGACGGGGCCAAACCTGAGCCTTTGGTTATGGTGAATCCGCGAGTGATTGCTGCTTCCGATGAGACCAATGTTTACGACGAAGGTTGTCTGTCGATCCCCGATCAATACGCTGATGTGACGCGCCCGAAAGAGGTGCGCGTTGAGTGGCTTGATCTTGATGGCAATTTGCAAGAGCGCGATATGGACGGGCTTTGGGCGACTTGTGTGCAGCACGAAATCGACCACCTTGAGGGTAAGCTGTTCATCGACTACCTGAAGCCGCTGAAGCGCCAGATGATCACCCGCAAAATGCAAAAACTAAAGCGTGAGATGGCGCGCGGATGAGCGTGCTGCCGATCGTCATGTGGCCCGATGTGCGTCTGCAAACAGAGTGCGCAGCGGTCGAAGCGATTGGTCCTGAGATCGAGCAGCTGGTCGGCGACATGTTTGAAACGATGTACACGGCACCCGGGCGTGGGTTAGCTGCGCCGCAGGTTGGTGTGATGAGACGGCTCTTTGTAATGGATACGACGTGGAAAGACGGCGATATGAACCCTTTGGTTTGTATTAATCCGTCGATAGTACCGCTTAGCGATGCGCAAAACACGAATGAAGAAGCTTGTCTGTCGATTGTTGGCGTGTCCGCAGATGTGTCGCGCCCGAACAAGATTGAACTGAGCTACACTGGTCTCAACGGCACGCGTGAAACTGAAGTTCTTGAAGGCTTTGCTGCGGTCTGTGCGCAGCATGAAATGGATCATTTGAACGGGATCGTGATCTTTGACCAGCTGGACGCGCCCGAGCGCGCGGCGCTTGAAGCCAAGTACAAGGAAATGATCTGATGAGCGTTCGAAAATGCATTCCTTGGCCTGACAAACGTCTGCGCAGCAAGGCGGCCGATGTCAGCGAGATCACCGATGAGGTCCGCGCTGTGTGGGCGGATTTGATTGACACCATGGAGGCGATGCCCGGTGTCGGGATGGGCGCGAACCAGATTGGTGTGATGCTGCGGCTCGCGGTTGTGGACGCCTCAAACGAACGCGGTAAAGTCATCCGCATGGCGAACCCTGAAATTCTACATGCCTCGGCGGAACTGCGCGAACATGACGAGGCCAGCCCAAACCTTCCCGGCGTGTCCGCGGTCATTAAGCGTCCGCGTGCGGTGACTGTGAAGTTCATGAATGATAAAGGCATCATTGATCGCCGCGACTTTGTTGGGCTTTGGGCGACGTCTGTGCAGCACCAGATTGATCATCTGAATGGCAAGTTATACTTTGATCATCTGAGTCGGGTGAAACGCACTATGCTGATCAAAAAGGCGCAAAAGCTATGAGAGTGATCTTCATGGGCACGCCTGATTTTTCGGTTCCTGTGCTGGATGCCTTATTTGAGGCGGGTCACGAGGTTGCTGCGGTCTATTGCCAACCCCCACGTCCCGCGGGGCGCGGTAAGAAGGAACGTCCGACGCCTGTTAATGCGCGCGCGTTAGAGCTGGGCTTGGATGTACGTCATCCAGTCTCTCTGAAAGGCGTCGACGAGCAAGCAGCATTTGTCGAGCTGAACGCAGATATCGCGTTGGTCGTAGCCTATGGTTTGATTCTTCCACAGGTGATTTTGGACGCGCCTGCGAAAGGATGCCTCAACATTCACGCCTCGCTTTTGCCGCGCTGGCGGGGGGCTGCCCCAATCCATCGTGCAATCATGGCGGGTGACGCTGAAACCGGTGTGTGCATTATGCAAATGGAAGCGGGCCTTGATACGGGTCCGGTCTTGCTTCGTGACGTTTTGGCGATTGGCGCTGAGGAAACCACAGGCGCTTTGCATGATCGCCTTAGCGCGTTGGGTGCGCGTGCGATTTGCGAAGCTTTGGACCGCCTGGAAGATCTCTCGCCGACGGTTCAACCAGAGCAAAATGTGACCTATGCCAGCAAGATCGACAAAGCTGAAGCGAAGATTGATTGGTCTTGCTCTGCCATTGAAATAGATCGCCAGATCAGAGGGTTATCACCGTTCCCGGGCGCTTGGACGATGCTCGATGGTGCGCGTGTGAAGCTTTTGACATCTCGTTTGGGTGAAGGTGAAGGCCCCAGCGGCCAAACGCTTGATGACTTGCTAACCATTGGATGCGGCAGCGGCGCTGTGCAGATCACGCGCGCGCAGAAAGCTGGTAAAGGGGTACAAGATGCGCAAGAGTTTTTGAATGGCACGCCTGTGCCCAAAGGCACCCAATTCGGGGAAGTTTAGCACATGTTCTTAGCACTTTTTGGCACGGTCGTGATCGCCGGGATTGTCGGATATATCTCCGAGAAGAGCGGCTTCACCCATAACGGATGTCTGCCTTCAATCATATTTTGCGTCGGTGGTGCGTTCTTGTTTTACTTCGTATCGATTATGTTCCGTATAGGTTTTGGATCACCCGGCGTGGATGCGATCATCGCCTCAATCGGTGCGTTGATCATCGTACCAACCCATTGGCAAAACTAGTTTTTCGGCGGTTTGTGTTTGTAGATCGGTAGGCGCCAACCAAAGGCAAGTGACCCTGCTCGCAAGATCAATGTAACGCCCATCGCAGCGCTCAAAACGCCCATGGATTGCACCCCAAGCAAGGCCGCGATAACGCCCGAAGCGGCACCGGCGAAAGCGGCGCTGACGTAGAGCTCGCCTTGTTTTAACACCAAGGGCACCTCGTTGCAGACCACATCGCGCATCAAACCGCCCATGCAGCCCGTTACGATGCCCATCAACATTGAGATTATGGGGGGGTGTTCAAGAGCTATTGCGACGCCGAGTCCTGCTGCGACGGCCACCCCAAGGGCCAAAGCGTCGAGCCAGATCAGCAGGCGATAGCGGCTTTCCACCAGATGTGCGGTCAAGAAAATCAGCGCTGCGGCAAGTGATGTGATGGCAAGATAGGTCGGGTGCTCGATCCAGAATATAGGATTTCGATCCAGAAAAATATCGCGCAGGGTTCCGCCGCCTATGCCTGTAAGGGCAGCCAGAAAGGCGAAGCCAACCAGATCAAGCTGTGCACGCGACGCAACAAGCGCACCCGTCAAGGCAAAGATAAAAACAGAGGTGTAGTCGAGAAGTGCAAGCAAGCTCATGCGGTTTTCTTGAAGGGTGCCATGCCTGCGCGCGCAAGTTCATCCGCGCGCTCATTCTCGGGGTGGCCTGCGTGTCCTTTGACCCATTCCCATGTCACCTGATGCTGCGCTTGCGCCGCATCAAGACGCTGCCAGAGTTCCACATTCTTGACGGGCTTCTTGGCAGAGGTTCTCCAGCCGTTCTTTTTCCAGCCATGGACCCAGCCTGTGACGCCATTTTTGACGTATGTACTGTCGGTGATGATGGTCAGTTCTGAGGCACGTTCCAAGACTTCAAGCGCAGAGATGGCTGCCATAAGTTCCATCTGGTTGTTGGTGGTAAGTTCCGCACCACCGCTGAGTTCGCGTTGCTTGACGATCTCATCGCCGTCCATTGCGCGCATCAAGACGCCCCAACCACCGGGCCCAGGATTGCCGCTGCACGCGCCGTCTGTGTATGCGAGAAGTTTGGCCATCGTTCTTATTTCCTACCTTGCAGTGACACCCAGTTAGCCATGGCACCGTCGAGGCCTTTGTCGCAACCACTGTTGCGATAAATCACGCTTAAGCCATTGTCATTCATCATTTTTTCCAACTCAGATTCTGTGAAGTAGCAATAGCGTCGGCCAATGCGGTCACGGGTTTCACCGCTGCCTAATTTCATCGCAATGTGAAAGATACCGCCTGCCTTCAGGGCGCGGGTCATCTGAGTAATATGCCTGGCAACGGCATCGCGCGGCGCGTGCAGCAGGCTAAAGTTCGCAAAGATGCCATCGTAGTGATCAACCGCGTCCAAGTCGTCAAATACCTCGCAGCGGGCGCTGACGCCTTCAAGTTGATTGGCAAGTTTGACCATCTTGGATGATGCGTCCGTGGCTTCTGTAATCAGGCCTGCAAGAGCCATTTGAGCCGCATAGTGACCCGGCCCGCAGCCAAAATCCAAGACATGACCACCCGATTTTACGCTTTGGATGAAGGCGGTCAAATCAACGCTATGTGCGTCGTTGCTTGTTAGCTTGGCGTATTCTTCTGCCTTGGCATCATAGACGTTTAGGGTTTCTTTGTCGCTCATCCCAAGATCACTCCAATGCACAGGCAAGCCACGACGATTGCCGTTAAAAGAACGCGCAGGGCCATCCACCACGGCGGTGTTAGCCCCCAGCGCGAGAACATCCAATCGAGCGCTAACAGCCCCGCGAAGCCTGCGATCAGATAGATCCCCGCGCTTGTTGGTCCGCCGCCTGTCATGAAGAACGCCCAAAGCGCTGGGAGCACGGATAATGCGTAGCCCGTTGCGGCTTGTTTGCCTTCGGCTTTGGTTGCGAAGCCCCAAAGGGCGCCTGACATGAACGAGAGGATGACGGCACCGTAAAATAGCTGGATATAGGGCCCTACAAAGCGTGGGCCGATCATTTGTGCCACACTCAGCGCAAAATCAGGCAGGGCGGTAGTGATCGCGCCCCAGATGAAAGGAAGCGTGCCTGCCAGACCTAAAAGAAGTGGTGCGCGTGGGATCATGACGCCTCGCGCAGCACGCGCGGCACTTTGAATTCCACATTTTCTTTCGCGGTCTCGACCACTTCAACCGTGACATCGTACTTTGCCTTGAACGCATCAATGACCTCGGTGATCAACACGTCAGGCGCAGAGGCTCCAGCGGTGATGCCGATGCTCTCGATACCTTCAAGCGCGCGCCAATCGATATCGGTCGCGCGTTGCACAAGTTGAGAATAGCTGCATCCCGCTTTTGCGCCAACTTCGACCAAGCGTTTGGAATTTGACGAATTAGGCGCGCCGACAACGAGCATTGCGTTGGTTTTCGCCGCCATCGCTTTGACCGACTCTTGGCGATTTGTCGTTGCATAGCAAATGTCTTCCTTGTGAGGGCCTTGGATCGCAGGGAAGCGGGCTTGCAAGGCTTCGACGACATCCGCGGTATCATCTACGGACAGCGTAGTTTGCGTCACGAACGCCAGCTTTTCGGCATCGCGGACTTGCAGCCCTGCGACATCTTTGGCTTCTTCCACTAAGAGCACCTCGCCCTCTGGCAATTGACCCATTGTGCCGACGGTTTCGGGGTGACCTTCATGGCCGATCATAACTAATTGCAAGCCGTTGGAAGAATGACGTTCCGCCTCAATATGAACCTTGCTCACGAGGGGGCAGGTGGCGTCCACATAAGTCATCTCGCGTTTCGCCGCGTGGGCAGGTACGGATTTCGGTACGCCATGGGCGGAGAAGATCACTGGGCGATCATCAGGGCATTCATCGAGTTCTTCGACGAAGACGGCACCTTTTTCGCGCAAGGCATCCACGACAAACTTATTGTGCACAATTTCATGTCTGACGAAAACCGGCGCACCCCATTTCTCAAGCGCCATTTCGACGATTTTGATGGCGCGGTCGACGCCTGCGCAAAACCCGCGCGGCGCGGCAAGGTAGAGTGTGAGAGGTTGGACTGACATCTGCGGCTCCATCATCTGGATCGAAGGGACTTTTCACGCTCAGACGTAGCGCGCTGTGCCCTTGTGGTCCAGAGGAAGACGCCGCTAGAAAGTCAAAAGCCGAAGCATGATGCTTCGGCTTTCGTTTAGTTTGCTGCGGCCGCGATGGGTTCGCGGGGCTCCATCGCTTCGCGTGGTGGGCGTCCCAAAACATCCTTGAGTTCGTCTAGTTCGATAAAATTATCGGCCTGGCGGCGAAGCTCATCAGAAATCATCGGCGGCTGGCTGCGGATCGTAGACACCACAGAGACCCGCACACCTTGGCGCTGCAAGCTTTCCACCAAAGGGCGGAAATCGCCGTCGCCTGAGAACAGCACGATATGATCAACGCGCGGGGCCAGTTCCATAGCGTCGACCGTAAGTTCGATATCCATGTTGCCTTTGACTTTGCGCCTGCCTTGGCTGTCGGTATATTCCTTAGCCTGTTTGGTGACCATCGTGAAGCCATTGTAGTTCAACCAATCGACGAGTGGTCGAATGGGTGAATATTCGTCGTTTTCCAAAAGTGCTGTGTAATAAAACGCCCTTAGCATCTTGCCACGACGCATAAATTCTGTCCGCAAAAGTTTGTAATCGATGTCGAACCCGAGCGCTTTAGCTGCCGCATACAAGTTCGATCCATCGATGAACAGCGCAAGCCGTTCGTCTTTGTAAAACATCAAATGTCCTTTCAGGTTGGATCAATCGCGGTGTGATTGTGTGAGTGGTAAAATAATTTGCGACCTCTCCCGCATCTAAGGTAGTAGGAAAGGCAGATATGAATCAAGGGCCGAGACTTTGGAACACAAGCTGAAACGGCCAATTCACGAAGGTTTGCAATTGATTGCGCTCGGCGCTAACTTGCCATCAAACGGTGCCACATTGCAACATACGCTGGTTGAGGCGGTTCAAGCGATTGCGCGAACTGGTTTTTCGATTCGTGCGGTAAGCCGCTTTTTCCAAACGCCGTGCTTTCCTGTCGGTGCTGGTCCTGACTATGTAAACGCGGCTTTGGCGGTGCGTAGCCCATGGGATCCCGCCCAAAGCCTTGCGCATCTCCATGCGATTGAGGCAAATTTTGGCCGTGAGCGCGTACAGCGCTGGGGTCAACGTACACTTGATTTGGATCTGATTGCAGTCGGAGACATGATCCTGCCGGATGCCACAGTATTCGACGCGTGGTACGCGTTGGACCCTGCTTTGCAAGCGAAAGCTGCTCCTGATTGTTTGATCTTGCCGCATCCACGCCTTCAAGATCGCGCGTTTGTTCTTGCGCCGCTTGCGGATATTGCGCCTGATTGGCGTCACCCGGTCTTGGGGCAAAGCGTCTCTGCCATGCTGTCACGATTGCCACCATATGATATAGCAAGCGCAACGCCGATTTAGAGCTGCACCACCCTTGAAAATCTGCTTGTCAACGGTAGTTTTGGGGACTAGAAGGCAGGCTTCTACGCTACCGCACCCAAATCGGAGAACACCATGGCCCGCGTTACAGTTGAAGATTGCGTCGACAAGGTTCCCAACCGTTTTGATCTGGTTATGCTCGCAGCGCACCGCGCACGCGAGATTGCAGTAGGTGGCGCGATCACGGTTGACCGCGACAACGACAAGAACCCGGTTGTGTCCTTGCGCGAAATTGCAGACGAGACGCAATTGGCAGACGACCTTCGCGAGCGCTTAATCGAAAGCAATCAAACGCAGATCGAAGTGGACGAGCCTGAAGAAGACGCAATGGCGCTTCTCATGGGTGCGGAAGCAGACAAGCCCGCTGAGGATGATATGTCCGAAGAGAAACTGCTTCGCGCATTGATGGAAGCGCAAGGGCAGGGCTAACCCTGCTCAAGTCGATTGAGTCCTAGATGGATGACGCTTTTGCCGATCTGATGTCCCCCGATGCGCTGCTCGCCATAGTCCGCACTTACAACCCGAAGACGAATGAAGCGCTTATTCGAACTGCGTTCGAATACGGTGAATGTATGCACGAGGGCCAAAAACGCCATTCGGGCGAACCCTATTTCACCCACCCGATCGCTGTCGCAGGCATCCTTGCCGAACAAAAACTGGACGATGCCACGCTGATCACAGCGCTGCTGCATGACACGATTGAGGACACGAAATCTACCTACGGTGAAGTTGCGCAGATGTTTGGCGAAGACATCGCCAAGCTCGTGGATGGAGTCACCAAGCTGACCAATCTACAGCTCAGTTCTAGCGAAACCAAACAGGCAGAGAACTTTCGCAAGCTCTTCGTGGCGATGGCGAAGGATGTGCGAGTCATCTTGGTCAAACTCGCGGATCGGCTGCACAACATGCGCACGATAAAAGCGATGCGGCCTGAAAAACAGTTGATCAAAGCGCGCGAAACCATGGATATCTACGCACCTCTTGCGGGTCGTATGGGAATGCAATGGATGCGTGAAGAACTTGAGGATCTGGCGTTTCGCGTCATCAACCCTGATGGTCGCGCTTCGATCATTCGCCGCTTTATCCGTCTGCAAAGAGAAACCGGCGATGTTATCGAAAAAATTACCGGTGACATGGAAAAAGAGCTGGCCGCGCATGATATCGACGCAACAATCGTGGGCCGCGCGAAAAAGCCTTATTCGATTTGGCGTAAGATGGAAGAGAAAGAGCAGGGGTTCTCGCGACTCTCGGACATCTACGGGTTTCGGGTAATCACGGCGAGCGATGAAGATTGCTACCGCGTGCTGGGCGTTATTCACCGACGTTGGTTTGCGGTCCCTGGTCGTTTCAAAGACTACATCAGCCAGCCGAAAACCAATGGATATCGCTCGATCCACACGACCGTGTCTGGGCGCGATGGCAAGCGTGTCGAAGTGCAGATCAGAACCCGACAAATGCATGACGTGGCCGAAGCGGGTGTTGCGGCGCATTGGTCTTATCGCGACGGAATTCGCTCGCAAAACCCCTTTGCGGTTGACCCTGTGAAATGGGTCGCAAGCTTGAATGAACAATTCGGTCCCGAGGATGACCATGAGGATTTCCTCGAAGCGGTCAAGCTTGAGATGTATTCAGATCAGGTCTTCTGTTTTACGCCTAAGGGCGAAGTGGTGAAATTGCCGCGCGGTGCGACCCCGCTTGATTTTGCTTATGCCATTCACACTCGGATCGGTAGCGCGTGCGTTGGCGCTAAGGTCGATGGTTTGCGTGTCCCTCTTTGGACGCGCCTCAAGAATGGACAATCGGTTGAGATCGTCACTGCGCAAGGACAACAACCGCAGTTTACCTGGCTTGATATCGCCGCCACAGGTAAAGCGAAAAGCGCGATCCGGCGATCCTTGCGAGAACAGGATCGCGAACGCTTTATCAAACTTGGTAGTGAACTTGCGCGTTCAGCTTTCGAAAATGTGGGGCGTAAAGCGACTGACAAAGCCTTGCAGGCCGCTGCAAAGACCCTGCGCTTGGATGACCGTGACACGGTGCTCGCCGAGCTAGGTGCCAGCCTGATCACCGCCAATGAGGTTGTGCGCGCTGTCTATCCTGAACTTGTTGAAAAAACCGACGATAACATCGATAGCAATCGCGCGGTTATCGGTCTCGATCAAGACCAAGCCCACGAGCGCGCGCAGTGCTGCCAGCCGCTTCCCGGTGAACGGATCATCGGAATCACGCAGCGCGGACGCGGTGTGGTTGTGCACGCGATTGATTGCGCCGCGCTCAGCCAGTTTGAGGACCAAACCCACCGCTGGGTAGACCTGCACTGGCAGGCGGGCACCCATCCCCCGATCCATTCGGCGCACCTTGACGTCACGATAGGCAATGACGCTGGTGTGATGGGCCGGATTTGCACATTAATTGGCGAGCAAGGAGCCAATATCTCGGATCTAGCATTCACCGACCGAAAGCCGGATTTTTACCGTTTGCATATTATTGTCGATTTGCGCGATGTGGAGCATTTGCATTCCATCATTTCCGTGCTCTCTGCAGAGGATGATGTCGCAGAGGTGTCGCGTCATCAGAACCCAAACGACGCTAATATCAGTGTCTCCGAGATAGGAACGCGACTTGGTCTTCAAGCGCCGCGATAAACGAAACTGGCTCAGAGCAACCTGGGAAGCCATCTACCCCAAGGGTGGATGGACGCGCGCGTTCCATTATGTAAAACACCGCGTGCGCCGCTTGCCAGATTCGCCCGAACGCATCGCGCGTGGGATATTTGTCGGTGTCTTCACATCTTTCACACCCTTTTTCGGATTGCACTTTGTTGTTGCAGCACTTCTTGCGCGGATCATTAACGGCAACATATTTGCGTCGATCCTTGCGACGTTTTTTGGAAACCCTTTGACATTCGTGCCTATCGCATATGCCTCTCTGAAGACTGGTTATTGGTTAACAGGAATGAACGTCGACGCAGATCGTGTGCGTCACGGTTTGGGTGAGATGTTTCTTAGTGCGAGCCATGATTTATGGTTTAACTTCATGGCGCTATTTAGCAATAAAACGCCTGAGTGGACTGGCTTAGCAGAGTTCTATAACGATGTTTTCTATCCTTATATGATAGGCTCCCTCATTCCTGGAATCATCGCTGGTTTGATTTGTTATTATCTGTCTGTTCCCGTGATCCGCGCCTATCAAAAACGCCGCAACAAAGGCGTGCTCAAGGCCCGTCTTGCGCGTTTGAAAGAGAGAGCGGCAGAAAAGACCTCTAAGAAATCGCCGGAAAAAGGCTAGATCGCTCTGGTCATTGCCGCGCATCGGTTTACCCTGATTACAACGCTTAATTTGGAGGGTCTGGATATGGCTCAATCGCTTCCTTTGCGCCTAGGCGTCAACATCGATCATGTGGCAACTTTGCGTAATGCACGGGGTGGCGCTTTGCCCGATCCCATGCGCGCCGCCCTTGTCGCGCAAGAGGCGGGTGCTGATGGGATCACGGCGCATCTGCGCGAAGATCGTCGTCACATTCGAGACGCCGATATTGACGCATTGATGGACGCTCTTAGCATCCCGCTGAACTTCGAGATGGCCGCTACGGACGAAATGCAAACTATTGCTTTGTGTCACAAGCCCCATGCCGTTTGTCTGGTTCCCGAAAAACGCGAAGAACGCACAACCGAGGGCGGGCTGAACGTTGCGCAAGACGAAAAGAAACTGGCCCATTTCATTGCGCCCTTGCGTGAGGCCGGATCGCGGGTGTCGATCTTTATTGCGGCAGACAAAAAGCAAATCGATAGCGCGCACCGCATTGGCGCTGAGGTGATCGAGTTGCACACAGGCGCTTATTGCGATGCGTTTGCAGAGGGTGATTTTGAAACCCGTGACCGCGAACTGTCCGCGATGACGGAAATGGCTGCTTATGCCCATGATCTTGGTCTTGAGGTTCATGCGGGGCATGGTCTGACCTATGAAGATGTCACACTCGTCGCTCAGCTCCCGCAGGTGCAAGAGGTAAATATCGGTCACTTCATCATCGGCGAAGCGGTGTTTCGCGGGCTTGGTCCAGCGATAGAAGAGATGCGGCGCATACTAGAGCTCGCAAGGCTATGAACGGCTGGGAACTTGCAGCGCTTTTGCTGGCTTGGGGTCTCGGGGGCGGCTCACCTGGGCCTGCAACATTAACGATTAGCGGCACGGCCATGGCGCGTGGGCGTATAGCGGGTGTTGTCCCTGGGTTTGGCATTGTCTGCGGTTCTGCGTTCTGGGATGGCGCATCTGCGTTTGGGATGGCGGCTGTGATGCTTACGAACGCATGGCTGTCTATCGCGTTGAAATATATTGGTGCGCTTTACCTGGGCTACTTAGCGCTGAAGTCATTTCGATCTGCATGGCAGGGCAACGCCGCGAAAGAGCATGCGGCCCTGAATGGCAGTTTGAAACGCGTCTTCGCTAAAAGTCTGACGATCCACCTGACCAATCCGAAAGCGATCTTTGGGTGGGGTGTGATCTACGCGATTGCCTTGCCACAAGAAGCTTCGACGTCGGCGTTGCTGCTCATGTTCGCCCAGCTTATCTGCGTTTCAAGCGTTGTGTTCATTGGTTACGGCATTTTGTTCTCTAACCCGTGGATTGTCGAGCGGTTTCGCCGCGCACGACGTGGCTTTGAGATCGGGTTTGGCGTTCTGTTTGGCGCAGCAAGTCTGAAGATCCTCACCACCAAGGCTATTTGACATGATCCTTGGCATCGGCACCGACCTTGCAAATATCGAGCGCATCGCAGGCACGCTAGAGCGGTTTGGCGATCGCTTTAAGAACCGCGTATTCACAGAGATCGAGCAAGCCAAAGCAGAGCGCCGCAAGGACGTGGCAGGCACTTACGCCAAACGCTGGGCCGCGAAGGAAGCGTGCTCTAAAGCTTTGGGCACAGGGCTCGCGATGGGCATCGCGTGGAAGGATATGTCGGTGAGCAATTTGCGCAGCGGCCAACCCGTAATGCAGGTGACGGGCTGGGCCGCAAAACGGCTTTTGGAGATGACACCCGACGGGCACGACGCCGTGATCCATGTGACACTCACGGATGATCACCCTTGGGCGCAGGCCTTTGTCGTCATTGAAGCCCTGCCCCGCAGCGGCAAATAGCACGCATCCGCGCGGTTGACATAGAGGCAAGCGACCCTCATGTAGCGTGCACTTGCGAAATGGAGAAGAGCACATGGCCGAAGCCGAAAAAAAAGGCAATCCAGTCATTGAAACGATCAAAACCGTTGTTTACGCGCTCCTAATCGCTGGAATTTTTCGCACGATCTTTTTCCAGCCTTTCTGGATCCCTTCGGGCTCTATGAAAAACACGCTTTTGATTGGCGATTTTCTTTTCGTGAACAAGATGGCGTATGGGTACTCCTATGCCTCTTGCCCGTCTGTGATTATCCCTCGTTTTGGGATCAATCTGGATGCGAAAAAATTCTGCGGATTTGCAGATGGCGATAACACGCGCCTGTGGGGCGGTGAGCCTGAGCGCGGAGATGTCGTTGTCTTCCGTCATCCTGTGTCTGGTCGCGATTTTGTAAAGCGTTTGATTGGAATGCCGGGCGATAAGATTCAAGTTAAAGGTGGCGTTGTGTTCATCAATGGTGAAGCCGCACCGCAAGAGCCTGCGGGTATTTTTGAGGAAGTCGCCGCCGCGCAAGGCCCGCATCGTTTGCGGCCACGCTGCGCCAATGGCCCTGTGGGTGAGGGTGGTAGGTGCAACAAAGAACTTTTCACGGAAACGCTTCCCAATGGTGTGCAACATGCGGTCCTGAATATTGGCAGGCAGCGCTCTGACGACACGCCAGTATATACTGTACCTGAGGGGAATTATTTCTTCATGGGCGACAATCGCGATAATTCTTCTGACAGCCGCCTGCCAAATGCTGCTGGTGGCGTTGGCTTTGTGCCATACGAAAACCTGATTGGCCGTGCGGATCGCGTGATGTTCTCGTCCGCTGGTCGCTCTATGCTGTTCTTCTGGACATGGCGCTCGGATCGTTTTTTTAAGGCGGTGGATTGAGCCGATGAAACTGTCAGCAGATCTTCAAGCCTTGCAAAAGCGGATCGATTATCGCTTTGAGCAAGGTGAGTTGTTGACAGAAGCGGTGACTCATTCCTCCATGTCTTCGCCCTCGCGTGGGGACAATCAACGCCTTGAGTTTCTTGGGGATCGCGTGTTGGGCTTGGTGATGGCCGAAGCGTTGTTGGGTGCAGATGTGAAAGCGTCTGAGGGTCAACTCGCGCCGCGTTATAATGCGTTGGTGCGCAAGGAAACCTGTGCAGACGTCGCTCGCGACATTGGCCTTGGTGATGTTTTGCGTCTTGGACGTTCCGAGATGAAAAGCGGTGGTCGGCGCAAACTGGCACTGCTTGGCGATGGCATGGAAGCGCTGATTGCGGCGGTCTATGTGGATGGTGGCTTTGACGCTGCGCAAGTGCTGATCCTGAGGCTTTGGGGATCGCGGATTACCTCCGTAGAGGCGGATGCGCGCGATCCGAAAACCAGCTTGCAAGAATGGGCGCAATCGCGTGGATTGACACCGCCTGCCTATGTCGAAACGGCCCGCTCTGGACCGGATCACGCACCCCATTTCACAATCGAAGCGCGTCTCGACACGGGCGAGACCGCAAGCGCTGAAGCCGGTTCAAAGCGGCTCGCGGAACAAGCCGCGGCAAAGGCTTTGCTGACAAGGATGATGGCAGATGACTGACATGCAAACACGCGCGGGCTTTGTTGCCCTGATTGGCGAACCGAACGCGGGTAAATCGACGCTCACTAACAGAATGGTTGGCGCGAAAGTCTCCATCGTAACACATAAGGTGCAAACCACGCGCGCGCGCATTCGCGGCGTCGCGCTAGAAGGCGCATCACAACTGGTCTTCGTCGACACGCCTGGTCTTTTTAGACCCACGCGCCGCCTTGATCGCGCGATGGTTGCGGCCGCTTGGGGGGGTGCTGCGGATGCGGATGTCGTCGTTCTAATGATCGAAGCGAACCGGGGTGTAACCGAGGGTGTCGAGCGTATTTTGGAAGGTCTGCAAGACTTTGGCGAACATCGAAAAATTGCTTTGGCGATAAACAAGATTGACCGGATCAAATCCGAAGCCTTGCTCGCCTTGTCCGAAAAAATAAACGAAGCCTATCCTTTTGTTGCGACCTTCATGATTTCTGCGGAACGTGGCCACGGTGTCGATGCCTTGAAAGAATGGCTGGCGGGTGAAGTGCCCGAGGGGCCATGGCTCTATCCCGAAGATCAGATTGCTGATTTGCCCTTGCGCATGATCGCCGCTGAGATGACGCGTGAGAAACTGACTTTGCGTTTGCATCAGGAACTGCCCTACCAACTGACGGTTGAGACAGAGGCGTGGGAAGAGCGCAAGGATGGATCGTGCAAGATTGACCAACTGATCTACGTCATGCGCGATGGCCACAAAGGTATCGTTTTAGGCAACAAGGGCGAGACGATCAAAGCCGTTGGCAAGGCCGCGCGCGAAGATTTGGTCGAGTTTTTGGGTCGCAAAGTGCATCTTTTTTTGCAGGTCAAAGTACGCCCAAATTGGCTGGAAGAAAGCGAACGCTACGACGAGATGGGCCTGAACTTCAAAGACGGGAACTCATGATCCGGCTGACCACTCGGTTCTGGGTCGACGCCTACCTCATGCGTTTGCGAGTCAATGATATCGCCGCCTTCGTTGTGGCGCATGGGGATGACACGGCGGGCGCGGTTCTGGTGAAATCAGCGACGTTGGATGGTCAGGCCAAGCTCTATCAACGCAGTTATGATCTCCTTGAAGACACTCGCGTCTGGGCGATCTTGAGCGAAGGTGATGAACGAGACGTCGATGCCTCCATCGCGAAGCAGCGTCAGTTTGACGGTGATATTTGGGTGCTCGAAGTGGAAGACTGCGAAGGGCGCACATTGCTGGGTGAGCCGGGGCTGCAATAGATGGAATGGCGCGATAAGGGAATTCTGCTCTCTGTGCGCCGCCACGGCGAAACCAGTGCGATCATTGATGTGTTGACAGTTGAGCACGGGCGTCACGCGGGCATCGTGCGCGGGGGTACATCGCGTAAGATCGCCCCAATTTTGCAACCCGGTGCGCAGCTGGATGTTAGTTGGCGCGCGCGTCTTGAGGATCATCTGGGGACTTACACGGTGGAGCCTTTGCGCTCTCGCGCGGCTGCCGCACTTGGCGACCGTCTATCTCTGGCGGGGTTGAATGCGGTGACGGCTTTGCTCGCCTTTGCCTTACCCGAACGCGAAGCGAATGCTCGGCTTTATAAACAAAGTGAGCAGCTTTTGGACCTGCTGGGTCAGCATGAGGTTTGGCCGCTGGCCTATCTGCGCTTTGAGATGGCGCTGCTTGAGGCGTGCGGCATGGGGTTAGATTTGACTGCCTGTGCGGTTACCGGGACCAACGAAAACCTCATCTACATTTCGCCGCGTACGGGTCGCGCGGTGAGCGAGCAAGTGGCAGGACCTTGGGTGAACAAGCTGCTCCCTTTGCCACCAATCCTCATTGGGCAGGGGATGGGGAGTGACGTTGAAATAGAGCAAGCCCTTAGAACTACCGGATACTTTTTGAACGAAAAACTCGCGCCGAGTTTGGGGAACCGCAGCTTGCCAGAACCGCGCGGACGTTACGTAGACCTCTTTTCGCGTCGGATCACTGGGCTTTAAACACCATGGTGCGGCCTGCGTTATTTGACAGGATAAGGGTAGTGTTCCCGACCTCAGAAAGTGTCATCGTAGAGAGCGCTGAGAAGAATGCAATCTCAGCGGCCAAATCAGGGCAAGCCATTTTCGTCGCCATCGCGGGCCCTACCTCAAACCAAGGATAGGGAGCTTTCTGCTGGATCGAAAAGCGGTTGCAGGGCGCTTGTCCTTTGATCCAACCGGCTTTGTCGAACTCCATAGTCGCGGGCGCGCCGAATGCGGCGCCGTCGATCTCGCTCAGCGCCCACACCTTTCCCGAAGCACCATGTTTGGCAAGGCTCTCATCCCCGACGCAGGCCGTCCCGAAAAGCAGCGCAAAAGCTGCGATGAGGCGTATCACGCCACGCTCGCGCGGATCGCGCGGATGTTTTCACCATAAGATGTGGGATTGCTCACAGAGCCGCCTTTGAATACGGCAGAACCTGCAACAAGCACGTCCGCACCCGCATCGACACAGCTTTTTGCAGTGTCTGGAGTCACGCCGCCATCAATCTCGATATGCACAGGGCGATTCCCGATCATCGCCCGCAATTCTGCAATCTTTGGCGCAAGCGGGATGAATTTTTGTCCGCCAAATCCAGGGTTCACAGTCATCACACAGACTAAATCGCAAATATCGAGCAAATGCTCCACCGCGCTTGCAGGGGTGCCGGGGTTCAAGGCAACGCCTGCCATTGCGCCTGCGCTACGGATCGCTTGCAAGGTGCGGTGAATGTGTGGTCCCGACTCAACATGCGCAGTAATGAAATCCGCGCCCGCTTCCGCAAAATCGTCGATGTAGGCATCCACGGGTGAGATCATCAAATGCACGTCCATCACCGTTTTGATATGTGGGCGGATTGCTGCGCAGGTGGTCGCGCCAAAGCTGAGGTTGGGTACGAAATGGCCGTCCATCACATCAACATGGATCCAATCCGCGCCTTGCGCCTCGACAGCTTCGATCTCAGCGCCGAAATTTGCGAAGTCTGCAGAAAGGATGGAGGGTGCAATTTTAACAGAGCGATCAAAGGACATGGGGCAGCTTTCCTGGATGATAGTTTGTTTTCGTTCTCTTAGCGTGGTGGGCGTCGGCGCGATAGAGGATTTTCCAACCGCGGCTTTGCAGATTACTCTGGATCTACGTTTATTTTGAATGAGATTTTGATAATGCGCAATTTCCTTTTGTCCTTGTACTTGTCATCCCGTTTCAGCTTTCCACCCAATCTGAAAGCCAACTCGAAGGCGCTTTCGTCGTGGAAGACAGCGCGATGCAAGATGCGGCTATGGCCGCGCGCATTCGCGATATTCTTGCGGAACTCGATGGCTATGTTGATGTCACGGTAACGGTCACGTCGGGCATTGTGACGCTGTGCGGAACGACCCTTGATGGTGAAAAATCGCGCGTCTCGAGGAACTCACCAGCTGCTTTGAGGGCGTTGTTGCGATTGAGAATAGCGTGACCGAAACGACGGATGTCGTGAAACAGCTTAATCCAGCGGTCGAGCGTTTTCGCGCTCTTATGGCGCAGGTAATTGCATTTTTTCCCTTAGCTTCGGTTGCGCTTCTGGCGTTTATCATCAGTGGGTTTGTCGGGTTTTTCATCGTCAAGATGCGTCAACCTTGGAACAGGCTCGCACCGAACGCTTTTATTTCTGACATTTATCGCCAAATCCTGCGACTTGGCTTCATGGTCGGTGGCTTGGTTGTAGCGCTTGATATCATGGGGGCGACGGCGCTTTTGTCTACAATCCTTGTTGCTGCTGGTATCATCGGTCTCGCGATTGGTTTCGCAGTGAAGGACACGGTTGAGACCTTTATTGCGTCTTTCATGCTCTCTATCCGTCAGCCATTTAGGCCCAATTACACGATCGAGATTGGGGGCGACACAGGCAAAGTGATCCGCCTGACGTCCCGTGCAACGATCCTGCTCAGTTTTGATGGCAATCATATTCGCATCCCCAATGCGACGGTTTTCAAAAGCCGGATCGTGAATTGTTCGCATAATGACGAGCGACACTTCAAGTTTTTTCTTGGTCTCGCACCAGAGACTAATTTCGTAGACACGCAGCGCATCGCTCTGGAAAAATTGCAAGAGTTGCCATTTGTTTTGGGCATTTCCTCCCCCGCTGTTTGGATCGATGAAATCGGAGATAGCACGATCTCGATCACTCTGACGGGATGGATCGAACAGCACAAATCATCTCTTGCTGCGGCGCGGGGGGAATCGATTCGTCTGGTAAAACTTGCGTTGGAATAGGCCGATGTGCAGATGCCAGAGCCGACTTATCGCGTGTTTTCGCCCTCATTGTCCAAACTTGCGTCTGCCGAAGAAAGCGCGACGAATGGCATGTATAAAGAGCTCGCGCGAGACGCAGATATTCGCGAAGAAAGCCAAGTGGCTATGGATGTTGACGCCGCCGCTGATGCGGCGCTTGAGCAAATTGTCGATGCCGAACGTAAAGCGACAGAAGACGGTGATTTGCTGCGTCGAGAAGCCCCCGAGGAATAAGTGCATTTTTTGCAAATATGCCCTTGATCGCCGCTTCCCTCCCGCGTAAATAGCGCAGCACTGATGGGGTGTAGCCAAGCGGTAAGGCAACGCTTTTTGGTAGCGTGTACCGTAGGTTCGAATCCTACCACCCCAGCCAGTACCTTCCCTCTAATTGCCCGATGCGAGTGTTACGCGAGATCGTGTCGACTTATCCGTGGGTTACGCCGTTGGATTTGTATTGTAGACTGGTACGTGGTTCGGAATGGAGCACAGATATACCATCAGTCTGAGGTGGCTGTTTTTGCGGTAAGAGGTTGTGTTGATTGCGATTTACAGAGCCGCGATAAGCGTGGGTTGCTCTGTCCAGCTTACTGGCAGGCTGTGATGCTTGCACCAATCAGATGTAAACCCAAACGGCTGCGTGCCTTCGAGGACATCGCGAACGATGTCCGGCGCAAGGAACGCGAGATTGATCATCTGCTGGATGTGTCGTTTCGATGTTTGATTAAATCGCAGCTTCACAGCTTGCCGTCTATGGCAAGGTTGAATAGCGTCAGATCGCGATGGTTCTCGGCAAGCTCAAGTCTGACCCTGATTGCCCACACGTGCTTGGGTTTCTGTGGGCGCTTCTGACCGACGATACGCCCCTTGTTCCAGGCTGGGTGAAGCGCGCGAATGGCGGGTAAGTTTGGTGTTTTCATGACTGGCTCTACAATCCTTTAATCCCTACCACATCGACAATCCGACGTTGACCAAGCAATCATATTACAGGATGCTGCAACGTACCCGAGGTCGGCAAAGAGCCCAAATTAGCAGATGCCGCGAACTGTCCCAATGTCCACAACAGGAGGTGTAGTATCCTTGCAGGTTGTGCCTAGAGCTAGAT
>NZ_JABBAL010000035.1 GCF_018607995.1 Planktotalea sp.
TTTGCTTGGAGAGCACTATGAAACAGACACTTATCTCGGCGTCCATTGTTGCGATGCTTTCAAGCGGCGCAATCGCTGGCAACATTGATACGGCAATCGCAGATCCGGTTATTACGCCCCCAACCTCAACCTCGACCGACTGGTCCGGTAGCTATTGTGGCTTGTCCTATTCTTCCGGTGGCGGGACGGAATCTTCCGTCTATTCCGGCACTTACGACTACGTCGACGACACCGCGATTGGCGGCTTTTGTGGTAACAACTGGCAGCGCAGCAACCTTGTTTATGGTGGAGAGCTGAACGTCACCGCGGGCTCGTTAGCCCAATACGCCGGTAATCACGATGAATTGGGCACCAGAACCGAATTGCGTGCTCGTGTGGGTTACGCGATGGGCGACGCGCTAGTTTATGGTTTCCTCGGCTATGGTACGTCCGACCTTACGTTTGTAACCACCGGCACTGGATACGACGTCGCCGGCGGGACGTATGGACTGGGTGTTGATTATATGGTCACCGACAGGATGTTTGCTGGTTTTGAGGTGTCTAACCTTGAGCTGACGGGAACGCCAACCGTCGGCACCGGACATGTCGTTGAGTACACACACGACATCACCGTGATCTCTCTGCGTATTGGTTGGAAATTCAACTAAGCAACGCCGCATGTGACACGCGAAGGCCGCACCTACCTAGGGCGGCCTTTTGCGTTTCAGGTCGTCAGCGCAAGCTGCGGGGACAACGTCACTCCCCAACGCCTTGCCAACCGCATAATAGCCCCGCTGTATGATGACGGACAATGGCTCTTTCTTGAAGAATGGTGCTTGGAAGTTAGGCACCGACGACTCTACGACAAATGCTGAGCTATTTGGTTAGAACGTCAGTTGCGAGTGTTGCCAACCGTTTGCTCACGACAAATGTCGTGGATGATCCATAAACTTCAATGTAACCCTCTTCGGCCAAAGCATTGAAGTGTCCCGTTAGAGTTGTTTCCCCGATGCCCAATTTCTTACTGACATTGTCCACTGATATAGGCCTGTCCGACTTTACCAGTTCTTCAATCACTAAGATTGGAAGGAGGTCGTCCTCGCTTGATGGCACGTGCACGTCTACCTTGGGCTCTTCCTCGGGCATGGGTCAGATCACCTCATCCGTGCGATCATCGCTTTCGCCATAGCGTTTCAAAGTCGCGGGCTTGGTGCCTTCATAAACCCGCGCAACGTTCTCAGCGATCTTGGCGTTCTCGCGCTCAAACAAGCAGTCCCCGTTCATATCGGACGCCACGATAAAAGGCCCCATTTTATTGCACTTCAAGACCCACATGGCTTGCGCGATGCCCAGTTCTTCGTTCCAGTGAACTGCTTCGACACTTTCCACGCCGCGCCCGAGCAAGGCACCTGTACCGTACCCAACGGTCGAGAGGTAGATTGCACAGTTAGGCACAAAATACTCTTTGTAATCCTTGGATGTCATACCGCCCTTGCCAACAATCAATTTCGCACCGGTCTTTGCCATCCATTCTGGCAGCCACTTGGCAAATCTGAATGAGGCCGTCGCAGTGACCGCACCCATGTCAAAGGTGCCATCCTCATTAATCCGTGCAGCCGGTGAGCAATGGAAATTAGCGGCGGATTGGGACGGCAGTTCCATGGGAATGTTGGCCTTGTCTTCGAGCGCACGCATGTAGACGCCTTCTCGCGCCGTATACATGAGGCCATCGAGGTAAACGATATCGCCAAGGCGCAAGTCATTGATTGCCTCTTGTGAAGGGGTTGTGGAAAGGCGGACTTCGCGGATGCTCATTCTGCAGCCTCTCGCACGGGTTCCCAATCGATTGTTTCGCGGCGCTGATAGGGTGTGAACCAATCAGGGTCAGTTCGATGTTCCACCCTCCCATCCGCATGAATACGCGCCACCGCGCGACGAGAGCTAAGACAGAACGCATGCACAGACATCGGCATGCCACCTGTGTGGCAGTAGCCCACTTCGATGTTGCAATCGATCACCATGTTCTTGCCCACAAAACCCATGGCCCCCATTCCGATGGAGTTGCCCAATTCTTTGAACTCCGCCTCCATCTTGGCAATCTCAGGATCAGAGTTTTGCGATCCGACAATGCGCAGGGTCGAGGCACGTTTGCCAAGGTTCATGCAAATATCTTTGCTGCCACCCAAGCCAATCCCGATGATCGCAGGCTGACAGGCGAGACCGCGTTTGCCGAATGCCAAGAGGCTATCAAGATAGAAGCGTTTGATCCCTTGCACACCATCAGAGGGGAACAGCATGCGGTAATCAGATCCGAACAGTCCCCCTTTATGTACGGTGATCAAATCGACCCATTCACCTTCCGGTTCGAACCCATATTCAATCTCTGGCGCGCCGATGCCGACGTTATTGTTGTGATCCGTGCGCCAAAGTGGATGCACGCGGTTGGGCCGCAGCGGCACACCATTGGTTGCACTCGCCGTTGCGCGGCGCAGCGCTGCTTCGAGCGCGATCATGCCACCCTCTACCCGTGCCTCATTTCCCATTTTCACAAACCAGCGCGGCACGCCCGTATCGCCACACATGGCGCGGCGGTCTTCTTTGGCGGCCTCGTAATTCTCCAGCATTGCTTTGAGAACAAAGGAGGACAGATCACCATCCTCGGTCCGTGACGCTTCTTGCAAGCCATCGAGATAATCCTGCGGGATTTCAATCGCGGCCTTATCCATGAGGGTTTCGGCGGTGGATTGGATGAGATTGATAGGGATCATTGCGCTGCCACCAAAGTTTCGGGTGCGTCCTTGGGCAAGATCGTCTCGCCTGGCCGCACGATGCTGAATTGAACGGGTTCGCGGGTGACTGTCACTTCGCTGCCAATTTGTTGAGCTACGGTAAATTCGCTGCTTTCCATTGTGCCCGGCTCTGGGAAATCCTCACGGAAATGCGCCCCTCTCGAGTTTTTGCGGGTGATGCCTGCTTTGGTAATGACTTCGGAAATATCGCAGAGCGAGCGCAGGTTGAGCCAATCGTGCCATGTCAGATTGAACGCCAGATTGCTGTCGTCCACGCCTACATCCATGAGCGCGTCTGATACGTTTGCGATGCCCGTTAAGCCACGTTTCATGCCTGCTTCGGTACGCATTACGCCGACCTCTTCCCACATCAAATCCTGCAATTTCTTGCGCAATGGCAGTACCAGATCAGGCTTTTTTGACAGCGGGTAAATCGCGCGCGCAAACTCAGCCGCGAGGACATTTTCGTCAGGTTCACGTAGGTGCATCTTGCCCACATCTGCGCCCATCGTGTCGCCAGCAATCCCACCATATACAGTGGAGTTGGCCACGCCATTGCCGCCCAAACGGTTGGATCCATGCGCGCCGCCTGCATCTTCTCCGGCGACATACAGCCCTTCCATCGCGGTGCGCGTGTCCACGTCGACCACGACACCGCCCATGAAATAATGCGCAGTTGGAACGACTTCGACCTTACCAGCGGCCAAATCAAAGCCGCTATCGGCGCAGCGATTGACCATGCCTTTGAACTTCTTGCGCACAAACTCAGGGCCAAGGTGGCTCATCGAAATGAACACGCCTTCTTGCTCTGGATTGTTGTTCTTGCGCATCTCCGCATAGATGCCGCGGCTGACCACGTCGCGGGTGGCACGTTCGCCCTTGCCGTCGTAATCGAACATGAAGCGTTGATCATTGTGATTTATGAGCTGCCCGCCCGAGCCGCGCAAACCTTCTTCCAACACAGTGCCTGTCATGCGCGTGTGATCCCCTGCAAGCAGACCGGTGGGGTGGAATTGCACCATTTCCATATCGCGGAGTTTGAGACCAGCACGCAGCGCCATGGCGAGGCCGTCCATCGTCTTATCACCGCTAGGCGTGTGGTATTTGTACATTGTCGGACCACCGCCGGTGCTCATCAAAACCGTCTTGCTACGTACCAGTTTGAAGCCGCCAGTCCGCATGTCGATCATCAATACACCCGCAAGCGCAGAACCGTCTTTTGTCGGGATCAAACCAACGGCGCGATGCTCTTGCAGTTTCTCAACACCGCTGGCGAGGACCTTTTCCATCAGGCGATTGATAATCTCGATGCCTGTCAAATCGCCCTTATGCACAGTGCGATCTGCTGTCTGACCCGCGAAGGCCTTTTGATGCAGCGAGCCGTCAGAATTGCGATCAAAGAAGCAGCCAACCTCGTTCTCCAACTCTCGAATACGCACAACCGCTTGCTCGCACAAACGCCAAGCCATGTCTTGGTTGGGCAGCCATTTGCCACCCTGAATGGTGTCCATGAAGTGCCGCTCGACAGTGTCGCCACCGCCAAGGGCGACGTTGTAGCCACCTTGAACCATACGCGTGCAACCGCATTTGCCGATCAAGCCTTTAACAGCAATGGTGATCTTAGTTCCCTTAGGGGCGCTTTGCTGCGCGTGAAGCGCGGCGAAAAGGCCTGCTCCTCCTGTGCCGAGGATCAAGATATCCGTGTCGTGGCGTTCGATGTCAGAGAGCCGCATTTCAGATCGCTTTCAGGAAAAAGAGTAGGGAGATGAGGAAAGAAATGGCTGCTGCACTCGCCGCAAGAGTTTTCTGCGAAGTTGACCATGGCAACCATTCCATCGCCATTAGCCGCAGGCCCCCGAACATATGCACCGCCAGCAGGAAGACGAGGCCAAATTCCGCGAGCTTCACAGCGCCCGCTTCGGTCAGATTCAGAAATCCATCAAGTCGCTCAGGATCTGTCATGGCGAGGGCGAGCACCCATAAATGTAACGGAAGGAACAATGCCAAGGCGAGGCCGGAGAGGCGATGTAAGATATACGCGAGCCATAAGGGGTGCGCGCGCGATGTGATGCCAGATGCTGCTTTCATGCGCCAAGCCCCTTTGCAAAGGTTACTGCCCAAACGGCGCGTGCTCCTAATGTGAATAAGCTGAAGCCGACGACCCACATGAACACATCTAAAGCAACGCCTTTGAGACCACCCCATTCATGAACAATCGCGCGCAGGCCAATCGCGCCATGGATCGCAACGGCGACGGCGAATGTGCCGTAGAAAAGGAGCCAAAGGAATGAACCTTGCGTGCGGCTCAGAACTTCAGCGGCTGAAAGTCCGCCTTGGATCGCGTAGATCATCACGGCGAGGTGCCCAAGCACTAAGGGAGCCATCAAAATGGCCGTGATACGTTGCAGCATGTAAAGACGTAAGTTCAACATCTTAGCGCCCCCGCTTGAAAAAGGATTTTGCGGTCTCGCGTTTCAGCCCCGCAATCGCTGACATCGGATCAAGATCGTTGGGGCAATAAGCAGTACAAGACCCCATGGAATGACAGTTATGACAGCCACCGCTGCCCGAAACCGCGTCCAAAATCGCTACGCGCCCCTCGTCTTTGGCATCGTTCAACAAGGTCCAAGCGCGTTGCAAAGCGGCGGGACCAAGGTATTCAGGATTGCCCGTAACCGTATCGCACGCTGCGTAGCAGACGGAGCAATTGATACACTCGATCCCTGCATTCGCTTCAACGCGCGCGGCGCTGTCTTCGTCCACGGGTGCAATCGGATCGACGCGGGTAAGTGTGCCGTGATGTACGCCTTCCGCTGAGACCCATTTGTCAAAGAACGGATCCATGTCGACCGCTAGGTCTTTGATCACAGGCAGATTGCGCAATGGTCCAATCGTGATCTCATTGCCGTCGAGAACTTTGTTGATATGGGTGCGGCAGGTCCAACGCGGCACGCCGTTCACCATCATCGCGCAAGATCCGCACATGCCAACGCGGCAGGCAAAACGATAGCTGAGCGTTGGATCCGCGTTTTGTTGGATCCAGGAGACTACGTCTAGAACGGTTTGGCTTTCAAAGGCAGGCACCTCAAAGACATCCGGCACATCCGCGCTGCGCTCAATCGTGACTTTCAGCACGTCGTTCGTCATTTGGAGAAATCCGTGATTACCGCTGTTCCAGGGCGGGTTGGGCCCTTCATCGCGCGCAATTCTGCGCTTGCACCAGAGAGCGGAACCACGCGATCAAGCATCGGTGTTAGATCGACTTGACCGCGCTCAATCATGCTGAGCAAAGAAGGATATTTCCACGATGGCATGCCGCGTGTGCCATAAAAAGCCAGTTGTTTGGAATAGATCGCGCGCATGTTGACTTCCATGCGGCCATCACCAGCTGGCATTCCAACGTGCACATGACGGCCCAACGTGGCGAGGCATTCCACAGAGGCATTAGTGGTTTGCGAAATTCCCAGTGCTTCTAAGGACACCTGCGCACCGCCGCCTGTGATCTCGATGATTGTGGCGGGTACGTCTAGTGTTGACGCGTTCACAGCGGCGTCCGCGCCAAGGCTCAGGGCTTGATCCAGTTTTTCCTGCACTACATCAACAACAACAACTTGCGCGCCCAGCATTTTTGCTAAGAGCAACGCGGACAGACCAATTCCGCCGGTGCCATGGACGGCGACCCATTCGCCAGCACGCACGTTGGCGCGGTCTGTCAAAGCGTGCCATGCTGTTGTGACGCGGCACCCAAGGCCAGCAGCGAGGGCTGGCGACATGGTTTCAGGCAGGTGGACAAGGTTGTGATCAAACGGAACGGCGACAAATTCGGCATAAGCGCCAGGTGCGCCAAAACCGGGAACAACAGCGCTTTCGCAAGTGTTAGAAGCGCCAACCTGACAAGCCGGACAATCGCCACAGCCAAGGATGAAAGGCGCGATCAGTTTATCGCCGACTTTGTGTTTCGCCTGCGCCCCGGCCTCGACCACCGTGCCGCAATATTCGTGCCCCATGATGGAGCCGTTGATGACCTTGGGATGCCCCCCAACCCAACCGTGGAAGTCAGATCGGCACACACCACAGGCGGCAACCTTTAGCACCACTCCATTGTCTGGGCATTTGGGATCCTCAACCGTCTCGATAGACAGGTCTTCGTTAAACTCTCTGACGACAGCTGCGCGCATCGTTTCTTCCTTTGTTTTATGAGGGGGCTAGTCGTCTAAACCGGCGACGCACATGTATTTTACAGACAGGTAGTCTTCCAAACCCTGGCTGCCGCCCTCTTTGCCCATGCCGCTTTCTTTGAGGCCGCCAAACGGTGCCTCTACCGTTGTAATCAAGCCGGAGTTGATGCCGATCAGGCCGTATTGCAAAGCATCATTCAAACGGAACGTGCGCCCGAGCGATTTGGTATAGGCATAGGCCGCAAGGCCAAACTCAGTCGCGTTCGCTGCTGCAATCACCTCTTCTTCGGTATCAAACTTAAACACCGCAGATAGCGGGCCAAAGATTTCTTCGGTGGCAAACTGCATGTCTGCCGTTGCACCCGTGATCACTGTCGGTTCAAAAAACGTACCGCCTTTCGCGTGGCGCTTGCCACCAGATATGACCTTGCCGCCTTTAGCAGTCGCATCAGCGATCATCTCTTCAACTTTCTCGACACCTGCCATATCGATCATCGGCCCCTGCACCACACCATCATCAGCTCCATCACCGACGAGCATCACTTCCGTCGCTTCTTTCAGACGCGCTACGAAGGCGTCGTGAATGCCTGCCTGCACGTAGAAACGGTTGGTGCACGCACAGGTCTGACCCATATTGCGATACTTGGCGATCATCGCGCCCTCGATAGCCGCATCAATGTCAGCATCATCAAAGACGATGAATGGAGCGTTGCCGCCCAATTCCATCGAGACCTTTTTAACCGTGTCAGCAGATTGACGGATCAGCACTTTACCGACGTCCGTTGAGCCGGTGAAGGTGACTTTGCGCACATCCGGGCTGGCCATAATCGCGCCGCCGATTTCGCGCGCGGACCCTGTGACTATATTCACTACGCCATAAGGAAAGCCAACATCCTGACATAACTTGCCCCACGCCAACCCGGAATAGGGCGTGGCGGTCGCTGGTTTTGCAACAATCGTGCAGCCTGCGGCCAGCGCGGGTGCCAGTTTTCGCGCCAACATCGAGGACGGGAAATTCCATGGGGTAATCGCGCCAACGACACCAACGGGATGGCGCGTGACCATCAAGCGACGATCAGCGGTAGGCGCAGGTACAATCTCGCCTTTGGCCCGCCGGACTTCTTCAGCAAACCAACGCACATAGGCAGCGCCGATAGCGATTTCCCCACGCGCTTCAGCCAAAGGTTTCCCTTGTTCCGCCGTCAGTAGCTGCGCCAAAGGTTCCTGATGATCCATCAATGCCTCATGCAATTTGTGCAAAAGGCCCACGCGGAATGACAGGTTGCTACGGGACCAATCTGCAAATGCCGCAGTCGCAGCTGCAATCGCGCGATTGGTTTCTGCTGTGCCGCAGTTTGGTACCTGGCCAAGCTCCGCGCCTGTCGCGGGGTTTGACACTGCTATGGTCGCCCCAGTGTCTGCCGCGCTCCATTTACCGCCAATCAAGTTAGCTTGTAACAGCATGCCGCTAAATTCGTTCATTCAAGGCTCCTATGGGCACGAATTAGATGAAGACGTCAAAATTCCTGAACACCCCAATTTTTCAAACCCCTAACATTAAATCCGACTGCACATACACTCAATAATTCTTAACACTTATTAAATTTTTCTTTCACAAAATGTTGTGGGTTGATACAAGTATGATGATCGATCCTGCTGCTAAACATCCCCTTCAGAATTGATCCTCGCGGCAATCGCCACCTCGAAAAGAAAGATTGTTTATGACCATTCGTCGCCTTCGGACGCTTATTGCAATTGCGGACAAGAAAACGTTTAGCGCTGCGGCGGATGTTGTTCATGTGACACATGCCGCGATCAGCCAACAAATGCAGTCACTGGAATCCGACTTGGCAATCGCCCTGTTTGATCGCAGCACCCGAACGCCAGAACTGACCCCAGACGGCCATAAGATCGTGCTCAAGGCGCGAAACCTTGTTGAAGAATATGATAATTTAGTTCCCATAGCGTTGGGCGACGGTGGTCTGGATCGCAACATCACGCTAGGCGCAATCCGCACAACGCTTACGGGGCTTACACCCAAAGCGATGTCCATCTTAAAATCAAAGTTCCCCGAATTAAGGCTGCGTATTCGCCCCGGCCTCACAGGGGCTTTGTTTGTTGATATTGAGCGCGCGGTCTTAGACGCCGCAATCGTTATCAAACCAAACCTGGTGCCAAGCGGCCTTACATTCAGAGAATTGGCGAAAGAACCTATGCAGCTCATCACTTCGATGGACGAAACGGAACTAGACCCTCTTAAGCTTTTGCGATCACGGCCCTTTATCAGGTATGATCGAAACACCGTCGTCGGCACGCTTATCGACAATTGGCTTTCGTCAAAGCGTATTCAAGTTTCTGAAGCGATGGAATTGGACAGCCCAGAGGCTATCGCTTCGATGGTGCATGCTGGTCTCGGTGTCTCAATCGTGCCGGATCTTGCCGTAAAGCCGATCGATGCGGTGGCTGTGAGACGCATCGGATTGGGAGCGGGAGCGCCATACCGAACATTGGGTCTTATCCACCGCCAGAACGAGGTTAAAAAAAGAGCTATCAATGAGGTATTCGCAGCGCTTTCCCAAGCTATTCAATCTTCATCATCCGATTGAGGAAGCTAAAAGTGCTACCTGATGCTTCCTTAGAAAGCCTCGCGTACGTAGCCCAAAGCTGTCAATCGTTCACAGCATCTTGAAGGCATCTTTGATCGTAGCGCGTCAGTTTTAGTGAGGTGTGGCGAAAAGTAAGTTTCGAGTATGGACCAGCTGACCAGATTGAATGGCCGCTTCAGTGAACAATGCTTTGCCCCCTAAAGTCTTCACTGCAGCAGCGAGCTGATGCTGCGTTAGCAATAGCCGCAGCTGCATTAGTCCGCTTAGTCCGCGTTGTGTGATTTCAGACAAGCCGCAGC
>NZ_JABBAL010000006.1:0-154365 GCF_018607995.1 Planktotalea sp.
CCGCAGTCACCCATGGAACAACTTCATATGCGATGCCTGCTGCGTTCAGCGCATCTGCCTCTTCTGCCCCACGCGCGCAGACTCCGGGATCGTCGCATTTCAAACGCACGACGCGTTTTCCCTGCTTGGCCGCTGCAACGATCACACCAGAAATTTTGTCTTGTGGCCAATGATGGCAACCCGGCGCTTTACCTACGTAAACACGCTCGGCGTCGCGACGTGCGAGCTCGAGGATATCAAGGCCAACAAGACGGTCATAGTAGATAATATCGACCTCTCGTAAACGATGCACAACGCGCAGAGTGATCGGGCGCACTTAATTACTTTTTAAAGTCAGAGGTTTGCTAAATTTCATCCGGTCCACTCATAGGCTCTATTTACTCTAACTTACATCCGACTTTCTCTCTTCAGCCCCGATCTAGGCAGCTTTGCAAGTGATGTGTGCTAGCACCTCACGTCCAAATCAAATGACTTCATGAGCCGTAATGCGAAAGACAAAGGATATCTCCCCTTGACTGCGTGTGGAGTTGCCTCTTAGCGTACAATAATTAACGCGCGATAAAAATAATGATATCAGGTGATAAAGTGGGACAGCCGAAAATTCGCAATATGGAAGAATTCGCAACTATAAGCGGAATTTCTCGCCCAACTATCTCCAAATATTTCAACAACCCCGAAAGCGTGCGCTCGTCCACCCGAGCAAAGATTGAGGCCGCGCTGAAGCGGCACGACTATCAACCCAACGTTTTCGCGATGAACCAAAACAGGCGTACGACCAAGAATATTGGCGTGGTTGTCCCAAACCTCGCCGATCCCTTTTTTTCTGAGATTGCGCGGCGCGTCGAATTAGCCTGTATTGACGCTGGCTATAGCCCCATCTTGCTGAGCTCTCACGGTAGCGCCGAGATAGAGCGGGACAATCTCACATCCTTGCGTGCGCTTAAACCAGCTGGGGTCTTGCTCGCGCCGTTCGGACGTATGTCGGATGCTGAGGCCGTACACGCATTTGACGAGGATTTCCCGCTGGTGGTGTTTGACGCCAATATGAGCGGTGTTGGCCAAGCATTTGTTGGGACAGACAACGCCCAAAGCGTTGATTTAATGGTGGAATACCTTTGTCGCAGTGGCGAAGCGCCCTGTTTCTTTGAGATGAAATCACCCACTAACCCTAACGCCAACAAGCGTCGCCAAGCCTATATCGAAAGTATGGAACGCCACGGCCATGTGCCGCGTATCTATCAGGCGGAGGGTGAGGGTTGGAACTTTGAAGAGATTGGCAATGTTGAGGGCGGACGCCTTCTGGCGGCCAAAGCTTTTGAAACCAAAACTATTCTTTGCAGTAATGATCGTCTTGCTATTGGAATGTTGTCCGCGGCCTATGCTTTAGGTCTACGTATAGGGCACAACCCAGAGTGTGATTTACGTATTGCAGGGCACGACGATCATCCGTTCTCCAAATTCACCTGCCCGCCCCTTACCACGATTGCACAGGACTATGAGGCAATCGCGAATCGTGCGGTGTATGAGTTGTTCCGCACGTTGGAGACCGAAAATAGGTCAAAAGACCGCACTGAGACGACGTTTGATGGTCGTCTTATCATGCGCGAGTCCGCTTAAGTCGTTGTTTGCACGCCCGCTTTAAACAAAATTTACGCGCGCTAATTTTTAATTGACTTCGCGTTATCGATTCCCCTAGTGTGGTCTTCATCACCCAACTAGGAGGAGATTTGGGATGTCTATCAAGAAAGCACTATACGCTGCTACAGCGATGTCGCTTTTCGCAGCTGGCGGCGCGGTTGCCGACGGTCACGCGAAAGAGTTGACGATTGCGATCGTAAACAACGGTCACATGATCAACATGCAGAAAGTTGCAGAAGCTTACACAGAAGACACAGGCGTTAAGCTGAACTGGGTTTCTCTGGAAGAAGGCGTTCTTCGTGAGCAAGTAACGTCTGACACAGCAACCGGTGGTGGCCAGTACGACGTCATCAACATCGGCATGCAAGAAGCACCAATCTGGGGCGCAGCAGGCTGGATCGAAGCTCTCGACTTCGGCGCAGAATATGACGCAGACGACATTCTGCCAGCAATCCGTGCGGGTCTCTCCCACGAAGGCACAATGTACGCAGCACCATTCTACGGTGAGTCTTCCATGGTTATGTACCGTAAAGACCTCACAGACGCTGCCGGCGTAACAATCGCTGACAACGACAGCTGGGACAACGTGAAAGCAGCAGCTGCTGCGATGCACAACCCAGATGCCGGCGTTTACGGTGCATGCTTGCGCGGTAAGCCAGGTTGGGGTGACAACATGGCGTTCGTCACAACAATGGTTAACTCTTTCGGTGGTGCTTGGTTCGACGCAGACTTCAAACCAACAATCAACTCCGACGAGTGGAAAGCAGCGATCAACTTCTACGTAGACCTGCTTGGCAACTACGGCCCTCCCGGCTCCGAAGGTAACTCCTTCAACGAGATCTTGGCTTTGTACAACGAAGGCAAGTGTGGCATGTGGATCGACGCGACAATCGCGGCATCTTTCCTTGAAGTTGACGGTGTAGCATACGCTCAGTCTCCAAACGCTGGTAACCCAGTGGGCGCGAACTGGCTGTGGGCATGGGCAATGGCTGTTCCAACAGGCACAGAGAACACTGCTGAAGCGAAAGCATTCATCGAGTGGGCAACGTCCAAAGAGTACGTCTACGCTGTAGCAACGCACCCTGATTTTGGCTGGTCTAAAGTGCCAACAGGCCAGCGTGCTTCAACGTACGCTCATAACGGCTTCAAAGAAGTAGCCGGTTTCGCAGCAGCAGAGATGGCGGCAATCGAGTCCGCAGCTCCTGAAGCGACAGACCTGAAGCCATATGTTGGTGTTCAGTTCGCAGCGATCCCTGAGTTCCCAGAAGTAGGCTCTGCAGTTGCTCAAGAGATCGCAGCGGCATTGTCCGGCGCGAAGTCTGTAGACGACGCTCTGGCGGCTTCTCAGGCAGCAGCTGAAGCGATCATGACAGAAGCAGGCTACTAAGTTCTGCCTTAAGATTTTGGAAGGCCCGGCCCTATTCGGGCCTTCCACTCTAAAAGATTGCTGAGCGTCGCGGCCTAAATAAACCGCCACACAACAGCATACCAATCATCATTCAGTTAAATTACTCTTGGAACACGCGAGCAATGTGCTTCGCAGGGGGTCTCTAGTCATGTCTAACAGAACACTTCCACGCTTGCTTCAGTCTCCAGCAGTTTTCCTGCTATTGATCTGGATGCTAGTGCCGCTTTCGATGACGCTTTATTTCTCGTTTATTCGCTACGTGTTGAACAGCCTGCGCAAACCGGAGTGGACGACACCCGCGCTTAGTAACTGGCGTGGTTTTGGCAACTACGAGTTTGTTCTGAAGTCCAAAGACTTTCTTTTCGCGATCCAGAACAGCCTGCTTATTGTGTGTAGTATTCTCTTCCTAACCGTGATCCTTGGCGTTCTGATCGCCGTGTTGATCAACAAGTCATTCCCCGGACAAGGCATCGTTCGCGTTCTCTTGATCTCGCCCTTCTTCGTTATGCCTGCGGTGAACGCGGTTTTGTGGATCAATATGATTCTCGACCCAGTTCTAGGGCTTCAAGGTATCGCAGTCGGCGGTATCAACGACATGGTCGACGGACTTCGGGCCGCTCCCGGTATTGGATGGTTCTTCTCGCTTTGGCCTGAGCTGACCCCAATTTCGTTCCGCGCGACGCAAACCTCTGCCTATGCGGTGATCATCATGGTCACATGGCAGTGGACACCCTTCGCGGTTCTTATCTTCATGACGTCTTTGCAATCCGAAGATCAGCAACAGAAAGAAGCAGCTATCCTTGATGGGGCCAGCACGTGGTCGCAGTTCCGCTTTCTTACGCTGCCACATTTGGGGCGACCCATTGCGATTGTGGTGATGATCCAAGCGATTTTCCATCTCTCACTTTATGCAGAGATCGAGATTGTGAGCCGCGGCAACGGCAATAAAAACCTGCCTTATCTGATTGGTGAATTTGCCAACAACAACATCGGTGCAGCTTCCGCGACTGGAATCTTCGCCGTCATCCTTGCCAACATCGTAGCGATCTTCTTGCTGCGTATGGTTGGCAAGACATTGATGGAGTAACGGACATGGCGATTGTTGCACAATCTTCGAAATACGGACAAATCAGCCGCACTCTTCTGGCTTGGATTGTTGGGTTATTGTTTTTCTTCCCGATCTTCTGGCTTGTCCTGACAAGCTTTAAGACCGATGCGGATGCGGTGAAGCCGGAGTTCTTGTTCTTCTTCACACCAACGCTAGAGAACTACACCAACATGACCGAGAACTATAACTATTGGCGCTTTGCGACCAATTCAGTCATCACCTCGGTGTTCGCGACGATCTTCGCGCTCGCAGTTGGTATTCCTTGCGCCTACTCCATGGCGTTCAACCCTACGCGGGCCACCAAAGACGTGTTGATGTGGATGCTCTCCACTAAGATGCTTCCTGCGGCCGCAGTACTTTACCCGATGACCTTCCTGACCAAAAGTCTCGGGCTGTTTGACACCCACTTCATGGTCATTGTGGTTCTGTGCCTGATTAACCTGCCGATCGTGATCTGGATGCTCTTCACCTACTTCAAAGAGATTCCGAAAGAGATCATCGAAGCGGGCCAAATGGACGGCGTGAACACATGGGGCGAGATCAAAGAGATCCTCATCCCACTCGCATGGGGCGGCATCGCATCAACCGCATTGCTCTGCTTTATCTTTTGCTGGAACGAAGCGTATTGGACGGTGCGCCTGACGACGACAGATGCAGCGACCTTGTCGAAACTCATCGAAGGAAACCGCGCACCAGAGGGCTTGTTCTTCGGACGCCTCTCCGCCGTCTCCGCAGCCGCCGTAGGCCCGATCATCGTGCTGGGTTGGTTCTGCCAGAAACAATTGGTCCAAGGCCTCAGCTTTGGCGCCGTCAAGTAATACCGAGAATAGGATAATATCATGGGACGTATCGTACTTGAACATGTGACCAAAAGCTTCGGCAACACACAAGTGATCCCACCATTGGATCTTACGATTGAAGACGGTGAGTTCGCAGTCTTCGTTGGACCCTCAGGGTGTGGAAAGTCCACCCTCTTGCGCCTGATTGCAGGCCTTGAGGACACGACATCCGGCAAGGTTGTGATCGACGATCAGGATATGACGGAAATCTCGCCCTCCAAGCGCGGCTTGGCGATGGTGTTTCAGTCATACGCGCTTTACCCGCATATGACTGTGCGCAAAAACATCGCCTTCCCAATGCGTATGGCAGGCATGAGCGAAGAAGAGCAGAACAAGCGTATTGAAACGGCGGCGGCCTCTCTGAACCTCACCGATTATCTGGACCGCAAACCGGGTCAGTTGTCTGGTGGTCAGCGTCAGCGTGTGGCGATTGGCCGTGCGATTGTGCGTGATCCGTCTGCGTTCTTGTTCGACGAGCCGCTTTCAAACCTCGACGCTGCTTTGCGTGTTGGAATGCGTCTTGAGATCACCGAGATGCATGAGCGTATGCAGACTACGATGATCTACGTGACACACGACCAAGTCGAAGCGATGACTATGGCCAACAAAATCGTCGTGCTGCAAGCTGGCGTAATCGAGCAAGTGGGCTCGCCACTGGAGCTGTATCACAAGCCACGCAACAAGTTTGTTGCAGGCTTTATTGGCAGCCCAAAGATGAACCTGATCGAAGGTGCAGAAGCGAAAAAGCATAACGCAGAAACGATTGGCATCCGTCCAGAACACGTCGTTGTCTCTAATACAGATGGTCTTTGGAAGGGCACAGTTGGTGTGGCCGAGCATCTGGGTTCTGATACTTTCGTGCACGTCCATGGCATCGAGGGCTGTGATCCAATGACAGTGCGCGCCGCCGGGGACGCCACGTTCAAGCATGGTGAGGATATTTATCTCACACCAGACGAGACGCAGATCCACAAGTTCGACGCCGCTGGTTTGCGGATCGAGTAATGCAACTGGCCGGCAAAACAGCGCTGATCACTGGGGCCGCCCGAGGCATTGGGCGGGCCTTTGCTGAGGCCTATATCGCCGAAGGGGCGCGTGTAGCGATTGCAGATATCGACGACGTACGAGCTGCAACAACTGCTGAGGAGTTAGGTGATCATGCTATTGCTGTGCATATGGATGTCACCGATCCGACAAGCATTGACGGCGCGGTTGCGGCGACTATTGAACAGCTTGGCCATATCGATATTCTGATCAACAACGCCGCCCTCTTTACTGCCGCTCCCATCGTCGAGATAGAGCGCGCGGAGTATCAACGCTTGTTCGACATCAACGTCTCCGGCACCCTGTTCACCCTGCAAGCGGTGGCACGCCACATGATCGAACGCGGCCAAGGCGGCAAGATCATCAACATGGCCTCGCAAGCTGGTCGTCGCGGTGAACCACTTGTGGCTGTCTATTGTGCGACCAAGGCGGCAGTGATCAGCCTGACCCAATCCGCAGGTCTCGATTTGATCAAAAACGGGATCAACGTCAACGCGATCTCCCCCGGTGTGGTGGACGGTGAACATTGGGACGGCGTGGACGCGTTCTTTGCCAAGCATGAGAACAAAGCACCGGGACAAAAGAAGAAAGAGGTCGGCGCAGCCGTGCCTTACGGGCGCATGGGCACGGCCCAAGACCTCACCGGCATGGCTGTCTTTTTGGCCAGTGACGCGGCAGATTACATCGTCGCGCAAACATACAATGTGGATGGTGGACAATGGATGAGCTGATCTCCCTTTCGAATGCGACTTTGGATCAACTGAACCTTGAACACCCGCAATATGATCGCACCGCCCTCACCCCCGGCATCGTGCATATTGGCGTTGGCAACTTTCACCGCGCGCATCAGGCGTGGTATTTGCATCGCTTGATGCAAGCAGGCGAGGCCCATGACTGGGCCATCATCGGCGCTGGCGTACGGCCATATGATGCGGTCATGCGTGAAAAGCTACTGGCGCAAGATTGCCTGACAACTTTGGTTGAATTGGACCCAGATAATGTTTCTGCGGAGGTCGTCGGGTCTATGATCGATTACCTGCCTATTGAAGAAGGGAATGCGCCACTCATCGCACAAATGGCAGATCCTGCCATTCGTATTGTTGCGATGACGGTCACTGAAAGTGGCTATTACATCGACCCCGTCACAAAGGGTTTTGACGCAGCACACCCTGATTTGCAGCACGATGCCGCCCACCCCGACACGCCTGGCACGGCTTTTGGCGCACTGGTTGCAGCCCTCAAGCTACGCCGCGCGGCAGGTCATGCGCCTTTCACGGTGTTGAGCTGTGATAACTTGCAAGGCAACGGCGATATCTTGCGCCAGACCGTCGTGTCCTTAGCGCGCCTCTCTGATCCTGAGCTTGCGGATTGGATCGATGCACATGTAACCTTCCCGAACTCTATGGTCGATTGCATCGCTCCTGCGACGGGTCCGAAAGAGCTGGCCCTTGCGCATGATTTCGGGATCAAAGACACAGCTGTGGTCACGCACGAAGCCTTTCGCCAATGGGTGATAGAAGACAAGTTCTGCGCAGGCCGCCCCGCCTGGGACACGGTTGGTGCAACCTTTTCCGATGAAGTGCACGCGTTTGAGACCATGAAAATCCGCATTTTGAACGCGGGTCATCAGGTAATTGCAAATGTGGGTGAAACGCTGAGTGTTAAAACAATTGCAGGCTGCATGGCGCATCCTGCGATCCGTGCCTTCTTTGGCAAGGTCGAGCGCGAAGAGATTGCGCCGACTGTGGCACCTGTTCCCGGCAAAACACCCGCCGCTTATGTTGATTTGATCGAAGCTCGTTTCTCGAACCCGCGCATCGTGGATACAACCCGCCGCGTCGCCTTTGACGGGTCTGCGCGCCACACGGGCTTCGTATTACCTATCCTGCGTGATCAACTCGCAGCAGAACGATCCGTAAGCGGCCTTGCCTTGGTTGAAGCCCTGTGGGCGCGAATGTGCGCGGGCACGCGCGAAGACGGCTCGGAAATTGAGGCGAACGACCCGATTTGGAACGAGCTGCAGACCGCGGCACTGTCTGCGAAGACCCAGCCCACCACATGGCTGGATCAGAGCAATATCTACGGTGATTTGTACAATGCAGAGCCATTTCGCGACGCTTTTTGCTATTGGCTCGCAATTATTTGGGATCAGGGCTGCATTGCGGCGATGAATGAATACATCGCCCTGGATCATCAAAAATCTGCGTGACCCGCCAAACCAACTTTACTAATGAAGCCAACGATGCGTACGCATCAGCCAAACACACTGATGTATTCGCTCACGCCAATACCAAAGCGGCGCTGAAACGCGCGGCGCATGCGTTGAAGGTCGCCAAACCCGCTATAAATCGCGACCTGTTTGGGCACTATTCGATCCGCCCAAAGCCCGCGCGCATGATCAACGCGCACGCGCTCGACGAATTGTGCAGGCGTTTCTTGCAGTGTTTGCTTGAAATGACGCGACAAGGTGCGTGCGTTCATGCCAGCAGTTGAGGCGAGTTCGTCCAAGGTCAAGTTCAAATGGGGTTGCGTCACGACTTGTTCGATCAAGCGCGAAAGGCGGTCACTACCGCTAAATTGTCCCGCAAGATGAATGGAATACTGGCTTTGTCCGCCGGTTCTACGCAATTGCACCACCAACTCACGCGCGACCTCTAGCGCTGAAGCCTGCCCGCAATCGCGCGCAATGATCGACAGAGCCAGATCAATGCCTGTCGTGATCCCTGCGGAGGTGAATATCTGACCATCCAAGACGCAGATCTTATCAAGATCTCAATCAACGTGTTAATATTCATTCGCATCATCCGCACGCGACCAATGGGTCGTTGCTTTGTGCCCATCAAGCCCCCTGCCGCCGCCAAAACCATCGCACCTTTGGAGGACGGAGCGGTTTTTCTGGTGGTTTTCCTCCCTAATACATAGTTTTCCAGATCAAACGGAGTTTGATATGGTAATGCAGATCACAGAGGTCCAATTCTTGCGAACGAATGAAGCGGCGCAAAAGGAGATGGTGGAAAACTATGTCGGGCTGCCCTATTAACCAGGCTAGAGCAAACCCGACCTAAATAATCAGACTTTTTTTCTACGCGGGCACGAGGTAGAAACGCGCCAAACGCATTGAATGGTTGGCGCAAACGCATGAACAAGTACATCATCTCGGGGGTTTCCCTGCTCGTGATCGCAATTTGTTTGTTGCCGATAGTAGGTGTCATTGCGGCTGCGGCTTTGGGCACGCATGAAACGCTGGCCCAGCTCGCGGAAACGGTACTTTGGCGCTACACGTGGACGACTTTGGTATTGGTGGTTTCCGTCGCGGCGGGGAGTATCGCGATTGGCACGTTAACCGCTTGGCTGGTCGCCACCGCAGAGTTCAAAGGCCGGCGCCTTTTCGAGATTGCACTGGTCATCCCCCTCGCCTTTCCCGCATATGTGTTGGCCTACGCCTACACGGATATTCTGGATCATCCGGGCATAGTGCAATCGACATTGCGCCATGTGATGGATTGGGGGCCACGCGATTATTGGTTCCCTGAAATCCGCTCGCTAGGGGGTGCCGCATTGATGTTGACGCTCGTGCTTTACCCTTACGTCTATTTACTGGCGCGCGCCTCTTTTCGGATGCAAGCAGCAACCCCGTTTTATGCGGCGCGTTCGCTTGGATCCTCGCCGACAAACGCATTTCTCCGTGTGTCACTCCCGATCGCACGGCCTGCAATCGCGGGAGGCAGTCTTCTGGTCATCATGGAGACCATCGCCGATTTCGGAACGGTCGCCCATTTCAGCGTTCAGACTTATGCGACGGGCATTTACACCAGCTGGTTTGGCATGGCAGATCGCGGTGCAGCCGCGCAGCTTGCCCTTGGATTGCTGGCCTTCGCGCTGCTTGTAGCATTGCTCGAATACATCAACCGCGGCTCGGCCCGATATAGCATTAAAGGGCGGCAAGAAACCTTTTCGCGATTCCAGCTTAGCACCAAACGCGCACTTGCGGCACAGATCATATGCGCCTTGCCTGTGGTCTTCGGGGTGATTGTGCCGACAATCACGTTGATTACGATGGGGTTACGATCAGAGCAAAATATCTTCTCCAGCCGCTATCTACATTTCATCCAAAATTCCCTTACTTTGGCGAGCATTGCCGCGCTTGTCACAGTGGCGGCAGCGATCCTCATAGGCACGTTCAATCGCGTGGCCTCAAACAAGCTTTCGCTGGCCTCACTCTTTATCGGGCGTCTTGGCTATGCACTGCCGGGGGGCGTGATCGCCGTCGGGCTTTTGGTACCATTCGCGAGCTTTGACAATTGGCTCGATGCAAGGATGGAGGGGCTGTTTGGCATTTCAACGGGTTTGCTGATCTCTGGCTCTATCTGGCTGTTGATCGCGGCCTATATGATCCGCTTTTTGGCCGCAGCGATTGGTGCCTATGACAGTGGTCTGTCGAGCATCACGCCCAATGTCGATGCTGCCTCTCGCATGCTAGGACGCACTGCTTGGGGCACCGTGCGAGATATTCACTTGCCCGTTTTGCGCCCCAGCATTCTTACCGCTTTGCTGATTGTTTTCGTGGATACGGTCAAAGAACTACCCGCTACCCTGATCCTGCGGCCATTCAACTACGACACACTCGCGGTGCAAGCATTTCGTCTTGCCTCTGACGAGCGACTTGAGGGGGCAGCGGTGCCTAGCTTGATCATTGCAGCCATCGGTTTGGTCCCCGTGATTTTGCTATGCATGCAGATCAGCGGAACCAGAACACCTGCCCATAAAAAAAGCCGAACGAAGAACCCCCGTCCGGCTTGATCTTAATGCTTTATAAAGGTTGGGAACAGTTTAGTTCCAGCCGACCTTGTTGAAGATCTGTTGCGCCATTGGAACATTCTTGGCGACCGAGCTCAGATCCACTGCGTCGGGGCGGAACAAGCCAAGCTGCGCCACCGACGCGCTAAGACCCACACCCGGAACCGCAGGGTATTCGTCGTTGCCACTGCTGAAATACTGCTGCGCAGATGTGCTAGAGAGATATTCAAGAAATTTGATCGCATTATCGCGATTCGGCGCATGTGCCGCAACAGCACCACCGGAGAGGTTCATATGTGCGCCCTCCGCATTCTGAGAAGGAAAGACCCAGCCGATGTTCGCGATTTCATCGCTGGACAATCCTTTGACGTCTTTGCGCAGCGCGCGCGCAAAATAGTAGGTGTTGGAGATTGAAATCTCACACTCCCCAGAGACCAAACCACGGATCTGGTCGGTGTCGCCGCCTTGTGGATCACGTGCAAAGTTCGCAACCACGCCTTTAGCCCACTCGGCCGCTTTCTCTTCGCCGTGGTTTTCGATAATCGAGGACAGCAAAGTCTGGGAATACACGTTCGAGGAAGAGCGATGGCAAACCAATCCTTTGTAAGCCGGATCAGCCAAGCTCAGATAGTCAAGCGGTGGGTTCGCGACATCGTTTTTATCGTAGAAAATGATCCGCGCGCGCTGGGAAAAGCCAAACCACTGATTGTCAGAATCTTGCAAGCTGCTCGGTACGCGTGCTTCGAGCACATCGCTGTCTATAGCCTGCAATACACCCTCATTTTTCGCGCGCTCAAGGCGAGACGTATCAACTGTCAAAAGTATATCCGCTGGTGAATTTTTACCCTCAACCTTAAGGCGTGTGATCAGCTCGTCACCCTTGCCTTCGATCCGGTTGATCGTGATGCCGGTTATATCCTCAAAGTCAGAATACAAGCGTTCATCCGTGTCATAGTGGCGTGAGGAATAGAGGTTCAATTCCCCCTCCGCGTAGAGTGTGCCGCCCATGGCAACGGACAAAGCAAGGCTCGTGATGGTTAGGTTTTTCATTCGGTTTCTCCAGATAAATCAACGTCAGGCAATACCCTGAGTGAGATTCGATTAATTACTGAGTGTTTTTGTCAGATTAATATACTCAACGTCAAGAGGCAAAAAATAATCTCCTATTAGTCGCCTTGAGATAGCAGAGATTTCACCTTAGGATTCACACGCGCGCACGCTAGGATAGACTTATGACACAGCCCAAAGACACACTGATCAACACGATCATAACACGCGTCGATGCCCAGATTTTCAATGTCCCATTGGCCGAAGTCCTAACCGATGCCAAACATGGCGATCATACGCATTTCGAATTGGTGACAGCGACCATTGGCCTATCTGATGGCTCAACAGGAACCGGCTATACCTACACTGGCGGCAAAGGTGGCCGTGCTATTCTTGCAATGATCGAACATGATCTTGCGCCCTTTTTGGTAGGTCGTGACGGAACTGATGTGGAAGCGCTTTATGAGGCGATGCAATGGCATGTGCATTATGTGGCGCGTGGCGGCATTGCCTCCTTTGCAATCTCAGCGGTGGATATCGCGCTTTGGGATTTACGTGGAAAACGGACGGGTGCACCGCTTTGGCAAATGGCCGGAGGCACATCGAACTCGTGTCGCGCCTATTGTGGTGGCATCGATTTAAATTTCTCGCTGTCAAAGTTGATAAAACAGACCGAGGGCTATCTCGCGCGTGGGTTTGACGGCGTGAAAATCAAAATCGGGCAACCCGATTTGGCCGACGATGTTGCACGTGCGAAAGCAATCCGCGACGTGATCGGACCCGACATCGCATTCATGGTTGATGCCAATTACTCAATGAGTGTCCCGCAAGCGATTGAGGCCGCGCGCGCATTCGAACCGTTTGATCTGTTCTGGTTCGAAGAACCAACGATCCCTGATAATTATAAAGGGTACGGCGAGATCGCAAGCGCCACTGGCATGCCTTTGGCGATGGGCGAAAATCTCCATACCTTGCATGAATTCGAATATGCCTGCGAGGATGCGCAGCTGTCCTATATCCAGCCCGACGCGTCCAATTGCGGTGGTATCACAGGTTGGCTTCAAGTGGCCGAGCTCAGCCGCAAACATGGCTTGCCCGCCTGTAGCCATGGTATGCAAGAGCTGCACGTAAGTCTTGTCTCCGCACAGCCCAACGCGGGTTTGATCGAGGTTCACAGCTTTCCGATAGACGAATACACCACACGTCCTTTGGTGGTAAAAAACGCGTTTGCCATCGCACCTGAAGAGGCAGGCATAGGCGTCACATTCGATTGGGATAAGTTGCGCGCGGCACATGCCTCTATGACTTAAGGCCTATCTACACGCCGCCATAATACCGCGCAGTTCGGCAAGGCCGCGCATTCGCCCGATCAGCGGATAACCTGGCGTGCTATGCCCGCCCAGATCCCCCAGCAGTTCTTGCCCGTGATCGGGGCGCATTGGAATTTGCCAATCTTCGCGCCCTGCTGCGCGGCGGCGTGATTGCTCCTCCATCAAGGCGCGCACTGTCGCAACCATATCCGTATCGCCCTCAAGATGTGCCGCCTCGAAGAAGTCAGGCTTGGACTGATCCGAACTTTTGATCCGCATCGTATTGCGCAAATGCGCAAAATGGATGCGCGGGCCATGGTGGCGCACAAAAGCAGCACCATCAAAATCTGCCGCGACCCCAAGCGATCCAGTGCAAAGCGTGGCCCCATTGGCAGGCACATCCACCGCTTCCAAGACCGCCGCATAATCATCCGAGGTCGACATCACCCTCGGCAGCCCCAAAAGCGAAAACGGTGGATCATCAGGATGACAGCACAGGCGCAACCCCAACTCTTGAGCAACTGGCGCGACTTCGCCAAGGAAATCAATCAGATTTGCCCGCAATTTTTCTGGGCTGATGCCTGTGTACGTAGCAAGCAAAGCACGTACATCCGCCACGCTCCACGCATCGTTTGCCCCGGGCAGGCCAGCGGTGATGTTATTTTGAAGCGTCGTTTTCTGCGCTTCACTCATTCCATTGAAGCGAGTCTTCGCCTGCGCCACACAATCGTTTGAGTAGTCGTCCTCCGCCCCGGTGCGTTTCAGAATATGAAGATCGAAGACCGCGAAATCGATCAAATTGAAATGCATCGCAGCCCCCCCGTGCGGCTGCGGCGCACGCAGGGTCGTGCGGGTCCAATCCAAGATCGGCATGAAGTTGTAGCAAATCGTACGAATGCCATTTTCTGCCAAAGCGCGCAAACTCAATTTATACGCGGCGAGGTGATCTTTCATGTCAACCGTCTGTGTTTTGATCGCTTCTGAGACGGGCAGGCTTTCCACCACATCCCAGTTGAAATTCTGCGCACGCAGCAGGTTTTGGCGCGCAGATATGGCCTTGCGAGGCCATTCTGTTCCAGGGGGAAGATCATGCAAAGCGGTAACAATACCTCCAACACCAACCTGATGTAGCTCAGGCAATGTGATGGGATCATCGGGACCAAACCAACGCCAACATTGTTTCATGGTAACCATCCTTTTCGAAGCGGGTGATCTGACAGAAGGGGCAACGCAACGCGCATTCCCGTGCGCGCCGCGTGATAGATTGCTGTGACAAGTTCAACAGAGGCGAGACCATCCTTCAATGGGACCGCAGCGTTAGACTTGCCGTTCAGAGATTTTCCAATTTCAGTGAAAAATCCAACAAAACCAACGGCCTCTTCCGGTGTTTGGGCCAGCACTGCGTCAATTGTCACCTGTTGATTTGGATCGCGTGCAGTGAAGGTCCACGCTTGTCCGCCCGGCGCGTAGGGTTCAGTGCCCGAGGTCGCTGTGAGATGTTCAAAAACAAAGCGCAGCCGCGTTTCATCCCGCGCAGCCCCTAAAGTTATGTTGCTTGTGCACAGCGCCCCTGAGCGCATTTCAAAACTGATCGCAGCACAATCTTCTGTTTCGATGTCATTGACACGCGTCGTCGTCATCGCGCTGAGCGCGGCAATCTCACCCACGATATGTGTCAAAAGATCATGATTGTGGATCGCATGTCCCAGCACCGCCCCACCACGTTCGCCCGCCCATGTACCGCGCCACGCTGTGGCGTAATACTCTGACCCGCGCGACCAATGGGTCTCCACAGTTGCCGTTTGCACCTGCCCCGTGAGATCCGCCGCAATCATGTGACGCAATTGCGCCAAGGACGGTCCCCACCGATATTGAAAGACAGGGAATACTTGTTTGCCGCCGGCCTCGGCCGCATCTTTGATCGCATCTGCATCGGCCATTGAGGTGGCCAAAGGTTTCTCGCAAATCACATGCTTTCCGGCTTCAAGCGCCTTGAGCGTGATCGACACATGAAGGTGTGGTGGCAAGCACACATCGATCACATCAATATCTGGATCAAAGAGAGCATCTTCAATGGCGGCGCTGGCCACGAAATCATCGCCTTCGCGTATGTCCACAATTCGGGCAAGGTCTTGATCAATCACCCGCGTCACATGAAAGGCACCACTCAGCTCACGGTAGGCTGCAAGATGTTCGCGCCCGATGCCCGCGCCCAGAATTGCAACTGTGATCATTGCGCGTCCGCCAACGCCTGTGCGTGCAGTGCGAGTTCCATCACCTTAAAGCAATGCGCCTGCGTCATAGCGGTTTCAGATCGGTGTTCGATATCATGCGCAAGCAGTGTGAAATAGGGCAGCCCCGCATCAGCAGCGTCGATCTTTTCACATCGCGTTCCATTTACGAGGATCAAATGATCCGTGCCCTTAGAACCACCGACATCAGCGTATTTGCGTAGTTCCAGATAACCCTCTGTGCCAAGGATCGTCAGCCGCCCATCACCCCATATCGGCAAGGCTTCGGGTGTGAACCAATCGACACGAATGTAGCCAGTGCCTTTGTCGCTGCTGATGTTAATCTCACCAAAATCCTGAAACTCTTGGCTCGCTGGATTGGCGTAGTTAGCAGTGAACGCGCGGGTGATCTCAGCTTCAGTAGAACCTGTGTAGTGCAAGAATTGGTCAATCTGATGCGAGGCGATATCGGTCAATATCCCGCCAAAGCAATCTTTGCGAAAGAACCAATCTGGCCGGGTAGCGCGGTTTAAGCGATGCGGCCCTAGCCCGACTGTTTGTACTACCTTACCGATAGCACCCTCTACAACTAGCTCTGATGCGCGCGTGCTCACGGGGGTTTCAAAACGTTCAGAAAAGTTAACGGACCAAATCCGGCCCGTTTTTGCAACCGCGCCTTTGATTTGCTCTAACTGCGCCAGCGTTGTGCAACCGGGTTTGTCGCTCATCACATCCATGCCATGAGCCATCGCGCATAGCGTTAAGGCCGCGCGATCCACTGGAATGGCAGAGATCAAAGCAAGATCAGCGCCGCAGTCTAGCGCCTCCTCTAGACTGGCGAAACGTTTCAAATCGGGAAACCGTTTGCGAAATCCCGCCAGCGTTTCGGGGCTACCTTCCGTCCAAAAGCCGAGGCATTTCACCCCTGCCTTCTCCATATTCTCGGTCATGCCATAAATGTGGCGATGATCGAGGCCGAGGGCGATGCTTGTGAGGCTCATCAATTAACCTCTGTGCGCTGGCCGTTTTTGCTGGCGCGCTCCATCGCGTCAATCACCGCGTGTGTGAGCAAAGCTTCGCGTGCTGGAATCAATGGGGGGCGACCTTGCGCGATGGCGTCTGCAAAATCCTCGATCACGCTTTGGTGCCACGCATGGGTGAACCCCATTGGATCCGCGCCGCCACCGGTTGTCGCTGACGCGCCAAAGACTTCCGTTTCACCGTTAAGATCTGTCAGCGTTAAAATACCCTCCCCTAAAAGGGCGGCACCTTTCGTGCCTTGAAGCGCAATCGTTTCCGCGCCGCCCGGAAACGCGGCCGTTGTCGCCATAAGGGTTCCGACAGCTCCGCAATCAAACTCAAGTAACGCTCCGGTCCAATCTTCGGCCTCTAGGTGGTGAAGCGCGGTGCGTCGCATCATTGCTTGCACTGTTATGATCGGCCCAAGCAACCAGTGCACCAAATCAAGCGTATGAATTGCTTGCGAGATCATCACACCGCCGCCATCGCGTGCGTAGGTTCCACGCCCTTGCTCATCGTAATAGGCCTGATCCCGCCACCACGGTACGCGGATCTCGACGCTCACGATGGTACCCAAACGGTTTGAGGCAAGCGCTTCTTTCAACACAATCGACGCGGCGCGCATGCGTTGCTGAAAGACGACCCCGAGGGGAACTGTCGCCTTATCGCAAATTTCAACAATTTCGCGCGCGGCATTCAAAGTGCGCTCAATCGGCTTTTCCAAAAGGATCGGCTTGCCCGCGCTTGCCAGTTTTTGCACAGCTTCCAAGCGCGCATCAGGAGGCGTTGCAATGATCACCATGTCAATGCTCAGATCCAGTGCGATTGCGTCGATTGAGGGAAAAGCAAGGGTTTGATGGATGGCAGCGAACTGCGCCGTTTTGGCAGCATCGCGCCCGAGCACACCGCAAAGCCGCAACCCATGCGAAGAGCTTTGAATCGCGTTGATGTGAGTTTCAGCCACCATTCCAATGCCAATTAGTGCAATATTCACCACGTTCTCCTGTCTGGTTTGATTTGAGCCATTGAAACGACAGTTTGCAAGCTGCAATACTGCTCAAAGCACAGGAAATTGCGCGGAGAGATCACCATGACACCAAACTTTCGAACCGCGCAGGACAGGCTTTATCACAGCATCAAAGACCTGCCGATTGTGTCGCCGCATGGGCATTGTGAACCCGCTTGGTTCGCGCAGAACGTACCTTTCGCAAATCCGGCCGAGTTGTTGGTTGTTCCCGATCACTACGTGTTTCGCATGCTTTATTCGCAGGGTGTGCCCTTGGCGCGCCTTGGTGTTGGCACCCCCGGCATAACAGCCGATCCTCGCGAGGTGTTTCGGATATTCGCACAACATTGGCATCTGTTCCTTGGCACACCCACGCGCACGTGGATAAGTTACGTGTTAGATGAGACCTTGAGCATCAAAGATGCGCTGTCGCCAGTGACGGCTGATAAGATCTATGACGACATTTCAGATAAGATAGCGCGTGACGATCACCGTCCCCGCGCCTTGTTCGATCAGTTCAATATTGAGGTTCTCGCAACAACAGATTCCGCGCTTGATGACTTGCAACACCATGCGAGTATTCGGGCTAGCGGATGGCAGGGTCGTATCATTCCCACGTTTCGCCCCGATGGCGTGCTTGATCCGAGCGATCCTGCATTTGTGCAAAACCTAGATGCGCTTGCTGCGATAACGCAGACAGATCTGGGCAGTTATGAGGGTTATCTCGCCGCGCTTCGCAAGCGGCGCGCGGACTTTGCGGAGATGGGCGCAACGGCGACGGATCACGCGATTGAAACAGTGCATACCGAATGGTTGAGTGATCCAGGGGCACTCTATCAAAGGCTTCGCTCCGGCAAAGGACAAGAGGACGACGCACTTAGGTTTTATGGGCACATGCTGATCGAAATGGCGCAAATGTCGATTGAAGACGGGCTTACCATGCAAATTCACGCAGGTAGCAAACGCAACACCAACGCGCAGGTGCTGACTGAGTTTGGGCGCGACAAAGGTGCGGATATCCCTGTCGCCACCGATTGGGTGCGCGGGCTTGAGGCGCTTTTGAACCGCGTCGGCAACACGCCGAACTTGCGGATCATTTTATTCACCCTTGATGAGACCACATACGCACGCGAACTCGCGCCTATGGCGGGGCATTGGCCGTGCTTACGCATTGGTCCGCCTTGGTGGTTTCACGACAGCGCGGCGGGCATCGCGCGCTACTTTGATCAGGTTGTGGAGACTGCTGGGTATTATAACCTGGCAGGCTTCAACGACGACACGCGTGCGTTTCTTTCGATCCCCGCACGTCATGATTTGTGGCGACGTGGCGTTGCCCAACATCTTGCAACACAAATCGAAAATGGTGCCTTCGGTTTAAGCGACGCTTCGGAGATCGCACAATTTTTGGCGACGGATTTGGCACGATCCGTTTATGGATTGGATCGTTAAATGGGACGCATTGTTCATTTCGGATTCGGCAATTTCGCGCGCGCCCATCTTTTGGATTATACCGCAGATGCGGGCGGTTGGGATGTTGTTGGTGTCTCGCTTCGCTCCAACGAAATCCGCGATGGATTGAAGGCGCAAGGGTTCGCATATGGCTTGGCCGTGCAAGGTGTCGGGCTGAAACGCATCGACATTCTGCGCGAAGTCCTTGTCGCGCCCGAAGACCCTAGCGCTGTGTTAGCCGCGATGACAGGTGCAGATATCATTTCAGCAAGCGTGACCGAAAAGGGCTATCACCTTGGCGCGGACGGTCTCTTGGACCTGAGTGATCCATCTATCCAAGCGGACCTGAGCGGCACAGGCCCAAGCACGTTGATCGGCTTTCTTGCGAATCATTTATCGACGCGCCACACCCCGCTCACGGTGATGAGTTGCGACAACCGCGTTGAGAATGGAAGTGTCCTTAAAGCCGCTGTGCAGCGCTTTGCCGAGAGCGCACAGATCGCAATCAATTGGGCGCTCGTGTCCTTTCCCAACGCTATGGTTGATCGCATCACCCCCGCAACAACGGATGAATTACGCGCCAAGCATAGTGACCCGATGGTCGTGCCCACAGAGGCGTTTCGCGAATGGGTGATCGAGGACAATTTCAAAGGCCCGCGGCCCAATTGGCCGGATGTTCAATTTGTAAGCGACGTTGCCCCGCATGAATTGCGCAAGTTACGGATGCTCAACGGGGCGCATTCCGCGCTCGCCTATACAGGCCTGTTGCGTGGACATAAATTTGTACATCAGGCGATTGCCGATCCAGATTTGCGCAAACTTGCGGCTCAGCTTATGTCTGAGGCGGGCTCGACTTTGCCGAAAAACGAACGTGTTCTGGTGCCAGCCTATTCACAAGCTTTGGTCGAACGGTTTGAGAACCCCGAGTTGGCACATCGTTTGGATCAAATCGCAATGGATGGGTCGCAGAAAGTGCCTTATCGGTTTGCACAAACACTTCGCGCAGGCCCGGCCCCATCGGTTGCAACGGCCCTTGATGCCTGGCTTGAGTTCTGCATCTCTGAAACCCAGACAGGACACCGCTTGAATGACCCTCTCGCCGATGACATTGCGCAAGCGGCGCGCACTTCATCGCCAAAGACGGCGATACTAGCTTTGATTAATTGCGCAGACCTTGTGCCGTTTATTTCGGAATAATCGCACCGCGATGCTGAACCACACGCGCGGCGAGGTCGTGTCCGCTTAACAGTGCTTCAGCTTGCGACTTTCCCGTGAGCACAGCGCTAAGATATCCGCCATTGAAGCTATCGCCTGCGGCGGTCGTATCAATCACGTTGGAAGCGCTTGCGTAGCTTTGCGTGACGTCACTCCCAATCGACATCGGCCCCTCTTCCCCACGCTTCAAAGCTCCCTGCCCTTCATGTACGGCGAAGCGCGCCGCGACTTCTTGTGCGCTTTGCTCAAATAGCTCCATCTCATCGTCGATTGATGGTAAAACAATATCGGCGCGCTCCCACATTGCTATGGTAACCGAGCGCGCGTTTTCAACACTTTCCCAAAGGCGAACGCGATAGTTGCTGTCGTAGATCAGTTTGATCGGCGTTCCAGACAGCCAATTGAGCAAAGCCAAACGAATGGGATGCGGTAAGATCGCTAACGAAATTCCTGACAGATAGATCGCATCATAGCTGTTGAGAAATTCGAAATCCCCATCTGCGAATGTCTGACGTGCGGCCGAATTGCTACGCCAATAGGTGAAGCTGCGCTCACCGTCCGGTGTCGTGGTGATTGCGTAAAGACCGGGGGACGCATCCGTTAGAGTTTGGATCGCCTCGGTGCCCAAATCCTGTGCGTCGATAAAGGCCATGATGCGCTGAGAAAACGGATCGTCACCAAGGCAGGTGACATAGTCGACCGACAGCTCAGGCGCGCTGCGCTTAAGGTAAATCGCAGTGTTGAGTGTATCCCCTGCCACCCCGACTTGTGGGCTGTCATCGCCCATCGACAACTCAATCATTGCTTCGCCGATACATGCGATTTTGCTCATACTTGCTCTCGCTTCCAAATGATTAAACCTGCGCCCATGATGACGAGCGCGCCCAGCAATGTGCCCCCATCGGGCACTGTGCCAAAAATAATAAACCCTAAGATCGCTACATAGATTAGGAACGAATAGGTGAACGGCATCAACTGGTTGGCCGTGCCAAAGCGATGCGCGTTGGTGAGGAGTTGGTGCCCGGCCCAGCCTAGCACGCCTAGGCTAAACAACACGATCCAAGCGAAAGGAGACGCCATTGGCAGCCATGCCCAGATCGCGAAAGGCGCAAGCACCGTCGTGCCGACAAGCCCCATGTAAAACTGCATCGTGTCCACGGCCACTATGCCCGAAAGCTTGCGCGTCATGATCGAATAAAGCGCCAGTGCAGTGGCGTTGTAAACGATCAGTAGCATGCTTGGATGGAAGACTTCCCCGAACGGGCGCACGACGATCAAGACGCCAACGAAACCCAAAAGGATGGCGCCCCAGCGCCATGGGCCAACCTTTTCTTTCAGCACGAAAATCGACAGGAAACAGACCACCACAGGACTTGAAAACATGATCGCAGAAACGACAGTCAGCGGTAGAAATCGTAACGCGTAGAAGTTCAACAGGGTGGCAGACACCAACAGACAAGCGCGACTTAGAACTTGCCACGCATGATCTGTTTGGAAGCGCTCCACAGAAAAACCACCTCTACCGATGATCCCTATCGAGATCACAAGATGGCTCGCGTAGCGCATAAAGGCGAGCTGAAACGCCGACACGCCAGCCACTGCCAACCACTTCGCACCTGTGTCGACAATCGCGAACAGGAACCATGCCCCCAGCATCAAAAGGATGCCGTAGCGGGGCAGGTCTATATTGGTTTGAGCAGTGACGGCCATGCTTTAGGCTTTGAAACGGTTGACGTAAAAGTCGACCATTTGGCTAACCATATCATCCGCTTGACCATTGTCGCGCGCTTCTGAAAGCGCGGTAAGCGGGCCTTTGACCATGATGCTGTCCACACCTGCATCTTCAGCCATGCGTGCATAGTAACCGACGTCTTTCGCCGCATTCTTGATCGCAAATTCAAGCTGGCTGGGATCATTATCCACACCGTAAGCTTTCACAAACCCCATCATCCCAGAATTGAGCGGCCCTGCGGACATCACATCGTAGACTTGTCCACGATCCACACCCGCAAGATCGGCCATCGCAAAAGCCTCGGCCATCGCATTAGCGACAGTCATACCAAAGAAGTTGTTGAGCAGTTTGATCGTGTGGCCAGAACCGACTGCGCCAAGGTGAAAAACGTTTTCGCCCAGATCCTTTAGTACAGGCTCGACTCGTTTGAACGCCTCCATATCGCCAGAGGCCATGATGTTGAGCAAGCCATCCTTCGCATGCGCAGGCGTGCGCCCGAGCGGCGCGTCAAGGAATTGGCCGCCCGCCGCTTCAGCCTCGACAGCCAATGCGCGGCTGCTGGCGGGCAACGACGTGCCAAAATCAACCACCGTAGCTCCTTTGCGCAGGCCTGCGAAGACGCCTTCATTGCCGCGCATACGACCCTCGACGTGATCGGACGTACCCATGCAGAGCATAACGATATCGCTTGCTTCGGCCACCTCTTTGGCGTTGCTTGCCTCATGCGCGCCGCGCGCGATAGCTTGATCCAGGTAGGTGCGATCCGTGTTCCCAAGAACGGTCAGATCATATCCCTGATCCTGCAAGCGTCCTGCCATCGCGCCGCCCATAAGACCAAGGCCGATAAATCCGATTTTAGGTTTGCTCATGTCTTATCCCTCCAAAGGGTTATGTGATGGTATCAAAGGCACGCTTTTTCATGCCTTTTTGGATTTCATATATCGAGATCGGCACATCCGGCTGCGGTTGCGGGATGCGCACTGGAATGTCTTTCAGACGCGGATTGAGAGTGCTTTGACCACAAAGCATGCGGGTATCATAGTCCTTAATCCCGTCCCAGCGGGTCATCGATCCCATAATCGGAAACGCATCTGCTGCCATCAGCTCAAAGAACAAAATCCGCCGCGCATGATCAGATGTATTCAGCGCTGAGCCATGCACAATGCGCCCGTGATGAATGCTGACCGATCCCGCAGGTCCCATCAGTTTCACGGCATCAGCTGGGTTCAAACCGTTCTCGTTTGGCAACATCGCACCTGCGAAAACACCGTCCACATGATGGTCAAATACTGGCCCTTTGTGTGAGCCGGGATAGACCATGAGCGGGCCATTCTCTTCGGCCATATCGTCAATGCAGACACCAATGGCGAGGATATCATCATTGGTATGCGGGTAGAACGCGTAGTCCTGATGCCACTCAACAGCTGCACCGTAGCCCGCTGACTTCATGTTCAGTTTCGTCGTATGCAAACGCAGGTTCGGCCCGATTAGATCGCGCGCAGGGGCAAGGACATGATCCGATGTCATCAACTCAGCAACCACGTCTGAGATCGTATGCGGCAGTTTGATGCGGCGCAGGCGTGGATCTTCTGGCGTGTGGCTGTCTTCCAAATCGAGACGGTCGTTGCTTTGCTCAAGCATGGCAGATTCCAACTCAAACCGTGCAATTTCAGCGCGTAATTTGGCGAGCCACTCCTCGGGGATTTGACGTTCGAGAAGCAGATATCCGTTCTCATCATACTGCGCAATTTGCGCGGCGCTCAGCTGTTCAGCCATGCAGCAATCCTCTCTCACTCACCTCCGCGAGTTGCGTTTCGATGCTTTCGGCCACGGCAAGTGTACGCGCGGCGTCTGCCACATCGATCAAAGGCGTTTCACCGTTCATCAAATCAATGAAGTGATCCAACTGGCTTTCCAGTGGCGGCTTTTCGTTGAGGGCAACTTCGAACGGTATTTGCTGCGCTGGTGCACCCCATTGTTCGCCCTGCCAAAGCGTCATCGAGGGAAAACTAATCGCGCCTTTGGTGCCGGTGATCCACATCATGTCTTGCATGGTCGTGCCGATATTGGGGTTTTCCCCTGTGCCCGCCTCAAATCCCCAAGGGCTAGGCGCGGTGTCAGCAAAGCTGATCGTCCCTGTCGCACCATTTTCAAAGCTCAACGCCACAGCGCCGCTTTCGATCCTGTCGCTGCCACGCGTCGCGCCGCCACGCAGCGCAACCGCACCGACGACTTCGCCAATCACAAAGCGCAAGATATCAATGTCATGCACCAAATTGATCATCACAGGGCTGCCCCCTGCGGTGCGCCAATTGCCCTCGAAATACGCGTCCGGCTTACGCATCGCCCAAATCAGTGAAGCATTCACGACATCCCCGACGATCCCTGCCTTGAGCGCGCGGCGAAGCTGCTTGACAGGTGCATGATAGCGGCGGTGATGCCCCACGAGCGAACCAACTTTAGTGTCTTTTAGCACCGCTTCGAGTGCACGCGCCTCTTGCAAAGTCCCAGCCACTGGTTTTTCGATAAGCATATGCCAGCCACGTTTTGCAGCTTCGATACCTTGGCGTGCGTGCAGATGTGTTGGCGTTGCGATGATCACGCCATCCACGGGCAAATCAACCTCGGTGATCGAAGAAAACCGCAGCACATCTGGCGTGATACTAAGATCAGGATCGACCAAGCCAACCAACGTGCAATAAGGATGCTCGCGGACCGCTGCTAGATGGCGAATGCCAATTAACCCACCGCCAACAACAAGGATGCGCTTCACATCACTGCTCCGATTTGCCACGGCACGAACTCATAATCGCCAAGGCCTTGAGCTTCGGATTTTGTCGTCTCACCAGAGGCAACACGCAAGAACATCTCGTAAATTTCGCGGCCCTTTTGTTCAACACTGATCCCTTTGGAGAGGATCTCGCCTGCATCAATGTCCATGTCCTCGGACATGCGCTGCGCCATTTCCGTGTTTGTCGCGATCTTTACTGTTGGCGCGGGTTTGGACCCAAAAGCTGAGCCGCGTCCCGTCGTGAAGCACACAAGATTGCACCCCCCTGCGATCTGCCCTGTGACAGAAGCCGGATCATAGCCCGGGCTGTCCATGAAGGTGAATCCACTTGCCGTGACGGGTTCGGCATATTTGTAAACACCTGTCAGCGGGGACGTGCCACCTTTCGCCGCTGCGCCCAATGACTTCTCTAGGATCGTCGTCAGCCCGCCCTTTTTGTTGCCCGGACTTGGATTGTTATCCATCGAGCCTTTGTTGCGCGCGGTGTAATCTTCCCACCACTTGATAAGGCCGATCAGCTTGTCGCCTGTGGCGCGATCGACTGCGCGACGTGTGAGCAAATGCTCTGCCCCATAGATTTCCGGCGTTTCAGCCAATACCCCTGTCGCGCCTTGCCCGGTGAGCAGATCGCAGGCGTATCCCAAGGCAGGATTGGCGGTCACACCCGACCATGCATCCGAGCCACCACATTGCAGCGCGATCATCAATTCAGACGCAGGGCATTCCGTGCGCGTGGCTTCGTTGGCGATGGGCAGCATAGCTTCGATCTTCGCAATCCCAAGCTCCACCGTACGGCGCAGGCCAGCGACGTTTTGGATATTCATCGTTTGAAACGTCGGGCCTTGTTTCAAACCATAGGCTTCGAGCAACCAGTCGATCTGGTTCATCTCGCAGCCCAGACCCACCATCAAAACACCCGCATGATTGGGATGTTTCGCATAGCCCCACATAACGCGCTGGAGTGCTTCGAACCCGTCGCCGTCCCCCGCCATGCCGCAGCCAGTGCCATGCACAAAGGCCGCAACGCCATCGACATTGGGAAACTGTGCCAGACGCTCAGGTGTGAAGTGATCGGCGATCATCCGCGCGGCTGTGGCAGAGCAATTCACGGACGTCACAATCGCAATGTAATTGCGCGTGCCTACGCGACCGTTTTCGCGGCGATAGCCCATAAAAGTATCACGTGTCTTTGCAGGCGCGACGGGCCGTAGATCCGTCGAAAACTCGTACTCAGTATCCGTGTTTCGAAACTCGACGTTGTGCGTATGAACATGATCACCCGCCTCAATGTCCACCAAGGCATAGCCAATCAGTTGCGCATATTTGCGCACGGGTTCACCCGCTTTCATTGCAACAGTCGCAACCTTGTGCCCCGACGGGATCAACGCGCGCGTTTGAACATTCTCGATCCGAGCATCGACTTCCAATGCTTTAGTCGCTGTCACGACAGTATCAGCGCGATCTAAACGGATGAAATCCATGTTTGTACTCTCTTCCAGCTTGGCTCAGGCGCAGTAAGGCGCGTCAGAGGACCAGCGGTGAATTTCGATATGCGGCGCGTGCGCAAGCCGCGCGCGGGCCTCTTCCCATTGCCGTTTACAGGCTTTCCAGTCCCGTATTTCAGTTTCGGGATTGCTGAGTGAGCGTGCGACAAAATCGGGGAAATGACTTCGGCCTGTGGGTTGCCCCGTCGCGTTGAAGCGAATGTCGAAAGACCAGCGGAACCCATCGGTCACATTGCTCAACGACGCATGGGGTGTCAGGGGGTGAAACAGGACTGCGCCACCCGCTTTGACAGGCAATGGAATAGCGCCAGCTTCATTTACAAAACCATCGGCGATACCCGTTTGCGTACGCGCACAATGGGGGAAAATGTCCTGATCCTTCACTTGCGGTTGGACCTGCAAACAGCCGTTCTCAACCGTCGCATCCGTGATTGCAATCCAGACTGTTACCATGTCCGTTTGATCTGCCTCTTCCAAAGCAACTGCGCGATCCTGATGCCAATCCGTGGCCGTGATATGAGCGCGAATTTCATCGCTGTCGAGCCTTGTCGCAGGCGGTTTTAGACGCACGTGTTGGATCGGATTGCTGATCAACTCTGGCCCAATAAGTTGTTCCACCACATGCAAAAGCGGCCCCGCCGTGAGCATATCAAACACCGCAGGCCCGATATGAAACGGCGTATCCGCATGGATACGATCCCCTGGCAACGAGATGTCCATGGGTTGGAAGTAATCCACGCCCGCCTCATAGGCGCTGAGCAGTTTCCCCCAGAAATCTAGCGTATCTGGCGCTGTGCTCACCAAACCAGCATCAAACCAGCCATTATAAAGCCCATCCAGCAGCGCGCTATATTCCGCGCGCACCGCCGCGAGCGTGTCGCTGGGGAGAATATCAGGGACAACCAAATACCCTTCGGTCTCAAACTGCTTGATCTGATCCAAACTTAGCACAAGAGGCCCTCTTAAAGCAGGATTGCGATGATGTTTGGCCAAATCAACAGCACGGATAGAGCCATCAATTGAATACCGATAAAGGGCAAGAACCCCTTAAAGATATCGGTGAGACTGATGTGAGGCGGTGCTACCGACTTCAGGTAGAATGCGGCAGGTCCGAAGGGCGGTGACAGGAAACTGACCTGCATGTTCATACAGAAAACCACCCCGAACCAGACCGCGACATGGTTTGGTTGCAGCTCTCCAATAAAGCCGATTTCGTCGATGGGTAGGCGTAACACGATAGGCAGGAAAACAGGGATAATAAGCAACACGATACCGACCCAATCCATGAACGCGCCCATAAACAAAAGGATCAACATCATCATCAAAATGATCGCCATGGTTGGTAGATCCTTCCCAACGATCAAATCAGCCACATACTGCGGACCGCCTGCGATGGTGTATGCGCCAGCGAGGGCAGCTGCGCCGATTGTCACCCAGATGATCGTGCCTGTGGATTTCAAAGTGCGCATGAGGCTGTCCCAGACCAGCTCGAAAGACCCTTCACCGCGCAGAATTGCGATAACGAGAACCGCGAATGCGCCCATGCCAGCGGCCTCGGTAATGCCTGTGATGCCGCCATAGATGGAGCCGAGAACAACCCCGATCACGACCATCGGCGCAACGAGGCCCTTGCCCATGTCCCATCCAATCTTGGAGCGCTCTTTGCCGAACACGAAATAGATTAGGAAAAGCGAGATTGCGACAATGCCCGCGAGCCATGGAATATGCGACATTGTGCCAAGACGCGCCACATCGCCGCCGCTCTCAATCGCGGCTGCATTCGAGCCAGAAAGCTCAAAGAACGACGCGCGAATGAACAAGGCAGTGGCAAAACCACCCACAACGATAGCCATGAACGCACCGAACAGTTTACGCTTTTCAACAGGCTCGGGATCGTTTGGATCAGGCTCTGGCAACGGCGCGTCTTCAGGGCGCAGTTGCGTGCGCACGATGATGTAGAGGATGATCATCGAGGCGAGCATGAAACCCGGAACAAAGGCAGCCGTGAACAGCGCTTTAATAGAGGTTTCTGTGATCAGGCCATAAATGATCAAAACAATCGACGGCGGAATCATCGTGCCAAGCGAACCAGACGCACAGATCACACCAATAGCGAGGTTTTGATTATACCCAAGCCGCAACATCTGCGGCAGCGCGATTAACCCCAGTAAAACGACTTCACCGCCAATAATGCCAGACATTGCCGCCATGATAACGGCCATGATCGATGTGACAATCGCGATGCCACCACGCGTGCGCGATAGCCAAACGTTCAGCGAGGAATACATGTCTTTGGCGATGCCAGAACGTTCCAACAGTGACGCCATAAAGATGAACAGCGGCACTGATATGAGCACGTAATCGGTTAATAACCCGTATATTTTTTGAGCAAGGATATAGAGCGCCCCGGTCCCCGGCCGACTGGTGAGCATTCCGTCTCCAAAGGTCATCGGGTTCAAGAGCAACGCAGGCTCAAACTTCATCACCAATACCAGCACAGCAAGTGCTGCAGAGGCAAGTCCAAGCGGCATACCGATAGCCAACAGTCCGATCAGCGCGAGCATCAGGACCAGCGAAATTGTTCCAATATCCATCAGTCTTGCCCCACTGCTTTTCGTAGCATTTCGATTTCGTCTTCATCCGGTTCGTCAGTGTGAATTACCGGCTCTTTATTCCAATCCGCGATCAGGTTCAGCACTGCTTGGATCGCCACTAGTGTGATCACGATCAACACCATCGGCTGTAAGGTCGCGGGGATAGGCGGGTTAAAGGCAGAGCCATAAAGCTCCCATTTATATAGCTTGTTGACAAAGACCTGCTTGTAACTGCCGTAAACGAGGAAAAAGGCGAACATCACAATCAGCAGTGTTGAGATCGTGTCGAACACCTTTTGAAGCCAGCGCGGCACCGCATCATAAAGCAAGAAAATGCGGATATGGCTGCGTTGCTGCATCGCGTAGAAGCCGGATGTGAGGAAAACGAAGCTCGCAAACCACAGCGTCATTTCATTAGCCCATTCCGTCGGCTTTTCAACGATGTAGCGCATGAAGACTTCGTAGAGCATCACGATCGTCATCACCGCGATCATCATCATGGTCACACGACCAATGAAAAGTGCCGCACGGTCAATGCTACTCGCGCCCTCATACTCGATGCCTGCTGCTTTGACGTTGCGCGCGCCGACAACGGCAAGGATGGGCGACAGAATCAGGGCTGTCATATCGATGACGTCAATATGACCGCCAAAGATGCCACCCAAGTTTGGCGTAATGTCCGCCTTTTTGTAGATCGCCTCGACCTGACCGCGCAGCGAGTCTGATGTGTAGGAAATCCAATCGAGCATAAAAGCTGGCATGTGCCAGACCAGCCAACTCATGACCCCGACAAAGGCCAGTGGTATCAGCCATTCGATTAGCCCACCTGTTCTCTTTTGCATCTGAGATCCCCTTTGTCGCTATGCGGCAATGCTGTAGTGTTCAATGAAATCGCGATCCGGCTCGACACCGATACCTACCCCTTGAGGAATGGCGACGCGGCCTGCGTTCGCTTTGACTTGACCTTGGATATCCAAGGGTTCAGCCAGCAAATTATCGCGAAATTTGTTATCCGTAGTATCGAATTCGAGCATCGGCTCCCACGGATGAAGCCCGCCCGGTAGCGGCGGCATCGCCGCGAGGAGTTGCAGGTTTGTTGCAACCGCGATCGCGCTGCCCCAGACATGATTAATCACGGGCGTGAAGTGCGCATGGCACAGGGCCAACACGCGCAGATATTCAGAGACGCCACCCAGCGCGCAAACTTCGGGTTGCGCGATATCAAGCCCTCGGTTTTCCAAAATGTTGCGCCAACCCCAGCGATTAAACTCCGCCTCTCCGCCAGAAATATTGACCCGCAAGCCAGCGCGCAATTCGCGGTACCCATCAAGATCCTCTGGCGCGATGGGTTCTTCGAACCAATAGGCATCCAGTTCTTCCAGGGCGCGGCCAACATAGAACGCATCGGACGTAGTGTAACAGTGGTTCGCATCCACCATGAATTTGAAATCATCGCCAACGCCGCGCCTTACGGCTTCGCAGAGTTTGACATCAGGTTTGGGACCAAAGCCGACCTTCATTTTTGTCGCCGTAAATCCCATAGCTTTGATTGCTGCGGCCTCGTCCTCGAACCGCTTCGCCAAATCATCGACAGGTTCATCGCGCAACATCATACCGTAGCCATAACAATGCACGCTCTCGCGATGCGCGCCGCCAATCAGCTTGTGCAGCGGCAAACCCGCGATCTTGCCCGCAATGTCCCACAGCGCAATGTCCACGCCCGAGAGGGACTGCATCGGCATGCCCTTTTGTCCATGATCTCGCAGAAGGTTGTAGACCTTGTGCCAAATCACGTCGCGATCAATCGGATCCATCCCCAAGGCCATCGGCTGGATGACCTTTTCAACAATCGCTTTGTTAGCTATCGCCACATTGCCGGGACCGAAGCACTCGCCCCAACCGGTAATGCCCTCATTCGTTTGCACCTCGACCAGATGGGCCGAACGCTTGTCATAATATTGCTGCGAATAACCAAGAACCTCGGGCATATCGTAGTGCAATACATGAGAGATGATGCGGGTGATTTTCATCGGATGGAAGGTCCTAAGATAAGAACGGCAAGGCCATTAGAGAATAGCCTCGCCGAAGGTCGTTAAATCAACTTTAGATGTTGATTATTCCATTGCACCAATGCCGCGCAGGAATTCCAAGTGGCTACCCAACAGTGCTTCTGCTTCTGGAGTTGTCGCAAAGTCTGTCCAAGCGGCTTGAACAGCATCGCGGTATTTCGCGGTCTCTTCTGCAGGCCACTCATACATGTTGACACCTTCAGCAGCCAAGGTAACTGAATTTTTGGCGTTCTCAACTTCGTTGATGGACGTGTTCTTCAGTGCCAAGGCTTGCATGCCGACTTTCAAGATCGCTTGGTGGTGCGCTGGCATTGCGTCCCAAATGTCCTTGTTACACGCAAGGTGGTCAGCAGGCATTGAGTGGAAGCCAGGGTAGTTTGTGTGCTTGGCAATGTCATACAGTCCAAGACCGATGTTGTTAGTCAAGTTTGCAGCGTCCGCACCGTCGATGATACCTGTTTCAAGCGCTGTAAAGATTTCGTTGAAATCCATAACGATTGGCGATGCACCAAGGTTTTTGAAGATGTTTGTGATCATGCCTGGAGGTGAACGGAACTTCCAGTTTTTGAAATCTTCAACACCACGAATAGGCGCAGTAGACGCGAGCGATTCAGGACCAGGGATCCACCAGCCAACAAATTCCATGCCATATGGGTTGTACAGATCGTTCAACGCTTTGTAGCCGTCACCGTGTAGCAACCAAGACATTTGCTGGTAGGGGTTTGCATAACCACCGTTCAAATCGCCCGCAAATTGGAACGCAGGGTTTTTACCGGTTTGATAAGCACCACCCGTCATGTCGCAATCAAGAATACCTGTCGCCGCCGCGTCGAATGTTTCAACAGATTTCACAACGGAAGAACTGTAGAACATTTCGATAGCGATTTCACCGTTGGACATAGCTGTGACGTCTTCGATGAAGCTCGCCGCCATCTTGCCGGAAAGGGTCTCAGGCGAGAAGTGTGTTTGGATACGCAGCTTTGTTGTCGCATGACCGTCAGCTACTGCAGATGTCGCAGCCAATGCCGCAACAACAGCGATAGACGCTACTGTTTTCATTAATTTCATTGTGTCCTCCCAGACGTTGAGCGTGTGATCGGGGCAGTAAACCGCACCATTTGGATAACGCTAGGGGAACGTTAGGCGAGCAAATCGCATTCAACAAGAAAAAAGTGGAATTTTCGGTAATTTCGAGATTATGGTATTATATCAAAATTCACCACCGTATTGAGGCGTTAATAGCGCGAAAGACTTCACACATGACTACCAACATAGATATTTTCGATACCTTGCAAGACCGCCTTGTTTCAAACGAATTTGAACATGGAGCTAAACTGCGCGCGGAGGTTTTGCGCAGTGAATTCAGATGTTCGGCAAGCACGTTGCGCGAAGTGCTATTTCGGCTTTCCACATTTGGCCTGGTTGATTTCCAAGAACAACGCGGGTTTCGGGTTCCCAAACGCTCACCCGAAAAGCAGATCGAGTTAACTCATTTGCGTGTCCTTTTAGAATGCGAAGGAACCGTGCTTTCCATTCGCCAAGGCGGTGTTGCATGGGAGTCCCGCCTCGCTGCGGCGCATCACAAATTAAGTCACATCGAAAAACGCATACATTCCTCAAATGATCAAAGCGATTTGATTGCCATCTGGTTCAGCGCAGAAAAAGAATTTCATCAGACACTCATTTCGGCCTGCGGGTCTGAAACCTTGAAGCAGACACACAACCGGATTTACGCTCAGTTTCGACAACAACTGATGAAAGCCGATCGCAAGTTCAACTTTATCTCCGAGAACATTCGCCATCACGCAGATATCCTCGACGCGGCGCTGGCCGCAGATGAAGCGTTAACGCGCAAGCGCATCCATGATCATCTTGCGCGCCATCTTACAGGAGAAACGCTAGAGGCTTAGCGCTTCAAATCATCTTCAATATATGCGGCAATAATTTCGTCGAAACTCGCTTCTGACGTGAAACCAAGCTTGATCGCACGCTCAGGGGCAAAATTGCGCGGCCAACCTTTGACCATCCCGATGATCGCCTCATCCGGAACGGGTTTGATCAGATCGACTGCTTCCTGCCCTGCCGCGCGACGCAGCGCTTCGATTTGTTCTTCTACGGTGCAGCTATATCCCGGCAAATTCAGCGCGCGACGCCCGTCCAGCTTGTCCGTATCCAGCAAGCCCGCATGCGTCAAAAACCCTGCCGCAGAACGTGGGCTTGCGTGCCAATGTCGCACAGTGTCTGCCACGGGCAAAATCGCCTCAATCCCATTCAAAGGTTCACGGATGATTCCAGAGAAGAACGACGACGCCGCTTTATTGGCTTTGCCCGGACGAACGCAGATTGTTGGCAGGCGCAGTGAAACACCATCCATGAACCCTTTGCGCGAAAAGTCAGTGAGCATCAATTCGCAAGCCGCTTTTTGCGCGCCGTAGCTGGTTTGCGGGGCAGAGAGGAATTCATCATCGATTTTGTCGGGATACGGCCCGCCAAAGACCGCAATAGACGAGGTGAACACGACACGTGGGACATAGCTGCCACCAGACACATCATGCTGATCCTTCAAAGCATTGAGCAAATACCACATTGGCATCATGTTTACATCCCAACCCAGCTCAAATTCTTGCTCTGCTTGTCCCGAAACGATGGAGGCCAGTTGGAAAATATAGTCAGGCTTATTTGCCACGAGTTTCGCAGCGAGCGTTGGGTCTGCGATGTTGCCTGTGATCGCCTTGAGACCCAAATCGCCAACCGGAAAAGCGCGATCAAACAGAGTGATTTCCGCTGCGCCAAAGGTGTTCTCTCGGATGATCTTTTGCGCCAATTTTTGGCCGATCATTCCGCCGCCGCCTAGGATGAGGATTTTTTTCATGTCAGGTCATTCCGCTTCTTGAGTTCTAAATAGAGGCCCGAGTGATCAAGTTCCGCACCGTCCATATCTTCGCAAAGATAGGCGAACCGATCGCGCACGTCTTGGGTTGCAGGCAAGGTAAGGCCATGCGTCGCCGCTTCTGCGAGCGTGTTATCAAGGTCTTTCAGTTGAAACCGCGACAATCCACCGGGTTCAAAATCCCCCTCTGACATCCGTGCACCATGTTGTTGCAAGATGATGCTATCCGCAAACCCGCCCTTGAGTGCTGCGCGCAAGGCCGCTGGATCCGCGCCACCTTTCTCAGCGAGCAACGTCGCCTCAGCGACTGCTGAGATTGTGACCGCAACGATTGTTTGATTGGCCAGTTTGCACAGCTGCCCAGCGCCAGAAGGACCAACGCGAACCGGACGTCCCATCGCCTGCAGAACAGGCACTACTGCGTCGAACGTCGTTTGATCGCCCCCCGCCATAATCGCAAGGCTGGCTTCCTCAGCGCCCTTTGTGCCTCCCGAAACGGGTGCATCAAGATGGGCCACTTCAAGCGTGGCAAGATCGCTTGATTGCGCGCGCGCGTGTTCTGGTTTGGCGCTCGACATATCGATCCAGATCATGCCTCTGCTCAGGTTCGCGCGAAAATTCGCATCCTCCAGCAGTGCTTGGGTCGCGTATCCGTCTGAGAGCATCGTGATGATGATCTCTGCGCCTTCGATTGCCTCAGCCGACGTCCTCGTCGTTTTCGCACCCTCGTCAACCAATGGAGCTGCACGCTCAGGGCTGCGGTTCCACACCGTCAGATCATGCCCAGCCACCATAAGATTTCGCGACATTGGCAGGCCCATCAGACCTGTGCCCAGGAGTGTAATTTTGCGCTGTTGGCTCTTCATGCGGGACCTTTCCTGTGCCACCCCCAAATCGGGGAATGGTCAAATCAAAAACTCTGACATACGCTAACGATCAAATGCAAAAGGGCCAGATTGCTTGGCCAAGAAAGATCAATGTCGCGCAAATTAGTCTACCTCTGAAAAGGCACTTCGCGCTGAGAAGAAAGAAAAATACAATATGGGACAAAGACTTAAGGGGAAACGCGCGCTGATAACAGCCGCTGCGCAAGGCATCGGTCGTGCAAGTGCTATTGCTATGGCACGCGAGGGTGCGCAGGTGTTTGCGACGGATGTGAACATGGATGCGCTTGGCACGATTCGGGGCACGAATCTCGAAAATATCGAGATCTTCGAACTTAACGCGATGGAGTCTGAAAGCGTAAGCGAGGGTGTCGCACGGGCAAATCCCGACATCCTCTTTAACTGTGCAGGCTTCGTTCACAGCGGATCAATTCTGGATGCCCAAGAAGACGAATTCGAGTTCGCGATAGACCTCAATGTGCGTTCCATGATGCGGACAATCAAAGCCGCCCTGCCCGGAATGTTAGAGCGGGGCACAGGCTCGATCATCAACATGTCCTCGGCGGCGGGCTCTGTTATCGGCGCGCCCAACCGCTTCATCTATGGCACGAGCAAAGCCGCTGTTGTCGGCCTGACGAAATCCGTGGCCGCTGACTTTGTCGACAAAGGCGTGCGTTGCAATTGTATTTGCCCCGGAACCGTTGAAAGCCCCAGTTGGCATGACCGAGTGACAGCGCTTGGTGAAGAGCTTGGCAGCCGCGACGCGGCACTGGCGCAATTCGTGGCGCGCCAACCGATGGGCCGTGTCGCCACCGCTGAAGAAATCGCCGCCCTTGTGGTTTACCTAGCCAGTGACGAAAGCGCCTTCACGACGGGGCATCCGCATGTCATTGATGGCGGCTGGTCAGGTCAGTAACCCCCTACTTCCAAAAACGTAAACTCTAGGAATTGATATGAAACTTCTCCGCTACGGCCCTATTGGCGCCGAAAAACCCGGTCTTCTGGATAATGCAGGTCTGCTGCGTGATCTGTCTGCGCATGTGGATGATATCACTGGTAACACGCTGGATGACGCAACCCTCGCAAAGCTGCGCGCGCTTGATCCAGCAGATTTGCCCGTCGTTGAGGGTGAGCAACGCATCGGGGCCTGTGTCGGCAATATCGGCAAGTTCTTGTGTATCGGTCTTAACTACTCCGACCATGCAGCTGAGACGGGCGCGGAAATCCCAAAGCATCCGATCCTGTTTTTTAAAGCGAACTCCGCTATCGTTGGGCCTTACGATGATGTGGTCATGCCACGTGGATCGGAGCAGACCGATTGGGAGGTCGAGCTTGGCGTGGTTATCGGCAAAGAAGCAAAATACGTCAGCAAAGAAAACGCGCTTGAGTATGTTGCGGGCTATTGCATCGTAAATGACGTCTCAGAGCGGCACTATCAGGCGAATTTGACGGGCCAATGGACCAAGGGCAAATCCTGCGACACTTTTGGGCCAACAGGTCCGTGGATGGTGACGCGTGATGAAGTCGGTGATCCCCAAAACCTCGCTATGAGTTGCGATGTAAATGGCAAGCGCATGCAGACGGGTAACACCAAGACGATGATCTTCACCGTCGCGGAAATCATCGAACACCTTAGCCAGCTTTTCACCCTGCATCCGGGTGATGTGATCACGACTGGCACCCCTCCCGGCGTTGGCCTTGGTATCAAACCTGAGCCTATTTTCCTTAAGAAAGGCGACGTCATGGACCTGACCATCGAAGGTCTCGGACACCAGCGCCAGAAGGTTGATCAAGATGCCTGATCTATTGCAAATCGGCGGCATCACGGATGCGATGCAAGCGCGACTTGAAGTTGCGTTCACGATCCATCAGCTCGACAATTTCGAGCCGGAAAAGATCACCCATGTCATTACCAACGGTCATGACGGGGTGAACCCGGACTTGATGACCTCGCTCACCAATCTGAAGGTAATCAGCGGCTATGGCGTGGGCTATGACGCGGTTGATGCAAATGAAGCCGCGCGGCGCGGTATCTATGTGACGCACACGCCAAACGTGCTCAACGAAGAAGTGGCAACGACTGCACTTTTGCTGATGTTGACCTGCTATCGTGAAGCGCTGCGAGACGATGCTTATGTGCGCTCTGGCGCGTGGGAAACAAAGGGCAACGCACCTTTAACACGCTCTGCGGAAAATCAAACCGTCGGCATCTTGGGGTTGGGCCGCATTGGGCAAGCGATTGCCAATAAGCTCGCACCTTGGAACGCGAATATCGTTTATCATTCTCGCAATAAAAAGGACGTGTCCTACACTTATTACGACAATCTCACCACTATGGCGCTTGATTGTGATGTGCTGATTTGCATCACACCGGGTGGTCCATCCACCAACAAGATCGTCAACAAAGAGGTGATGGAAGCACTTGGCCCAACAGGAACGCTGATCAACGTCAGCCGAGGTTCAGTCGTGGATGAAGCAGCGATGATTGAAGCGCTACAAATGGGTACTATGGGTTGGGCTGGCCTTGATGTGTTCGAGGCGGAACCAAGCGTACCCCAAGCCCTGCGCGATCTGCCCAACACGGTTTTGCTGCCACATGTTGGCAGTGCCACAGTGGAAACCCGCGCTGCAATGGGCGCATTGACGGTGGATAACTTGCTCCAGCATTTGAAAGACGGCAATGTGATCAGCGCCGTTCCCGAATGCGCGCATTTGTGATCAAAACTGGCGATGATGAATGATTGAGTTCATCATCGCCGTCGTCTTTCTTCTTATCACCCCCGGCCCCGGCGTTTTGACCACGGCGGGCATTGGGGCTGCATACGGTTATCGCGCGGGACTTGGCTTTGTGGGCGGGCTCATGCTTGGTGGATTCATCAACATGATGATCGTTATCTCCGGCCTCGCCGCACTGATTCTAGCGATACCATCGCTACGTCTCGTCTTGCTTATCGGCTCTGTCGCTTATCTGCTCTACCTTGCATGGCGTATCGCAAGCGCTGGGGCGAAAGTCGGGTTTGCCCCAGCAGATACCCCGCTTGGGCTCAAGAACGGTTTGATGCTGCAATTCATCAACCCAAAGGCCTACGTCGTTAGTACAACACTGTTTTCGGGATTTATTTTCCTACCAGAAAGCCCCGTTTTGGAAGTCGTTCTAAAGCTTATCGTGTTCAATCTGATCTGGCTGCCTATTCATCTGGTATGGCTCGGGTTTGGCGCGAAAATCGGTAGCCTCAACCTGCCCCAGAGCCGCCAGCGCGCGATCAATATCGGTATGGCGCTGGCCTTGGTTGCGGTTGTGGGTATCGCCCTTTGGACTTCCCTCTAGAGCGAGGCGGTGATTCCGCCATCCACATAAAGCGTGTGCCCGTTGACGAAACTCGCCCCCTTTGAGGATAGGAAAATCGCGGCCCCAACCAACTCTTCAACATTGCCCCACCGCCCTGCAGGTGTGCGTTTGGCCAGCCAAGCGCTGAACTCATCATCCGCCACAAGCGCCGCGTTAAGAGGCGTATCAAAATACCCCGGCGCGATAGCGTTGCAATTTAGACCGTGCTGCGCCCAATCCGTCGCCATGCCTTTCGTGAGGTTGGCAACTGCGCCTTTGGTTGCGGTGTAGGGTGCGATTCCTGGCCGTGCAAGCGCAGTCTGCACCGAGGCGATGTTGATAATTTTGCCGGTGCCACGCGCGATCATGTGACGTGCTACAGCTTGGCCCACGTGAAAGACGCTCGCCACATTGGTTTGTAAAAGGCGCTCGAACGCATCGGCTGGGAAATTTTCCAGCTCTGTGCGGTGTTGCATACCTGCGTTATTGATCAAGATATCAATCGGGCCATTGGCGGCCTCGAACCCGTCAACAGCACTGCGCACGCCCTCATGATCCGTTGCATCAAACGCAAGCTGATGCACAGTTGCGCCTTCTTCTGCCAGCGCCTTTGCAGCACTCGCGAGTTTGTCTTCATCGCGGCCATTTAGCACAATTTCAGCACCCACACCCGCCAGTCCACGTGCCAGCGCAAAGCCAATCCCTTGGCTAGAGCCCGTAATCAGCGCGCGCTGGCCTGTAAGGTCAAACATTTGAAGCGACATAGAAAATTTCCTTTGATCATTTGCGTCAAGTAAACGTAACTTGGCACGACTTGTACAGGGAAACCAAACATGCACAGCGCCAATCCATCCATCGTCATTCATGCCGCCCGCGATCTACGCGTAGAAGAGCGCAACACGCCAGTCATCGGTGCGGGCCAAGTCTTGATCGAGATGCAGGCAGGCGGTATTTGTGGTTCGGATTTGCACTACTACAACCATGGTGGATTTGGCCCGATCCAATTGCGCGAACCTATGGTTCTTGGGCACGAGGTGTCAGGCAAAATCATTGCAATTGCAAATAATGTCAGCGGCTTATCTGTTGGTCAGCTTGTCGCGGTGTCGCCGTCACGCGCATGTCAGTCTTGTGAATATTGCCTCAAGGGTCAGCAAAATCACTGCCTCAACATGCGTTTTTACGGCAGTGCGATGCCCTTTCCACATATCCAAGGGGCATTCCAGAAAACCCTCGTGGCGGATGCCTCGCAATGCGTGCCAGCGGATGGGCTAACCGCAGCGCAAGCGGCTATGGCCGAACCCCTCGCCGTGTGTTTGCATGCGGTGAAACAAGCGGGCGATCTGATGGGCCAAACCGTGCTGGTCACGGGTTGCGGACCAATTGGCTGCCTGAGTATCCTAGCCGCGCGCCGTTCGGGCGCGGCACATATAATCGCGACTGACCTTTCTGACTTCACACTTGGCAAAGCGCGCGAGTGCGGTGCTGATGTGGCATTGAATACCGGGACAGACCCAAAGGCATTGGCCCTTTATCAAAGCGATAAAGGTCAAATCGACGTGCATCTTGAATGCTCCGGCGCTGCAGCCGCGCTTGCAGCAGGCGTTGCGTGTTTACGCCCCAAAGCTACGCTTGTGCAGCTTGGACTTGGCGGGGATATGACCGTACCCATGCAGGCGATGACCGCGAAAGAGATCACCTTGCGCGGATCTTTCCGCTTTCACGAGGAATTCGCGACAGCCGTGCAAATGATGCAAAGTGGTTTGATAAAGGTTGACCCGTTGATCACCCATAGCTTTGATATCGCTGACGCGGTTGAAGCGTTTCATACCGCAAGTGATCGCAGCAGTGCCATGAAAGTTCAGTTAACGTTTTAAGGCCGGGGAGGGCCGGTGATGAAAGATCTGCAAAGCACATATGAGGCTAACGGTTTTGTGGTGCCTCTGGATATCCTCACACCGACTGAGGCCCTTGCCCTGCGCGCAGATTTTGAAGCTGCCGAAGCAGAGCTCGCGGACGATCCCGCAAAGCTGAAACTGCTTTATGCTTACCCAGATCGCTTACTGCCGAGCTTTGACGCTCTCGTGCGCCATCCCAAACTGATTGAGGCTGCATCCCGCATTTTGGGTCCTGATCTTATCGTGTGGAGCGGCGCTTTGTTTGTTAAAGAAGCCCACTCACCAAAAATTATTTCTTGGCATCAAGACCTGACCCATTGGGGTTTAGATGACGCGGAAGAAGTTACGCTTTGGGTGGCAATTTCCGACGCGCCTGTTGAGGCAGGTTGTATGAAATTCGTGCCCGGTTCACACAAACAACGCATTGTTCCGCATATTGATACGTTCAGCGAAAACAACCTCTTATCCCGTGGTCAAGAAATCGCAGTGAATGTGCGCGAAGAGGATGCTGTGCACGCCGCGTTAAAAGCGGGGCAAGCCTCGATGCACCACGGGCATCTTTTTCACGCGTCTGATCCCAACACTACAGATGATCGCCGCATTGGCACGGCCATTCGCTTTATTAAACCCGCAATGCGCCAAGAGGACGGCACTAAATCCTTGGTAGCGCTGGTCGCGGGGCAGGATGACTACGGTCATTTCGAGCTTGCCGCACCACCCAAAGGTCGTTTGCACCTTGATGATTTCGAGATCTGCCACCAAGATGCAGAGCGTAAACACGCGATCTTGTTCAAAGGTGCAGACCCCAGCAAGATGTAAACATACCAAAAGGACATATAATGAGCAGCCCTAAACCAAACGTTGGTCAACCCCTTGATCCAATGAGTTTTAACCATGTCGATGGCGGCACACGCAGTATTGGTGAAGGTGGTGATCGCTGGAGCGTTTTATTCGTGTATCGCGGCAAACATTGCCCGCGCTGCAAGCGTTATCTCAACAAACTCGAAGCTGCCCTGCCAGCATGGCAAGAACACATGGATGTATTGGTTGTCTCTGCCGACACGCAAGAAAAAGCCGACGCTGACAAAGCCGAATTCGGGTGGAGCTTTGATCTATGCTACGGTCTAACTGTCGATCAAATGCGCGCCTTGGGTGTTTATGTGTCCGAACCCTTGTCAGAGGCCGAAACCGATGCGCCTTTCGCAGAGCCCGGTACTTTTGCGATGCGCCCTGACGGGACCTTGATGTTGGTCGACATCTCCAACGGTCCAGCCTCGCGCCCTGACTTGGAAGAATTCCTCGACGGAATGATCTTCAACATCACCAACGATCGTCCTGTGCGTGGTTTAGCCTAAGGCTTTCATCCAAGCTAAGCTTTCTGCGGTTGGGCCGTTGGGCCGACATTCGGCACCCAGCGGTTTCTTCCGCCCCAAGGCATCAAGCTGCTTAAAAATCGCTTTGTAACCCAATGTTCCCTGCTTAGGTGCGCCGCGATCAGGGACGGGTGCAAGTTGGATGTAACCGATGATTGGCAACAGTCTTGCCAGATGCGCGCCGACATCGCCCTCTGTGCGGGCGACATGGTAGCAATCAAACATAAGGGGCAGGTTTGCGGCGCTTGTGTCAGCAATAATCTCCGCGGCTTACGCGAAAGTGCCTAGGAAATAACCTGGCACATCATTGGCGTTGAGTGATTCAATCAAAATCGTGAGGTCATGTGTCTGCGCCATCTCGCACGCCACTTTGAGATTGCTAACGAAGGTCACATGCGTCGCTCGTCCGCGTTCATTTCCAGCCATCACTTGGACCGCACGCGCGCCGATCACTTTGGCATATTCTATAGCTTCTGAGATCGCGGCAAGCGCATCTGCCTAGCGTCCTACCAACGCACTAAGCCCGTTTTCGCCCGCCTCCACATCCCCGCGCCGCAAGTCCAAGCCAAGCATCGGCAATCCTGTTTCTATAAGGGCAGCCTACACAACTTGGGCGGGAACGTCATAGGTTCAATGACACGTTACAGTGTCAAACCCTGCGGTCTTTGCCGCAAGGATTGCCTAAGCCAGCGGATATTTTGTCCATATAAATCCAAGGTTGGCAGAAAATTTGGTCATGCTTGCCACCCTTTTGAGTTTTCACATCACAGGGGACAGGTTAGCCGATCACGAACGAACCTTACGGTGCAATATAGGCCGTCGCTTCGATCTCGAGCAGCGCTTCATCTTCAACGAGCCCCGCAACAACCAACATCGACATCGCCGGAAAGTGGCGACCAAGAACGCGGCGATAGACGTCACCAATTTCACGCTGGCGCACAATATACTCGGATTTATCGGTAACAAACCAAGTCAAACGTGTGATGTTCTCGACCCGCCCACCTGCGGCTTCAACAACGGTCACGATATTGCACAATGCCTGCTCCATCTGACCAATGAAGTCGTGGGTTTCAAAGATTTGCTCCGCAGTCCAGCCGATTTGCCCGCCAACATAGAGCGTTCCATCCGGCGCGAGCATGCCGTTGGCATACCCTTTGGCCTTGGCCCATCCGTCTGGCTGTATCACTGCATTGGTCATTTTGAACTCCGCATTTAGAGGCGTTTTATGCGTCATCTTTCAGCAAATAACGCTGGATTTTTCCGGTCTGGGTCTTGGGCAACGCATCGATAAATCTAATGTCCCTTGGGTATTTATATGGCGCAATCGTTGCTTTCACGTGATCTTGCAAAATATTGGCAGTTTCAGAAGTGGGAGCTGCGTCAGCCAAAACGATATGGGCTTGAACGATCATGCCCCGCTCCGCATTAGGTGCGCCTACAACAGCACATTCGCGCACGGCCGGATGTGACAAAAGCGCGGCTTCGACCTCTGGGCCAGCGATATTGTATCCCGAAGAGATGATCATATCATCGCTCCGCGCCAAGAAGTGCAAATAGCCATCTGCGTCCATTTTGAATGAATCGCCTGTGACGTTCCAACCCTCCAACACGTAGCCTGGCTGTCTATCATCATTCAGATATCGACACCCGGTTGGACCGCGCACCGCAAGACGCCCAACCTCTCCTCGCGCAACCTCTTCGCCGTTTTCATCAATGATCTTCGCCTCATAGCCTGTCACAGGCTTTCCCGTGCAAGCCGGTTTATGATCATCAAAGCGATTGGAAATGAAGATATGCAACATTTCCGTCGCACCGATCCCATCGAGCATCGGTTTGCCAGTTTTTGCCATCCAATCGTCATAAACCGGAGACGGTAAGGTTTCACCTGCAGACACCGCCGCGCGCAGGCTGCTGAGGTCCGCACCTTGCTCTATCGCCTCTAACATCACGCGGTAGGCAGTGGGTGCGGTAAAGCAGACGGTCGCTTTATATTTTTGTATAATCTCGATCATGTTGGGTGGCGATGCGGCTTCCAGCAAGGTTGCCGTCGCACCAAACCGCAACGGAAAAATCGCAAGGCCACCAAGGCCGAACGTGAATGCCAAGGGCGGTGAGCCAACAAAGACATCCTCTGGCGTGACCTGCAACACCTCGCGCGCATAGCCATCGGCCACTATCAACAGATCCCGGTGAAAGTGCATCGTCGCTTTGGGAGCCCCCGTCGTGCCCGATGTGAAGCCGAGCAAGGCCACATCATCACGTCCGGTCTGAACCGCGTCAAACCTGACAGGTTTTTCTAGCGCAAGCCTATCCAGAGTCGCATCGTGATTGGATGTGCCATCGAAATCGACAAGTTGCGTGAGATGGCTGCTCGCGTCCCGACAGATCTGCATTTCCTTCAGCAAACGACTGTCGCACAGCGCATGCGTGATTTCTGCTTTGTTGACGATCTGCCCCAGCTCCATCGCGCGCAGCATCGGCATCGTGTTCACCACAACCGCTCCTACCTTTGTCGCGGCAAGCCAGCACGCAACCATCGCAGGATTGTTCGCAGACCGGATCAGCACGCGATTGCCCGCTTTCACACCAAGATTGTCGACCAACACATGCGCAAGCCGATTAGTCCAATCCGCCAATTCTTTGTAAGTGCGTTGCCGTCCATTCCCGATAAGCGCCGTATGATCGCCAAACCCTTTTGCGACCATCGCATCGGTCAATTCAACGCCTGCGTTCAGCTGTTCAGGATAGTCGAACCCTTCCAAATTAAACTCTGGCCATTGCTCTAACGGGGGCAAGTTATCGCGGGCAAAAGTGTCGAGATGGGCGCTGGCACTTAACATGCGTTATTCTCCATAGTTTGGCGCGCAATGATGACCCGTTGCACATCCGAAGCCCCTTCATAAATGCGCAAGGCTCTGATTTCACGGTAAAGTTTTTCAACAATTTCTCCCGATCTCACACCATCGCCCCCGTGAAGTTGCACGGCTTTGTCGATAATTTTCTGCGCTTGATCGGTTGAAAACAGCTTCGCCATTGCCGCTTCGCGCGTGACACGCGGAGCACCGCTGTCTTTGGCCCACGCAGCGCGATAGATCAGCAATGCGCTGGCATCAATGTCTACGGCCATATCTGCAATGTGACCTTGCACCATTTGCAAATCGAACAAGGGCGCACCTTGAACATGTCGGTGTGTCACCCGCTCAAGGGCTTCGTCCAACGCGCGTCGCGCAAAACCAAGCGCCGCGGCAGCAACGGTCGAACGAAAGACATCCAAGACGCTCATCGCGATCTTAAAACCTGCGCCGCTTTGACCGATCAACGCAGAAGCAGGAACGCGGCACTGATTAAAGCGAAGTGTCGCTAAAGGATGCGGTGCGATGGTTTCCAAACGCTCGACAACGTCCAAGCCTGCAGTGTCAGCGGGCACGACAAATGCAGATAATCCACGCGCGCCTGCCGCTTCGCCTGTGCGCGCGAAAACGGTGTAAACGTCGGCAATACCGCCATTGCTGATCCAGGTTTTTTCGCCGTTCAAAACATAGCTATCCCCATCCAGCGTCGCAGTCATGGTAGAGTTTGCAACGTCCGAACCTGATTGTGGCTCTGTCAAAGCAAACGCAGAAATTGCAGTGCCAACGCGGATTTTTGGCAACCAGTCTGCCTTTTGCGCGTCCGATCCGAATAGCGAGATTGCGCCAGTCCCAAGCCCCTGCATCGCGAATGAAAAATCCGCCAAGCCATCATGGCGCGCGAGCGTTTCGCGGATCAGGCATAGAGTGCGCACATCTAGCGTTGCATCTCCAGACGGATCAACGGCGGCATGGTCAAGCCAACCGCCCTGTCCCAATGCCGCAACCAGCGCACGGCACGCGTTATCCGTATCAACATGATCAATCGCGCACAGGTTTTTCGCCGCCCAATCGTCAAGGGAAGCCGCAAGCGTGCGGTGACGCTCTTCAAAAAACGGCCAGTTCAAGAAGGATGTATCCGCCATCAATTGCCCTCGAACACTGGTTTTTCTTTGGCAACAAACGCATTGAACGCACGCTCGAAATCTGCCGTTTGCATGCAGATTGCTTGCGCTTGCGCCTCTGCTTCGATGGCTTGCTCGATGGACATGGACCACTCTTGTACCAACATGGTTTTGGTCATCATGTTCCCAAAATTCGGCCCAGTCGCGATACGCGTCGCCATGTTTAGAGCTTCAGATGTCAGGTCTCTCGCGGGAACTACCTTGTTGTGAAAGCCCCATGCATAGCCTTCATCCGCGCTCATGGAGCGGCCTGTGTAGAGTAATTCCGCCGTACGACCTTGGCCAATGATACGTGGCAAGATCGCGCAGGCCCCCATATCGCAGCCCGCTAACCCGACGCGTGTGAAGAGGAACGCCACTTTCGCCTCTGGGGTTGCGATTCGAAGATCTGACGCCATCGCGATAATCGCCCCTGCCCCGACACAAATTCCGTCAACCGCGGCAATCACCGGCTTGCCGCAGCTCACAATCGCTTTGACCAAATCTCCGGTCATGCGCGTGAAGGCCAATAGCTCTTTCATCGACATTTTGGTTAAAGGCCCGATGATGTCGTGGACATCCCCGCCAGAGCTAAAGTTGCCACCGTTGGATGCAAAGACGACCGCATTTACATCATCCGAATAAGCAAGGTCACGAAACCAATCGCGCAGTTCTGCGTAACTCTCAAATGTCAGCGGGTTCTTGCGTTCAGGCCGATCCAACGCGATGGTCGCAATGCCGTCTGCAATCTCGCATTTAAAGTGCTTCACATCTGTGCGCATGCTTAACCTCTATCCTTTTGTAAACTCGACTCAAGCTGTTCAAGCCGCTGCGAGATGTCATGCGCCGCCTCAGGCGAGAAATCGCGTAGCATGTCATTCACCCAGGCTTCATGCGCCATGGCCTGTTGCTGAAATTCTTCTTGCCCACGCTTGGTCAGCCGCACAAGGGACGCACGTCGATCCCCCGGAACGGGAACGCGCACCAAAAATCCATCCTTGGACAGGCGATCCACGATGCCCGTCACATTGCCATTTGAGACACGCAAGACATCTGACAATTGGCTCATCTTCAGGCCGTCCTCAAACCGAGAGAGCGCAGCCATCACATCAAAGCGTGGCAGGGTTGTTGCAAATTCCTGCCGCAGGTTTTCGCGCAGCGTTGCTTCAATTGTGCTGCTTGCTTTCAAGAAGCGCAGCCAAAGGCGCAACCGTTCTTTAGAAGCCGTCGTAGTTTCGTCTTTCAAGTCAGGTTGCATTAAATTTCCCCTCCCGAAAGGCTTAGAGCGTGGCCATTGATCGACCGCGCAGCATCAGAGCAAAGCCAAAGCGCAGTCGCGGCAACCTCATCCGTTTGAATGAAACGCCTTTGCGGGTTGCCTTTGCTCAGCGACTTTGCAGCGTCTTCAGCACTCATGCCAGTCTTTGACACGATGTTTTCTATTGAACGCTCAAGCAAGGGCGTTTCGATGAACCCCGGGCAGATCGCGTTCACCGTTATCCCCGTTGCGGCTAGTTCTAAGGATAGCGCGCGTGTCAAACCAACGACGCCATGTTTTGCAGCACAATAGCCGGAGACATAAGGATAACCTTTGAGACCTGCTGTCGATGCAATTGCGATCATACGGCCAGACTTCGCGGCTTTCATGTCCGATAAGGCGGCTTGCCAAACGTTGAAGACCCCCGTGAGATTTACGTCCGTCATAGCGGTCAAATCCGCAGCGCTCATTTTGGCGAAGGGCAAAGACCTTGCAGCACCTGCATTGGCCACGACGATTGTGATCGGACCCTGTGCCTTGCGCGCTTTTTCAAAGGCGGTTTTAACGGCAAGAGCATCTGCAACATCGCATATTTGATAGGGCAAGCCTTGTGCAACTAGGGTTTCTTCAGTGCGTCCAAGAATCGTAACACGGTAGCCCGCGTACGCAAACTGTCGCGCAGTTTCTGCCCCAACGCCGGTTCCACCACCTGAAATGACGACATGTGCCTTGCTCATACCTTACCCGCTAATTCTGCGTCACGATCCGCATTGCGCCACATCTGGTCACGCCCCGCTTCATAAGGCAAAGGCCATTTTTCTTGGCGGTCCCCCAAAGTGGTCGCAGTGTGAAGCGTCCAATACGGATCGGCTAAATGCGCGCGCGCGATACAAACGAGATCAGCGCGACCTGCCATCAGAATAGAGTTAACGTGGTCTGCTTCGTAGATGTTGCCAACGGCCATCGTTTTTATTCCCGCCTCATTGCGAATCCGATCAGAGAACGGTGTTTGAAACATGCGCCCATAGACTGGCTTGCCTTCGGTTGAGGTTTGTCCGGCAGACACGTCGATAATGTCCACACCAGCGGCTTCAAACATTTCAGCTATCTTCACCGCCTCTGTCGGTGTTACGCCATCGTCGCCTGCCCAATCATTAGCAGAAATGCGCACCGACATCGGTTTCGCCGCAGGCCACGCCTCGCGCATCGCTTCGAACAACTCCAAAGGATAGCGCATCCGGTTTTCTAAGCTACCGCCGTATTCGTCGCCACGCACGTTCGATAAAGGCGAAATGAAGGATGAGATCAGGTAACCGTGCGCCGCATGCAACTCGATCATGTCGAAACCAGCCCGCTCGGCCATTTGTGTTGCTGCCACAAAGTCCTTTTTGATCATATCCATATCAGCGCGATCCATTGCTTTGGGTGTCGCATTTCCATCTGACCACGGGATTGCAGAGGCTGACAAAAGCGGCCAATTGTCCGCTTTCAAAGGCTGATCCATACCGTCCCAGCCAACGCGCGTAGAACCTTTACGACCTGCGTGACCGATCTGGCAACAGATCATCGCGTCAGTTTCTGTGTGCACAAACCTGTTCAATCTGGTCCATTCCGCCTCATGCTCTGGTGCGTAAAGACCTGGACAGCCCGGGGTAATACGGCCCTCAGCCGACACGCATGTCATCTCGGTATAGACGAGCCCCGCGCCACCTTTTGCGCGTTCGCCGTAGTGGATCAAATGCCAATCCGTCGGTGCCCCATCCAATGCCTTATATTGCGCCATCGGGGACACCACGATCCGGTTTTTCAAATGCATATCGCGCAGTCTAAAAGGTGCGAACATTGGCGCACGCGCAGGGCCATTGTTAGCAGAGCCTGCCTGCTCCATGAACCATGCTTCAGCGGAGCCAAGCCATTCTGCGTCCCGTTCTCGCAAGTTCTCATGGCTGATCCGTTGCGAGCGCGTCAGCATCGAGTAATTCAACTGAACAGGATCAAGATCTAGGTACCGCTCTACGTCTTCGAACCATTCCAGCGAGTTTCGTGCAGCTGATTGCAAGCGCAAGACCTCCAAGCGGCGCGCATCCTCGTATTTCTCAAACGCGTTTGCGATGTCCTTTTCCGCATGAACATGATCCGCAAGGGTGGCGGCGGACTCCAACGCCAGTTTTGACCCCGATCCAATGGAAAAATGCGCAGTGGCCGCCGCATCACCAAGCAGAACAACATTCTCGTGGTGCCATTTCTCACAAAGTACGCGTGGAAACTGGATCCAGGCTGAGCCACGAATGTGATTGGCATTGGTCATCAAAGAATGACCATCCAAATGCTCTTTGAACACCTCTTCACAAATTGCAATTGTCTCTTGCTGGGTCAGATCACCAAAACGGTAAGCGTCAAAGGTTTGCTGAGAGCACTCCACGATGAACGTCGCCGTGTCATCGTCAAACTGATATGCATGCACCCAAAGCCAGCCTTTGTCCGTTTTTTCAAAGATAAACGTAAATGCGTCGTCAAATTTCTGATGCGTTCCAAGCCAGATAAACTGACATTTCCGCACATCAATATCGGGTTGAAACGTTTCCTGAAATTCAAGCCGCGTTTTGGAATTGAGGCCATCACAGGCGACAACCAAATCATACTCCAACATATAGCTCGAAGCAGCGGCGATCTCTGTCTCAAATTGTAGATCGACCCCCAATTCGATAGCGCGCGCTTGCAAGATTTGTAGCAACGTCTTGCGCCCGATGCCGCAAAACCCGTGCCCCGAACTAAGTGTTTTCGTTCCTTGATAGATCAGGGCCATATCGTCCCAATAAGCAAAGTGCTTGCGAATAGTTGCGGCAGAAATCGGATCATTGGCTTCAAGATTGTCTAAGGTTTCATCCGACAGGACCACGCCCCATCCGAAGGTATCGTCCGGTTTGTTGCGCTCAAACACGACAACCTCGACCCTAGGATCCCGAAGCTTCATGGATATCGCAAAGTAGAGACCCGCAGGTCCACCGCCTAAACACGCAATCCGCATTTGCTCACCTTTCGAATTTTCGATCAACATCAACGCTAGAGTGTGCACTAATTTATTTCAAGTATAGATATTTTTTACCTAAAGTAATTTTTTTAACTGCTGTTTCTTGGCGAGGTCTAGGATCCACAGGCTCAAAAGCCAGAACTATGCTTGCTCTATTGCGATTTATCATACACATTCAATAAATAGAATTTATTGGGAGACACACATGCCATTAACGCGCCGTAGATTCATTCAAGGAACAGCCGCTTTGCCTTTGGTGAACAGCATTCCATCGTTGGCAAGTGCCGAACTCAAATTGGGGAACGCCAGCCTTACGACGGTCAGCGATGGTAACTTGGTGCTCCCCTCCGGTTTCATTTTCGAACCTATGCCGCAGGATAAACTTGCACCCATAATCACAGAATTTGGCCTTTCGAATGAACGCCTCACCCCTGATTGCAATTTGGCGCTCTATCAAGATGGCACCAACACGGTTCTCTTTGACGTCGGCTCCGGCCCTGATTTTGCGCCGACTGCGGGCACAATTGTTGACAGCCTTGATGCAATTGGGTTGAGCCCTGAAGACGTCACACACGTTTTGTTCACCCATGCGCATCCGGATCATATCTGGGGCCTTCTAGATGACTTCGACGAACCAGTTTTCTATAATACCACCTATATGATGGGACGTGCTGAGTGGGATTATTGGTGGAACCCCGAAACGGTCAACACCATCGGCGACGCACGAGCGGCCTTTGCAGTTGGCGCCAAACGGCGCATGGAAATGATTGAAGATGCGGTCACGCTGTTTGATGACGGGCAAGAGGTGCTGCCGGGCATCGCCGCGGTCTCGACCCCCGGTCACACGCCTGGACATATGGCGTTTGAGCTGCGCGCCGGGTCTACCTCCGCGATGGTACTTGGCGATGCGATTGGCAATCATCACGTCGCGTTCCGCCGCCCAGACTGGCGCAGTGGGTCGGATCAAGACGCGGATCTTGCGATTGCGACCCGAAAAATGTTGCTGGATAGACTCACGTCCGAAGATATGGCGTTGGTTGGGTTTCATTTGCCAAACGGCGGATTAGGCCACGCTGAAAAGGGCCGTGATGGCTTTAACTTTGTGGCGAAGGATACGTAAATGTGGAAACTTGCTCCGACACTCGCGCTTACCGTCATTGCGCTGCCCGCCGCAGCCTCCGAGAACATCGCGGATCAATATCCGGCCTCTGCGCTTTATTCAAAACCCGTTGAAGTCATCCCACATGTTTGGTCCGCCATCGGCGCGACCGCCCCGCCAACATATGAGAACTCAGGCCACAACAACAACCTTAGTTTTATCGTGACAGGCGACGGGGTTGTCGTGATCAATGGCGGCGCCGCTTACGTTCTGGCCAAAGCCTTGCACGATGAAATCAAAGTGATCACAGACCAGCCCGTCAAACTGGTAATCGATGAAAACGGGCAAGGCCATGCGATGCTTGGCAACTCTTACTGGTCCGAGCAGGGCGTGCCGATCCTTGCCCATGTGGACGCCGCGCATGAGTTTGAGGAGCGGGGCCATAACATCCTCGAGAATATGAAACGCTATAACCGTGATAAGGCGAAAGACACATTTATCGCGCTTCCGACTGAAACGTTTGAAGATCCACGTGTTATCGAAATGGGTGATTTCACCATTGAAGTCATGCACCTAGGGCCATCGCATGGGCCGGGAGACACGCAGGTTTGGCTGCCAAAGCAAAGCCTCGTGATCGCTGGCGATATGGCCTTTCACGAGCGCATGTTGCCGATCTTTGAGGATACTATCGTCTATGATTGGATCGAAACTTGGGAGACTGGTTTTGAGAAGCTTGGCGCAACCTACGTGATCCCCGGTCATGGTCACCCGACAAATATGGATCAAGTACGGCGTTATACGCGCGACTATCTAGTACATCTTCGCACTGTCGTTGGCGCACATTTAGAGAATGGAGGCGATCTGGCAGAGGCCTATTATGTCGATCAAAGCGCTTACACCAACCTCGATACGTTTGAAGAGCTAGCAACCCGCAATGCAGGTCGCGTGTATGAACAGATGGAGTTTGAGTAGCACTTACGCAGTAACCGCAGATCTGCGTGGGTTCAAAAGCGCCTGCGCGGCCAGTGCACCTGAGATGATCGCAGCGAGTGCAAGAAGTGCCGCGATGCTCAATGTCGCACCACCAGACAGGCCCGCACCGATAGTGCAGCCCCCGGCCAACACGCCACCGACCCCCATCAAAGAACCACCAAGCGTGTAGCGCAAGGTTTGTTGTGGGGTCTCAAAGCTCTGTAGCTGCACCTCTTTGCGCACAAACGCGCTCAGAAAACTTCCAAGTATCACACCACCCAGCAAACCCGTGCCAAAGCCCGCAGGGATCGCCGTGGATGCGATGGTCCAGAACAAGGTGTCTGCCCAAGGCAAAGTGAAGGCTGCGGATTGAACGGGCAGTGGATCGAACTCATCCATCAACAAGACGGATGTGCCTGCCCAGCCGACGACAGCGACCAGGCCGATCACGGCCCCGAGCGTCACGTGCGTAACTGACGTGTGCGAACGACGCGCAAGAACGATGGCGGAGAGTAACAACACCAGAGCGATAGCCGGCGCCGCACCCGGAAGTGCGGCCAAGGAAGCGATGCCAAAGTCCTGCTGGACTGATCCAAGTGCGACACGAACAGGGGCCAAAACGCCTTTGATGGTTGCGTGAGCGACAACGGCAAAAACAAGAATAACTGTGAATGCACGCAAATTGCCTGTCGCCGACAGAACTGTCAGGCGGGACATGCAGCCACGCGTCAAAACCATGCCGATGCCAAAGGCCAAGCCACCGACGATGATTGCAAGAACAGGTACAGATGTGGCGAGCAAGCGATGATCGTCCAGTGCGGCCCAGCCAAAGTTTTGCGCAATCGCGAAGGCCCCAATGGCAGTTGCGAGCGCTATCAACCAAACAGAAGCGGCCGATCTATCGTTGCTCTCATCCCCAGCAACCGCACGGCGTAGACAGAATTTTGAGATTTGTGCTGCAATGCCGAAGATTAGTCCTAGGATCAGTCCGAAGACAACATGAACTGTCTGAATTGGAAGTTCGAATGGTAGATTTTCCAAAAGCATAATTCACCTCGTCAGCTTCGCGCGTCCAAAGTTAATAGTTGCTACTTTAGAGAAAGAAAGCGCGTCCAAGAGAATGAAATGCCTGAATGGTGCGGTGGGTGAGAACAACATTCTCGTTCGAGACGAAAGAACCGTCGTGGGTTCCATACGATCCAACATCAACGCGATTTCAGCCCTAATTTGGACATTCCAAATTTTTAGAACTTTTGGTCGTTATTGCACAAGTGTGAATGCCAGTACGTAGGAGTTGGTTCGACCCACCTTAGCAGGTCGAACCATCAGCTAGTTAGCCAAACATGTCAGCCGTGATGCCGGCATACCAGCCCTCGGATTCTTCGTAGGTCGCTTTGCGCAACTCCGCGCTTTCGCCTGTGGCAGAGATGAAGCCGTCCACTTTCGCGATCTTCTCATCCGTCGCCTCATACGTCGCGCCGACTTTAACACCGTTATCCGTGTCGATCAGGGACCAGCATGTGTTGGAGAACTTCGCAGGGTACACTTTGGAACCCGTCAGAGCACCGCGCACAGCGTTTGCACACACTTTTGCTTGGCTGTTGGCAGAGAAGCCAGACTTCGGCATATCGCCCTGCTGGGAAGAGTCACCAAGGACGTAAACGTCAGGATCTGCCTTCGTGGACATGTCAATCGCATTGACAGGTGCCCAGCTGCCATCTGTGACGCCTGCAAGTTCTGCAATGCGACCCGCTTTCATTGCTGGAATGACGTTGCACACATCAACATTGGTCACTTCACCATCAATCGTCACCGTCATTTCATTCGGATCAACAGAAACACTGTCACCGCCGAAATCAGAACCGATCCAATCTACCATACCTTCGTAGTTGTCGGCCCAACCCTCTTGGAAGAGCGCCATTTTGGAGAACTTCGGCTTGGGGTCCGCAACGATGATCTTCGCAGTCGGATTGTTGTTCTTCAGGAAGTGCGCAACCATCGACACACGTTCATATGGACCAGGAGGGCAACGATATGGATTTGGCGGAGCAACCATTGCGAATGTACCGCCTTCGGGCATGGCCATCAGCTGCGCTTTCAAAAGTTCAGACTGTGAACCCGCTTTGTAGGCATGCGGCATCGCATTCTGAGAGCTAACATCCCAGCCTTCAACCGCGCCTTCAACAAAATCGATGCCTGGGCTCAGGATCAGTTTGTCATATGCTATCGTCGCACCGCCTGCCAAGGACACGGTCTTTGCATCACGGTCGACACCTATTGCCCAATCATGCACTACATTCACGCCACCAGATGCCAGCGTGCCATAAGAATGGCCAATGTCTTCGATCTCTTTGAACCCACCAAGATAGAGGTTCGAGAAGAAGCAGGTGTAATACATGCGCGATGGCTCGATCAGCGTGACGTCAATCGCACTTTTGCTGTCTTTTGCAATGTAGCGCGCGGCAGTTGCACCGCCTGCACCACCCCCAACCACAACAACCCGTGGCTTGCCGTGACCATCCGCTTTCACCATCGGTGCTGCAAGACCAGCGGCCGCGGCGGCGGAGCTTCCTAGAAAGTGTCTTCTGTTAATCGTCATTTTACTCTCCCTAATTCGCCTTAGTTTTCTAAGGTCTTAAAATACGCAGCCAAGGCCGCAATCTCTTCATCGCTCATTCGATTGGCGATAATCTGCATCACTTCATTGTCGCGATGCTTTGTTTTGTAAGCGTGCAGCGCCGTAACGAACGGTTCTGTTTCCCAACCCGTAATGCTGGGGATCCCGTTGGCACTGCCATCCGCTTGGTGGCACGTTGTGCATTCAGAGGCGAGGTATTCACCATACTCTAAATCACCTTCAAGCGCGAGGATTTCAGCGGATACACTGAACTCCTCTGGCTGGCTGCCAGGCACCACCGCCGCCTGTTCAGTCCCCGAGAAAGCTATTCAGATACGCGATAATCGCAACCTGATCTCCTTCCTTCTTGAGGCCCGAGAAAGACATTTTCGTCCCCTTCATGTATGACTTCGGCTTGGCGAGAAATTCTGTGAGCGATGCCTCGTCCCAAATGCGACCTTCATCGTAGGCTGCTTTAAAGACGTTGGAGTATTTGAACCCGTCAACAGAACCCATTGTCCGCCCCAAAAGCGCGTTCAACTGTGGTCCAGACTTGTTCTTGGCCCCATCCCCAACAGCGTGGCAGGCTTTGCACTTCTTAAAGACCTTTTCGCCTGCTTTGATCAACGCAGCCCCTTCATCAGCGGGTTCTTCCACCGCTGCGGCAGCCACTTCGACGGTCTCTTCCACCTTCGCTTCCGCTTCTGGAATGAAGGACGCGCCCGCAGATGTGAAGCTTGGCAACCCTTCAACCGTGGCGTTGTTCATCACAGATTCAGAACCGCCATCTTCCGGCGTGTTCACCAAAAAGACAGAGCGCATGGTGACCGTGACTTCATCCTTACAGTTGCTCATGCAAGGCTCCGCGCTCCACGCGGCATACTCGGCCTTTGGTCGATCATCGATGATGAAGCCGTTTTTGTTAGGCATCTCGAACGCGCCAAGGTTTACGTGGGTCAGCTCAAACTCATCATCGATCAGATCGTTCGAATAAAGGATGTAGGCGACAATCGCGTAGGTCTCATCAGGTGTTAGCGTTCCTGCCTCGCCAAAGGGCATAGAGCGGTAAACATAATCATACACTGTTGAGAGATGCGGCCAGTAAGAGCCAACAGTTTTCACAGGATCCTCATCCGCGAGTGTGTCGAACCCACCTGCCAAAACAGGCCAGTTATCAACACCTTCCGCGAAATCACCGTGGCAGGCTGCGCATTTGTCTGCAAACAGCTCTTCCCCATCAAACGCGTTACCCGTACCCGCGGGCAAACCACGACCATCGGGCAGAACATCAACGTCCCACGCGGCAATCTCTTCAACCAAAGCTTCGCGGCCTAGGCCCATTGCCCCGTCATGCATAGGCGCAGGAGCGGTCAAAGACACCGTCGCAGGGCGCGCTTCAAGTTCTGCGATTTTGGCTTTTGCTGTGTCTTGCACCAAAGCGATCTGCGATTTCAGATCAGTGTTGGCTTCTTCTTGGCTGACCAAACGCGCTTCTGCCGCTTGCGCTTGTGCGCGTGCAATGTCCGCTTCGTCTGCTTTGTAGCTGCGTGTCATCGTGCCGTAAGCGCCGCCGAGGACGATGCCTGTTACGCCAAGTGCCGGGAGGAGGATATTAGGAGACTTCGACATTCTCAGCGATCCCTTCTGCGTTCACGTACCAAGTTTGGATACAATTGTTGTGATAAACGGAATTTTCGCCACGCGCGTCGCGCAGCTGTTCTTTGGTGGGTTGCACGTAGCCTGTTTCATCCATCGCACGCGCTTGCAGCAGCATCGGTGCACCGTCCCAATCCACGTCCAAATAGAAACGCGTCAGCGCTTTGGTGTCGCCTTGTTTGCCAAGACGTGCCGGTTCCCACGTAATGCCCCCATCGCGGGACACATCCACGCGGGTGATTTGACCGTGACCGGACCACGCAAGGCCAGAGATAACCAAAGGCCCTTTGCCATGTTCAATAGGCATTTGCGGACTGGGCGAGGTGATCACGGATTTAGCATCCATTACCCATGTCCATTTGCGCGCGGTGCCATCTTCCATAACGTCGGTATATTTTGACGTCTCTTCGCGGCTTTCCGTGGCCGCGTCAGACACTTCAATACGGCGGATCCATTTGACCCACATGTTGCCTTCCCAACCCGGGACCACAAGGCGCACAGGGTAGCCGTGCTCCATTCGCAGTGCTTCGCCGTTGGCTTTGAACGCGACAAGCACATCATCGAGCGCCTTTTCCATCGGGATAGAACGCCCGTTCGAGGAAGCGTCAGCCCCCTCCACATAGACCCACTTGTCCTTCAGATCACCAGCCGCGCCAAGACCTGCTTCATTGAGCAGTGCGCGCAGTGGAACGCCCGTGTATTCCATGTTGTGGATCATACCGTGGGTGAACTGCACGCCATTAAGCTGCGCACCGGCCCATTCCATCCCCGTGTTCGCCGCACATTCGCAGAAATACACATGGTTCTCACGCGGGAAACGCTCCAGATCGGCGTAAGTAAACACCAGCGGCTTGTCGACCAGGCCATTGATCATCAGACGATAATCGTCTTTCTTCATCTCAATCGCGCCAGAATGGTGACGTTCAAACGCGCAACCTTGTGGCGTGATCGTGCCCTCAAGCGCGTGGATCGGGGTGAAGTTAATCGAAGAGATTGGCGAAGCCGTCAACCACTCCACATTGCGGCGCACCACGTGGGATTCATATTCAATCGGCAAGCCGTAGGGTGTTTCGTCCACGCCCACGCCTGTGATCGACGCCCAGTCTTGCACGTCTGTGATCAGCGGATCAGCGGTTTGCGCGCTCGCGGCCCCTGCAATGCTGCCAGCCGCAGCCGCAGCACTGCCGCGCAAAAACGCGCGACGTGAGGGTTTATGCATCTCGTCCATGTCTCAAACTCTCTTTCGTGTTTCGTTAAACGCCGACAACTTCGACGCTGTTGTTGTCCTCCACCGTGACCGTCCCAAGCTTGGCGATATGGCTTTCCACCACGTCCCAAATTTGCGGCCCTTCGGTGCCTTCATTCACAGAGGCCCAACCAGCGACGACATATGCACGTGCAGGATCAATCTGTTCGCCCGTGCTCAAAAGCGTCATGTTGGAGATGCGCTGCCCTTGTGGTTTGGACACATCGATGGTGTAGCCAAGGCCACCCGTGCGCACCATGTCGCCGCCCTGTTGGTAATAGGGATCAGGGTTGAAGATGTTGTCGGCCACGTCTTCAAGCACCACTTGTAGGAATTCACCGGTCATTTCAGTGCGATACGCTTCACCGTAGCTCATCGAGGTGACGCCAAAGATATCCTCGCGTGTGATGTCCTGCCCAGGCACCATAGAAGGACCCCAACGCACACCGGGGCTGAGCGCGATTTCTGCGTCACGCTCTGACAGCAACGCGTCGCAAATCACATCATCCCACGTGCCGTTGAAATTACCACGGCGATACAAAAGACTGTCGGTCTGCCCGATCACTTCAGACATTTCCGCCTCATAAGGTGCGCGCTGCTCATCAATGAGTGCGGCAACCTCAGCATCGGGTTCGATCACATCAGAGAATATCGGGATCAATTTGGTACGATACCCCATCATCTTACCATCGCGGATATCGAGATCAACGCGGCTCACGAATTTACCGTTCGAACCGGAGGGCAGAATGATCGTGCTACCCACAACAGCAGGTTCAGGCAAAGCATCATGTGTGTGCCCAGAGAGGATCACGTCGATGCCTGGCACAACGCTCGCCATCTTCTTATCCACGTCAAAGCCATTATGGCTGAGCACAACAACGCATTCCGCACCCGCTGCACGGACTTCTTGCACCATCGCGTTCATGTTTTCGTCGCGAATACCAAAGGAATACTCTGGGAACATCCAACCGGGGTTGGCGATCGGCATGTAGGGGAAGGCTTGGCCGATGACAGCGATCTTGGTGCCGCCGCGCTCGAACATCTTGTAGGGCGGGAATAGCTCGGTCGGCTCGTCCCATTCTACATCAAAGATGTTCTGACCTAGCGCTGCGAAGGGCAAATCCTCGACAATCTCTTGCACGCGCTCGCTACCAAGCGTGAATTCCCAGTGGAATGTCATCGCCTCAGGCTTCAGCGCGTTCATTACGTTGACCATGTCCTGACCTTGAGTCTTGTGACACGTGTACGAACCATGCCACGTGTCACCGCCATCGAGCAGGATTGCGTCAGGGCGATCCGCGCGGATTGCTTTGATCACGGTCGCCACGCGATCCAACCCACCAACACGGCCATAAGCCTGCGCAAGCGACGAAAAATCGCCAGAACTCAATGCATAATGGCTCGGAGAGCCGTCAGCGATGCCATAGGCTTTGCGGAAATCCGCGCCCGTGATGTGGGGAACAACGCCTTTGTTCTCGCCCACTCCGATGTTGATCGATGGCTCGCGAAAATGGATTGGCTTTAACTGACCATGAATGTCAGTGATGTGGATCAGGGAGACGTTGCCGAAGGTATCGAACTCAAGCAGTTGATCTTGGCTGAGGGCTTGCTGCGCGCCAAGGCGTGCCCAATTGCCGAAGCCAGAGGCACCAACAAGCGCTGACGCTGCCATACTCACCTGTAGAAAGTCGCGACGATTGATCATGGGTTAACCGATCCTTAATACATATGCGCATAATTGAATGCGATTTAGAGAAGAAAACCCCACGCCAATTAGGCGCAGGGTTCATCAATGTTTAGTTTCGAACGGAAGGTGTTTCGACGGCCAGACCTTCACCGCGAGATGCAAGATATAGCTCAAGCGCTTTGAACTCTTCGCCGCCCTCTTTGAAAGGTGTCGCACGAATGTTTTTCATGCAGCCTTTGAAACGGCCATGACTGGAATTCAGCTTGGCATTCTTGAGGCGGTATGTTGGGAAACCGTTGATCTGACCTTGCGACAGGTGATCGGCGCGGATCATCGTGCCGTAATTGTCCTCGTGACAATTTGAACATGCCATATCGAGCTGACCCACACGTGTGTAGTAAAGCTCTTTGCCTTTTTCCCAGAACGGTGCTGCATCGCCGTCGATGGCCACGTTCACTGGCATGCCGCGCGATTGCAGACCGATCAAGGCTGTCATCGCCGTCATGTTGCCCTTGGACCATTTCCACGGCTCCGCGCCCATACGTTCGGTGCGGCACTCGTTGATGATGTTTTCCATCGTGACCAACTCACCGTCCTCAACACGTGGCAGCGTTGGACGCAGCCCTGCGAAATCTTCAACATTCTCGTGACAGGATGCGCAGGATTTGCCTTCAGATCCGTCAACTTTGGCCCAAAGATCAATCGCTTGATCGACAAAGATCATGCCCGGATTATCAAAATCATCCGATTGCAGCGCTTGTGTTTCGCTCGCGCGGAAGCGCCAACCTGAATAGATCGTGTCGACATTTTCCATGTGCAATGGCGCGGCGGCTTCTGTCAGCAGAGCTTCCCCATCCACAGCTAAAGCATTGCTATCTTGCGCAGCAGCACTGGTCGCCAAAGCAGCAACCCCGCATGAGATCCATAGTTTCAAATTCATTGTGACCCTCCCTTTCAAGATCATGTCTCTAACTTAGGAGACTTCGATCTTTTTACTTGTGTCGTAGACCGAACCGTCATCGTCGTACCACGTAAACTTGAACTCACCGCTCTCAGGAACCACTGCTTCGAACTGGAAATAGGGGTTTGTAGAAATCGCGGGCTCTAGCGTGACGTCGATCACATTCTGATCGTTGAAATCAGCCGTGAAGCGGTTGATGATCGAGCGCGGGATCGCATTGCCGTCGCCATCTTTACGCTGACCGCTTTCCATCTTGTGGCTGATCAAAGTTTTAATCGTGATCGTCTCGCCAGCGGATGCCTTTTTAGGGACTTTGACGCGGGGTTTTACACCTTTAGCCATGTTGTTTCTCCTCGTGTCTTAGCTTAGCCGCCGCAGCCGCCGATTGTTACTTTTACGTTGGCCGAGGCGCGCTGAAAGCTGCCGTCTTCCATCTTGGCAAGCGCCACAATATTCTGCGTGCCCGCGAGGCGAATACGTGTGGAGGCGCTGCGCGATGCGCTCAGCGGTCCAAAGTTGAACGTCGCAACCGCTGGAACAGGATTGCCATCTGCGAACAATGTGATCGCAACAGCGCCCGGTGCATCGACCGAGATTGGAACAGTGTTGCCGTTTTCCGCAATTTCTGGCGCGGTCAATGTGATTGCACCCTCGCCGATTTCTGCGCCGCCAGTCATTTCGGCGATGGCATCATCCGTCAAGCTCGCGAACGCAGGTGCACCTGCGAAACTGGCAAACGCCAGTGCAGAGCCGCCAAGCGCGAGAGTTTTCCGCCGTGTCAGTGTCATGTTATTCTCCAAAATCATGCGACCTCACTCCTCCTTGAGTGTGATCAGATACGCGACAACATCCTCGACCTGCTGGGCCGACAGGATGGATTTGCCTTCAAATTTCTCAAGCGCACGGGTGTAGCCAGCATCTATGTAAAACGCGGGCATGATGGTGCCTTCAAAGACCATTTTTGAGTTCGCAACGATGGCGCGCAACTCGGCTTCGGACCAACGGTCCGCAACTCCGTCCATGGTTGGACCAACTTCACCATGGAAGCTTTGCTCGGACCAATCAGTATTTGCGTGGCATGCAAGACAATTGCCTTGTTTACGGTCAGCAAAAACCTCTCGCCCTGCGGCGGCATCCCCTGCAACGCCTGTCAAAGACGCCTCAACAGCACCTTCCACAAATGCTACATCTACCGGCTTAACGCCATCGGCGAAACCCGGATTTGCGGCTAGAGCTGCGACAATAGCCGTTCTAAAAACACATTTCATAAACCCTCCCTAATGACGCAATTACGTCGGTCATTTGCAGTACACTAATGCACACCGTTCCGTTATGGCAACAACAAATTCAAAAAAGTGAATTTCTTCTTTGGCTTGCGGGTGCTGCGTGCTTTGTGAGACTTAGTTACTTTGCTCTGCAAACTTGCGCGCATGGTATTTCTGAAACGGCTCATCGCTGTTGTAGCCTTCCTCGACCACCCAGTTGAGCATATTAAGAGTGGTCCACCTTCCAAAGGCACCCGGCATATTCGCAGCCGCGACTTCGGGGACGGTTGCGCCTTCGGGTACCTCGCTCGGGAAGAAATAGATGTTCGGGGTAAACAAGGCGCGCCAGCGTTTGACCATATCCTTCTCCGGCAAAGTCGTACCATCAAAATCTGTGACCTCTACATCGCCGAACATATTAATCTGCACCACGAAGAAATTCTCTTCGATGTAGTCATTCACTTCTGGAACGGTAAAAACTTCCTCATGCATCTTCTTACAATAAATACAGCCGCGCTGCTCCACGATGATCATCAAGCGTTTACCTTCGGCGTTGGCTTCTTCCAGATCTTCGTTCAAATCTTTGAACGTGTCACGCATCCAAGGCGCTTTGTGCAAGCCGTCGTCGCCAACCTCAGCGGCCGCAGAACTGATCGCGAAAAATGTCGCGAATATGAGTGTCAAAAATCTTATCATCTAATGTCTCCTAATTAGCCGATTGTGCTGAACCACGGAATGTTTTCCAGCATCCACTGCGCAATAATGTTGATCGAGTTTGTCGCAATCAAAAGCCCGAAAACGATCAACAAAGCCCCCATCAATTTCTCGATCAAGCCCAAATGACGACGAAAGCGCACCATCCATTTCATAAACGGCCCGATGAACAGGGCCGCGACAATGAACGGCAACGTCATCCCGACACCGTATGCAAACAACAAGACCGCGCCCTGCCCAGCGGATTCTTGGCCTGCCGCGGTGAAAAGGATGGCGGCAAGGACGGGTCCAACGCAGGGCGTCCAGCCAAATGCAAAGGCAAGGCCGATCACAAATGCGCCGAATAGGCCTACATTGGTCGAGTTGCCTGTATCAGCGCGAAACTGGCGGTACAGAATGCCGATTTTGATGACGCCCAGAAAGTGCAAACCCATCGCGATGATGATCGCAGCCGCGACCCAACGCAAAACATCAAAGTACTCGCGCACCACTTGGCCAAACATTGTTGCTGTCGCACCAAGCCCCATGAACACGGTGATCACACCCAGCGCAAAACAACACGCCGCTGCAAAAGTACGAAGGCGCACTTGCGGTGAAACTTCTGCGTCAGCCGCGATCTGGTTCATGCCCACACCTGCGAGATAGCTTAGGTAGAATGGCACAATAGGCAGGATGCAGGGCGACAAGAAGGACAACAGCCCCGCAACTAGCGCCCCGTAAAGCGAAACGTCAAACATACGACACGTGCCCTTTGGCTTGAAATATTCATAAATTAGATTATGTAATTACGAACAACCCGTCAACAATCGGATGTGCTTTCGTGCTCAAATCACTTCTCTGTGCTGCTGCTCTCGCGTTTCCTATGGCGCTCTCTTCGACGCTTCTCGCGGCCGCAGATTCCTATCTTTTGATGGCGGAAGAAGACGGCTGCTATTGGTGCGCACGCTGGGATAAAGAAATTTCGCAAATTTATCCCAAGACGCCTGAAGGCAAGGCTGCACCTTTAAAACGCTATGATCTGCGCAGTGAGACGCCGGATGTGGACTTCAAACAGCGCGTCACCTTCACCCCAACGTTTATCGTGGTGAGCGATGGCAAAGAGGTTAACAGATTAGAGGGCTATCCCGGAGAAGATTTCTTTTGGGGTTTGCTGTCTCAAATGCTATCTCGAGCAGGTATTGATCTAGGTGAGGCCAATTAAATGACCACCACACTTGCCATGGAGCCCCAAACAGAGGGCCAAATCGTGTCTCGATTGCCCGTGTTCGACAAGAATATGTGCACAGAAGATATGGAAAAGATGATGGCCAATGCACAATTGGCCGCGAATTTCCTGAAGGCGATTAGCCATGAAGGGCGTTTGATGATCCTGTGCCATCTCGCGTCAGGTGAAAAATCGGTGAACGAACTGGAGGATCTTCTGTCCTCGCGCCAAGCCGCTGTGTCGCAACAGCTGTCTCGCCTCCGCCTTGAGGGCCTCGTGACCCCGCGTCGCGAAGGCAAGGCAATATACTACAGTTTGTCCGACGACCGCCCCAAACAGATCATGGAAGTCGTCTACGACCTGTTTTGCCGCGAAGATTAATCAAACATTTCGCCAATGTTTGGACTAAGGGGGACACCCAATGTTGGAGACTATAGGGGAAGCGAACACCGCAGCGCTCTTTGGGTTATTGGGTGGGATCGCGCTTGGTCTCGCTGCACGGGTTGGTAGGTTTTGCACGCTTGGTGCCATCGAAGACTACCTTTACGGTGGTGATGACAAGCGTTTGCGCATGTGGGCCATCGCCATTGGGGTTGCTGTGATCACCACCCACATCGCCATGTCAATGGGCACGTTTGATTCAACCACAACCGCCTATCTTGATCGAACTTGGAACCCGCTTGGAACAGTTATCGGGGGTTTGCTGTTCGGGTACGGCATGGCGCTAAGTGGCAACTGTGGCTACGGCGCGCTGGCACGTTTGGGCGGGGGCGATCTGCGTTCTTTAATGATCGTGATCGTCATGGGGTTGTCCGCCTATTTTGTGATGTCCGGCCCACTTGCGCATCTTCGCGTATGGCTATTTCCCGTAGAGACGGGGTCTGGTCAACCACAAGGCTTTACCCAGCTGCTTTCAAATTTCGGACTGCCACCTGTAGTAAGCGGGTTAATTGTAGGGGGCGGTTTGGTGAGTATAGCCCTGTTACACAAAGACATGCGCCAATCTTACGCGCAGATGTTTTGGGGATCGATTGTCGGCCTCGCCGTGTTCTTCGGTTGGCTTGGTACCTATTGGATCGCAACGACGGGTTTCTCAATAGAGCCACTTGAAACACATTCATTCGCGGCCCCAATCGGTGACACGATCTACTATGCAATGACTGCATCCGGCAACACGCTCTCATTCAGCGTTGGCTCGGTGGTTGGCGTCGTACTTGGTGCTATTCTTGGCTCTTATTCCAAGGGTCATTTCCGCTGGGAAGCCTGTGACGACCCCCGTGAATTGCGCCGTCAAATATTTGGGGCTGCGATTATGGGACCTGGTGCCATCCTCGCCGTTGGATGTAGCGTTGGCCAAGGTATTTCAGCCTTTTCCGTCCTTGCGTTTAGCGCACCCGTTGCCTTTATTGCAATCTTTATCGGGGCGGCGCTCGGGCTAAAGCAACTCATCACTGGTTTTGCGCTACCGCAATAACCTGAAGACACGCGCGCGCCAGATCAATAACCAAATATCCAACTTCAATTCCTGATGCACGCATTTTCGCGCGCCGCGCGCGTTAGCTTGGCAAAACGATCAAAACAGCCGCAATGATGAACAATCCGAGAGTCTTTGGGCGCTCCTATATGAAGGATACACCATCATAAAGTTGCATTGAACGGGTAAAGTTATTCTCCATCGAGTCCCACCCAAAGAAAGCCAATCAGAAGCGGTGTCAGCGGGTAATCGGCAAATTTTAAAGCGGTTGCACAGACTCCAAACCCAACAAGGATCAAGAGCTCGGTCGTGTTGTTTCGACCAATGTAGCCCCCCATTAGCGTGAAAAACAAAGTGACAGGGATTAAGAAGTTGCGTGGGATCGACAGCACTTTGGCGATGTAGGGGATCAGCGGTAGATTCAAAGCCAACAATTCCAGATTGCCCATGAACATTGACTTGATGACAGCCTAGAAAATCTGTGGTTCATCAATCATCAACCCCGGCGCGGGCGAAAAATTGAGCACAATAAGCGCACCCGACAAGATCGCAGTAGTGCCAGAGCCCAGAACACCCAAAGTGAGCAGCAGTACTAAAAATCCTGTGCAGGCCGAGTAGTTTGCGGTTTCAGGGGCTGCGAGGCCCTTGATCGCGACTTTGCCATGCTCTTCCTGTTCTCTCTTTGTGGCGAGGTTGCCTTTACTGCGGTGCCTAGAAAACTCGCGATTGTTGCGCCCGCATTAGGCAAGACACCGAATGCCAGAGCTCGAAAGCTTTGCAAGAACACGCCCATGAGCGAACAGATAACAATCGGCGTTGAGTTGACCATCAACGTGCCTTGGTTGCTATCGGCGTTTCCGATCAAATTCCGATGGCCTTGCCACTACCACCGCCTGACATGTTTTTAATTGGACGCAGACCCGGCATGTCCCGCAGTTCTCAGGGCTCAGCCCATGCCACATGCAGTGCCATCCCTACCACCGCCCGGGATCAAGAAGTGAATGGACTCAAGAACTTGATGACCATCAGCAAATGCTGGTGTTCCCAATTCGAGCCTCGCAATAGCTCTTGCGATAAGGGCGCAACGTCCCGTTTTCATCGTTTTCATTCTATTCTCCCAATTGATCGCCGCGCATTTCACGGCTTTTCGAGACAAGAAAACCGCTGGGCCTGATTTTCACCAGTCAGATGGCTAAAAAAAAGCGATATCAGGCAATGAAGTCATTCGCGTAAATACAACACCAGAATGCTCTTTACTATTCATCCAAGATTAATAATCGCCTTATACCTCTGATAAAAAACAACAAGTAAAAATTTTATACTTTCAGAAAAGCACGATTCAATCCTGCTCAAAGCCAGGTTGCGTTAAGGGACTGGGCGCTGTTTTCTCAAACAACACTGTGCGAGTGAATACAGCCAATATGTCATCGCTTTAGCCGCTCGATTTCATGCATCAGGCAAGATCAGCCTGCTCGATGTGTGAGCCGAATTGAGCAGCCTTGATCGCGCATAACGATTTACAACAGGCCAATTTATCAATGTTCAAGCATCACAAACATTGCGACTAAAACCGCATAGCATATCGCCGCATATTTCAGGTTCCAGCGCCATGTTAGGGTAGTCGGTGGAATCTTGGAGGTTGCGGAAATCAGCAATGTGGCGGTGGCATTCGGGGACGCAAACATCGAAATCGCCCAGCCCGCACTAAGCGCAAAAACGATGTGAGTTGACGCAGCAGGCAGGCTTGGGAATGTTTGCACAACCTGTCCGATGAACACGACGATAATGATCGGACTAAGTGCAACTTGCCCGCCAAGCGTAATCAAAACAGGCAGTGCCGCAAGGAAAAGCCAGCCCGGAAAAGCGCTTAAGTCGATGTCTTTAGCAAGGCGCGCAACTGGTAAGATCTCTGCCAATGCGCGACCGATGAATCCGGATAAACCAAGCGCAATGGCGGCCCGTGTCAGGACTTGGGCGTTGCTCTCAAGTGCGGGCCAAAAATGCGCGAGTTGTGTTGTTAGCGCAGTCTTTTCCCCGCGTTGGAATGCAAACCAGAACACAGTCACGCTAGGGGCCACAAACATCAAAGATAGCGCCGTGTTATACCCCAGCCCGATTTGCAAGGCGGCAGTTGTCCCAATCAACACAGTGCAAACAAGCGCAAGGCGCAGAAAGGCGCGTTTGGGCAGATCAGGGGCAACTTGAACATTCCTCTGCATGGTATGCGCGCGCCACTCAAACCGATCATAGGCGAAGCCAATACCCATCATTAAGACGGATGTGGCAAGCCCGAGCACAACGAGCTTTCCGAGTTCAATTTCAGTAAACAATGTGAGCAAAACCGTTTGCGTCAAAGTCGTTGGTGCCCAAAGCAAGATCCAAGCAAAGCCGCGCAAAAGCGCAGACATCTGACGGCGCTCCAAGTCTTGATCAACAGTACCATCTGCACGGATCGTGGCGGATTGAATAAGCGGGGCCATCAAGCTGATCGCGCCAAAATTCAGAAACACACCCAACGCATGACCACCAGACGCCGTCGCAATAAAGCGACGCCCTGTCGGTTGTTTGATAAGATATCGACCGACGGTTAAGACCGATGCAGAGCGTTCCGCTGCAATCTTGAGCGCCGTTAACAACGCGATAAAGCTCGCAAAATACGCGGCCAAATCGATGCCGGCTAAAAGAACCAACCAACCACTCTCGCTTTGACAAAGAACGACACCCAAGAGCAAAGCAAAGCACAAAAGCAGGCTTTCGCGCACCGTGTTCGTGCGCAATCCCACGATGCACAGCACTACAAATAACACGCGTGCCGCGTTTTGCGCGAACACACCCCCAACCGTTTGCGCCGCAAGAACAGCAATCGCGACAGCGACAAGTGTGGTGGCAAGAAAGCCTTGTCTCATATAACTTGCCCGCACAAAGCGAGGAAAATTCGATGTTTATGAGCCTGTTGTCTGGATCGGTGCTTTTGAAGAACGCGCTTGTGCAACTCCATTGGCAGCTGCTTGCTGATAAGGTCGACGCACATCCAGCGGGTCACCTTAATGAACACGCGCGCGAGAATGGGTTGACCTTTGTGCTCACCAAAACCGGATTGAGCACGCCCGACGTGCTGGCTTGTCATCCTTGTGGCCCTATGCCCGCCTCTGCAATATTGCGCATTGATGAGGTGTGCTTTCCTGTAGGTGCCATCGCGCATCGCCACACCCATGCCGGGGCAGGCATCCGTCATTTGGTGCGCGGCAGCTTGCGCCTTGAGGCGGATGAGCATGTCCAAACTTTGCAAACGGGTGAGAGTTGGTTCGAAGCCGCGCACGCTCCAGTGCGTGCGGTCGCGTTGCAAGACGTTGGTGTTACCAGCTTTTTGCGCGCCATGATCATTCCGGCAAAGTTTGAAGGCAAATCGACTTTCACTTTGGCCGATCCCAATGACGCCAACTTGCCACGTTTGCAGGTGACGCACCGCCATATCGATCTACCACTCTAGTTTGAGGCTGGATAGTGATCTGAGAGCGAGGAAGTGCGCCACTCCGGATTTGGCTCGGCGGGTTCTGGTGCGTAGCCTGCGAATTTGATCGCCTCAATCGCGCAGTACTCGTCCTTGTCTGATGTATCGCCACTGATCCCTACAGCGCCTAGCGTCACGCCCTGTGCGTCCTCAACCAACACGCCACCCGGAACAGGGATTAATTGTCCACCAGATGCAGTTGCCAACGCAGATTGAAATGTCGGGCGATTTTTCAATCGATCACGGATCAAACGCGATGAAATGCCCATGCCAAGCGCGCCATATGCCTTGCCGAACGCTACTTCGAAACGAATAAGGCCAGAACCATCCTCGCATTGCATCGCTACCATTTTGCCACCCGCATCAAGCACAACAACGGTCAATGGAAGCAGCCCTGCGTCACGACCAAGCCGCAAAGCTTCAGTGATAATCGCACTGGCATGCGCCAGTGGAAGGGATGTGTGCAAACGCATAATATTTCCTTACAACGCGGCAGCCCAGAGACCGGACCACCATGCTTCAAAGTCAAAATTCGGCAACCATGTTACGATCTCTGGGAACATGAGTAAGGCGGCAATCGTGATCACATCGGCAATGAAGAACAGCGCTACGCCGCGAAAGACTTGGCCCAAAGGGATGTCAGGACGCACGCCGTTTACCACAAAGCAGTTCAGCCCGATGGGAGGTGTGATCAAACAAATCTCCGCCATCTTAACCGCGATGATGCCAAACCAAATCGGATCAAAACCGAGCGCGATGACGGCGGGATAGACCACTGGCAAGGTCAATAGAAGCATGCCAATCGCATCCATAAACATGCCCAGCACCGCATAGCCCAAAAGGATGCAAATCATGATTGTCATCGGCTGCATATCAAGCCCGACGATCCACTCGGTGAACGCTCCGGGAATGCCCGAAAAGCCAAGAAAGCGCACGAAGATCAAAACGCCCCAAATCAAGGAAAAGATCATCACTGTCAGCTTGGCGGATTCCATCAAAGAGTTCTTGATCGATTTTAGCGGCGTACCTCTGACGAGCGCGAGAACAAAGACCACGAATGCTCCAAGCGCACCTGCTTCTGTAGGTGTCGCCCAGCCGCCGTAGATTGCGCTCATTATGATGACCACCACGAGAATAATCGGCGAAATGCCGGGCAATGTGCGCACGCGTTCGCCCCATGTGAAACCTTTGACTGACGGCGCAGACCCCGGCTTCATCATCGCCCAAACCACGATGATGCCTGCATAGACAACCGCTGAAAAGATACCGGGCAGGAAGCCAGCGAGCAGCAGTTTACCGACGGATTGCTCCACGATGATCGCATAGATCACGAGAATCGCTGAGGGTGGGATGAGGGTCGCAAGTGTGCCTGCGGAGGCGACAACACCCGCAGCCATACGTCGATCATATCCGTGTTTCAGCATCTCTGGGATTGCGACGCGACTGAACACGGCGGCAGTGGCAGTCGATGCACCAGACACAGCGGCAAACCCCGCAGTGGCAAAAACAGTGGCGACGGCCAAGCCACCGGGAAGCCAGCCAAGCCATTTGCGCGCAGCGTCAAAAAGTTGCTGGGTCATGCCCGCATGAAAGGCGAGAAAACCAATGAAGATGAACATCGGCAAAACCGACAAAGCGTAGGTCGAAGATTTTGAGTGCGGGATCGTGCCAACAATACCAGCCGCAGGACCCCACCCGCGCAACTCAACGAGGCCGAGCAGACCGACAACAGCAGCCGCAAAAACAACGCGCACGCCGATAAAGATCAACCCCAACAACATGCAAAGCGTGATAACGCCAACCAAGAATGGGTCGGACATGCCAATACCAATGATCATGATTTGCCCTCCGGTCTTGCAGGCTCTGCGTCGTCACCCATGACTTCGTGGATTTCGTCTTGCGCTTGTTCTGCGACATCCTTGGCCACTACCACCGCGATGGGTGTGGCGTCAGGAAAGAGCACCAAACGCAAGGCTCCAATGCATTGCAGCGCGAGCCTGATCCACCAGATTGAGAAAGCGATAGGCACCAAGAGCTTGGAGGGCCACGTGACGTATTCCGCGTCAATTGTAGTGTCACCTAATGTATATGCGCGCAGGAAATGGCCGTAGCTGTGATAGATCAACACTGCGATGACGAACATTGCGATGGCGGCACCAATGGCTTCAAGCAGCCAGAGAGCGCGGCCAGAAAGTCGGCTCACCAAAAGCTCCATACGAATGTGACTGCCAAGGCGTTGCGTGTAAGCTGCGCCCAAAAACGCCATGCTCGCCATAGAGAGTTCGACTAGGTCGATGTAGCCGTTGATCGGAGTGTTAAAGACGGTCCGCAACACAATCTGCAATACGCCAAGCACCATCAGCAACATGATTGCAGCAGCGGCGGCGAGATTGGCGAAGTCCTCAATCGGCATAAAGCCGCGATGCAAACGGGCCAGCAAGCTGCGCTCCGCCTCTATGTCGTGTTCCATGGCGTGGATCCTTTAAGTCCGGCCCCCAACAATCTGGGGACCGGTGCGTCTTTCGACGTTACTGGTTCATCGCTTCTTCAGCGTAGCTCCAAACCGCATCAAACAGTCCTTGCGCATCGAATTTGTCTGCGTTTGCGGCAATCCAAGCATCCCACACAGGCTGGCCTGCAACTTCGCGGAATTTCGCGAGATCTGAATCGCTATAGACGATTTCCTGCATAGTCTCTTTGAACACGGGCAGGTTCTTTTTGTCCTGCTCTGCGTAAGCCGCTTGCTCAACGTCCATGCCTTTGCCGCGCAGACTCATCAACAACTCCTGATACTGCGAAGGCAGTGCCTCGTAAGCGGTTTTGTTGAATATCCAACCACACTCGGATGTGCCCGGTGCAAGGTTTGCGGTGAACCAATCGGCTTCTTCGGCAATTCCGAAGGAAACATGCGCATAAGTATATGGGAAGGCTGCCGCATCAACTGCGCCGCGCTGGAATGCTGTCGAAGTTTCACCCGCTGGCAAAGTGGTTTTCGTCGCGCCGAGCGCTTCCATCGCACTTCCTAGACCGCCACCAGCACGCACGCGCATGCCACTCCAGTCGTCCAAGGACGTCGGCGCGTCGCCTTTGCCGAGGATCTCATACTGAGGCAACAAGCCGCTCATGTATGGCATCGCGTTCCAACGCTCCATGTCCGCAACGATTGCGGGATGTTCAAACAGTTTCGAGCGCACATACTGGTCAACCTTAGGATCGCCCAAAGGTAGGAACGGCAACGAGAAGACCATCCATGCAGGGTTCTTGCCCGGATGGTAGAAGTTGCAGATCGCAGCGCCTTCAAACGCATTTAGCTGCAAGCCATCCAAGTTTTCACGCGCACCAGAGAGCTGTCCGCCGTAGAATATCTTGATGTTGAACTTGCCACCTGTCTTCTCCGAGACTTCTTCCGCGATAGCTTCCATGCCAGCAGACAAAGCGCGCGGGTTGCCCCACATGGAGAAGCTCCAGTTGACGTCTGGCCCCTCGACCATTTGCGCAGACGCCGCTGTGGACGTGAGAAGCAATGCGGCGATTGCCGTGCGTGTGAATGTTTTCATGTCATCCTCCCAGATGTGTTTCGTCAGTTATTTGTTTCATAGTTCCCACTGCGCTGACATCACAGAGGTAGAAACCTTTGCGTTTTAGCGCTCAGGAATGCCTTTTCCTTTGCCAGTCTCTGAGACACCGTCCACTAAGACGAACATCATCGTACAAGGTTCTGAGCCGCGATTGGCCCATGCGTGATTGGTGCCGCGTTGAATGACGACATCGCCAGCTTTAAGCAGAACGTCGTCCTTTTCTTCATCCATCACCATCCAGATTTCTCCGTTCATGACAATGCCGTAGTCAACTGAATCCGTGCGGTGCATCCAAGGATGACGACCTCCTTGCACAATATTAGCACCTGCGCCCATTTCGGCAAACGCCTCCGCACCTTCCTTACTTGAGAGCTTGGCCATGACCTCTGGATCTTCAGGTAAAAACTCCACGCATCGAAACATCGTTCCATGCTCTGGCGGATGCAGGATAAATGGACCTGTACAGGTTTCTGTCGGCCCGTCGTATTCCGCAGGTGTCGTCTCTGTGCGCCAGAAGTTCGTCAACCGCACACCCGGACGCGCCGGGCGCTCCAGAACTTGCGAGGCAATTTGATCGCTCTCCACAATCGCCACGCCATTTCCATCATGGCCCGTCACGACGCGTCTGTAATCCTTATGCATAGCTTTCCCCTATTGAGTTTGGTTTAGACGACCTGCTTGAGCCTTCGATAGAGCGAACACCCCGGCCAAGATCGCCAGCCCTGCGATATTGGTGAGGGGAGATTGATACATCAGCAACACCCCCGCCGCACCCATAACAACACGCCCCAGTAAGCCCAGAGGCCTCACGAGATATCCAACGACTGCAGCGGCGATGCAGAAAACGCTGATCAAACCGATCACAACTGCCATGATGATTTGAACGGTGGTGCCCTCCATGAGCAAGGCTGGTCCAAAGAAGAACATGAACGGTAGGATATAGCTCGTGATGCCATAGGCGAACGCTGTCCAACTGGTCTTGTTTATATCACTCCCCGCGATGCCAGCGGCAACGTAAGAGGCAAGCGCAACAGGTGGCGTGATCGTGGAAATGCACCCAAAAAAGAACACGAACATATGTGCGGTCAGGATCGGTACCCCCATCTCAACAAGAGGTGGCGCAACGACTGTGGCCAAGATGAGATAAGCCGCAGTTGTGGGCAAGCCCATGCCAAGGATAATCGCCATGCCAGCCGTCATGATCAACGCGATTAAGGGCAAGCCTGCAGACACATCAATTATTAAGCCCGAGATCTTCGATCCCACTCCCGTCATGGACAAAACCCCAGCCACGATCCCCGCTGCAGCACAGGCTGCGGCGATAGAGAGCACGGCCAAAGCACCCTCTTCCAGTGACTTCAAGATACGTGTGGCGAAGCCTTTCAAATCGCGAAATTCAAAGAAGAAACAGCCGATCAAAAGCGTGATAAGTGCAACGAAAGACGCACGAAAGGGAGAGTAGCCGACGACCATCATGCCAACCAACAGTAAGAATGGTATGACAAACCTCAGCCCCGGAAGTAGCACGCTCGACAGTGGTTCTGTTGTTTCTTGTGGGGTGCTGACGTCCATACCGGATTTGACGGCACGCAGGTGCACGATGAACAGGATCGAGGTGAAAAACAACAGCGCGGGGATCAGTGCGGCGAGCATCACATCGCGGTAGGGCAAACCAATGATCTCCGCCATGATAAACGCCGCAGCGCCCATAATGGGTGGCATGATCTGACCGCCTGTGGACACAACCGCTTCGATCGCGGCGGCTTGGTTGGGTTTGTAGCCCTCGCGCTTCATCATCGGAATCGTCATGGTTCCCGTCACGGCAACATTGCCCGCCGCAGAGCCGGAAATCATGCCAAGCAATGTGCTAAAGATCACAGCGGTTTTCGCAGACGCGGCGCGTGTGCCGTTGGTTAACGCGCTTGCAATACGGAAGAAGAATTCCCCTGCCCCAAAATTGTTCAGGAAAGCGCCGAAGATAGTAAAAATAATGATGTAGGACGCGGAGACACCAAGGGGGATACCAAAGATGCCTTCGGTCCCAGTTGCCATAAAGATCGCAATCCGCTCAGGACCGTAGCCACGTCCTTCAAGCACGCCCGGCATATAAGGCGCAAGAAGTGGGTAGAGAAGGAAAATGATCGCGATCAAACTCAAAAGGAAACCAATCCGACGGATCACCGCAAGCAGGACCAATAGAATGATTACCATGCCAACATAGGCATCCAGATCGTTCGTCACGCCGCCACTAAAGGCGATCGGTTTCCAACGCGAATATGTGTAAAACCCAGCCCCAAGCGAGGCGAGCGCAAGGGCAATTCGTACGCTCAATCCCATCATGTCACGCGAACGCACCGCAGGCGTGTCAACGGCGTCCCCAACCGGTTTCTTGACGGCCAGAAAGACCAAACACAACATCACCGTCAGGTGAATGCTGCGGATGTCCATCGTTGAATAACTACCAAAGCCCGCGACAATGGAGAGATGCCAAAGGCTCAAGCAAATCGCAGTGAGCGAGACGAGTTTAGCAGTGAGCTTTTGTACGCCGATCATCATATCGCCTTGGTAAAGCCAAAGTGAAAAGGAGCGGCCCAATGGCCGCCCCTTTGGATTCAATTACTCAAGCGCTTCGAAATACGCTTTTGCCGCCGCATGTAACGGGATTGGCAAGCCCAAGGACGCCTTTGGGACAATCTGTTTGGCCAATGCGTTTTCCGCGATCAAATCATCCAGATTGCCATAAATCGCCTCAAGCAGAACAGTCGCGCGCGCGTCGTCCATATCACCACGTGCGATCAGCATGTTGGCGGAGCCGATAACAACTACATCGTTTTCTGTATTGTAGACATCTGCAGGTACGCTCACGTTGGAGTAATAGGGGAAACGTTCTGTCAGCTCGCTCATTTTTGACTCGCCCAGCTCAATGAACTGAAGATCATTGGTTGCCCCCGTCTGCATCACAGCAGAGGTCGGGAAACCCGCAAGCGCGAAAGCCGCGTCAACGTTGCCGTCAGACAATTGGCTGAATCCGTCTGCGTAGGACAGAAAGCTTGGCACAATGTCCTCAAGCGTCATGTCATATAGCTTAAAGAGGTTTCGCGTGATGCTGAGTGTGCCACCGCCCGCGGGGCCAATCGCGACTTTCTTACCTTTGAGATCTTCAATGCTGGTGATGCCAGAACCCGGCAACGTCACCATATGCAAAACGCTAGAGTGCAATTGACCCATCGCGGTGATGTTCAACGCCTCTTTGTAAGGACCTTTGCCACCAACGGCGAGATAGCTGAGGCTCGCTGGCGCTATGCCCAACTCAACCTCGCCGGAGTCAACCAAGCGCGGATTTTCAGCGCCCCCACCGGTCACAATAGGGACCATAGTGTAACCCTCGGCGTGTTTGTTCACCATGTTGCTGAGCGCTTGACCCATCGGGTAATACGCGCCGCCCAAGCTCGCCGTACCGATCCGCAGCTCTTGTGCGGAGACTGTCATTGGCGCAAGTGCCATGGCCGCAACGGCCAAAACTTTAGATGCAATATTCATGTAGACCTCCCTGATCTGTTCGGCCGAGGAAATGGCTTTTCGCCTTGTATGTCCCAGCGCGTGTATCAATAATATCGGTGGAATCTTCAAAAGCAACATTTTATCGATTTTTATTGAACTCCGGTGATTATTTTCTTTAAACTGACGCTTAGAGGAGACTCATTTGACAAATCTGGGGCGACTGCAAAGGCACAAAGTCAATGACACTTGATCTTGTCATTCTCACGATTGCGGCGCTGACCTTCTTCATTGGTGGCTTGGCGAAAGGCGCAATCGGTTTTGGATTACCAATGCTCGCGATCCCTATGTTAACAGCTGTTGGGTCTTTACCGCTTGCGCTCTCAATTGCAGTACCACCAGCGATTGCAACCAATCTGTGGCAATTCTGGAAGTTTCGCGAGTATCGCAAAATCACGTTTTTGCGCACGTTTCTTGTCACCGCGGCGCTTGGCCTGATCGCGGGAACATTCATACTTAAAAGTATCGAAAACGCTTATCTCGAGATCATGCTCGGTTGTCTCGTGCTGATTTATCTTTTCAAACCCAAGGGCGCACGCGAAGCTATGTCCGCACCCCAACTAACCAGATTGGCACCGGTTCTTGGAACTCTAGCAGGTCTGGTGCACGGCTCCATCGGTCTATCCGGTTTAGTGGCACCACCCTTCTTTCTGGCCGCTGGGCTCTCGCGCTCAGCGTTCATCTTTGCTACCAGCGCGCTGTTCATAGTTATGGCAGCACTGCATATACCCTCGCTTGCGCTGGCGGGACTCTATGAACCCTCGGCCCTGCTCATCGGTTTAATCGTCATCCTCCCCGCTTTCGCAGGTGTTTGGATTGGTGGCCTTTTGGGTGAACGGCTTAAGGCATCGACCTTCCCTACCCTCGTCAAAACCATGCTTATCCTTGCTGCAACGCTTTCGATCTGGGGTGGTTTGGAATTTTTCTACTCGTCCTCGATTTGATTTCAAAGGAGCGCACAAATGCTCAAGCTGTTTCATGCAAACCATTCGACCTGTAGCCAAAAGGTACGCTTATGCCTTGCCGAAAAGGGCTTAGCGTTTGCAAGCCAATTGGTGAACCTCGCCACAAATGAGCACCTGATGCCCGAATATCTTAAGCTGAACCCGAACGGCGTGGTGCCGACGCTCGTTCACGATGACGCGGTGATCACTGATTCAGGCGTGATTTGCGAATACCTCGACGAGGTTTTTCCCGACACGCCTATGCTGCCAAGTGATCCTGCGCAGCGCGCTGTTGTGCGCGCTTGGGGGCGGTATCTTGACGAAGTCCCGACTGCTGCGATCCGCGTGCCTTCGTTCAACATGGCTTTCCTGCCGCGGTTTGACGCGCTGGACGATGCAGCTTTCCAAGAACAACAGGCCGATGTGCGTCCAATCCGCAAACAGTTCTATGAACGCATGGGGCGCAAAGGGTTTAACGACGCTGAAGTCGACGCAGCGATGGATCAATTCACCTCTACTTTGGTGCGGATGGAAAAACGATTGGCACAAGTGCCGTGGCTTTCCGGACAAGCATTTGGTCTGGCCGACATTATCGTGCTCCCCCTTGTAGACCGCATGGATGATCTGTCATTCGCGAGCATGTGGGAAAACGGCTTTCCGCTGGTCACGGATTGGTTCACCCGCGCGAAACAACGCCCGTCGTTTGAGACAGCGTTCTATCCCAAAGCGCGCCTGTCAGAATTCCTTACAATTTCACCGTTGCGCGTGTAAGAAACGCCGAAGAAAATCCAGAACAACCCAGAAATAAGAGCGACATGACAAACACAACAGCAGCGATCGTTTTTCACAACTATCCCCAATCCCCTGTCGCGGAGAAAGTACGCGTGGCGTTTGGCATCAAGACCTTGTCTTGGCACGACGTGGAAATCCCCCGGCTGCCCCCAAAACCGATGCTGACGGCCTTGACTGGCGGCTACAGACGCACGCCCGTGATGCAGATTGGGGCCGACATTTATTGTGACAGCCAATGTATCATCCATGAGTTGGAACGCCGCTATCCCACACCTAGCTATATGCCGACCTCTGACGCTGGCCTGATGTGGTGTCTCAGCCGCTACACAGACGGTGAAATGTTTATGCTCACGGTGAAGCTTATTCTTGGGTCAGCAGGCGACACCCTACCCGAGGATTTCGCACAGGATCGTGGCCGCCTTTATCTTGGCGAGGATTGGGCGGACGGATTAAAGCGCGCCAATGAACAACTTCCCCATCTTGTCAGTCAGCTGCGCGCGCCGCTGTCTTGGATCAACGCACAACTTAGCGACGGCCGCGCATTTTTGCTTGGCTCTGCACCAGCGGCAATAGATGCGCAAATATACTACGCAGTCTGGTTCATTCGCGGTCGCTGGAGCGGAGGTCCATCAATGCTATCAGAATTCCCCGATCTGATGCGTTGGGAGGAAAACGTTAGGGCGCTCGGTCATGGCACGTCGAAACCGATGAGTGCTGAGGCCGCAATTGCGCTAGCGAAATCAAGCATACCGACCTCAGCGATTGGCGTGGCCAAAAACGAACCGCAAGGCTTGGAGACTGGAATGCTCGTCAGCGTCAGCCCTGATCTGGATGGCGGCGAACAACCCGTCAGTGGCAACGTGCGCTATGCCGATGCAAACACAATCTCGATTGAACGCAGCTCAGATGAGGTCGGCCAAGTTTGCGTCCATTTCCCACGTGCTGGATATCGCGTCACTGTCGCGTAGACCTCATATTTGGCACTAACCGGATGCGTGGGTTGGCATAGTCAAACCATTAGCTTCAAGCTCTTCTCGGTCTTGATAAGCGATGTAGATCCCTGGGGGTTCTTGTTCCGCGCTCATTTGATTTATCGTGTCAGCTGTAAGCGTAATGCGCGTGTGATGCTGGCGCGCCCATTCAAAGTGCGCAGCCTTAAATCTTTCCAGCTGATCCGCGTGGGCCGGATCAGACCCTAGATCGCAAAGCTCATCTGGGTCCGCCTCGAGGTCATACAGCATTGGACGCATCTTTTCGACGTGGATGTACTTCCAACGGCCGTCAAAAAGCATTGCGAGACGGGCATCCGCTTGATCTATCCCAACATTTAATTGCGCATTGCGGGTGGCATAGTCGTACTCCGAAATAGCGTATTTGCGCCAATCAGGTGTTTCTCCATGCATCAGCGGAGAAAGATCACGCCCCTCCATGATGTGCGGCTTTGCGTTACCACCGAAATACTCCAAGAAGGTCGGGGCCATATCTATCATCTCAACTAACGCATCAGATGTCGTCCCGCGCGTCACATCGGCGTCCGGCCTCGGATCATAAATCAACAAAGGTACGCGCGCAGAGCAGTCATAGAAAAGGTCTTTCTCTCCCAACCAGTGATCGCCCATGTTGTCCCCGTGATCCGAACAGAACACGATCATCGTGTCCTCCATACGGCCACTCTCGCGCAAATAGGCAAACAGGCGTCCCATTTGATCATCAAGCTCCTTGATCAAGCCCATATAGCACGGGATCACTTTTTCGCGCACCTCTTCGCGCGACATGGTTTGACACACACGCATGTTCATCCACGCTTGCATTAAGGGATGATCGGTGTCGCGTTCGCTTTCATCACGATTAACACCTGGGATACCCTGAGCACTGTACATGTCGTTGTAAGGGGCTGGCGCAAGGAACGGCCAATGTGGCTTGATATAACTCAGATGGCAGAGCCAGGGCTGATCGCCCTGTGCCTCAATGTATTCGATCCCCCGCGTTGTGAGCCAAGCCGTTTCGGAGTGTTCTTTGGGCACACGTGCGGGAAGCGGTGCATTGTCGAGCAACCATCCTGATCGCCATTCGCCATCTGGTCCAATCGCCGTGTTGGCCCACTCCTCCCAAGGGTTTTCGCCGTCCATTCCGTTGTCACGCAAATATTGATCATAATCTTGCGCATGCCGTCCTGGATAAGCTGTGGCATTCGTGCCGTCATCGCGAACGAAAACATCAAACCCACATTCTGAGATCAGGGCACCAATCTCGCTCTCCGGTGTGATACCCAAGCGTTTCATGCCATCGCGATCGGGCGTCATGTGGGTCTTTCCGACAAGCGAGCATTTAACGTCAATCTCTCGCAAATGATCGCCCAATGTCGGCTCGCCCACGCGTAGCGGAAAACCGTTCCATGTGGCTCCATGACTGCGGACGTAGCGCCCCGTGTAGGCGCTCATTCGGCTAGGCCCACAAATCGGAGACTGGACATAGGTTTTGTCAAATCGCACACCTTGTGACGCAAGCCAATCTAGGTTTGGCGTATCGATATGCTCCGCCCCGTAGCAACTGAGGTAATCCCAGCGCAGCTGATCTGCCATGATCCACAGAACGTTCTTTGCAGCTTTTGTCATTTCATTTCCGTTGCTATTTTTTCAACAAAATCAGTCTTTCAGGGCCACCTCGGTTGTGATGCGATATCCAAGAGGGAACAGCTGCACGTTGTAACGAACCGCAATATAGCCCCAAACGCCATTCGGAGCTTTCAGTATAACCACAATCGCAACGGCACCTAGCACCAATAGGTAAACCGCCTTGAATACCCGTTATCGTGACTTCGACACCGTTAGCTGCAAGCACTGGTGTTGCTTAAAACGTCAAGCTTACGATGACCGTTGATAATGGGTGTTTAATAAACAGTCTCCCCTGCTTGAAAAAGCTGCTCACAATATGACGAAAAGTCAATAAATATCGATCTTTTGGCTGATGCCTTGACACGTGACATCATCATATTACCGTCGCGCTTCAAAGCAGCGACGAAAGCACACGCTAAATCACCCCCGCACACTCCACCGAGCAGGTACACAAAACTCTAACGAGGCTTAAATTATGTCCCAAGATACAATCATTGTCGGTGCCGGACCGGTTGGCCTCTTGCTTGCCATCTTGCTGGGGCGGACAGGCAAAAGCGTCACAGTAGTCGAAAAATGGCCCGAAATTTATGATCGCCCGCGCGCCGTCACGATGGACGCTGAAGTCGCTCGTATCCTCGCAACGCTCGGCATTGATTGCGATACGGATCCAGCATTTGAGAACCATAAAGAGCTGTATTATTGGAAGAACGCAGACCTTGAAGACCTGCAAATCGTCGATTGGAAAAGCCTTGCGCCCTGCGGCTGGCATGTGACCTATTGGTTCAACCAGCCAGAGCTGGAAGAGCGTTTAATGAACATCGCAGCTGCTTTGCCGACTGTCTCCGTTTTGCGCGGATGGACCGCGACAGAGTTGTCGCAGGATGAAAGCGGTGTCGACTTGGTGATTGACGATGGTGACGCTTCGCGAACCTTGAGAGCGCAGTTTGTCGTAGGCGCGGATGGTGCCAACAGCTTCGTGCGCGATGCGCTGGGCTTGAACGTGATCGACGAGGGCTATTTCTTTGATTGGCTGATCCTCGATATGGTTCCGCCAGCGGACTACAATGCCTCTCCCGCACAATGGCAACTCTGCGACCCGAAACGCCCAACAACTATTGTTCCGGGAGGCCCCGGGCGACGACGCTGGGAGTTCATGGTACTCCCGTCTGAGGACAAAGATGAGATTGCCAAACCGGAAAGCGCGTGGGCATTGCTGAAACCATGGGGGCTGACCCCTGACAATGCGCGCCTTGAACGCAGCGCAGTCTATCGCTTTCAAGCGCGCTGGACCGAGCATTGGCACAAAGAACGCTGCGTGATTGCAGGGGACGCGGCACACCTGATGCCCCCTTTTGCGGGCGAAGGCATGTGTGCGGGGCTGCGCGATGCAGTTGCTTTGTCATGGCGGTTAAACGCGATTTTAGACGGCACTTTGGGTGCCGACATCTTGCAAAGCTACGAGTCCGAGCGCATTGCGCACGCCAAACATTACATCCAATTCAGTCGTGATCTGGGTGATATCATTTGCATTGCGGACGCGGAAAAGGCGGCTGAACGCGACGCCCGTATGATGGCCGATCTCGTTGAGAGAAATCATGAACCGATTACAGGTGATCTAGTGAAACTCGGTGCCGGCATCTGGTGCGAAGACACCGCAAGCGCAGGTGAACTGTCGCCGCAAGGGCTGGTCAAGTTTGAGAAACGCGAAGGCCGTTTTGATCAAACCGTTGGCCAAGGATGGATGATCCTCGCACTGGATCACCCGACAGAAGACCTCTTAAGCCCCGCTCATAGTCGCGCGCTTGAGAAACTAGGTGGTCGCCTGCTATCGCTTGGCCCAAGCGGGTGCGATGTCGAGACTTTGGATGACAGTTACACCAAGTGGATGGCTGAAACAGCCGCACATTACGCCATCATTCGACCTGATTTTTACGTTGCAGCAACCGCAAGCAGCCCGGAACACCTCGCCGCATGCTTCAGCACGGTTGTCGAACGTTTGGGCATTTTATCTTAAGTGACTTTTGCACTTTCTTCGGGTTTTGCGGTTAAGGCGGACTTCGTCAGTGACGCGACCGCTTTAGAGGCTTTAATAGTACCGCGCAGCGCGAAGTCTTCGTGATTGCTCTCAACCTGTTTCAAGTCGTAGAGATAATTCACCATCGCGCCAGCAGATTGCGCGCGCCCATTGAGCGAGCTGTCTGCGTTCGCATGGACGTCGAAGACCTCGGCGCCGTTGCCGAGATGGAACCGCGTGACAGGATCAAAGGGCGTGCCGTCTTTCCGCTTGGCCCCTAGAAGATAGCGCGCAGTGATAATCCGCATGTCTGCGTCAGACGCAGTCCCATCAAGGACTGCCGTTGCAATGTGCCCAAGATCGCTGTCCTCTTTCAGTCGCTCCAGCCAAGCCTTTAATCGAGGGATCGGGGACAAGGTCACAAAATGAGACAGATGCGGAATCTCCAACAACAAGTGCTTTGCAACCTGTTTGATTAATAGATTTCCAAAGCTGATTCCAGCCAGACCTTTTTGGCAATTGGAGATAGAATAAAACACCGCAGCAGTGGCTTGCTCCGGTGTGATCGGGTCCCTCCGCTCAGACAACAGATCGTCAATTGATCCTGGGATTTGATCACTCAGAGCGACCTCGACGAAGATCAAAGGTTCGTCAGGCATCGCTGGATGAAAGAACGCAAAGCACCGACGATCTGGAGGGGTCAAACGACGACGTAGATCATCAAGATCGTTGATCTCGTGAACGGCTTCATACGCAACGATTTTATCCAACAAGGAGGCCGGTGCGCTCCAATCAATCTGCTTGAGGACCAGAAAACCATGGTTAAACCAGCTGCGCAGCAAGCGAGAGAAATCCAGATCTGCCCGACGCAAATCAGGGTCGACCTTTGTCAAACGCAGCAAATCAACCCGCATTGAAACCAAGTCAGCGGTGGCGCCGCTCGGTTGGTTCAAACGGCGCAGAAACTGAAGACGCTTTGTGACCGAACTTTCATAAACGTCCTTATAGTCCTCCCAAGTGCCGCTCTTTGCATATGCGCGTGCGCAGGCCGCCAAACGATCTGGATCGATGTCGAGACTTTCATTCATAAATTGAAAGAACTTGAGTTTCGCGTCCTCATTGAAAGCACGATACCGCGCAAGAATGACTTCGGCGATTTTGATCCCCGACACTTGGCCCTCTTGTGCAATCAAAGCATTGCAAAGCTCATAGATGTCGCGCGGATCATCGTCGGTCCGCGTCCCACGATGTCGATCAAACAATGTGACCAAAATTTCCGGAAGGAATTTGTTGCGCTGCATGAGGTTCTTTTTCTCTTTTACCGAATGTCGACGGCTTGGGCTGAAAGCGACACAGTGAAGCTGAGGGAGCCTTCGTTGACCAACCATTTGCGAATGTCATAGTTGCGCGCACCGACCGCATGCATCGGATCACCGTCCGCGATAGCGCGGGCCGCATCAAGATCCGACGCGCGATAGATGATCATGCCTTCGGCCTCCATCAACTCGCCGGACTCATCTGATGTTGGACCAGCCATAACGAGAACACCGCTCGCTTCCATCTGCTTTTGATACTCAAGATGAGCAGGCAAGGTAGACTTCACCAACTCCATATCACCGCTTGGTTTTGAGCGCACAACGTAAAGCTCCATAGCCAATGCACCTCGTGACTTGGCGTCTACTTTGTAGTCATTCCATGCTGGCATTTCGATTCTCCATTTTTTCGCTAGCTAAAATATGATATTTTTGAAGGAGGTTGTCAAAAGTCGATTTTATTGGACGGACGGGCAAAAAATCATTTATTGTGATCAACAACGAATCTTGGGGACTATGAGGGTATCATGAGCAAGACGAGCAAATTGGAAAACTTGAGGCATGACGCGCAAGCGGACGTGAACGCAGTTCGGCAAAAAATCACAAAGCTCGACGCGGATCAGATAGATCTTATCTTGACGGGCGCACGGTCTCACTATGCTTGGCAGGATCGGCCGGTATCTGAAGATCTGTTCAAGCAAATCTTCGACATCATGAAAATGGGCCCGACGAGCATGAACACATGCCCTGTTCGGGTCACGTTTGTTAGATCCAAAGCTGGCAAAGACAAGCTCGCCAAGTCATTGAAACCCGCGAATGTTCCAAAGGTTATGTCCGCTCCTGTCACGGCAATCTTAGCCTATGACACTGGGTTCTGGACCGAGTTACCCAAGCTTTTTCCTCATGAAGATCGCCGTCATATGTTTGAAGGCAAAGAGAAACACATCGAGGACACAGCCTTTCGCAATTCTACGCTCCAGGGTGCTTACTTCATGATCGCAGCTCGCGCGATTGGCTTGGATGTGGGCGCTATTTCTGGTTTTGACAACTCGGTTGTCGATCAGGAGTTCTTTAACGGAACGACAATGAAGTCGAACTTTCTATGCAATATTGGCTATGCTGATGAAACGGCGTTGTTTCAAAGGCTGCCACGGTTTGACTTCGACGACGTATGTAAAATCGTGTAATTACTGAAGATCTGATGCAAGACGAACATTGATAGCGCAGATCATCACCAACGAAGACCGACAAACAGTCGCATAACTGAATCATTCTGGGAGGAATACACATGAAACTAACAAGACGTATCGCGCTTGCCACAGGCATGGCGCTTGGACTGACCACCGCCCTAAGCGGCGCTGCTTCAGCGCAAGAAACCATCAACATGACAGCCATCGACGGCTATCCTGATCGTTCCATGTGGGTCAAGGAATTCTCTGGCTTCTTCATTCCACGTGTAAACGAAGAACTGGCGAAATCCGGTGCTTACAAGATCAACTGGCAAGAAGCCTACGGCGGTCAGATCGTAAAGCCGCGCGGCGTTCTCGAGGGCATCAAGCTTGGCCTTGGCGACATCGGCATCGTCACCACGATTTTCCATAACTCCGCGCTGCCATCACAAGGTATCTCTGCCGTCACACCGTTTATCGCCGCCGATGCGCGTGTTGTTGCGAAAGCAGTTGATGAGATCGCAAAAGAGTTCCCGCAGATGAACACGGAACTGGCCGCTGAGAACCAAGTTTACTTGGCGACTGGCGTTGTTCTCGACACATATCAGATGTTCTCTAAGACGCCGATCAACTCGCTTGCAGATCTTCAAGGTCAAAAAGTTGCGGGCGCTGGTTACAACTTGCGTTATCTCGAAGGTATCGAGGGTGCAGCAGGCGTGCGCGGCGGCCTGCCAAACTTCTACAACATGATCCAAACCGGTGTTGTTGATGCGGCAATGCTGTGGCCTGAAGCCGCAAAGACGTTCAAAATTGCTGAAGTTGCGCCCTACATGTTGAAGGCGGATCTTGGCGCTGTGAACTCGAAGACTGTGACAGTGAATGCGGACTATTGGGCGGGCCTGCCTGATGAAGTTAAAGACGTCTTGCAAGCTGTTGCTGTTGAGTATCGTGATCACGTAGCATCCATCGCGATGGATCGTGCGGATGCGTCTTTGGAAGCTTATGTTGCCGGTGGCGGCACCGTTGTTGAGATGACCGCGGACGAGCGTCAAGCTTGGGCAGACAGCATGCCAAACATAGCGGTCGATTGGGCCAAGAAGCTCGACGGTGCAGGCGCACCAGGTTCCGATATGCTGGTGGCTTACATAGACAAGCTGAAAGCAGCAGGCTTTGAGCCTCTGCGCGATTGGGCCGCAGAGCTCAACTAAACTCATCAAAGGAAAGGTCTCAGGATCATGATCGTCACGGGTCTACAAAAAATTCAAAACTGGGTCGTGGCGGTTGCTATTGCAGCCAATGTGAGCGGTGCTTTTGTGCTGCTCGCATTGGTAGCAGTCATGAACGTTGATGTGATTTCGCGAAATCTATTTAATGCTCCCTTCAGAGGTGTGGTTGAAGTGGTGATCTTCTCGCTCGCCCTAATCGTTTTCTTACAGCTACCCGATGTTGTGCGCACCGGTCGTCTTACGCGTTCTGACGGTTTCTTAGGGTTCTTGCATCACCACATGCCAAAGACTGGTGGCGCGCTTGCGCGGTTCCTGAATGGGATTTCATTCATCTTCATGTGCATGATTGTCTGGACGGTCTGGCCGGAGTTCACAGAGAGCTTCGAGAGCTGTCATTTCTTCACACAACCTGACTTCGGGCCTGCGCCCACGGGCAATATTTGGGCCGATTTCAAGACGGGACTTCTACGCTGCGACTACTTTGGCACGCCGGGCATTTTGCAAGCGCCTTGGTGGCCCGTGCGCCTTGCAATTGCTTTTGGCTGCGCACTTGCCGCCGTCATTTTCTTTTTCAAAACACTTTTGGGCGAAGACACATTCGCACCAAGCAAGACTGGGTGAGTTCACACTATGGGACCCGTTGAAATTGGCATGCTCTCCGTTCTAGCGATTGTGATTTTGGTCTATCTTGGCCTCTATATCCCTATCGCGCTTGGGCTTGTTTCCTTTGTTTCTGTCTGGATCATGTCCGGCAAATCCATCCTTGCCTTCAACTTCTTGAAAGTCGCTGTGGGCGATGGCGTGACTGAATATAACTTTGCCACCATCCCCCTTTTCACCTTAATGGGCTTACTCGTGTCTAAAGCCAGGCTAGGGCGCGATATCTATGATGTAATGAACTCCGCCTTTCGCAAAGTGCTCGCTGGCATTGGCATGGCGACCGTTGGTGCAAACGCAATTTTTGCGGCAATCACCGGGTCATCCATTGCCTCTGCAAGTGTGTTCACCAAAATCTCTGTCCCTGAAATGTTGCGCTACAACTACAACAAACGTTTTGCCGTCGGCGTCGTTGCGGGCTCGTCCGTATTGGGCATGATCATCCCACCCTCGGCGATGCTGATCATCTATTCTTTCGTGTCTGAGCAATCCGTGGGCGACATGTTCTTGGCAGGCATCATTCCCGGCCTTATCCTAACCGTGGCCTACATCATCGCGATCTACGCTATGGCGCGGCTCTGGCCTTCTTATATTGGCGAAGAAATCCGTACTGATGACATGCCAGCACTTAGCAAAACTGAGATGTTCGACAAAGCATGGCCTGTTGTCGCTCTGATCATTCTAGTGCTTGGCGGCATTTACACAGGCTGGCTCACCCCTGTTGAAGCAGGTGCCGCTGGTGCGTCGCTGGCGCTGATCATCGCGCTGTTGCGCCGCTCGATCACGTGGCAGGGCTTTTGGTCTACTTTGGTCGAAACCGGTCACATCACGGCAGCCATTTTGCTACTAATCACAATGGCGTCGTTCTACAGCCGTATGCTTGGCTTTGCAGGTCTACCCAATCAGCTGGATGCCTTGTTGCAAGAATGGGATCTATCGTTCTTCCATATCATGCTGATTTACGTGCTAATGATGCTTGTGCTCGGCACGCTCTTGGATACAGCCTCTATCATTTTGATCGTTGTGCCGTTGTTTATCACTTTGATTGAAGGCATGGGTCTGAGCCTTGTTTGGTTCGGCATCATCACCGTGATCGGCGCTGAAATCGGCCTTTTGACACCGCCGCTTGGGATTTCGTGTTTTGTGATAAAAAGCACGTTGAACGATCCCAACATCAGCCTAAAAGACGTCTTCTTGGGATCGTTCCCATTTGCCGTCATCATGCTTGCGGTTCTTATCGTGCTGATCCAATACCCAATTCTGTCCACCGCATTGCTGTAACTTACAGGAGCTTTCAAAAATGAAAGACGTCTCGATTGATACAATCACACAAGCCTTCTTGGACTATTGCGGTGACGACACGGATCCACGAACAATGTTTGTTCTGAAAAAGCTAGTGGAGCATCTTCACGCTTTTGCCAAAGAAACCCAACTCACCCATGCTGAATGGGCGCGTGGCCTAAAATTCGCAACTGATGCTGGCATCATCTCTGATGATGAACGCAATGAATTCGTGCTGATCTCCGATGTGACGGGGCTGTCGTCACTGGTGGATATGATCGGCTCTCAGCATGAGGGCACATCCTCTAGCGTGCTTGGCCCCTTCCATTCTGTTGGCGCGCCGATGTTGCCAGTGGGCGGTGACATTAAGAAAGACAACGAGGGTACCACGGTAGTGGTTGAAGGGCGTGTCAAAGACACCGACGGAAAGCCGATTCAAGGTGCGGTGATCGAGCTGTGGCAAACAGCTGAGAACGGTTTGTACTACAGCCAAGACGGCACGCAGGACGATTTTAATCTATGCTGCTCCATGGCCACTGGAGCGGATGGACGCTACGCGATCACCACGGTCAAACCTGCACCATACAAGGTGCCTGATGACGGCCCTGTCGGAGAGTTGTTCCGCGCCACAGGCCGCACTCCTTGGCGGCCGTCGCATTTGCACTTCATCGTACAGGTTGAAGGCTACAAGTCCTTGGTCACCGAAGTTTTCGCCAATGGCGATCCCTATCTGAACTCGGACGCTGTGTTCGGCGTGCGTGAAGATCTGATCATGGACTACGTCGAGTGCAGCGATCTTGATGCCCTGCCCGATGATCTTGAGGCGCGCGCCTCGATCACCGCCCCTTATCTCAAAGTCGATTTTGACTTCGTTCTTGTCTCTGACACATAAAACATACCCTTCCGGAAGGACACAAAATGCGCGAAACACATCTAGAAGACGGCAAATGGTGGGTCAGCCCCTACAATTTTGAACCTTCCGTGCGCGAAGGCTTGTTGCTGCCTGAAAAGGTGGAAATCCATGACGCAACATTGCGCGACGGCGAACAAACGCCGGGTGTTGTGTTCTCGGTCGATGACAAAATCCAGATCGCAACCAAGCTAGATGAGCTGGGTGTCGAGCGGATCGAAGCGGGAATGCCTGCTGTGTCTGAAATGGACCAGACAGCGATCAAAGAAATCTCCAAACTAGGCCTGAAGTCCAAAATCTTCACCTTCGCTCGCGCGATGAAGAAAGACATTGATTTGGCTTTGGAATGTGGTGCCGATGGCGTGGTCATCGAGGTGCCGATTGGCTATCCGAAACTCGTTACGCAGTTTGGCTGGACGTGGAAAGACGTCGCGGAAAAGACCGCACCGATCATCAACTACGCCCGCGAGAACGGCCTGCACGCGCTGTTCTTCCCTTATGATACGACGCGCGCGCGCAAAGATGATTTGACCAACCTGTGTAACTACATCATGGACAACGCGCCGCCCGACTCCATCGGGATCGTTGACACGATGGGCTGTGCGACGCCTGAAGCGATCAAGCACATGGTGCGCTGGGTCAATGATATGACAGGCTTGCCGATCGAGATCCACACACACAACGATTTTGGCATGGGTGTCGCGACTGAACTGGCTGCTGTCACCGCGGGTGCAGTCTGTGTGCACAGCTGTGCAAATGGCCTGGGCGAGCGCACGGGCAACGCCGCTTTGGAAGAGCTGATGATGGGTCTGCACCTGCTCTATGGCTATGACACCAACTACAAGCTCGACAAAATTCCTGAGCTTGCACAGATGATCGCAGAGAAATCCAACATCGATATCGCGCGCAACAAGCCTGTGCTGGGTCATGGCAACTTCATCCGCGAGTCTGGGATTGGCATCAACTACGTCATGAACGACCCGCTTGTTATGTTCGCCACGCATCCGTCGCTAACCGGCAAGGTTGGCGAAGTTGTTTTAGGCAAAAAATCTGGCAAAGCGTCGATCATCTACAAGATGGGCGAGCTCGGCATGGGCGAGTTGGAAGACGACAAGATCGCTGCCATTCTTGAAGAGGTGAAGGCCGCAGGGATCGCAAAGCGCGATGTTCTGAGCAACGAAGAATTCGCAAACATTGTGGCCGCTGTTAAGGCAGGTTAAACACGTCGCATGAACACAGACCTTGGGCCAGATAAAACCGCATCAGAAAACTCGGTCACGCAGCTTGTATATGACAAGTTGCGTGAGCTAATTCTGACCGGTGAACTGGCCCCGGGCGAAAAACTGAAAATTAACGTGCTACGCGAAAAATTGGGCGTCGGGGCTTCCCCTGTTCGCGAAGCGCTTAGTCTTTTGACATCTGATCAATTGGTCGTCAGGCTTGATCAACGAGGCTTTAGGGCCGCCGAAACCAGCCGTGAGAACTTCCAAGAAATCCTCACATTGCGCTGTGAATTGGAAAGTATGGCTCTGCGTCAGAGCATGGATAACTTGTCCGAGGACTGGGCCGAACAATTACTCTTAAAACACCACCGCATGACCCGCGCCAGCACCGGTCAGCATGACGTTTTTGAGGAATTGCATAAAGCTTTCCACATGGCCTTGGTTGATAATTGTCAGTCTCCGTTGCTTATCCGGTTTTGCAGCCAACTCTACGATCTCAACATCAGATATCGCTACATTGCTGCGCGTACCTCTGGTTATGCGGGCCGTAAGGTTGGGGATGAGCACCAGCAAATTTTGAATGCGGTTCTTGCAAGTGATTTTAAGACCGCAAATCAGTTGTTGCTGTCACATTATCAAACGACTGGCGCATATGTTGCTAAACACATTCACTGAAGATTCGGATCGAACGTCCACATCCCACATTTGAATTGGCGCCTACTCGAAGTAGCTCGGATGCGCTTGATGGATATAAGCGATCGTCTTGTCGAGGCGTGACAAGTGATTGCGGATAGAGCCTTGCGCAAGGCCCAGATCTCCAGATGCGAGCCCGTCGGCAATTTCGCAATGATCTGCGAAGATCAGCTTCGCTTCGCTGTCTTTTTCAAGGCCCAGCATGCACAAGCGGTCTACCTTTTGTTTGCACTCTAACATGACTTCGAACGCATTCGGATTGCCGCCGAGTACATAAATCAGCTTGTGGAAATCATAGTCCAGCGCGTGGAATGTCGGCAGATCATCTGCGCTGATTGCCTGTTCTTGCAGACGCAAATTCGCGGACATTTTAGCGGCGCGTGCGTCATCCCAAACTTGGATTGCACCGTAAATGACTTCCAACTCTACAGCGCGACGCACAAGCCGCGTGAGTTCCAAACGCTCCATCGAAAAGCCGCGCACTTTGGTGGTTTTCTGAGGACGGATCAGAAGCAAATCTTCGTTTCCGAGCTTGGTAAACGCATTGCGCACGGGCTGGCGCGACACGCCAAAACGGCGCGCGACTTCTGTTTCCGAGAGCTTCGTTCCCGGCAATATGTCGAGAGAAACGATCTGATTGTGAAGCGTTTCATAGACCACGTCGGTCGAGGTTCGAGTTCTAATTACGTCCACGGTTTACTACGTTAGTCCTTTGACGAATGCGCAATCGCGCCTTGGGAATTTTGACTGTAAGGTTATGAATTCAAGCGGTAAAATGGTGAAAACGACAATCTCACAGATCAATATTTGTTGGCACATATCAAAGGCATTGTTAAACACAGAGTCAAGGCAGCAAAACTTTTTAAACTAGTTGTTGACAGAGCTTGGATACTAGTCTCCTTATTGTTCAGCAGCGATTCCAGCTCTGGGGAGGGACTTTGGAATTCTTTTTTTCCGCCCCTTCGCATTTGACCCGCGAGCCTCGGCTTGCTGCACAGAAAAACCGGGAGGAGAACCCATGACTTTTACGAAAACGCTTTTGGCGACTGCAAGCGCAGTCGCTCTGATTGCAACTTCAGCGGCTGCCGACAACTGGCGCGCTTGGAACATCCATAACGACGGTCACCCAAACACAGGTGCGATGGACAAATTTGCTGAGCTAGTTGACGCGGCGACTGGTGGCGAGATCACTGTTGACGTCTTCCACGGCGGTGTTCTGGGTTCACAGCCAGACGCGCTTGAGCAGGTTCGCATCGGCGCGATCGAAATCGGCAACTTCAACCTTGGTCCAATCGGCCCAATGGTGAAAGAAGCAAACCTTGTGTCCTTGCCATTCATCTTCAAAAGCGTGCCACACATGTTCCGCGTTCTTGAAGGCGAAGCAGGTCAAACTGTTGCAGCAGCAATGGGCGAAGCCGGCGTTCTGCCGCTCGCATGGTTCGACGCTGGTGCACGTTCATTTTACAGTCAGAAGCCAATCGAAACACCGGCTGACGTTGAAGGTCTGAAGATCCGTGTAATGAACAACGATCTCTACACCTCGATGATCTCTGCGATGGGCGGCAACCCGTCCCCGATGGCTTTCGCTGAAGTTCAGCAGGCGCTCAAGACAGGTGTTGTTGACGGTGCGGAAAACAACTTCCCATCCTTCAAGAACGTTGGCCACTACGAAGTGACAACACACTACTCGTTGTCCGAGCACCTGATCATTCCTGAGTGCATCTGCGTAAACACAACAAAGTTCAACGCATTGTCAGCGGAGATGCAGGCAGCGGTACGTGGTGCAGCTGAAGAAGCGGCTATGTTCCAGCGTGAGCTTTGGGCTGTAGACTCCGAGAAGGCGCGTATGGACGTTGAAGCCGCAGGCATCAAAGTCAACGAGATCGCTGACAAAGGTCCTTTCCAGTCAGCAATGGACTCTGTTTATGCTGACTATCTGGCTGCGAACCCAGACATGAAAGCCCTCGTTGAGATGGCTCAGGCGACAGAGTAAGCTCTAACGATAAGCAACGACAAGCGCCCCATTCCTCTTGGAAAATGGGGCGCTTATTTTAACTGGAGGACCGAGTTTGCCCGACACCAAATCCCCGCCCGCATATATCAAGAAGATAGACGCTGTTTCTAAAGTCATAGTGCGCATTTGTATTGTTCTGGCGGCGGTGTCTTTGGTTGCTATGACGGTCTTTTATGTTTGGCTCGTTTTTGGGCGGTACGTGCTGAACGATACGCCAACATGGGTCGAACAGGTGTCTTTGCTGTTGGTGATGGTAATCACATTTTTTGGCGCAGCAGTTGGTGTACATCAACATTCACATTTGTCCGTCGTTGTGTTTCGTAACGCAGTCTCAAGGCCTGTTCGAAACTTTTTTGTTATCATAACCGATCTGCTGATGATTAGCTTTGGCGGCATGATGTTCTGGTACGGCGTTGAGCTCACAAAATTCAAATGGAACACACTGATACCTCTCATCCAAGTGTCAGAAGGCTTTAGATCTTTGCCACTGACGATCTGCGGGGCGCTGTTGTTCCTATTCTCAATCGGTCATTTGATCCGCCTGCTGACAGGCTGGGACGAACGCCAAGATAACATTGACGAAGGCTAATAATGGGACTTTTCATACTTCTGGGCGTATTTGCCCTATGCGTCATGATCGGCGCACCTGTCGCTTTCGCTCTTGGAATTTCTGCGGTCGCTGCCTTTTGGTTCGAAGGTCTACCAATGATGATTGGCTTCCAGCGGATCGTGGCAGGCATTAGCCTTCAGGCCTACCTTGCCATTCCATTCTTCATCTTTGCGGGTGATTTGATGTTCCATGGCGGCATCGCCGCAAGGCTGGTGAAATTTGCACAAGCGGCTGTTGGCGCGGTACGTGGTGGCCTTGGCATCGTAAACGTCTTCTCATCTATGTTGTTTGGCGGCATTTCTGGCTCCGCGATTGCGGATATTTCAGCACTCGGGTCGATCCTAATCCCTGCCATGAAAGAAAAGGGCTATGACGCAGATTACGCTGTGAACGTCACGGTCACCTCTTCCATTGCGGGTATCATCATCCCACCTAGCCATAACATGATCATCTTCGCACTGGCCGCTGGTGGCGGTGTGTCGATCTCTAAACTGTTTCTCGCAGGAGTCGTCCCCGGAATTTTGATGTGCGTGTGTTTGGCCCTTGCAGCATATTTGGTTGCTATCAAACGCGGCTACCAAGCCGAGAAATTCCCGGGATTTGCAGCGTTGGGCTATGCTTTTGCAGGTGCTATTCCGGGTTTGTTTACTGCTGTGATCATCGTTGGTGGTGTTCTCTCTGGTATCTTCACTGCAACAGAGTCCGGTGCGATTGGCGCGATCTATGCCTTTTTTGTAACCCTCATCGTGTATCGCACGCTGACATGGGACAACTTCAAAACAACCGTCGTCTCGTCCGTGCGCACGACATCCATGGTGCTCGTCCTCATCGCATGTGCGGGCGCATTTGCATACATGCTGACATTCTACCGCGTGCCATCCAAAACTGTTGATCTACTGCTTGGGATTTCTGATAATGTGATCCTGATCTTGTTAATGATCAACCTGATGCTTTTGGTACTCGGGATGATTATGGACATGGCAGCTTTAATCTTGATTTGTACGCCCATCTTCTTGCCGGTAATGAACGCCTTGGGCATCGATCCGGTTCAGTTCGGTATCATCCTGCTCGTGAACCTTGGTTTGGGCCTGTGTACACCGCCTGTGGGAACCTGTCTCTTTGCAGGGTGCGTCGTTGGTAAGTTACCGATGGAGAAAGCCATCAAAACGATCTGGCCTTTCTATCTTGCGATCTTAGCTGCGCTGATGCTGATCACCTTCGTTCCGGCGATTTGTCTGACACTGCCAAACCTGCTTATTGGCAACTAAGACACGAGAGGCCACACAATGTTGAACATCAAACGCTTGGACATTAACGACGCACATGTGCTGATCGCAGGTGCTCGCGCCAAAGCCAAAGAGATTGGCGTGCAAATGTGTATAGCCGTGACCGACGAGAGCGGCAATCTAATTGCCTTCGAGCGCATGGATGATAGCAAAGTTACCTCTGATAAGTTCGCCATCGACAAAAGCTTTACGGCAAGCTGCTTTAGAAAAAGCACCAAAGATTTAGCCGACGTCAGTCAGCCAGGCATGCCTGTTTTTGGCATCAATTCTACTTTCGGCGGGCGCATTGTGACCTTTGCAGGCGGCATCCCAGTCTTTTCTGGTAACGATGTCGTGGGTGGCATCGGCGTAAGTGCTGGCTCGCCTTCTCAAGATCACGACGTCGCCCAAGCCGGCGTCGACGCTTTTTCCAACATCAACAACACTTAGGAGTTACCCATGACAAACCCCACAATCGGCTTCATCGGGCTTGGCCTCATGGGTGGCAACATGGCGGAGTGTTTGCAAAGCAACGGCTATGATCTTGTCGTTATGGGCCGCAACAAAGAGGCGATTGCCAAAACAGTCGCGCGCGGAGCCGTTGAAGTCACCACCCCGAAAGCGCTAGCAGAGGTGAGCGATATTGTCATGCTTTGCGTCACCACGTCTGATGTGGTGGAGAGCCTAATTTACGGGAACGATGGCATTCTGGCAGGCATTAAAGAGGGTGCAGTCGTAATCGACTATGGCACCTCGATCCCCGCCTCAACACAAAAGATCGGCGCAGATCTGGCGGCCAAAGGCGCAGGTATGCTCGATGCTCCTCTGGGTCGCACCCCCGCACATGCGAAAGACGGGTTGCTCAACATCATGGTCGCTGGCGAAATGGACACCTTTGAGAAGGTCAAACTAGTCCTCGATGTGCAAGGTGAAAACGTCTTTCATCTCGGTGCACTTGGTGCTGGGCACACAACCAAATTGATCAACAACTTCATGGGCATGACTACTGTCGTAACGATGAGCCAAGCTTTCGCCGTTGCCAAACAAGCGGGCATTGATGGGCAACAGCTTTTTGACATCATGTCTGCAGGCCCATCCAATTCGCCTTTCATGCAATTCGCCAAGAAATATGCGGTTGATGGTGTCAGCGATCTTGGTTTCTCTATCTCCAACGCGAACAAGGACGTGAAATACTTTGTGCAAATGCTTGATGACATGGGTACGCACTCGCAAATCGCCGAAGCGACGTCAGCTAATTTGCAAGCTGCCTTAGATGCGGGCCAAGGCGACGGCAATGTCCCTGAAATCTTCGATATGTTTGCAAAACAAGCAACCAAGTAAACTGCTCTTAAACTCACACAATTCACCAAGGACCGCACATGAAACTCGCAGGGAAATCCGCAATCATTACAGGCGCTGGCCGCGATATTGGTGCTGCAGCCGCACTTAAGCTCGCATCCGAGGGCGCAAGCGTGGCTGTCAATTACTTCGCCAGCAGCACAGGCGCCGATGAAGTGGTCGCCAAGGTTACCGCGAATGGCGGCAAGGCTTTCGCCTTACAGGGCGATTTGACACAGCAAGACAGCGTCGATGCGTTGGTGAACAAAACCGTTGAAGAGTTCGGCGGAATTAATGTCTTGGTGAACAACGCTGGCGGCTTGGTCGCTCGCAAAACCGTCGCGGCCTCCACGCTGGAGCATTGGAAATACGTGATGGATTTGAACCTAACCAGCAATTTCATGATGACGAATGCTTGCCTCGCGAATATGAAAAGCGGTGCCATTGTGAACCTTGCCAGCCAAGCCGCGCGTGATGGTGGCGGTGCCGGTTCTGTGCCCTATGCAACGTCCAAAGGCGCGATAATGACGCTAACGCGCGGCCTAGCAAAAGAGATTGGTCCCGACATCCGAGTGAACGGCCTTTGCCCGGGTATGATCGACACGGATTTCCATAACATCCATACGCCTGATGCAGGTCGTCGTGGATTTGAAGCCGCTGCCCCGATGAAGCGTCAGGGTACCGTTGAGGATGTCGCGAACCTCGTGCTGTTCCTCGCATGTGATGACAGTGCGTTCATCACAGGGACGAATATCGACCTTAACGGTGGCATAGTCTTTTCATAAAGAAGGAGCGCGATCGTGTCTCAATTCCCTATCGTATCCACGGGCGAAAACGTTACTCGGCAAGTGCGGTCGGATCACCCTGACCTAATGGTCGTCGCGTTCAGCTTTGCAGCCACCGGCGCGGTAGGTGCATTGCACAATCATCCGCATGTGCAATCGACATATGTCGAGAGGGGACGTTTTCGCTTCACGTTGGGCGATCAAGAAAAAGAAGTCGGAGCTGGCGATAGTTTTGTTGTCCCTTCTGGCCAAACCCATGGCTGCATCTGCCTTGAGCCAGGCAAGCTGGTGGATTGCTTCACACCGCGCCGCGATGATTTTCTTTAATGTTAGTCACGTGATACTATTGCAAAAATGATTTGGGCGTGAGGGGCTTAGCGATACGCTTGGCCATGATGGCATTCAATTGGATCAACAACAACGCGCCTACGATACGCTGTCGTAGCCGCACACCACCAAGGGTTACTTCACCATCAATTCTAAGCGATCCTGGGCTTGCGGATGCATAAGCAAAGACTCAGGCTCCGCTTGTCTTTCGAACGCATCAAACTAGGTGATGTGCCATGAAAAAAGCAATAGACCTGCCGTCAGAACAAGTCAGCGGAATTATTGAGATGGCGTTATCAGATCACATTAGTTTTGCGGATATTAAGACTGAATACGGGATAAGCGACAAACAAGTGAAAACTCTCATGCGCAATGAGTTAAAAAGCAGCAGCTACAAAACTTGGCGCAAACGTTTGCGCGATTTTGGAGAACGCAGGGAAATCTATAAATAGGTCGCTGCACTTTAGAAGGCCAAACTTCCATGTCACACGCGCCCAGCATTGTTTGGTTCAAACGCGATCTCCGGAACCGTGATCACGCACCTTTGCTGGCGGCTTCGCAGTCGAATTCCACGGTCATACCGCTTTATATCGTTGAACCAGAGTATTGGCAGCAGCCTTTTGCATCACGCCGTCATTGGCATTTCGTCCATGATTGTCTCGTTGATCTGAACATTGCTTTAACTGACCTGGGACAGCCTCTTATCGTTAGGGTTGGCGATGTATGTGATGTCATCGCTCAACTTCATGAACAACATGGTGTTGGCGATGTCTATATGCATGAAGAAACAGGCAATTCTTGGACATACGAACGAGACCTAAAAGTAGAAAAACTATGTTTGGATCTCAATATTTCCTCTCATGAATTCCCCACAAATGGCGTTGTTCGGAGATTGCGCAGTCGTGATGATTGGTCAAAAATCAGAAATGCACGTATGGCTGAAAACATAACGGCGAAGCCGGATAACCTTGTTCCAACACTGGGCTGTCAATCGGACAGCTTACCAGAAAAAGATGACCCGATGTTTGGAAATACACCAATCGGCAACGTCCAAAAGGGTGGGCGAACACAGGCAATCGCGGATTTACGAAGCTTTTTGAACCATCGCTGTCAAAAGTATCTTTACCACATCTCTGCGCCCAGTTTGTCCGACGTCCATTGCTCAAGGCTTTCTACCCATCTCGCGTGGGGGGCGCTCTCGGTTCGTGAGGTTGTGCATTCTGTTGCCAAACGTCATGCCCAACTTTCCCCGTTAGAAAAGAAAAGCTTTGGGCGCAATCTAAGCGCATTTGGATCGCGACTCGCGTGGCGCTGTCATTTTGTTCAGAAAATTGAGGATCAAGCCGAAATAGAGACACATTGTATGCATCCAGCCTTCGAAGAGTTGCGTAAGAACGAACACAATGAGGCTCATTATCAAGCCTGGGCTACCGGAAATACGGGTTACCCCTTCATTGATGCGTGCATGCGCAGCTTGTTAGTAGAAGGCTGGATTACCTTCAGGATGCGAGCCATGCTAGTGAGCTTTGCCAGTTATCATCTGTGGTTGGACTGGCGCGTCACCGGGCATCACTTGGCACGTTTATTCACCGACTATGAGCCAGGAATTCATTACAGTCAGCTCCAAATGCAATCGGGTGTGACGGGTATCAATACAATGCGTGTGTATAATCCCATCAAACAGTCCTTGGAACATGATCCAACAGGCGCGTTCATTAGAAAATGGGTGCCAGAACTGAAGAATGTTCCGGATGAATTTATCCATGAGCCTTGGACGTGGGAAAAGACCTTGGTTGATCAGCGTTATTTTGAACTTGGGCAAGACTATCCAGCACCAATTGTTGAACATACATTCGCTGCAAGCACAGCCAAACAAAAGATCGCCGCTGTTCGCAAGATCCCGAATTTTCAGCAATCAGCTAATACTGTGTTTCAAAAATTGGGAAGCCGGAAGCAACAATCGTATAAGAAGAAAAAATCCAAACCCAAGGATGCCGGTCAGTTGTCCTTGTTTTAAAATAGCATTGCCAAACTGACGGCTATTAAACCCAAAGCTGCCGTTGCTTCGCTTGATGCTGAGGTCTCTTTGTCTCGCGCATCGACAAATATGTTCGTGAAAGACAAAGAAATTGTGAAGTAACGGCCTGTGGCCTTACGTACTGCAGCACGTAAGGTGACTTGCAACCGGTCCAAAACGCGATATGTGCAAAGGATGGCACTTGTTCACCCTTTGATCGCAAATTGGTTCACCGCACAAGGCTGGTCAATCCATCCACATCAAAGCGACATGCTGGCGCGCGCGGATGATCCTGCGACTTTGCTCATCGCCCCAACGGGTGGCGGTAAAACCATGGCGGGATTCTTGCCAACGTTGAACGAATTGGCCGAAGGACCACACGAGGGGTTACACACGCTTTATGTCTCTCCGCTCAAAGCTCTAGCCTCTGACATCAAACGCAATTTGCGCCGCCCTGTCGAAGACATCAACCTGCCCATTCGCATTGAGGATCGCACAGGCGATACACCCGCAAGCCGCAAAAAACGCCAACGCGCTGATCCTCCTCACTTACTCCTGACTACCCCTGAAAGCCTCGCGCTGCTCGCCTCCTATGAAGACGCGCCGCGCATGTTCAAAAATCTGAAACGCATTGTAATCGACGAAATCCACGCGCTTGCAGATAACAAGCGTGGGGATCAACTCATGCTCGCCCTATCCGCGATTCAGAACATGTGTGACGGATTGCGCCGTGTTGGTCTGTCTGCAACCGTGGAAGATCCCGCCACCATCGCCAAATACCTCGCGCGTCATCCAGACCCTTGCGATATCGTGATGGCAGATCCTGGCCCTGACCCTGATATCTCGATGCTGCAAATCGCAGAACCGCCGCCATGGGCTGGCGGCGGTGCCGCCTATGCGATCCCTGCAGTTCTTGAGCAGATCAAGCAACATAAAACCACACTCATTTTCCACAACACACGCGCGCAGGCGGAAATTTTCTTTCACAACCTTTGGCTTGCTAATGAGGACAGCTTGCCCATCGGCATTCACCACGGATCGTTAGATCGCGTTCAGCGAGCGCGGGTCGAAGCGGCAATGGTCCGCGGTGAACTGGCCGCAATTGTCTGCACGGGCTCGCTTGATCTCGGGATTGATTGGGGCGACGTTGATCTCGTCATACAGATCGGCGCGCCGAAGAACGTCAAACGCCTCGTGCAACGTATTGGTCGCGCAAATCACCGCTACAATGCTCCTTCCAAAGCGCTGCTTGTACCTGCTAATCGCTTTGAGGTGGTGGAATGCGTCGCCGCTTTACAGGCCGTGAAAGAACACGAGCTCGACGGTGATCCCCGCGGCCCTGGCCCCTTAGATGTTCTGTGCCAGCACATTTTGATCCGCGCCTGTGCCGGCCCACTCGATCCAAACGCGCTTTACCGCGAAATAAAAAGCGTCGGCGCTTATAGCGAGGTGACCCGCGCCAGCTTTGATGATTGCTTCGAGTTCTGTGCCACTGGCGGCTATGCGCTGCGCGCCTATGACAAATGGAAACGCTTGCTACAGCGCACTGATGGCAAATGGATTTTGCGTGACCAACGCGCCGCGCAGCGCATTCGCATGAACATTGGCACGATCCAAGACACCGACACTCTGAAAGTCCGCCTGAAGAAAAGCCGCGGCGGCAAGCCCCTTGGTGAGGTTGAGGAGAACTTTGCCGCCTCCTTGACCGAAGGCGACACGTTTCTCATAGGTGGCCAGATTGTGCGCTATGAGGGGTTGCGCGAGATGACTGTCGAAGTCACTCGCCGCGCTGACAAAAAGCCGAAAATTGCGACGTTCGCGGGCACCAAGTTTGCAACCTCCACCCAGCTCAATCAGCGTATTTTACGCATGTTTCAACAAGAAGCGTGGCCGGAGCTTCCTGCGCATACAGCCGATTGGCTCACGCTTCAACGCGGGGCCAGTATTCTGCCGCGACCCGGTCGATTGCTGATCGAAACTTTCCCCCACGAGGATCGCCATCATACGGTTGTCTACGGGTTTGCGGGTCGCAATGCACAGCAAACGCTTGGGCTGTTACTCTCCAAACAGATGGAACAGCTTGGTTATGATCCGCTTGGATTTGTCGCCACGGATTATGCGACGCTAATCTGGGGCCTTAACCCAACCACTGATCCCGAAGCCTTGATGAATCCCAACACTATAGAACATGGTTTGGAGCAATGGCTCGCAGGCAACGCTCTGATAAAGCGGACTTTTCGCGCCTCTGCCACGATAGCGGGCTTAATTGAACGCAACCTCCCTTCGCAGCGCAAGAGCGGACGACAAGCCACGTTCAGCTCTGACATTCTGTATGACACTTTGAACAAATTTGACCCCGAACACCTGCTGCTCCGCATCACGCGACAGGAGGCAATGCGCGGTTTGGTCGATTTTGGACGCATCCGCTTAATGTTGGATGACACCCGAGGTCGCATTGATTTCATGACCTTGCCACGCGTCACACCTTTGGCGGCTCCAATGTTCTTGGAGATGGGCCGCGTGCCGATCAAGGGCGCGGCTGAGGAACGTTTACTTGCCGCCGAAACCGCCGCATTGATGGCCACAGCAGGTCTAGGCTAGAGATATTTATGAACAGCCACGCCTTTACGTTCTGCAATGAACATCTTCTCGCCCTGCCCTCTGGCGCCTTGTTCTGGCCGGCCCAAAGATTACTGTGCGTTTCGGATTTGCACTTTGGAAAGGCTAGTCGATATGCCCTTCATGGTGCCAGCGTACTGCCGCCTTACGAAGTACACGACACACTCTTAAGGCTTGATCAAGATATTGTAGAGCAGCGCCCGAAGATTATGATCTGTCTAGGCGACAGCTTTGATCGCGTCGGAGCCAGCGACGATCTGGACCCACGTTCACGCGAATGGATTATACGCCTTCAGGCAGGGGTGAACTGGATTTGGATTGAAGGAAACCACGATCCTGGGCCGCTTGATTTGGGTGGCACCCATATGCACGAAGTCACTATTGGACCAATCGCTTTTCGCCACATCGCGCTCGAGGAAACAGCTACGGGCGGCGAAATATCAGGTCACTATCATCCTAAAGTAACTGTTCGCGCAGGCAAGCGTACTATCACCCGCCGCTGCTTCACGACTGATACGCAGCGGGTCATTTTACCAGCCTACGGCACCTACACAGGTGGCTTGAACGTCAATGCGTCGCCTCTGTCCACGCTCTTGGCGACCAATGCGATTTGCATTTTAACTGGCGCGAAAGCTCTTCCAGTTCCGCGATCGAAAACTAGATCATAACAACTGTTCTAGATCCACGTCTTTTGGATCAAGAACAGTAAGACCTGCGTTTTCCACATTGGGGAGGTAGGTTTTGCTAATCGGAACACGGCGATCATTTTTGAGCAGGACATAGGTTTTTTTTGCGCGGGGCACCCAGCTAACAATAGAATCTCTATGCACCCAATGTGAACGGTGGACCGTCAAACCATAAATGCCGTCAAGCTCAGCGACAGCATCAGAAAACCGCATACGCGTCCGATATACATCTTTACAGGTTTCAACACTGACGAAATGGCCGTTTGCTGTAATTTGCGAGATGCTCACACCGGCAGGAATATCCAGCTGCTTAGCCAAACGGCTGTGGAGTGGCAGTGAAGCGAGGGAAAGCTCCCCTTCACTCACGTCTTTGTTGCTGATTTGCTCAATTGCGGAAAAAGGCAAGATCAAGCGCACAATTTGAATAAAGCTGATCACAGCAAGCGAGAAGACAGACAACTCACCCCTGGAAGGGATCGCATCTGGCGTATGCGCGAAAACGTAAATCAGCAAAAAATACACAAGTGACCCAGTCGCAATTGCCGACACACCTATGAAAACAACCATACGAATGGACGAAGAAAGCTTAGCTAAGAACCATTCGTTGAGCGCACTAAGAACATAAACCATGACGATCGAAGGGCCGATCAAGACCATCCATATCAAGAGCAAATGCAGAACCGAAGGATCGCCATAAGTCCCAAACGGTCCGCTGTAGGTCGCGAGCAGCGAACACCCGAACCAAATCACAAGTGTACGCCAATGAAATGCCCGGCTCAGTGCCTCCTGCAAAGCAGAAAACAACTTCCGCATTGGGCTAGGCTAGGCTTTGCGCGCCGTGTCCAAATCTGTCGTTCCTTGCGAAGTCCTTTTCATCAGTTTTCCTGCATGCTCTCAGTAAATTGCATGGGAGAAAGCAGCATTTTTTCCCATATCAATCTTTGATATCTATGTGACCGCATTCGAAAAAACACTTTTTGTCCACCTTCGGGAAGGGCTTCTTACCTCCTGTGGTTGCGCATCATGGCGCATTTTCAACCCTTTGGGGAAGGGAAATTTTTCCTGCGCTTTTTGGGACCCTTAAATGAAAAGCCGCACCCAAAGAGCGCGGCTGCAATTCTTGCGAGAATAGGCAAATTGCCCATCAAAGAGTGACTTACGCAGTAAGCCCTTCAGGCTCTGCCAACCCGTTTGCGCGGCAGCACGCTGTCACAGTATTTGCTAACAAACATGCGATTGTCATAGGTCCGACACCACCCGGCACGGGCGTGATCGTACCTGCAACTTTGGAACAGGGTGCGAAATCAACGTCGCCCAAAAGCTTGGACTTACCCGGCTTATCAGGATGCGGAATGCGTGTGATGCCAACGTCAATGATGGTGGCGCCAGGTTTGACCCAATCGGCTTTGACCATTTCAGCTCGACCAACAGCTGCCACCAAAATATCTGCACGTTTACATACAGCAGGCAAATCTGCCGTGCGCGAATGCGCAATAGTTACGGTGCAGTTATCTTGCAGCAACAGTTGGCCCATAGGCTTGCCAAACAGGTTTGAACGGCCAATGATCACTGCTTCTTTGCCGGTCATATCACCCAATTGATCGCGCAAAAGCATCAGACAGCCAAGTGGGGTGCACGAAACCAAACCTGTCTCACCACTGGCAAGCAAGCCTGCATTCACAACACTGAGTCCATCGACATCTTTCGCCGGATCGATCCGCGCCACGACCGCGCGTTCATTCAAATGGTCTGGTACGGGGAATTGGCACAAAATGCCGTGCACATTCTTATCGGCGTTGAGCTGATCGATAAGCGCAAAAAGATCCGCCGCTGAAACATCAGCGGGCAATTTGTGCTCGAATGAGGCCATCCCGACTTCGACCGTCTGCTTATGCTTGGCCGCAACATAGACTTCGCTTGCAGGATCTTCGCCGACCAGCACAACCGCAAGACCCGGAGTAATCCCGTGATCTGCCTTTAAAGCGGTGACGTGTTCAGCCACTTGGCCGCGAACTTTGGCAGCAAATGCTTTACCATCGATAATCTGTGCGCTCATCACATCATCCCTTAGTAATCTGTCTTCATCAGAAGTATATGAGGCCGTGCCTGTTTCCAAGCACCACCTTGTTTTTAGAACAAACCTTCAATCTGGCCATCGTCATTGAGGTGAATATTCTCAGCGGACGGTACGCGAGGCAGACCCGGCATCGTCATGATCTCACCGCATACAACCACAACGAACCCTGCACCAGCCGACAAGCGCACTTCACGCACAGGCACAGAGTGGCCGGTAGGTGCACCGCGCAAAGACGGATCAGTCGAGAAGCTATACTGCGTTTTCGCCATACAAATCGGCAGGTTACCATAGCCCTGCTCTTCCCAAAGCTTCAGCTGATCACGAATTTTCGTATCCGCAATCACATCATCCGCATGGTAGATTTTCTTCGCAATCGTCTCAATCTTGGACATCAACGGCATGTCATCTTCATAGATCGGTGCGAACTTGCTCTCTCCGCTTTCAGCAATTTCGGCAACGCGCGTCGCCAAATCAGCAGAGCCTTCGGAACCCAATTCCCAGTGACGCGACAGGATCGCCTCGGAACCTTGTGTCGCTACATAGTCCTTCACCGCCTGAACTTCTGCGTCCGTGTCTGTGACAAAGTGGTTGATCGCAACAACGACTGGAACGCCGAAGGATTTAAGGTTGCCAATGTGACGACCAAGGTTTGCACAACCCTCGTTGACCGCGTCCACGTTCTCAGCGCCAAGGTCCGCTTTCGCAACGCCACCGTTCATTTTCATCGCGCGCACAGTCGCAACCAGCACGACGCAATCAGGGGATAGACCCGCTTTGCGGCACTTGATGTTCATGAATTTTTCAGCGCCAAGATCCGCGCCGAAGCCTGCTTCGGTCACAACGAAATCAGCAATCTTAAGCGCCGTTGTCGTCGCAATCACAGAGTTACAACCATGCGCGATGTTCGCGAATGGGCCGCCGTGTACAAAGGCAGGATTGTTTTCCAAAGTCTGCACAAGGTTCGGCTGCATCGCGTCTTTCAGCAAAACAGTCATCGCGCCCTCCGCCTTAATATCGCGGCAGAAAACAGGGCTGCGATCACGGCGGTACGCCACGATCATGTCACCCAAACGTTTCTCAAGGTCTTTCAAATCCTTTGCCAAGCAAAGGATCGCCATAACTTCGGATGCAACAGTGATGTCGAAACCCGCTTCACGTGGGAAGCCGTTCGCGACGCCGCCAAGGGACGCTGTGATCTGACGCAGCGCACGGTCATTCATGTCCACAACGCGCTTCCACTGGACGCGGCGAATATCGATGTCGCATTCATTGCCCCAATAAATGTGGTTGTCGAGCATCGCGGAGAGCAACGAATGCGCGGATGTGATCGCATGGAAATCGCCCGTGAAGTGCAGGTTCATGTCTTCCATCGGCACAACCTGAGCGTAACCACCGCCCGCAGCGCCACCCTTCATGCCGAAGTTTGGCCCCAAGGACGCTTCACGGATACAAACAGCTGCCTTTTTACCGATGCGGTTCAGGCCGTCGCCAAGACCAACAGTCGTTGTTGTCTTACCCTCGCCCGCAGGTGTTGGGTTGATCGCGGTCACAAGTACCAGCTTGCCGTTTTTGTTGCCTTGAACAGAGTTAATAAACTCCTGAGAGACCTTCGCTTTGTCGTGGCCGTAAGGCAGCAGATCTTTGCTCTCGATGCCCAGCTTTATACCAATTTCTTGGATCTTCTTTTTATCGGCTTCACGCGCGATTTCGATGTCTGATTTATAACCCATGTGTCTTACTTCCTGTTGAGAAATTGGCGCTGCTTATTCTGCAGCGATGCTTTAAACTGCCTCGACGCGCACCGCCGAGAATTTGAATTCGGGAATTTTCCCGTATGGATCGATGGCCGGATTGGTCAGCACATTCGCCGCCGCTTCAACATAGGCGAAGGGCACGAACACCATATCCTCTGACACTGCGCGATCTGCGCGGGCCATGATGTCGATGCTGCCTCGACGCGTTGTCAGGCGCACCATGCCGCCCGGTTCAACACCAAGCGCACGTAGCGTTTTGGGGTGGAGCGAGCAATTTGCCTCAGGCTCAACCGCGTCCAGAACCAAAGCGCGTCGGGTCATCGACCCTGTGTGCCAATGCTCCAGCTGACGACCTGTCGTCATGATCATCGGATATTCTGTATCTGGTGCTTCATCCGGTGCGATCACAGCCGCTGGGGTAAACTTTGCACGTCCATCTGCACGAGGGAAACCACCCCCAAACACAACCGCTTGGCCCGGATCTGTCGGGCTAAGAGATGGGTAAGTGACCGTTTCCGTCTTCAGACGTTCCCACGTGATGTTGTCGAGCGATTTCATCACTTGCTTCATCTCCGCGAAAACTTGGCTCGCATCCGTGTAGTCCCAATCGAGACCCAATCGCTGCGCAAGCTCAACAGTAATCGCCCAGTCCTGACGCGCTTCACCGGGCGGGGTCACCGCAGGGCGCACGCGCTGAACTTGGCGGTTGGTGTTGGAAACAGTGCCATTCTTTTCATAAAGCGCAGAGGCTGGCAGAATCACATCCGCAAAACAGGCGGTCTCAGTGAGGAAGATATCCTGCACAACGAGATGCTCTAATTTTGCGAATGCATCGCGCGCGTGCTTTACATCAGGGTCAGACATGGCAGGGTTTTCGCCTTGAATATACATGCCCTTGATGTTGCCAGCAAAAGCTTGATCGACGATCTCAGTCACGGTCAAACCACGCTTGTTCGACCAATCCTCATCACGGCCCCAGACGCCAAAGATGTCTTCGCGCACCGCGTCATCCTCGACAGAGCGATAGTCGGGAACGAACATCGGAACAAGACCCGCATCGGAAGCACCTTGTACGTTGTTCTGACCGCGTAGCGGGTGAAGACCAGCGCCTGGACGACCAACCTGGCCCGTCATTAAAGCAAGGCTGATCAGGCAGCGCGAATTATCCGTCCCGTGAATGTGCTGAGACACACCCATACCCCAGAAAATCATTCCTGCTTTGGCACCCGCAAAAGTGCGCGCAACATCGCGGATCACATCAGGTGCAATGCCGCAAATCGGTTCCATCGCTTCGGGAGTGAAGGCCTTAAGGTGTTCTTTCTCAGCTTCCCAGTTCTCTGTGTAAGCGTCGATATATTCCTGATCGTAGAGGCCTTCTTCAACAATCACATGCATGATCGCGTTAAGCATACTCACATCAGCGCCAGGGCGGAATTGCAGCATGTGGCTCGCGTGACGCTTTAGGCCCTGCCCACGCGGATCCATGACAATCAACTTGCCGCCGTTCTTGGTGAACTGTTTGAAATAGGTCGCCGCAACGGGGTGGTTTTCCACAGGGTTAGCACCGATGACAATGGCAACGTCCGAGTTTTCAATCTCGTTAAACGTCGCAGTCACGGCACCTGAGCCAACATTTTCAATCAAAGCCGCAACAGAGGACGCGTGGCACAGACGAGTACAGTGATCAACGTTGTTATGCTTGAACCCTTGGCGGATCAATTTTTGGAACAGATAGGCTTCTTCATTGGTGCATTTGGCAGAGCCGAAACCAGCCACAGATTGCCCACCATGCGCTTGGCGCAGTTTGGCCAGACCACCAGCGGCGTGGGCCATCGCCTCTTCCCAGCTTGCTTCGCGGAAATGCGTCAGCACGTCGCCCGGATCAACATTAAGACCCTTCGCAGGCGCGTCATCACGGCGGATCAGTGGCATAGTCAGGCGGTGTTCATGGTGAATGTAATCAAAGCCAAAGCGCCCTTTAACGCACAAACGACCTTCGTTCGCTGGGCCATTGATGCCCTCTACATATTTCACTTTGCCGTCTTTGACCTTGAGTGACACCTTGCAGCCGACACCACAGAACGGGCAAACGCTTTCGGTCTCAGAATCGAAGTCCTTACTGTCGCCAACCTGCGCGTCGTCAACCACAGTCGATGGCATCAAAGCGCCCGTCGGGCAGGCTTGCACGCATTCACCGCAAGCAACACACGTGCTGTCGCCCATCGGATCAGCAAGGTCAAACGTCGGGTACGCATCCTGTCCACGACCCGCCATGCCAATCACATCGTTGACCTGCACTTCACGGCACGCGCGCACGCAAAGACCACACTGGATGCAAGCATCAAGGTTCACAGACATCGCAACGTGGCTGTCATCGAGCAGAGGAATGCGGCCCTCTTCCAGCTTGGGGAAGCGGGTTTGATCGATACCATTCGCATCAGCCATATCCCACAAATGCGAGGATTTATCATGGGATACATCACGCTCTGGCTGGTCCGCGAGCAGCATTTCAACAACCATCTTACGCGCGCTCTGCGCGCGGTTGGAATTGGTTGTGACAACCATCCCCTCCGACGCGTCGCGAATGCAGGAGGCAACCAATGTGCGCTCGCCCGCGACCTCGACCATGCAGGCGCGGCAGTTGCCATCGGGGCGATACCCAGGCTGTGGTTTGTGGCACAGATGCGGAATAATGAGACCGCGACCGTTGGCAACTTCCCAAATGGTCATGCCTTTGTCAGCGGTGACTTCTTCGCCGTCGAGCGTGAATGTAATTTGATCGGTCATGCTTTATGCTCCACTTCGACGAAAACAATTTTCTCATTCGTGCGGTTAATAACGTTATGCGCCACACCAGTTGTGCGCGAATAGGACTGGCCTGCGACCAACTCGCTTGTAGTCTCGTTCCCATCAGCGTCCACAATGGTGAGTGTGCCAGAGGCCATCAGGATCACGACGTAATCCATGCCGTGTGTATGAAATCCGGTGTCTGTGCCCGGCTCGAATGCCCATTCCGATCACGCGCACACGCACATCATCGACTTGGACTGTGGCGATTGCGCTGCCCATTACACTTCATCCGCGAAGTGTTTCATGGTCATGCGGATCGGGTTCGGAGCTGCTTGCCCCAGACCACAAATCGACGCATCGCCCATCGCTGTGCACAGCTCTTCAAGCAGCGGTTGATCCCACTTGTCTGCTTGCATCAGCTTGACCGCTTTCTCGCAACCAACGCGGCATGGCGTGCATTGGCCACAACTTTCATCCTCGAAAAAGCGCAGCATATTAAGCGTGGCGCCTCTTGCGCTGTCTTTGTCAGACAGGATAACAACAGCCGCCGATCCAATGAAAGTTCCAAGCGGTTGCAGCGTGTCGAAATCCATCGGCACGTCAGTAATTGAAGCAGGTAAAAGACCCGAAGATGGCCCACCGGGTTGGTAAGCTTTGAAGATGTGACCGTCCATCATACCACCAGTGGCTTCAATCAAGTCCACGATCGTGGAACCCGCAGGGAGCAGATGCACCCCAGGATTATTGACACGACCAGAGATTGAATAGCTGCGCAGACCTTTGCGGCCATTCTTTTCGGTCGCGGACAGCACCTCAGGCCCTTCGCGAACGATGCGTGTGACCCAAAGGAGTGTTTCAACGTTATGCACCAAAGTCGGCTTGTTGAAGATACCCACTTGAGCGACGAAAGGTGGCCGGTGACGAGGAAGACCACGCTTGCCCTCGATGCTTTCGATCATCGCGCTTTCTTCACCGCAGATATAAGCACCCGCGCCGCGACGAAGATCGATGTAGCCCTTCTCAACGATGCCAGAATTTTCAAGCTTCGCGATCTCCTCGGCCAAGATGTGCAGAACCGCAGGATATTCATCGCGCATGTAGATAAAGCAGGTTTCCGCCTCGACCGCCCAAGCAGCAATGAGCATGCCTTCGAGGAAAAGATGCGGCGTGCGTTCCAAATAATAACGGTCTTTGAACGTGCCAGGCTCGCCCTCGTCGCCGTTCACGGCCAAGTAACACGTGCCCTCATTGGCGCGCACAAAGCCCCATTTTTTACCGGACGGAAAACCCGCACCACCAAGGCCACGAAGACCAGCGTCAAGAACTTTGTCTTGGACCTGCGCCCAATCGCCATTAGCGCGCAGCTTTTTGAGGGAGGCATACCCGCCCGCCGCCTCATAAGCCGGGAAATCCTCGTACGCTGGAATATCCGCGTGGGTATGGTTCGCAGCAATCGCCGCTTCGACCTTCTCAGGTGTGGCGTGGCCAATGTGGTGGTGGCCAAGTTCCAAGACAGGTGCCGTATCGCAGCGGCCCATACACGGTGCGCGCAAGACGCGCACTTCAGAAGCGTCCAAACCACCCTCCAAAGCCGATTTTAGCGCTTGTGCACCCGCCAATTCGCAAGAAAGTGAATCACACACACGGATCGTCAAAGCAGGCGGAGGTGTCTCGCCCTCTTTCACCACATCGAAGTGCGCGTAGAATGTCGCGACCTCGTAGACTTCCGCCATCGACAGGCGAAGTTCTTCGGCTAACGCGCGCAAATGAGCCGCGCTCAGATGACCGTATGCGTCTTGGATCAAGTGGAGAAATTCGATCAGTAGGTCTGAGCGACGCGGGCGATCTGCAAGAAGTGCTCTGACGTCTTCCCAAGCCTGGTCCTCCAATTGGCGACCTTTCGGCGTGTGCCGTCCCTTGCCTTTGCCAGATTTCCAAACGCCTTTGCGATCGTCGAGCGCCATAAGTGATCCCCCTAAGCAGCATTAAACACGCCGGATTCGTTGGATCATTCCTACGCCATACAGTCGCATACATTCGCTGATTTAAGACAGAAAATGACGAAAAAACGGTGTCTAGCGAGTCGCGTATCGGACTATATGTCTCAATTGCAACTCTGAATGTCGCTAATCGATCATTGCCCAGTTAGGCTGATCTGGGATGTGCAAACGCAAGCGCATTCCGATCTGCAAAACGCCTTCCTGCTCAACCGAAGCTGTGACACCGCGACGCCCTTTCGCAGCGGTTTTGAAGCTTTTGCCAAGGCCAGGATTTTCAACCTCGATAAATGGCGCAGGCAGATGGCAGGGTCTGTTTTCCATGTCGATGATTAGACCCGGGCCACCCTCGCTCACGAGGCGGGAGGACGGGGGCACGTGACTCCAATCTTGGATGCCCTCGATCACAACCGAGGCACCTATCAAATGCGGCGCGAGGGTCTCGAGACCAATATCAGCGGCGATAAAATCCAGCTCTTCTTGGGAGACAATCGAAAGCTGGCGGGTATTTTTGATCTCAGTATATCGCGGATACTGTTGTTTAACACGACTGCATGAGGGTCGCGTCAGCCCTGCGTGAAACTCTGCTGCATAGCCCGCGAAAGTGAGCGGCATGTCGCCGGTTGAATCAGAGCGTAAATCCGCTTCGCTGTCTTTCACCGACCCGAGCCAGAGCACAGTCGCAAAGTAGTCGGTGGGTTTCAGGGCGGGCATGGCGCTCTCCTTTGTAGGTCGTGCTCTGTTTTGGCGCAGAGACCGCAAGCAATCAATCCAGAACTTGTGATAGCTGGGATCAAAGACACCAATGCAGGTCACCCCAAAAGAAAAACCCCCACCCTCAGCCGGGGTTTTAGCACTTATGCAGAGGGCTCAGGTTCCATCCCGCCCGAGGGCTTGGCCCGCGGTTTGGTCTTCGGGATAGCTGTCACACTAGGTGCAGACCCTTGATCTGGAGTGTCGTCTTCATCTGGGCCTGATGTTGGCGCATCACCATTCATCACGCGTTTGATTTCATCACCCGTGAGCGTTTCGTACTCAAGCAAACCTTGCGCGAGACGTTCGAACTCTGTCTCGTTCTCAGTGATGATTTTCACGGCCCACTCATACCCGTCTTGAATGAACTTCTGGACCTCTTCCTCGATCATTTCTTTCGTGTTCGCAGAGACCGAGAAACCACCTGTGCTGCCGGAATAACCATCCGCCGCCTCGGAATAGTCGATGTTGCCGACCTTCTCCGACATACCCCAGCGCAGCACCATGGCGCGCGCCAAAGCAGACGCTTGCATGATGTCACCCGCAGGGCCGTTGGACACGGCTTCAGGACCGTACTTCCAAATTTCAGCCGCTTTACCCGCCATTGTCATCGCCAAACGCTGGTGGCATTCGTCTTTGAACATGTTGAGGCGATCCATTTCAGGCAAGCTCATCACCATGCCCAACGCACCACCGCGTGGAATGATCGTCGCTTTATAAACCGGATCGCATTTCGGCAGCATGATACCGACCAAGGCGTGACCTGCTTCGTGATACGCGGTCATCTCTTTTTGATCGTCAGTCATGACCATAGAGCGGCGCTCAGCACCCATCATGATCTTGTCTTTCGCGCTCTCGAAATCTTCCATCGCAACGAACCGACGTCCGACACGTGCAGCTCCAAGGGCAGCTTCATTGACGAGGTTCGCAAGATCTGCACCGGAGAAACCCGGTGTGCCGCGTGCGATGATGCGCAGATCAACGTCAGGACCAAGCGGTGTTTTGCGCGCGTGGACGTGCAAAATTTTTTCGCGGCCTTTGATGTCTGGATTGCCGACAGTGACCTGACGGTCAAAACGACCTGGACGTAGCAAAGCAGGATCAAGCACATCTTTACGGTTCGTCGCCGCAATGATTATCACGCCTTCATTGGCTTCAAAACCGTCCATCTCAACGAGCAGTTGGTTCAACGTTTGCTCACGCTCATCGTTACCACCGCCATAGCCAGCGCCACGATGGCGACCTACCGCATCGATTTCGTCGATAAACACAATGCAAGGCGCGTTCTTTTTCGCCTGCTCAAACATATCACGCACACGGGATGCACCCACACCAACGAACATTTCAACGAAGTCGGAACCAGAGATTGTAAAGAACGGTACACCCGCTTCACCTGCAATTGCTCGCGCAAGCAGCGTTTTACCTGTACCGGGAGGGCCTTCTAGCAAAGCGCCTTTCGGGATCTTGCCGCCAAGACGCGAGAACTTTTGGGGATTGCGCAGGAATTCAACGATCTCTTCGAGCTCTTCCTTGGCTTCATCAATGCCCGCCACATCGTCAAAGGTTACGCGACCCTCTTTCTGTGTAAGCATCTTCGCCTTGGATTTGCCAAAGCCCATCGCGCCACCTTTGCCACCACCCTGCATACGGTTCATGAAAAAGACCCACACGCCAATTAACAAAAGGAAAGGCAGAAGCGAGAGAATGAATGTCTGGAGTCCAGACTGTTCTTGTTGCTCTGCGCGGACTGCAACATTTTGCTCAATCAAGAACTCGGAGACATTAGCGTCTGCCGGCTTGATCGTTACGTAGTCGGCACCATCAGATCCACGGAACCGAATGCGTTCGCCGTCCAACGTCACATTGGTCACACCGCCTCCGTTCACGGAAGACACAAACTCAGAATAGCTTAGTTCGCGGCTCTGAAGATTGGCGTTATTACCACTGAACAGATTGAACAGGGCCAAAACCAAAAGGAACAGAACAACCCAAAAGGCGATATTGCGTGCGTTACCCAACGACACTCTCCTTGATATATCTTTGGTGCGCGACCTAGCACGTCACCGTTTAAACTAAAATAGACACATCGCGGTGATGTTCAATGAAACACAGGCAGCTAAATTGCTCAATTCACTATTTCAGAGGAGTTTCAGCAAGAAATGGACGGATTATAGCTTGGAAGAAATGACGCCCGTGGCAAAACCACCCATGCGTAATTCGCCAAAAAGTCGCTGATATTCGATTTTTGGGCAACGATTTTGCACAACATCCAATCCAACCGCTTCAGCCTTGGCCGTGGCTTCGGCGTGCTCCACACCAATTTGCAACCAGATCGTTTTCAGATTGGGAAGATGCTCCAATGCTTCATCCACAATCGCGGGCACATGGTCAGAGCGGCGAAAAATATCTACCATATCAACGGGTTGATCTATCTCTCTCAAATTCGCGCGGATCATTTGCCCGAACAATTGGTCCCCAGCATAGACCGGATTCACAGGGATAACCGTATATCCTTTGAGGCCAAGATAGCGCGCAACATAGTAGCTGGGGCGCACGGGATTGGTGGACACGCCCACGACGGCGACCACTTTATTACGGTTCAGAATGTCTTTTAGGAAGGCGTCAGGATAGGTCATGTAGGTATTCACGCTAATTCTAAGCAGATTTCAAAAGAAAAATGCGCCCACGGGAGGGATGCCCGGGACGCAAAGTATGGAACTGGGGACAGTCAAGGGATACCAAAGGTTCCAACTTTGGCGTTTGAGACGAAAGAGATGGGTGCGAATATTGCCGCTTAAAGAGCCACTCAAAATTTCGTGATCGCTCGGCGAAAAGGCGCTGAAAGTGCTTCAAACCGAAAGATAAGTGTCGCGCACCTCTGGGTGCGCGTTCAGCTCCCCAAGTGTGCCTTTGTATTTTGCGGTACCACTTTCAATGATCACAACACGGTCGGCCACGGCCTGCGCAAAGTGTAAGTTTTGCTCAGACAAAAGCACCGTCAAACCGTCTTTCTTAAGGCGTAAAATGACTCGCGCCATTTCCTCGACAATCACGGGCGCAATACCCTCGGACGGCTCATCCAGAAGAATGAGGCTCGGATTGCCCATCAACGTACGCGCAATCGTCAGCATTTGTTGCTCGCCCCCTGATAACTCTTTGCCCCGATTGGTGCGTCGCTCTGCAAGGTTCGGGAACATATCAAACAGCATATCTTCGGACCATGTCACCGTCTCCTCACGCGCGGGCTGGCGCCCGACTTCAAGGTTCTCCATAACTGTCAAGTCGGTGAAAATACGCCTCTCTTCGGGCACATAACCAAGGCCCAACTTCGCGACTTTATGCGGTGCCATACGCGTAATGTCAGTGCCTTGGTACGTCACCGACCCCGTTTGCGGCACGACAAGCTGCATCACAGATTTCATCGTCGTCGTTTTGCCCGCACCATTGCGTCCCAAGAGAGCAACCACTTGCCCACGTTCGACATCAAAGCTCAGGTCATTCAAAACATGCGCCTTGCCGTAAAAACTGTTTACGCCTTTGATCTCAAGCATTGGCGCTCTCCCCGTCGTGCTTAAAGAGCGTCCCACCACCAAGATAAACCTCTCGCACACGGTCGTCATTGCGGATCTCATTGACCGATCCATTGGCGATCAAAGCACCGCGATTAAGGACCATAACACGGTGGGCATGTGCAAAAACGACGTCCATGTCATGCTCTGTGAACAAAACACTCACGCCGCGGCTCTCTACAATGTCAGCAGTCAGCTGCATCAGAGCAATGCGTTCTGCCGGAGCCATTCCGGCAGTAGGTTCGTCCATCAGCAAAAGCGTCGGATCGTGGGCCAAAGCGATCGCCAGTTCGAGACGTTTCAGATCCCCATAGGCAAGAACAGCGCAGTGACGTTCCGATTGATCCGCCATCGCCACGAGATCGAGTAATCCCATCGCCTCATCGCGGTACATCTGATACGCGCGGGGCAAAAGTGAATAGATCTTCTTATGATGCGAGATCAGCGCCATCTGCACATTCTCGATCACTGTCATCGACGCATACGTCCCCGTAATCTGAAACGTGCGCCCAACCCCAAGCCGCCAAATCTGTCGTGGTTTCAATCCCTTAAGGTCTCTGCCATTCAAGGTCACCGTCCCCGCAGACGATTTGAGTTGCCCCATAAGCATGTTAAAACACGTGCTTTTGCCTGCACCATTCGGCCCGATCAGCGCCAGCAACTCGCCTTTTTGAAGCTCGAACGAAACATCATCCACCGCTTGAATTGCGCCAAACGCTTTGCTCAATCCTTTGACTTCCAGAACCGCGCTCATGCCTGATCCTCCCGCTTGATAAAGCCGATCCTTTCGGCCCATTTGCGCAAGGTCCCCGCAATACCATCAGGCGCGAGAATCACGACGAAGATAATGAGCAAGCCAAGTAACAAGCGCCAATATTCAAAGCGCGTGATGTAGTCTTTTGCACCCTCTAGTGCTGCCCCACCTACGACGCCCCCTGCGAGGGTTTTGACACCACCAAGGAAGACGACAATCAACGCATCAAAACTGCGCGCGATTTCTAATTCATTTGGGAAGATTGACCCTTTGGAGAAGACAAACAGCCCTCCCGCGATCCCCGCCATCGCCCCTGCGAAACCGAAAGCAACCCATTGCACATGCTTGGTGTTGATGCCCGTCGCCTCCGCCTGCCTTGCGGAATCGCGCGCGCCGCGTAGGGCGTAGCCAAAAGGTGAATGCGCAGTGTGGCGGAGAAGGATGATCCCCCCGATGCACAGCACCAGCGCAAGGTAGTAAAACGTCGTCGTCCCTGACGCCCACTCGGACGGCCAGATGTCCACCAGACCGTCATCGCCCCCTGTGAAATCGCCCCATTGGAAGACCAGCGACCAAAGAAGCTGCGCGAAGGCGAGCGTGAGCATTGCGAAATAAACGCCGGTCAGGCGCAGACAGACCCAGCCGAAAATGATTGCTGTGAGACCAGCCGCAAGCGGTGCAAGGATCAGCGCCAGCTCCATCGGTGTGCCTGCGTATGTCACCAGAAGTGCCGCCGCATAGGCGCCGCCGCCGAAGTAGGCCGCATGACCAAAGGAAACGAGACCGCCAAGGCCCAAAAGAAAGTGCAACGACGCCGCGAAAAGACAGAAGATCGCGATGTCCGTGATCAGGACAAGAATGAAACTATCGCCCACCAGCGGCAAAAGCCCAAGCAGGACCAAGCCCACCACGACAATCATTCGCGCAGTTTGCCCCGCGGGTTTGATCGGGCGTTCTGGCTCGCCTACTTGGCCATGCTCGCCCGCGACTTCCTCACGACCAAACAGTCCAAAGGGGCGGAAAATCAGCACCACCACCATAACAACGAACATCAAAGCAAGGGTGGACTGCGGCAGGTAATTTACCCCGAATACGTTGAGCACGGAGATGAGCACAGCCGCCACATAAGCGCCCGGCAAGGACCCCATGCCGCCAATCACGACCACCACGAAGATGGCCGAGAGAATGTTGAAATCCATTAACAGGTCCGCGCCACCTTTGGGCAATTGTACAGCACCGCCAAGACCCGCCAAAGCGCAACCGAGGAAGAAAACACCAGTAAACAGCCACGCCTGATTGACGCCCAATGCTCCAACCATTTCACGGTCTTGCGTCGCTGCGCGCACGAGAATTCCTGTGCGTGTCTTGGTGATCAACCACCACAAAGCAAAAGCCACGAAAGGGGTTAAGGCGATCAAAGCGAGGTCATATTTCGGCACAGGCTCACCCATGATCCGGATGATCCCTTTCAACCCTGGCGCGCGCGGTCCCAAGAAATCATCCGCGCCCCATACCAACAGCGTGAGGTCTTGGATAACAAGAATGACACCGAAGGTGGCGACCAATTGGAACAGCTCAGGCGCTTTATATACAGGGCGCAAGACCAGCATTTCAACGATGATACCAATGATACCGACGACGAGGCCAGCCAACAGGATCGACGCCCAAAAGCCGAACCCGCCCGGCAAGACCTGCATGAAGGAATATCCTACATACGCGCCGAGCATGTAGAATGAGCCATGTGCGAAATTGACGATGCGCGTGACACCGAAAATCAACGACAGGCCAGAGGCGACCATGAACAGCGCGCTCGCATTGGCGAGCCCTGTGAGAATTTGCGCAATGAAAAGACCCATGCCCTGACCTTTGGTATTTTAGGGGGAAACGGCCCGCCCTTTCAGGCGGACCGTGTTGTGATTTTTCGACGAAAAATCGCGCCCTTAGTTGCCGGAGCCGCGCAGCTGCATGACTTCCTCATCTGGCAAGGTGTAATCAGCGCCATCCTTATAGACCCAGTTTTCCAACGTGCCTTTGCCATCTTTCAAAGCGATTGTGCCAACGTATGCACCCATCGTTGCTTGGTGATCTTGCGAGCGGAACTTAATGTCGCCTACGGGCGTGCTCACTGGCAAATCGGCAAACGCCGCGCGGATCGCTTCGCTATCCGTGGAGCCTGCCTTTTCCAACACAGCCACGATAGATTGCACCGTCATATAACCCACCAATGAACCAATACGCGGGTGATCGTCGTATTTCGCCATATACGCATCAACGAAAATTTTGCCCGATCCTTCGGTGATTTCGGACCAAGGATAGCCCGTCACAATCCAGCCCTCAGGTGCTTCATCACCAAGCGGGTCCATATATTCAGGTTCGCCAGATAAAAGGCCATAGACATTACGCCCTTCAAAGAGCCCACGTGTGCCGCCTTCGCGAACAAACTTCGCAAGATCACCACCAAAAGTCACGTTGTAGATTGCATCTGGCTTTGCTCGCTCAATCGCTTGCGCTTCTGCACCTGCGTCGATCTTGAACAACGCGGGCCACTGCTCTGCCACGAACTCCACTTCGGGCTTTAGCTTGGTCAAAGCTTTCTTAAACGCAGCGACCGCGTCTTTGCCGTACGCGTAGTTGGGCGCAATGGTTGCATAGCGAGTCGCATCAGTTTTCGCAGCTTCCTCGGCCAACATCGCTGCTTGCATATATGTGGAAGAGCGCAAACGGAACGTATAGTCATTGCCCTTAGACCAAGTGATTGCATCTGCAAGCGGCTCGGACGCAAGATAGACGTACTTCTTCTCCGCCGCGAGCGAGCTAATCGCCAAGCCCACGTTGGACAAGATCGTCCCCGTGAGCATCACAGCGCCTTCGCGCGTCATCAGCTCTTCGGCGATTTTCACCGCTTCGCCGGGCTTTCCTTGGTCATCGCGAAAGATGAATTCCAGCGGTTTGCCCATAACGCCACCAGCCGCGTTGACCTCTTCCAGCGCCATCTCAATGCCAAGTTTATAGGGCCCCGCAAAGGCCGCGAGACGCTTGTAGTGGTTGATCTCACCAATCTTGATCGTGTCCTCAGCAAGTGCCGGCAGACCGACGGCCGCAATCGCAGCTGCGCCTACAAGGCTTTTCAAAAATGTCTTTCTTTTCATGTCGTTCCCTCTCTGTTGGGTCCGACCATGACAGCGTTAATCGTGCTGCACAAAGGTCGGATGGATCGGCGCACCAAGATCTTCGGTCGCCTCAGCCTCCACAAGGTCGCGTATTCTTTTGCGATACACATTAGGTCCCTTGTCGATGGCAATTCTGATGGGTTTGCGCTTTTGCGGGCGCAGTTCTTCGATATGGATGGCCTCTAACACATCTTTGTCCTCGGCAAATGCGATGCGGAACATCTTGTCCATATTCGCAGAGGCGTCTTCGTCACCAACCGCCGTGTTGCGCAGGTGCATCCAGTGATCAATCGTGTAGTCCTCAGTCACGGGTGTCACAAAGTGCAGAGCAAAAATGCGCACGCCTTTGTCGCGCTGATCCTCTTCGAGCTGCGCCTCAACCGCGACACTCCCGAAATCAATTACAGCGGTGCTGGGAAGGTGCAAATAGTAGTAGTGCCAGCGATCCACGTTACCCATGAAATTACCGAAGTTCTGGAAAAACCCAACCGGTGCAGAATCTTTGATCCAACGCCACGCAACGATCTGATCCCCAGAGGTCGACACATGCACAGGAACGTTCTCAGAAGCCGCACTACCAAGCGTCGTGGGGTGAACAAAACTTACATGCGCGGGATCAACAAGGTTCTCAGCCACGTTCAGATAATTGGCTTTGAGATGGAGCCCGTCGCCGTGATGCGCGTGCCAATTCGGATCCCTGAACTCGGGCATATCAAACACAGGTGTGTCCGCGGCAAGCGCTGCTTCGCCGGGCCAAATCCAGACAATCCCATGCGCCTCATGAACGGGAAATGTCTCCACATAGGCAGACGCGGGCAAGTTATCTTGCCCCGGAACCCGCACGCATTTGCCGTCCGTTCCGAAAGTCATACCGTGATAGCCGCATTGCACCGTATCACCAATGCGCTTGCCCTTAGACAGCGGCAACAGACGATGTGGGCAGCGATCCTCCAGCGCAATAATCTGGCCGTCAGAGGAGCGAAACATCACCAAGTTTTGCTCTGTGATAGTAATCGCGCGCAAGTCTTCGCCGAAATCCTTGGACCAACCGGCCACGTACCACGCGTTGCGCACAAACGGCATATCTAGACTTCCCCTCAGGTCTTGGCAGACATCCCAAGTTGGCACCAAAAACTTGTTCGTTGTCAAACAAATTATGCGCGCTTATCGTTGCATTATCAGGATGAGGAATGTGAATGGCTCAGAACAAGGCGGAAAGTGCGTACAGGCTCGAGGACCAGATCGGCTTTCGACTGCGCTTGGCCAATCAAAAACACTTAGAGCTGTTTGCAGAACACATGCCCGAGGCGACCCCAACGCAATTCGCTATACTCGCGCGGCTCTATTTTGATGGATCTTTGTCTCAAAATCACCTTGGGCGGCGGGTTGGGATGGATGCGGCGACAACCAAAGGCGTCGTGGATCGGTTGCGCAGCAAAGGTTTGGTACAAAGCACGCCTTCAAAGACGGATTTGCGGCGGTTAGAGATTTCGCTGACAGAGCAAGGGCGCGCCTTTGCGAAAAGTGCCATCGAGCGCGCCCAATTGATTTCGCAGCAAACCACAAAAAACCTAAGTGCGCGCGAGACTGAGCGCCTTTTAGCGCTGCTCGACAAACTCTGAGAGAGTGATTTTCTTATAAAAAGGTATCACCGCAGCCCGTCTTTACCAATCGCATCGCTATGCGTAAGACCGCCAACACGGGGCAGTGGACGTCCACTATCTGTCACCGCAATAGCCACTAAAATCTCATTCGCACGCGGCGCATCATTCAAACGCACTTCGACGCCATCGAAGTGGGAACGCACATAGGCGGCATCTTTATGGCCCAGCGGCACATCCAAGTCCTGCCCTGGTCCGCCCATTTTCTTTGAAGACGGCACCAAGGCCGCACCTTTTTCTACTTCATTGCGTAACGGGGCACCCATTTTCGGGTGCAGTAACGCCGCCGCGTGTTCTAACTCGCCGTTATCACCAACCATCGCAGCTTTGCCGTAGCTTTCCGCTTGATCCGGTGTGATGCCCAGCGCTTTGACACACCGTTTTCCCAACGTTTCACCAAGCTCTGCGCCAATCTCCATCAAAGGCGAAAGATCCTCAACGTATTCCCCCGCAAACGGGTTCGCGATAACTGCGACAGCTACCGCTTTGCGAGTCGCGGGCGCGACGGCACGCCCTGCTTCTTGGTGTGTTTCCTCGACCCAAACGGCGATCTTGCGAATATCTGCACTCATCGTAGACCATCCTCCCCTTTAATATCTTTAGCAGCGAGACCCCCTGCGCGGTCATGTACGCGTGCACCCGTGCTCATCACCAAAACAAAGGCCAATTCATTGGCACGCGGCGCGTCGTTCATTCCAACTTCCATGGCATCGAAATGCCCACGCACGTAGGAGGCATTGATATGCGTGATCGGCACATCAAGACGCACGCCCGCAGCACCCACTTTCTTCGTGGAGGGCACAATCGCCTTCGCATCACCCAAAAGCTCACGCATCGCATAGCCCCCAGGCGCATGCCAAAGCGCACCATGTTCCAACTCGCCCGCGGTGCCGATGATAGAGCCTTTACCATACCCTTCGATCACAGACGCATCACCACCCAGCGCATCAATCAACTTTTGCGCCATCTCAAGGCCAAGCGGCTTCAGATCCTCCATAAAGGGTTGAATATCTTCGACATATTCTCCTGCATAGGGATTGGCGATCACCGCAACAACAGCGCCGCGTTTTTGCGGAGTATTGGCGCGCGGACCGCCTTCGTGAAAGACTTCTTCAATGACCGTTGCGATCTTGCGCACGACGACGTCAGGCATGTTCCAGCACCTTTTCTGAGTTCAACTCTATTTGTCTACTTTGCCCGCGCAAATGCAAGCTTGCCGCTTGGATAAGACCTTGGCTTTGCATGTGTCGCGCGCGTTGGACGCCATTTTGCAAAGCCCGATCGATCTCTTGCACATTCAATTCTCCAACGCTCACAACAACTTCGCGGGATCCAAGATCTGCATCCTCTCGAATATCCTGCGCGGATACGCGACGTATTGACCGATGGTTCGAAAGATCGACAGCGCCAGCGATCAAAGTGGCCGCCACATCCGCCACGCTTGCGGTTTCAGCCAAAACCGTCACGCTCTCCGCAATCCCAAACGAAAGACTTCGTCCTCCCTGCCCGCTTGTCGCGATGCCGCGCACTTTGCTTTGCGCATCGAGGGTAATCTTGCCAAGCGCCGCGCCACCAAGGCCTGCCATCGCAACGTTAAACGTAGCATCACCAGACAGATGCAGCGCAATGTCGCCACCGTTATTCACATAAGCGCGCTTTACATCGGCAGTATGTAGCATTGCGTCTAAAACCGTCTCCGCGACCGCGCCAGCGACACCTGCCATAGGCGTCACAAAGCCTTCATGCGCTTGCGCCGCCTCCCACATCTTGCGCGCAACCGCCCCTTTCGGCGCTGGCCCATCGCACAACCGCAAAAGATCAATCTCGTTCATCAGCTCTGCCAACACAGTGTTCAAACGAGTTTCTGCCCCATCAAAAGCAATATCGCGTGCGCCATCTACACCAATCACCAGATCAATCGGCCCGTGCTGCAAATGCAGACGACCCCTTGATAGCAAAGCACCTTGCACCTGCATCATCCGCGCCCTTCGCGCTTGTTGCGTTGCGCTTGATGGGGGTCGGGTTGCGTTGCGACTGGCTCAACTTTACGCACCTCAGACGTAAGCACTGAGCTTACATCTTTGATGTGCTCCATATGCCCTCCCAACGCGTCGTAATCTTCGCGCCGCATGGTAAATTCGATTGGAGCGACCAAGGCAGGTGTCGGCACATAACCGAAGGAGTTCGTCGGCATTTCCATGACATCCACCATCACAGTGATCCCGCCTCCTGGCCAAACATAGGCCTCTGCGCCGCCGCATGACACATAGGTCAACGCATCCTTCACAGATCGCGTCAGACGTACAGGGTTTTCCGTGACCCCCGCGCGCAAAGACCCCCCTGCACCACCCATAAAGAGCACGGAACACAAGGAAGGCTCACAGTTTTCCGCAATCCGATCCGCGCTGATGCGAAGCGTCTCAGAAATTTCGGCAGGCTGGGGCACGAGATCCTCATCCAGCTCGTAATAGGCCCATTGCTCCCCTGTAGTGGAGACCATTAAAAGGCGTAGTCCCGCCCAAGCCTTTTTTGCATCCGCAGGTTTCAGAATGGTCAGCGGATCTTCCACATCTGTGCCACCCCACCCTGTGCCCGGCTCGGCAACTTGAAAATACCGGCCGGGGGTAGAGCGACGCCCTTGGATCTTGATGCCGGAGGGACGCATATCAAGTTGCTTGCCTGCTTCATGTTCCGTCAACACGCCAGTGATGTGATCATCGACAACGATCACTTCGTCCACATGTGGCTCCCATTGTTTGGCGAACATCCCAATTGCGGCGGATCCACAGCCAACGCGCATCAGTTTTTCACGCACATCGTTGATGATCGGCGCGTGGCCCGCCTGCACGACGACCTCCGCGCCGTCATCAACTTGCAGCGTCACCGCTTCGCGATTGCATAGGTTCATCAGCGCATCACAGGTCACACGTCCTTCCGCTTTGGTGCTCCCTGTGAGGTGTTCAACTCCACCAAGCGACAGCATTTTGGAGCCATATTCAGACGTCATCACATGGCCAATCGCCTCGCCTTTGACCCGAACAACCGCGCGTTCATGGCCGATGAAGCGATCCGTATCGATTTTCACTTTCACGCCGCAGTAGGAATAGATTCCTTCGGTTACAACCGTCACCATGTCCGCGCCATCGACCTCTTGGCTGACGATAAAGGGCGCAGGTTTATAATCTGGATAGGTTGTGCCCGCGCCGACAGCCGTCACAAACGTGCGCTTGCCTTGAAGGATGTCACCATCCCAATCCTGCGCGTTCTCCCCTTGATCAAGAAAAGCCACCGCAGGCGCGCCACGCTCGATCACTGTTAAAGGATCGAGGCGCACCAATTCACCTGCATGATTTGCATAGCGATCACAGGCCCCAGCTTTTCCTTCGGCGATGAAACACATCACGGGGCAAGCATCACAGCGGATTTTCTCGGGTTTCACGCGTGCCGTTTCAATCATACCCAGCCTCCTTCAAAGCAGCGCGCACGCGGTGCGGCAATGCGGGAACATGGCGCAAGCGCACCCCTGTTGCATTGTGCACGGCGTTCAATATGGCCGGTGCTGTCGGAATTAAAGCGTGCTCCCCTAGACCTTTGGCACCGAAGGGGCCATGCGCGTCCGGCTCTTCGACAATCAACGTCTCAATCGGGGGAACATCGCCAATCGTCGGGATCAGATAGTCATGCAAATTGTCAGTGCGACCCGGGATAAATTCTTCCATCAACGCCATGCCAAGCCCTTGCGCAACACCGCCTTGAACCTGTCCTTCAACAAGCAACGGATTGATCGCTTGGCCCACATCATGCGCAGCCACGATTTTGATGGGGTTGATCGTGCCAAGCTTGGTATTCACTTCGACCACCGCGAGATGCGCGGCATAGCCAAACTGCGCATAAGGCACGCCTTGGCCATTCTCATCGAGCGGTTCTGTAGGCGGATCATAACTCGCTACTGCGCGCATCACATAACCGTCCTCGCCCACATCCATGCGGGACAGTTCAATCCTGTGCGAACCGCTCATTTCGATGCTGCCATCCCCCAGCACAATCTGGGCATCCTCAGCTGCGTTCACCAAAGTCAGTACTTGGCGACGCAGACTTTCACCTGACAGTTTCGCTGCATTGCCAGTGACAAACGTCTGGCGCGAGGCGGATGTTTTGCCAGCATCGGGAGTGATGTCAGTATCTGCCCCGACTAACGCGACTTGATCCACCGCAACGCCAAACGCTTGCGCAAAGATCTGTGAAATCACTGTATTGGAGCCTTGGCCGATATCAACCGCACCCTGATGCAAGACCAACGTGCCATCTGCGCGTAGTCCGCATTTGATCGTCGACGGGTTCGCCATGGAGGTATTCCCGCAGCCATACCAGCCCGCCGCGATCCCCACGCCGCGCTTTAGATAAGTGCTTCTTGCGTTAAACTGAGCACACGCTGCTTTGCCGCTTTCCCAAGCAGGGCGCAGCGCTTCAAGGCAGGCCTTTACGCCAACCCCTTGTTCGAACACTTGGCCAGACACCGTTGGCACACCGTTATCAAGCGCGTTTAGTATGCGGAACTCTAGCGCATCCATGCCGACGGCTGCGGCAAGTTCCTCGAACAGGCTCTCTTGTGCGATGGCCGATTGGGGGACCCCAAAACCACGAAATGCGCCTGAGGGCGGGCAATGGGTGTAAATTCCTTTCGACTGGGCGCGATAGTTGGGTATCCTGTAGGGGCCTGAAGCATGCAGCGGTACGCGATTGGCAACTGTCGGACCCCAGCTGGCATAAGCACCCGTGTTGAAATCCCCAACAAAACGCAAACCCGTCAGCGTGCCATCATGGCGCACTCCGCCTTTGATCTCCATCCGCCCGGGATGGCGTTTGGTTGACGTCTCCATGCTCTCCACACGCGAATAACACATCCGCACGGGACGCCCCGTCACCATTGCACCAAGGCAAACATAGGGATGTACTGTCAGATCCAGCTTGGAGCCAAAGCCACCGCCAACAGCGGTAGGAACGATGCGGATATCCTCTTCGTCGAGAGCAAGAATGTTGGCGAGCGCCTCTTGGTTCATCACAGGGCTTTGGGTGCAGATATGTAGGTGCAGACGGCCCTCAACCCTTTCCGCATAACCTGCTTCGGGTTCGATATAGGCGTGCTCGACAAAGGATGTCTCAAAGCTCCCACTCAAAACGATATCCGCCTCAGCAAGCCCCGCATCCACATCACCATGGGCAACGAAACCACCGCACATAACGTTGTTCTCATGGCCCGTGTGAAGCTGCGGCGCTTCATTCGCTTGCGCCTCTATGACGTCTTGGACAGCAGATAATTGCGTCCATGTCACTGGAAAATCACCGATCCTGTACGCCGCAATCGTATCCGCCTCCCCTATTACCACGGCCACGGCTTCGCCTTCGAAACGCGTCTGGGTTTCGGCAAAGACAGGTTGGTCAATGAAGCCTGGAATTGTACCGAATAAGTTGTCGCCAGGGATATCTTTTGCGCTTAGGACCGCTTCGATCCCGTCAATCTTGCGCACAACTCCGAGATCACCAAACTCAAACGTTGCGTGCGGATAAGGTGAACGGACCACAAGCGCCACCAAAGCCCCTTCTGGCGCAACATCATCGCCAAAACGCTCTGATCCATCGACCTTGGTTTGTCCGTCGATACGCGCGATGCTTTCACCGACAGCCCCCCTAACGCCAACCTCAGGAATACCAGCACCAACCGCAACAACCGCATCAATAATTTTACGATACCCCGTGCAGCGACACAACACGCCACCCAAAGCATCTTGAACCTGTGCGACGTTGGGGCTGGGCACGTCTCGCAACAAGGCCGCAGCGCTGACAATCATACCCGGCGTACAAATCCCGCATTGCGCAGCTTGGTGCGCAGTGAAGCTCTGTTGCAAACGCCCGAGAGTATCCGGTGCCACGCCGCGCAGTGTTTGGACATCGCGGCCCTTGGCTTGAGCCGTCGACGTCAGGCAGGCACATACAGGCAACCCATCAATCAAAACCGTGCAGGCCCCACAATCGCCCGCGTTACAGCCAACTTTGACGTCTTTAGCGTTTAACTCTTCACGCAAAACCGCGCTCAGCCGCGCGCTGCCATGTGCCGCACTTTGAACGGCCTCACCGTTCAAAGTAAATCCGATCAGCTCACCCTCGCTTCGCTTATCCATGGCTTGCCTCCCGCAGGGCTTGCGCGATTAAAGTGGCAACTACATCGACGCGATACTCTTTAGATCCGCGCACGTCATCGATAGGCGCTAAGGCAGAAAGATCCGCCTCCGCAAGTATCGCGTCGGTTTGCGTGAATGTTTGATTTTCCAAAGCTGCCTCGAGTGCTGAGAGTCTCTTTGCCACAGGCGAGCAAGATCCAACAGCAATCCGTACATCACTCAAGACGCCGTCGCGCAACGCGAATGCCACCGCAACCATAGCGATGGAAATTACCAAATATTTGCGCGCGCCCAATTTCACGAAAGCACTTTTGAGTGCTGCCGAAGTTTCTGGGACTATCACTGCAGTCACCATTTCGCCCTGATCCAAAGCCACGTGCCGCACGCCAGTAATGAAGGAGTCCAAAGGCACAACGCGGCACCCTTCCGTGCTGCAAATTTCAACTGACGCATTGAGCGCAAGCAAAGGCGGCACTCCATCCGCGGCAGGGGACGCGTTGCAGAGGTTTCCCGCAATCGTTCCTGCATTTTGGATTTGCACTGAGCCAACGTCCCGCGCAGCAGCTTTCAACCCATCGAAAGCTGTGGGCAAGTTGGTTGCGATCACATCGCTCCATGTGCTGGCCGCGCCGATGCGCCAGCCGTCTTTGGTTTTCAAAATGCCGCGCAGAGCCGTAATCCGCGTCACGTCCAGAATATCGCACTCGATCGGACGTTCGCCCTGAGCCGGATACCAATCCGTACCGCCCGCAATAATGCTGAGTTCGCTCGCGTCCAAAGCGGCAAGCGCATCGTCTAGTGACATAGGTGTTAGATATTCCAAAACAGCCCTCAAAACTTGTTTGTATACGAATAGAATATTGCAACGAGGATTCTGTCAAATCCTTTCCTGCCCCCTCTTGATCGAAGCACCGCATCTGTTAGCGTTCAAATGAACTCGAAAGGAACAATCATGTCAGATGCCCCACAGAAACTTGTCATTCGCAACATCGGCCTGATGCTATCGGGCAAGATGGAAGCGCCCATCTACGAGGCTGATTGCATCATCGCCTACGCTAGCAAAATTGCGGAGTGGGGTCGCGAGGCCGACATGAACCTAGAGGGCGCAAACACGGTGATCGACGCGAATGGCGTCACGCTGGCACCGGGTTTGATCGATAGCCATATCCACCCTGTGATTGGCGATTACACCCCACGCCAACAGCAGCTCCACTGGATCGACAGCACGCTGCACGGCGGCGTTACGACACTAATTTCAGCGGGCGAAGTTCATATGCCTGGGCGTCCCAAGGACGTTGTCGGCCTAAAAGCCATGGCCATCGCAGCGCAGCGTTGGTACGAAAACTTTCGCCCTTCCGGCATGAAAGTCCACGCAGGCGCGCCGGTGATTGAGCATGGGATGGTCGAGCAAGATTTTAAAGACCTCGCAGATGCGGGCGTAACCTTGCTGGGCGAAGTCGGCCTTGGTACCGTTAAAGACGGTAAAACCGCGCAACAAATGGTCGGCTGGGCGCGTAAATACGGCATACAAAGTACGATCCACACAGGCGGGCCGTCGATTCCCGGCTCTGGTTTAATCGATGCGGATATGGTGATGGAAACCGGTACGGATGTTATTGGACATATCAATGGGGGGCATTCTGCCCTACCCGACGATCAGATCATTTGCCTCTGCGAAAGCTGCAAAGCGGCGTTTGAGATTGTGCATAACGGAAATGAACGCGCCGCGGTTTTGACTGTGAACACGGCGCGTGAGTTGGGTAAACTGGATCAAGTGATCCTCGGCACGGACGGTCCCGCAGGCTCCGGTGTGCAACCGCTCGGAATTTTACGGATGATCGCCATGCTATCGGCCTTTGGCAATGTTCCTGCCGAAATCGCCTTTTGCTTCGGCAATGGCAACACATCACGACAACGCAACCTCGATACCGGCCTTATAGAAAAAGGAATGTGCGCGGACTTTGTGCTGATGGATCAGGCACAGCACGCACCCGGTAAGAATATTCTGGAAAGCGTTCAACTTGGAAACCTCCCCGGTGTTGGCATGACTGTGATCGACGGTGTCGTCTGTTCTGGGCGTAGCAGAAACACGCCTCCCGCTTATCGTTTGCCGCAGGTTGTCTAGCGCTTCTTCGCGTAAAAGTTTTACAGAGCACACATTCTTGCATAGTGCGGACTTAGAGGAACACGTAACCTACTAGGACCGGACACATGGCAGCAGCGCGCGACTACGATCTGACAACCGGCTCTATCGCGGGGCATTTCCGCAGGCTCGCTATTCCGGCAGCATTGGGCATGTTGTTCACCACGCTCTACAACGTTGTTGACGTCTATTTTGCTGGCCAGATCGGCACCGACGCGCAGGCAGGTCTCGCGATCGGCTTCCAAGCATTCTTTGTGCTGGTTGCAGTGGCGTTTGGCCTGTCATCTGCGATGTCTGCTTTGGTTGGCAACGCGCGCGGCGCGAAAGATGATCGCATGGCGCGCCGTCTCGCTGTGCAAGGCCTAGCGTTCGCAACAATTGCAACGATTGTGCTCATAATCTTCGCGGTTTGGTTCGGACCCCGCGCGATTGCGCTGATCTCAGAGCCCGGCGCATATCGCGATGCGGCTACGGGATATTTCTACTGGCTGATCGCCGCCCTGCCCGGTTTCATCCTTGCATTTTCCGCCAATGGTATTTTGCAAGCGCACGGTGATAGCGTGACGCTACAGCGTGGTCAGATGGTCGCCTTTCTCGCCAATATTGGGCTTAATCCACTATTTATTTATGGCATTCCAGGGGTGATCGGCGGCCTTGGGTTCAATGGAATCGCGCTGGCTACAATACTAAGTCAAACAGGTGTGATGATCTGGATCCTTTGGACCATCTCGCGTTTGCAAATCATGGAAGGCGTCGAGCTGCGCCATGTGCGGTTAGAGCGTTCAATTGTGAAAGATATCCTTGCGCAGATGCTACCCACGACGACTGCGATGATGGTGATGTTTGTCTCTGGCTTTGTGGTGCAATACGCACTGAAAGGGTTTGGCGAGGAGGTGATTGCTGCCTATGGTATTGCCTTGAGGATTGAGCAGATTTTACTTTTGCCAGTGCTTGGGATGACGGGTGCTTTACTGCCCATTGCGGCCCAAAACTACGGCGCGCAAGATTACGCAAGAGTCCGCGAAGCGGTCTGGTTTTGCTGGAAACTTGGATTTCTGATGACCGCCCTCGCGGCCCCTGTTCTTTGGTTTGGCGGTGCATTCGCGATAGGGTTGTTCACCAACGATGCCCGCGTCATTCCAATTGGCCAAAGTTACCTGCGTGTCGATGGGTTCCTGTTCCCTCTTTACATGATGCTGTTCGCGATCAATTCAATGCTGCAAGCACTCAAAAAACCCGTCTACACGTTGTGGATCAGCCTATATAGACAAGGCTTTGGCGTGGCGTTCTTTGTCTGGCTTTTGGTCGGAGTGATTGGCATGGATGTGTGGGGCGTTTGGCTGGGCATTGGCGCGGCCGTGAGTTCAGGTTGGGCGATTGCACTTTGGATTGCCGTACGCATTTCAAAAGAAAAAATCGGCGGGCTGCGCGTTGCAAGTGTAGTTGATTGAGCGAAGTGGCCGAGAGGGTGTTTTTTAGTGAAACGTGTTGATGATCGCCTGCACGTCCTCCCTGCGCCAAACCACTTGAAGTTGCGGCTTTGCGGCTTGTTTCACGCGCAATAGATGCTCTGTCTTCAGCCCGACCAAACCAGAAAACGCATCAAAAAGCGCATCTGCGCCTTCCGCGCTGACCGGTATTTGGAGCGTCGATCCTTGATCCGGCACCAGTAACCAATGCGCCGGCTTATGACGCCCATCAAGACTAAGAGCGGCGAGTTCCGAAATCGCAACAGCGCCGCCATTCAAAGGCCCGTAATAAGTAACTTGCCCCTCGATTAGTTGCACGACGCCCTGCCCACCACCAAGCCCGCGAAAGCGTCCGCGTTGGATACCTGCAAGGATCATGATCACAGCCAAGGCTAGCAGGATGAACGCAAGCGCTTGCATTATTCCAAAGGCGCTTAGCGCCCAAAAACTAGCCACACTTGAAAACACGACGCCCGCAATCACTTCGCGCCAACGCCACATTACGGCCCGTGCTTCAGGGCGTATGAAACTCATCGCAAACCTCTAAAACCAAGTGTCATTGTGCCCAGTCTCCCAATGCCGATTGCCACAACGTCAGTGCTGCCACCGCCGCAGTATCCGCGCGCAAAATACGCGGGCCCAGACTAACAACATGCGCCTGTGGATGCGCATGTAACCGCGCGCGCTCAGTTGGGGAAAAACCGCCTTCTGGGCCAATTAAAATCGCCCATGCCCCAGCTTTCGCAGCGGCGAGAGAACTCGCGACGCCCAACTCCGTCTCATCGCAGAACATGATTTGGCGGTCTTCTGGCCAATGATCCAAGAGCGCGCTCAGTTTTTTTAACGCGCAGACCTCAGGCACGAATGTACCGCCGCATTGCTCGCTCGCTTCTACAGCGTGGGCCTGCAAGCGTTCTCGTTTGATGCGCTCGGAATTGGTGAAATCAGTTTGCACAGGACAAATTTTTGCAACCCCCATTTCAGCCGCTTTTTCAACAATGAAATCCGTGCGCGTCTTTTTGATGGGCGCAAAGCAGAGCCATAGATCAGGGGGCATCTGCAGCGGCTTGGTTTGTACCGTGCAGCGCAGCACACCTTTGCGCTTGCCCGCTTGGAGTATCTCGCCGCGCCATTCACCGTCTTTTCCATTAAACAGTGACACCGCGCCACCAACGGCAAGGCGCATCACCCCGAAAAGATAATGCGCTTGGGCTTGTGACACCGAAACGCAGTTTCCCTCAGCTAAGGGCTGGTCTACAAAAAGGCGAGTTTTAGCTGTCATGGAACCCTACATATGCAAGGTGCCTCACAAGAACCAGAGGGTGATGTTACGATTGCGGATGCAGTCAAAGACAATTGGGTGGATACTACCGCGCCGAACTGGCTGCGTCCCTACCTGCGCCTCAGCCGTTTTGATCGCTCGATAGGCACTTGGTTGCTGCTTTTGCCCTGTTGGTGGGCGTTGATGCTGGCAATGCTTTGGTCTGGAAACGCCTGTTGGTTTGACGCGTGGATCTTCATAGGTTGCGCGATTGGCGCAACCTTGATGCGTGGTGCGGGCTGTACGTGGAATGACATCACAGATCGCAACTATGACGGTGCGGTCGAGCGAACGCGTAATCGTCCCATTCCATCGGGACAAGTCACAGTGCGCCAAGCGTTGATCTGGATGGCGCTGCAAACCATTATTTCGCTTGGGGTTTTGCTGACCTTCAATTGGGCTGCGATCGGCCTTGGCGTTTTGTCGCTATTGCCCGTGCTTGTCTATCCCTTCGCCAAACGCTTCACTTGGTGGCCACAAGTCTTCTTGGGCCTCGCGTTCAATTGGGGTGCGTTGCTCGCGTGGACCGCACATAGCGGATCACTAGGTTGGCCCGCTCTCACTCTATATGCTGCTGGCATCGCCTGGACGCTGTTTTATGACACGATCTATGCGCATCAGGACACTGAAGATGATGCGCTGATTGGCATCAAAAGCACCGCGCGTTTGTTTGGCGCCGCGACGCCGCAGTGGCTTCTGTACTTCCTTATCGCAAGCCTTACCCTGTTTTGCTTCGCCGTTGTGCAAAGTGTTGCAGCTCACTCACCCTTTGCGCTGATCTTGACGCTTTGTGGGACCTGGGCCTTTGGATGGCATCTGCATTGGCAATTGCGCCATTTCAATCCGACAGATCAAAAAGGATTGATCACACTTTTCCGTTCGAACCGCGACGCAGGGCTTTTACCTGTGCTGTTTTTCGCCATCGCGTTAATGCTTTGATTGAAACCTGAAGCCGCAGCGCGTATCACCCAATTGGATTGAATAGTCTGGAAGCCAATGCGTTTGTCCTCATACATCACTGTTGCGGCTACATTTATTGGGGCCGGCGCGATCTGTTTGGTCGCAGCAGGCTTCGCAGTCACAGTCATCGAGGACACTTCAAGAACCGCTGTTTTGCGCGAATTGGACATCCAAAGCCTGACCTGGGCGGATGCCGACACCAATGGTTTGCAGGTATTCTTGATTGGAACCGCACCCAACGAAGCGGAGCGTTTCAAAGCTGTCAGCACCGCTGGCAGCATTGTGGACGCAGCACGGGTAATTGATCAGACTGAAGTCGCAGATCGCGAAGCCTTTGCGCCGCCACGTTTCTCAATCGAAATCCTGCGCAACGACAGTGGCATTTCTTTGATCGGCCTCATCCCCAAGACTGACTCAAGCGAGACAATGCGCGAAGATGTGGCAAAGCTTGTCCCGAACGAGCAAGTTAGTGATCTGCTTGAAAGCGCAAAATACCCTACCCCAGAAGGCTGGGCAGCTGCGATGGAATTGGGGATGAAAGCGCTCCGATTGCTTCCGCGCTCCAAGATTTCTATTGATGCGGGCAACGTGTCTGTCACCGCGATGTCTGACAGCGAAGCGGAAAAACGCAGGTTTGAGCAGGCATTGATCCGCTCGGCATCATCGCAGGTCAACCTTGCGATCAACATTTTCGCACCGCGCCCGGTGATTAGCCCGTTTACGTTACGCTTTATTATCGCCGCGGATGGTACACGTTTTGACGCATGTAGTGCGGATACCAAAGTCGCGCGTGACACCATTCTTGCAGCTGCACGCCGCGCTGGAATGAGCGCTGAACCTGATTGCCGTTTGGGACTTGGCGTTCCCTCAAGGCAATGGTCGCGTGCTGCGGCGCTATCGATCGACAAACTCAGCGAACTCGGTGGTGGGACCGTGACATTCGCAGATGCAGACATCACACTTGTCGCAGATGAAGGTACGGATCAGTCACTATTTGATCGTGTTGTGGGCGAATTGGAAACAGGTTTGCCCGAGGTTTTCGCGCTTGAATCTGTGCTTCCCGTCATACCAGAAGCAAGCCAAGGCCCACCCGAGTTCATCGCAACACTTAGTCCAGAGGGCCAAGTACAATTGCGCGGGCGCGTAAACTCGGAACTGGCCCGCGACACAGCAGATAGCTACGCGAAAGCGCGGTTTGGATCTGGCAAAGTGTATACAGCGTCACGCATAGACGATTCCCTGCCACGCGATTGGTCAGTTCGCGCGCTGACCGCAATTGAAACGCTTTCAATGCTTAAAAATGGGTCTGTCACAGTAACGCCTGAGAAAGTGCGCGTGTTCGGCGATACAGGAGTCCCCAGCGCAAAGTCGGACATCACGCGGTTGCTTGTGGAGAAGCTTGGCGATTCCAAAGATCTCTCAATCGAGGTGACGTATAAGAAAAAGCTGGATCCAGTTCTTGGCCTGCCCACGGCGGACGAATGTGAAGTGCAAGTCAGAGAAATCCAATCTGGCCGCAAAATCGCTTTCGAACCCGGCTCCGGCAATCTTGATGCCTCTGCTGAAAATATTCTTGATGATATGGCGGAAATCTTGATCAAGTGCCCAGACGATATGCGCATGGAAATCAGCGGATATACGGACAGCCAAGGTCGCGAAGTGATGAACCAAGAGCTGAGCCAAACACGTGCGCAAGCCATCCTGAATGCGCTACGCAAGCGTCGCATTCTGACGTCGCGTTATGTCGCGAAGGGCTATGGCGAAGAGAACCCTATTGGCGACAACGGCACAGAAGCTGGACGCGAAGCAAATCGTCGTATTGAATTCAAACTTATTCGACCAGAGCCATCCGAAGAAGTGATAACAACGCTTGAAGCAGCCGCGGAAACTGCGCAAGACGCTGCAGAGCAGGCAAGCGAAGAAGGGACAACCGATGAGCAGAACTGAGTTCATCTTCGCGACAGCGATAATTTTATTCGTCGCATTTTGTATGGGATGGTTCGCCAACTGGCTCATCCATCGTTTCACGCGCGTGTCCAAATCCGACGTGGGTGAGTTGGAGCGCATGGCGCAAGAGCTGCATGAGGCCGAAGAGAGCCGCAATCAGGCGATTACCTATCTTCAACAACGCGAAGCAGAATTGACCAGCCAGATTTCGCAGACGGAAGCCGAATTGAACGCCGCAATGGAAGGTCTCCGCGATGCGCGCCATGAAGCGGAAGAATTGCGCGCCTATATCGAGCGGGTGCATCCAACGCAGTGACGGTTGGGCGCTGCCCACGTCTCAGCAAGCTGCGCCTGCCCCGAGGTATTTTACGACCAGAGAAGCGTTAGGTTGATCTATTCCCAACGGGTGAGCGCGTTTTCATCTTCTTGCTTTGAACTGACCCAATCCTGCGCCGCACCGGTTTGTTCTTTCTTCCAGAAAGGTGCGCGCGATTTGAGGAAATCCATCAGAAAATCAGCGGCTTCAAACGCAACTTTTCTATGTTTGGACGCTGTGGCGACCATCATGATGACGTCTTCGGGTTTAAGTGCGCCGAAACGGTGGATCACCAGCACATCACCGAGGTTCCAACGTCCCATCGCGTCGCTTGCGATCTTTTCCAAAGCACGTTCGGTCATGCCTGGATAGTGCTCGATATCCATTTGTTTCAGACCCGCGTCCAGATCGCGCACGATCCCTGTAAAACTAACAACTGCACCCATACTGGATTGCGCTTTTGTGAAGTCGTTTAGCTCAGCACCCGCATCAAACGCAGCTTCTTGGACAAGGATCTTCACGTGTTCAACCGCCTGTCATCGGAGGGAAAAATGCGATCTCGCGCACGCCCTCAAGAGAAGCATCGAAATCGCTCAGATCTTGATCAACAGCGACACGAAGGGCCGAAAGATCCGAGAACGCCAACGCGTAGCGTTCTTCGCGCGCGCGCAATTCTTCCACCAAGTCCATTACAGTTGCCGCCGAGGTCTCAATCTGTTCCTTCGGCAAACCAATCCGTTCGCGCACCCATGCGAAATAAAGGACATTCATTACCCATCATCCTTCAAATGAGGCAGCGATTTGCAGAAATAATCCCAACCTGTGATCAAGGTTAAGAACGCAGCAAGCCACAAAAGCCACAAGCCCACACGGCCAGACCAAATCATCCCTTGGTATTTCCAACCAAGGCCGAGTACATCTTCTTCTTCGCCACTTAGGATTGCTTCGAACATCGCTTGATCTATCCCCCACGCGGACATGCCGAGGTAATGTTCAAACACGCCCTGACTAAAGAGAACTGAGATCGCAATCATCTGCGCAGTGGTTTTCCATTTTGCCAGTTTGGTGACTTTCAGGGTTCCCGCAGTGTCCCCTAAGAATTCACGTAAGCCGGACACAAAAACCTCGCGAAACAAGATCATTGTCGCAGGCAGCACCAACCAAGCCGACCATGATGAAAACCCGATGATCACCATAAGCGCGATCACCACCATCGCTTTATCAGCAATCGGATCCAGCATCGCGCCAAGTTTGCTTTCCTGTTTCCACGTCCGCGCGAGATAGCCGTCTAGCCAATCGGTTAGCGCCGCCAACACGAACAAACACAACGCAAACCAATCCGCGTAGGGGCGTGTGAAATAAAGAAACATCACGGCCACACCGGGTGCCGCAAGCAGACGCAGGATCGTCAGTAAGTTTGGGATATTCAGTGTCATCCCCAATACCTAAGCCTGCGGAGAAGCCCCCGCAAGCCCACTTTGCCACAATAGTCTACCGCGTACGAGGGGCTTTACGCATTGGTCGCGCCTCAGGCCCTTTGCCGGCACGCGTTTTCACCTTGTAGGGCTTGCTCTCGCCGCTTTTAGGCTTGCCTGCCGCTGCTTTGGCCCGCGCTTTGCGATCGCCCATAGGCTTGGATGGATCCATCGCACCTTTGCGTGATTTGGGCTTAGGCACCGCCGCTTTATGCGCAACAGCGCCCGTATCTACAGCGCTAGGCGCGCGCACAGGCTTGGATTTGTTCGGCGTGCCAGATTTCGCAGCGTGCTTAGGCGGACGCGGATCGTTTTTACCAGGCTTGTCAGCTTTATAAGGCGCTTTGCCCTTGGGCTTGTCGAACTTTGGCTTGGCGCTGCGGGGTTTATCATACCTTGGTTTGTCGCCGCGAGGACCATCATGATGTGGCTTATCATAACGAGGCGTGTCTCCCCGTGGGCGATCCTCACGCGGACCTTTACGGTGTGGACGCGCAGGCCCGTCCGCAGGCGGACCATTTGGCGAAGCATCAAAATCGGGCTTGCCCGGTAATTCGGTCAGCTTTGCGCCCTGCTCAAGGTCCAAGTCGTCGCCCAGCTCTTTCTTCATGCGCTCAACGGCGGAGGTCTGAACTTCGACGAATGTCTCTTGATACTGCACGCGGATCGCACCGATATCATCCTTAGAGATATTTCCATTACGACAGAGCATCGGTAACAACCAACGCGGCTCCGCCTTGTGCTTGCGACCCAAGGACAGTGAGAACCAAGAGCTCGGCCCAAAATCACGCGGCGCGCGTTGCCCTCGCGGTTCGCGCTTGCCGCGTGTGTCGGTCACTTCGCCCAATTGTTCAGGCGCTGAATGCTTGGAGCGGTGCAGGCGCAAGAATGCCGCTGCGATCTGCTCTGGCTTATACTGCGAAAGCAACTTGCCCGCGAAGCTTTGTTCATCTTCGCTCAAAGCCTCTGACCAAGACGGATCATTGAGCATGCGCTCTTCATCGCGCGCATTAACGTCATCGGCGGAGGGTGCATTTGACCACTCGGCTGTGAGTTTTGCAAAACGCAACAAACGCTCCGCTTTGGATTTCTGCCGGCCTGGTACGATTAGCGCAGAAATACCTTTGCGACCCGCACGCCCCGTCCGGCCAGAGCGGTGCAGCAGCGTTTCACCATTAGATGGCAAGTCTGCGTGAATCACCAATTCAAGGTTGGGCAAGTCAATTCCGCGCGCAGCCACATCCGTCGCTACACAAACACGCGCGCGCCCGTCGCGCATCGCTTGGAGTGCATGGGTACGCTCGTTCTGGGACAACTCACCCGAGAGCGAGACAACCGAAAACCCTCGGTTCGAAAAACGCGCAGTCAAACGTGCAACCATTGCACGGGTGTTGGCGAAAACAATTGCGTTCTGCGCTTCATAGTAACGCAACGTGTTGATAATCGCGTTTTCCGTATCGGAGGGCGCGACTGTCATCGCGCGGTAGGTAATATCTGCGTGCTGCGGCCCTTCGCCGATTGTCTCAACCCGCTTGGTATCTTTGCGTTGATACTTCTGCGCTAGTTTCGCAATACCGCGCGGCACAGTCGCGGAGAACATCAAGGTGCGGCGCTCGCTTGGTGTTGCGTCCAGAATATATTCCAGATCTTCAGAGAAACCCATATCGAGCATCTCGTCAGCTTCATCCAAAACAACCGCGCGCAAAGCCGATAGATCAATCGCCCTGCGCATGATGTGATCGCGTAGACGGCCTGGTGTTGCGACAACAATATGCGCACCACGCTCTAAAGCACGACGTTCTGTACGTGAGTCCATGCCGCCGACCGTTGAGGCAACCACAACACCCGCTGGTGAAAATAGCCAATCGAACTCACGCTTCACTTGCAAAGCCAATTCGCGCGTCGGCGCAATGACCAAAGCCAATGGCGTCGCCGCGCGTTCAAATCGACCGTTCTCTTCCAAAATCGTCGGCGCAATCGCCAGACCGAAGGCAACAGTTTTACCAGACCCTGTTTGCGCGGAGACAAGCAAGTCTTGATCCAAAAACTCGGGTTGAGACACTTCAACTTGAACCGGTGTTAACGTTTCATAGCCTTTCGCCTTCAAAGCCTCATTCAAAGTTGGAATTACGTTTTCAAAATCAGTCATTACATACCTGCCGTTCGAACAAGCCACGCGCATAGGCTCATTCAGACAATAAGTATACCCCCCCAAACAAAATGCCGCATCGCAGCAACTTCATCTTTCCAGATAAACTTTGGGGTTTGGGACACAGCCCTATTCCGCCGTTTTAGCGGCTCATCAAGCATGCGCTCCCGCGCATTCGATTAGATCACCCACGCTCATGGAAATAATCATAGATCACCTGCGCCAGAGCCGCCGAGATCCCATCCACCGCTTTCAAATCGACCAAATTGGCTCGACCTACAGCTTTTGCAGATCCGAAGTGCGCCAGTAGCGCCCGCTTTCGCCCTGCCCCGACACCTGGCACATCATCAAGGGGCGTTGCACCAATCGCTTTGGAGCGTTTCGCGCGATGCGCGCCTATTGCAAATCGGTGGACCTCATCGCGCATGCGTTGAATGAAATAGAGTACAGGATCATTGTGGCGCAGCGCAAATGGGCGTTGACACGTACGGTAGAATTCTTCCTTCCCCGCATCGCGATCCACACCCTTGGCAACCCCAACCATCGGGATGTCGCCAACATCATAGATTTCCATAATCTCACGCACAGCGCTCACTTGTCCCGCTCCGCCATCGATTAAAAGCAAGTCTGGCCAATCACCTTTTTCACGATCGGGGTCTTCTTTAATCAACCGCTTAAAGCGCCGTGTCATGACTTCCTTCATCATGCCAAAATCATCGCCGGGTGTCAGATCATCGCCTTTGATGTTAAATTTACGATAGGCATTCTTGATGAACCCTTCTGGACCCGCAACAATCATACCCCCAACCGCGTGCGCACCTTGGATGTGGGAGTTATCATACACCTCGATCCGCTGCGGCACTTTCTCAAGGCTAAATGCCTCTGCCAAGCCCTTCAAAAGCTTACTTTGCGCCTGCGTCTCCGCCATTTTCCGTGCGAGGCTTTCGCGTGCGTTGCGCACTGCACCGTCCATGATCTCAGCCTTCTCACCCCGTTGCGGCACAATCAGCTCAACTTTTCTGCCAAGCTTTTGCGCCAAAGCGTCCGCCATCAAGTCCTCATTCAAAAGACCATGACTGAGCAAGATTTGACGTGGCGGATCTTTGGTGTCGTAGAACTGACCCATGAACGCTTCCAAGACTTCGTGCTCGTCGACATCAGCCGCCAAACGCGGATAATAATCCTTGTTGCCCCAATTCTGATTGGCGCGAATGAAGAAAACTTGCACACAGGCCTGCCCCCCCTCCATGTGCAGCCCGATCACATCCGCCTCGGACACCCCACGTGGATTGATCCCTTGCGCAGTTTGCACCTGTGTCAGCGCTTTGATGCGATCACGCAACGCAGCTGCGCGCTCAAATTCCATCTCTTCCGATGCCTGCGCCATTTGGCCCGCTAGCTTATCTTGTAGCTCCGTTGATTTACCCGCCAAAAACCGTTCCGCATCGCGCACGGTTTCTGCGTAATCCGCCTCCGATATTTTCCCCACACAGGGTGCAGAACAGCGTTTGATCTGATGCTGCAAGCAGGGCCGCGTGCGCACATCAAAGCTGGAATCACTACAATCACGCAACTGAAACGCGCGCTGCAACTGGTTCAACGTCCTGTTCACTGCGCCAGCAGAAGCGAAAGGCCCGTAGTATGCCCCCTTCGCCTTCTTCGCGCCACGGTGTTTGGAAATCATTGGATACGCGTGATCTTTACTGACCAGAATGTTCGGGAAACTCTTATCGTCGCGCAACAAGACATTGTACTTGGGCTTAAGCTGTTTGATCAGGTTTTGCTCAAGCAAAAGCGCTTCTGTTTCAGTCTTTGTCGTCAGAAACATCATGGTTGTAGTTTGCGCAATCATCGTCGCAATACGGCCCGAATGCCCAGTTCGACGCGCATAATTTGAGACGCGCGCGCGCAAGTTGCGCGCCTTGCCCACGTAAAGAACACGACTCTGCTCATCCAGCATTCGATACACGCCGGGAGAACTATCAAGCGTCTTCAAATAGGCTTGTATAACCTCGGCACCGCGGGGTGCCTGATCACTTTGGGGATTAGGAGTTTCACTCATGGGTCAAGAATATGATTCTTCATAGTTAGCTGCAATGATACTCGCGTCAGAGCAAGAGAAAAGACATCCACGATTCCTGTGGATAAGTCTGCGGATAGTTTGGCCTGACACGAAAATTTCCTTTGTTTTTCGGCCGCTTCTACTATTTGCCTAAAAATCAGGCGTTTACGCAAGGCGCTGATAACATTGCATAAAAATATTAACTTCGGTTAAATTGTTGAAAACACTCAGTTAATAATATGAAAGTGTTAACTTGCCGGGCTATCCTGCAAAACTTTCAGCAAGTTGACCTTAAAGCAACTCATTCGCTTGTGTAATTCAACACGTTCAGGGTCTAGAAAATCACAATTCCAACGTAGGCGGCATAGGCAACGAACAGGCCGATGCCCCAAGCGCGCGTGATATTCCATCGCCAAAAGACGAAGGGCATAAGCAAGACTGATGCGCCCAGCATCACCCATAAATCGAAACGTAAAAACTCTGGCGCGACGGGGATCGGACCTATCAAGGCGGCAACGCCAATGATAGCTAGAAGGTTAAACATGTTGGATCCGATGACATTGCCCAGCGCCACATCTGCCTGGCGCCGCAACGCCGCCATCGTAGTTGTTGCAAGTTCAGGTAAAGACGTGCCCAGCGCAACAAGCGTGAGCCCAATGACAGTTTCACTAACGCCATATTCGCGCGCTATCAGCGATGCATTATCAACCAGCAAATCCGCACCCAGTGGCAAACCAATTAGGCCCAGCAAGAGAAAAGCGATGATCTGCCACCACGGCATATTCGGATCTGCGCCCTCAATTTCCTCCTCGCCCTCGTTCACCGCCAACGCCGCACCTTTTCTGTACTTATGCGCATCGCGGAAGGCATCGAACAAAACATAACTCAGAGCGGCCAAAAGCACCAAAGCCTGCCAGGTCCCGAATCTGCCTGTGAAGGCGAGCGCAATGAACAGGACTGTCGCAAGCATCATGAACACATAGGTCTTGCGGGTATTGTATTCGGACGTGTGTAAGGTCGCCAAAATTGCGGGAAAGCCGAGAACCAGTAAGATATTTGCGGTATTTGAGCCAACAACATTGCCCATCGCGATGTCCGGCTTGTTTTCAAGAACCGAATTGATTGCGATCAACAACTCTGGCGCAGAGGTTCCAAACGCTACTATCGTAAGGCTCACAATCAAGGCGGGAATGCCAACGCGCAAACTCAGGTTGACCGCACCGTTCACCAAGGCGTCACCTGCCATTAGCAAGATCACCAAAGCCAATGAGCACAAAAGCCATGTTACCATGTGTTAGCCCCTACCCTTGCCACACGCACAAGGTCCACGGCCGATTTTGAAACGACCACACTTTCTGCACTTGGCATTCTGCCACTGTTTTTGCCCAGGGAAGGTAAACTTCCCGAACATGGCCAACACGCCCATGCCCACGAGAAAAAGTGTGACAATCTTGAATATCACGTCAAAGACCAAACCGCGCAAATTCGGCGCGCTCTTCGATACCACCCAAAGCATCGGTGGCGATTTGCGCGCCTATCCGGCTCATAAACCCGCGTTTCAGCCCGTAGCGCTTGAAGCGCACTTTATCACCAAAACGCGCCTTCATCACAGGCACCAAATGAGCGATCCCATCTATCAGGCCCACATCTTTCGCCACCTCGCCAATCCAGATATCGCCGGTGAACAATTCACTGCCCTTGTCGAGCTTTCCTCCACGACGCTTTTGCACGTATCGAATGAAATTGGTGTGAATTTGCTCGAGCATTCCTTTAAGACGCGCCACATCTTCTTCTGTTTCAGGCTTGAACGGGTCCATCATAGATTTGGATTTGCCCGCGGTGTGAACCCGTCGCTCGATGCCCTGTTTGGCCAGAAAGACATGCGCGCCAAAACCTGCAGAGATCACGCCAATGGATCCCAGAACCGAACTTTCGTCCGCATAAATTTCGTCCGCCGCCGCCGCAAGCCAATAACCACCGGAGGCCGCAACGTCCTCGACAAAGGCGATAACGGGAATTTCGTTTTCATCCGCTAAACGTCGGATCCTCGCCCCAATCAGCGAACTTTGAACAGGACTGCCACCGGGTGAGTTGATCTGTAAAGCAACCGCATCGGGTTTGCCGCGCGTGAACGCTTTCTCGAGCACGGGCGCGAGAGATTGATCATTGAGCGCGCCGCGCCCGCTCATACCGATGGCGCCAGACAGGCGCACAACGGCGACCACAGGCTCGGACTTTATGAAGGGAACAAAACGTTTCATCCGTCCGATGTAGATTGCCCATTGGCGCGAAACAAGACGCGCATTCGATATATTGTGAACTGTCTCACTTACGGATCCGCCAACCAGTCTTGAATATCCACCAAACCACGATCAGGCAGAGCGCCGTAAAGCTCGCGATTGCCAGCAAACTTAGGCCGATTGGCACATCCGTCATGCCGAAAAACGCCCAGCGGAAACCCGAGATCAAATAGACGACAGGATTGAACAAAGTGATCGTTTGCCAGATGGGCGGCAACATGGAAATCGAGTAAAATGATCCGCCAAGGAAGACCAAAGGCGTGACAATCAGCAATGGAATAAGCTGTAATTGCTCAAAATTCTGCGCCCAAATGCCGATGATAAAGCCGAACAGCGCAAAACTCACACAGGTCAGCAACATGAAGGCAATCATCGCGAACGGGTGCTGGATTTGCAGATCCACGAACAGGGCGGAGGTTGCAAGAATCACCACCCCAATGAACAGCGCTTTCGTTGCTGCCGCACCTACATAGCCAATCACAATCTCCAAAAAATTCACAGGGGCGGACAGTAATTCGTAGATCGCGCCGATGAATTTCGGAAAATAGATACCAAAAGAGGCGTTGGAAATCGCTTGGGTCATCACGCTTAACATGATGAGTCCCGGCACGATGAACGCGCCATAGCTGACGCCGTCGACTTGATCGATGCGACTGCCAATCGCAGCACCAAAGACCACAAAGTAGAGCGAAGTGGAGATCACCGGCGAAATGAAGCTTTGCATCAAAGTGCGAAAGAAACGCGCCATTTCAGAGACATAAATGGATCGAACAGCTTGCCAATTCATGCTGCATCTTCCGCAACCAGTCCGACAAAAATATCTTCGAGGCTGGATTGTTTGGTTTGCAAATCACGCATGGTGAGGCCAGCACTTGCAAGATCGGCCAGAAGGCTTGTGATGCCGGTACGTTCACCTCGCCTGTCATAAGAATACAAAAGCGCTCGTCCTGCATCCACCAGCTCCAGATTATAAACGGCCAGTGCGTCGGGAACTGTTTCAATCGCTGTCGTCAAATCAATCTGCAATTGCTTTTGCCCCATCCGTGTCAGCAAGGCCTGTTTTTCTTCAACTAACAGCAGCTTGCCCTTGGCAATCACACCTATGCGATCCGCGATGGCTTCGGCTTCCTCAATGTAGTGGGTGGTCAGAATAATCGTTGTGCCGCTCGCCTTTAGACCCGCCACAATCTTCCACATATCCTTGCGCAATTCAACGTCCACGCCAGCGGTCGGTTCGTCCAAAAAGAGCACCTCCGGCTCGTGACTCAGCGCTTTTGCAATCAACACACGGCGTTTCATACCACCTGACAATTCCATGATGCGGCTGTCTTTTTTGTCCCACAAGGAGAGTTCACGCAGAACTTTTTCCAGATACGCCTCGTTTTTTGGCTTTCCAAACAGCCCGCGTGAGAAACGAACTGTGTTAATCACACGCTCAAAGGGCTCAAGATTGATTTCTTGTGGCACCAAACCGATCATACGGCGCGCATCACGATAGCCATTCACGATGTCATGGCCGCCGACCGTAACGGACCCGCTGGTGCCTTCGGTGATGCCACAAATCGTTGAGATCAGGGTGGTTTTACCTGCACCATTGGGGCCAAGCAACGCTAGGATTTCACCTTTTTCAATGTCCAAGGTCACACCACTAAGGGCTTCAAAACCGCCGTCGTATCGTTTGACCAAATCGCGCACACTTAAAATTGCTGCCATTGCCGTCCTCTTCATTAAGCACTGCCTATATGCTTCGTGCAGCAGTCGCAAACAGGCTGGCATTGGTGCCGCGATGCCTATACCGCTCAAGGATGGAAACACGCGACACCTCTACACTCGGCATCCTTTTCATTCTGATTGGGATGGGCGCAATCTCCATCAATGATGTGCTGATCAAGCAGCTATCAGGCGGATATCCATTGCATCAACTGGTGTTTACGCGTTCCTCCATCGGTTTGATATTCTCGATCTTCTTGCTGCAACTGGAAGGCGGCTGGGGACTTTTGAAAACCTCGTCACCGGGATTGCATCTGTTGCGCGCACTTATGGTCGTGATATCGAACATGTCGTTTTTCGCTGCGATTGCGGTGCTGCCTTTAGCTGAAACCACCGCACTCTTCTTCGCAGCCCCCTTAATGATAACGCTCTTGTCCATCCCGATCTTGGGCGAAAAAGTTGGCCCCATGCGATTGTCAGCCGTCTTAGTCGGCTTTATCGGAGTTTTAATCATGCAAAGACCGTGGCAAAGCGTGGCAGATACGGATGTAAACCGTATCGTTCTGTTATTGCCGATCGTTGCCGCGCTGACCTACGCAATCAACCAAGTCATGACGCGTAAGTTGGGGGTCAGCAGTAAAGCGTCCGCTCTTGCGATTTACATCCAAGTGACGTTCATCTTCGTGTCCCTCGGGTTTTATATGGTCGCCGGTGACGGACGATATGCAGTGGATGCAGAAAATGGCGCAGTGGTTTTTTTGTTGCGCGCCTGGCAATGGCCTCTGCCGGGGGATTGGCCCTACATGCTGGGCCTTGGTTTTCTGTCGGCTATCGTTGGTTACTGCTTGGGTCAAGCTTATCGCGTCAGTAGCGCGGCGACGGTTGCGCCTTTTGAATACATCGGCCTTCCCCTTGCAGTGCTTTGGGGTTTTGCCATCTTCAGCGAATTGCCAGATTTGGCTGTCACCCTTGGAATTGTGTTGATCATGGGCGCAGGCCTGTTCGTATTTTTGCGCGAACGTATGCTGGCCAAACGCATCACGCGCCCAACCAACATGCGCCGTTAGCTGCGCATAAAGCTATCGATCTTCGCTATTTGATCGTCACACAAACGCAGGCCGAGCTTGCTGCGACGCCAGATCACATCCTCTGCGCTGCGTGCAAATTCATGGGTTTTTAGCCATGTGAGTTCCGCAGCGGTCAGTGTCGCACCAAAGTCTTCGCCCAGATCGCTAGCAGCCTTTGCCTCGCCCAGAATGATCTGCGCGTCGGTGCCGTAAGCCCGCACCAAACGCTGCGCCCAGCGCGCGGTAAGAAACGTATATTCACGTTGTAAATTTGCAATCAGCGGCGCGACGTCATCCACCTGAAAGTCACCGCCAGGCATCGCAACACCTGCAGTCCAATCAACACTCAGCCCTTCAAACTGCGTGCCTATCTTCGCCAAGGCACTTTCTGCCAAACGGCGATATGTCGTAATTTTACCACCAAAAATATTGAGTAAAGGGGCCGCATTGGTATCAAGTTTCAACGTATAATCACGTGTCAAAGCAGAAGCGTTTTCAGCACCATCATCATAAAGCGGACGCACCCCAGAGTAAGTCCACACGATTTGATCGCGCGTCACAGGCGTTTCAAAGTATTTCGATACAAACGCGCACAGGTAATCCTGCTCTTCAGGGGTGCAGGTCGGCACCTCTGATAGGTCGTTATGATCCGCGTCTGTTGTGCCAATCAGGGTAAAATCACCCTCGTAAGGAATCGCGAAAATAATGCGACCATCCTCGCCTTGGAAAAGGTAGCACTTGTCATGATCATAGAGCTTGGGCACCACGATGTGCGAACCTCGCACCAACCGCACACCTTCGCGGCTGTTCGAGCCAAGAGTGCCGTTCAATACATCGCCAACCCAAGGCCCAGCGGCGTTCACGATCATCTTCGCGCTCACATCGCGCAGGCCGTCGTTGTCTTCTAGCGTTACCGTCCAATGGTCATCCCTGCGCACCGTGTCGATCACTTTCGTGCGCACCATTATCTTAGCGCCGCGCACCTCTGCATCGCGGGCGTTCAAAACCACAAGGCGGGAATCCTCAACCCAGCAATCCGAATATTCATAGGCTTTCGCAAAGCGATCCTGAAGCGGTGCGCCTTCGACACCGGTGCGCAAATCAACGGTCGAGGTCGCAGGCAGGATCTTTCGCCCACCCAACGTGTCATAAAGGAACAGGCCAAAGCGGATCAGCCATGCAGGGCGGCGTCCTTTCATCCAAGGCATAAAAAAACTGAGAAGTTTGGAGGTTGGCGTCGCACTCTCAAAACGCATGTCTTTGTAACAAGGCAGTACAAATCGCATGGGCCAAGAAATATGCGGCATCGCGCGCAAGAGTGTTTCGCGCTCGATCAAGGCTTCCCGCACCAAACGGATCTCGAAATACTCCAAATAGCGCAAACCACCATGAAAGAGCTTGGTCGACGCACTGGAAGTGGCAGACGCAAGATCATTCATTTCCGCCAATCCGACACGCAATCCCCGACCCGCCGCATCACGCGCAATACCACAACCATTGATACCACCACCAATAATGAGCAGGTCAAAATCTGTTTCCACGGTCATGGGAGTACCTCAATAGGCGAGTCGGGGACTTGGGATGGTTTAGCGCAATCAGTTCGTCATCACCACCACACAGGTTTCGCAAACCCAAAGCGTTACAAGATGCATCTTCGAAAGCAGGTCGATACTTTTGCTCACCGTGCCAATTTTCTTTCCCTTGGTAACAAGCATCGGATTTGATACCGTCTGGTTCAGTATCGTTGTCGTTGTTGTCATTGAAATCAGTCTGATCACGCCCCCTGTCGGGTTGACCTTCTTCGTACTCAAGGGCGTCGTGGGCGATGTGTCAACAGCTACGATCTTCAAAGGGGTCACGCCGTTCTGGATGATGGATATTCTCCGGCTCATCCTACTTTTGGCCTTTCCTGCTTTGGTTCTTGATTTGCCCTCACAGATGTAGCACACGCTCTCTTGACGCTTTCGCGATTTAGCTCCATGAAAGTTAAGCTTCCAGAGGCCTGGGTGGAACCATCGTGTCGCGTATTGAAATGAAATCCAAACACGCCCGTGACACACCTCACAGCGACCCCGTCAGAGGCGCGCTTTTCACTTTTGAAATATACGTTGGACGTGGGTTTGCCGAATACGAAGCCGCCGCGATTGTAAACACTCTTAGAATGGGCAACGAAGTGCTGGGCGGTCCGGTTTTTCATTGGCGTTATGTGTCCGAGACCCCCGGCCTTTTGACAGGACTATGTGGCATGATTATTCGCGCCGAACCTGTGGTAAAGGACCACGAAATGGCGGATGCGCTGATCGTCGTCGGCGGTCGTAGTGGTGTAGACGCAGACTGGTTGCCCCGCTTGCGCCAAATGACCCGCGTCGCGCACACCTGCGTTTTGCTCTCAGATGCAGCGACCACATATATCAAACGCACGAAGTCCCCAATAGGCAAGGTCACGACCCACTGGCGCGATGTGCTGTCCTTGATGGAAGCGGGCGATCATCCTAACCTTACCACCAATCTGTCGGAAAAATCTGGCGGCGTGATCACCGCCGCAGGCACTGGTGCGACTGAAGAACTGATCCTGTCACTGATCGGATCGCAATTCAGAATCGCTGATCTTGCTGAACTGAGTAATCGCTTGCTCTTGCCATTGGTGCGCACCCCGCATGCAGATCAACCGCGCGATATTACAGCACTTCCTGCGCTATCGGACGCTCGTGTCAAATCTGCGGTGAAAGCGATGGAAGACTCGCTCGAATTACCTTTGAATATTTATGAACTGGCCAAAACCATTGGCGTCTCTACCCGCCATCTTGAGCGCATGTTTAAAGAGGTCTTCAACCAGACCCCAGCCCGTTTCTACAAACAGCTACGCACCAAACGCGCGCGCGCTTTGGTGGAAGACACACAAATGCCGATGATGGAAATCGCCCTCGCCACGGGCTTTGGATCAAGCAGTTCGATGAACGAGGCGATCAAAAAAGAATACGGGCTGACGGCCTCTAAAATGCGGCTTCGTCGGTAGGTTGGGCCGCGCTCGCAAAAAATAATAGAAATGCTGGATGCGGAATGCTATCCGCTGCCACAGCAGCTATGTGAGCGCTAACAATACGTCTTAAAACGAAGGAAACCCTATGATCTTGAATTGCGGCGAAGCGCTAATCGACATGGTTGCGGGCGCAACCAATGATGGACAAATGGCCTTCGTGCCTCATTCAGGCGGCGCGGTGATGAACACTGCAATCGCACTTGGTCGACTAGGCGTGCCATCGGGGTTCTTTGCGGGTCTGTCGAACGATCTGTTTGCCGCGCAACTCAAAGCACATCTAAGCGCGAGCCATGTGTCCTATGATCTGTGCCCAATCAGTGATGCGCCAACCACGATTGCCTTTGTGCAGCTGGAAAATGGCCAGGCCAAATACGCGTTCTTTGACGAAAATACCGCCCTTCGCAACCTGCAACCCAGCGAAATTCCCGCCCTGCCGGACGCCATTGACGCGATGTTCTTTGGTGGCATTTCCTTGGCCTATGGCGCATGCGCAGACACCTATGAAACGATGCTCATCGCTGGGGCAGCCAATCATGTCACGATGATGGACCCTAACATTCGCCCCAGCTTCATCCGCGACGAAGCTGCTTTTCGCGCGCGCCTGCAGCGGATGATTGCAGCAACTGACATTTTGAAGCTCAGCGATGAAGATCTTGAATGGCTAGAAGGCACAGGCGAGATCGCGGATCTGGCAAATGAGTTACTGTCGAAAGGCCCAAAGCTTATCTTGATCACCCAAGGCAGCCAAGGTGCCACAGCCTTTCACAAAGACTATCAAGTGAATGTGCCAACGGTTCCGGTGGACCTTAGCAATTCGGACACAATCGGTGCAGGCGATACGTTTAACGCAGGCGTTTTGGCGTCGCTACATGACGCAAGTTTGCTCAGTAAATCGTCAATCGCAGATCTTAGCCAGCAAGACGCAGAAAGCGCAGTTGCTTATGGCATGAAAACCGCCAGCATCACAGTGTCGCGCAAAGGTGCGAACCCGCCATGGAAACATGAGCTAGCCTAATCGAAAAAAGTTGCCTTAGCGCGCGGTGTGTTGTCCCCTTCGACTAAGTCCTTAGCGAAAGTAATACACGTCTGCCGCTCCTCGCCGATCCGGTAGCAAAGTGCGCCATGTTCAGCGCGGCGCGCCGCCCTGTTTGAACCCTGCACCGCCAGGTCCAAGTGGCAGGCTGTATCGCCCTTTAAACGAGGCTGATCTCAACAACATCTAACATACTGCCCTGCGCTTGCTCAGCGATCTGGGCATGGGCGAAGTGCCCAAGCGGCTTTGGCACGATCTGATCGCGGCGGGTGCGCATGATCTCGGCAACGACCGTAGTAGCCTTCCGAATGCACTGGTTGAAGACACGATTGCGAAAGCCAAGAAGCGCTTCACATTGCATGGGCGTGATCCCAACCGCTCAATCGAGGTCGGTGGTGACAAGGTCTACTTCGAAACAGGCGGGGCAACGGTTAACACGCTTGATCTGGGGAGCGGGCTGTATCGCTCCTCCACCTTGGTTGATCTGCATGATTTCACATGCTTGCAAGATACGCTTGATAATGTCGCGTGGTTTACGCGCTGTTGCATCACCACGGATGTCCCCGACCCTTTCAATCTAGATGTGGCGACCGCCTATGCCTTGCTGAAGAACACTACGAAGACTGTGGCAACAGCCTTCACATTGGCGGAAAACGTCGACCCTATTGTACAAATGTTCGATATCGCGGCTGGGGGCGTCGGTCAATTTTCCAAACGGCCTTTTGTGAAGACCCACATCAACCTCGTGATTTCACCAAAGCGCTTTGGCGAAGGCGCAGTCAGTGTTGTGTATAAATGCATCGAACATAATATCCCAATCTCATGCATCACGGCCGCACAGGTGGGCGCGACGGCCCCGGCCACATTGGCGGGTTTTTTGGCGCAATCACTAGCCGAAACATTGGCGAGCTTGGTGATGGTCAACATTATTTCTCCAGGCTATCCGATGATTTTTTCCAATTGGCCCTTAGTGATCGATCTACGCAGTGGCGCATTTGCGGTAGGTGGTGGTCAAACGACGCTTTTGAAAGCGGCATCAGCGCAATTGTCCAATTGGCTTGGCCTGCCCTCAGGTATCGCGGCCTCAACGACTGACACCAAAGCGATTGACGCCCAATATGGGGTCGAAAAGGGTATGAACTCACTCGCGGCGGCGCTTGCAGGGGGCAATTTAATCTATGAAAGCTCCGGAATGACAGCTGCCCTTTTGGGTGCGAGTTTTGAAGCCTTCATTTTGGGCGATGACATGCACGCGATGACCTATCGCGCGCTGCGTGGCATTGAGGTGAGCGAAGAGAACCTCGGCTATGATACTATTTGCAACGCGATCTTTGGGGGCGGGTATTTTCTAGGTTCAGGCCAGACACATGCCGCGATGGAGCGCGATTATCACTACCCCAAGCTCGCACATGGGAATAAGCCGGTGCGGAAGATGCTTGGAGCCGTGCAAACACCCGCGCCCGCGCGATCTTGGCAGGGCAAAAGCCGAACCACCTAAGCACCGAGCAGGACGCGCGGATCGAGTCAATATTCAACGTCTTAGGTTAGCCATTTACCGGGTGCGATAAGCAGCGGATCTTGTGTCACTTCAATCAAGCTGATGCCACCGCGCGCTCGTGCGGCGCTCAACGCCGCCTTGAATCCTTCCAAAGTCTCGACCCGTTCTGCATGCGCCCCAAAAGAGCGCGCGAAGTTGCAGAAATCCGGGTTGATCATATCGGTCCCAGAGACACGCCCCGGAAATTCGCGTTCTTGATGCGCCCGAATTGTGCCGTAGCGCGCATTGTTTACGACAATCACCGTCAGGCGCAGATTGTGATGCGCCGCCGTCGCGAGCTCTTGGCAGGACATCATAAAACAGCCATCCCCTGCGATGGCATAAACTTCGCGCTCGGGTTCAGTGGCAGCCGCCGCGACCGCTGCGGGCAGACCATAACCCATCGAGCCAGAGGTTGGTGCAAGTTGCGAACCTGCGCTGCGATATTTGTAAAAACGATGCAACCACGCCGCATAATTACCCGCCCCGTTACACAAAATCGCATCTGCTGGCAGCGTATTTGCGAGATGCGCAAACATAGGGGCAAGCGGATCATCAGGGATTGCAGCGGGAGAAATGTAATTTTCAAATGCAGCGCGTAAGGTCTTCGTTCGCGTACTAAAGCGATCATTCGCAATCGGTTCCCAATTGGCGACAGCGCAGCAAAAGCTCTCTAGATCAGAGACCAGCGCAAGCGTGGGTTCATACACGCGGCCCAACTCTTCAGCTTGCGGGAAAACATGAATCAAACCTTGCGCGGGAACAGGTGGGGTCAACCATGAATAGCCCTGTGTTGTCATTTCCCCCAAGCGCGGACCGAATGCTAACAGCAGGTCGGTTTCGGCCAATGCCTCTTTCAAGTAAGGTGTCGGGCCCACACTAAAATGCCCAACGTAATTGGGATGATCATTGTCAATCACATCTTGTGCTCGCAGCGAAACGGTGACAGGAAGATCCTGACGCTCCGCGAAGGTTTGAAGGGCAGCAATGCCCGTCGCGCTCCACCCGCCACCACCTGCCATAATCATCGGTTTCTTCGCAGCGGCCAAACGTGTGCGCAAGTCTTCCATAGCATCAGGGCTGGGTTGAAAGCGCGGTGTCGTGACACGACGTGGCGGGTTTGGCACGACAACGTCATCGTAAAGCATGTCTTCTGGCAGCGTCAAAACCACTGGTCCAGGGCGACCCGACAGCGCCGTGCGATACGCACGTGAGACGAATTCCTGAATGCGCGTCGGATCATCAATCTCTGCCACCCACTTTGCGACCTGACCAAACATACGCCGATAATCCAGCTCTTGAAACGCTTCACGCTCTGTCATGTCGCGCGCAACTTGACCGATGAAAAGGATCATCGGCGTGCTGTCCTGAAACGCTACATGCAAACCAGCACTAGCGTTGGTCGCACCGGGTCCGCGTGTCACCATGCAAATGCCCGGACGTCCCGTGAGTTTACCATGCGCATCCGCTGCCATCGCGGCGCCTCCCTCTTGACGGCAAGTGATAAATTCAATGTCGTCTAGGCGGTCGTGCAACGCATCAAGAACTGGCAAATAGCTTTCTCCGGGAACACCAAACACATGCGTGCTGCCCTGTGCTATCAATAGATCAACAAGATGATCCGCTGCACGACGCTTCGCTGAGGTCTGTGTCATGTCGGGTCCAGTCTGCTGTTTATTTCGCGTATCTATGAGCCGGATCATAACGAGCCACGCTGGCAATTGAAAAGTCGTTTCTTCGCGCTTGCATACGAACGCAATAGTGATGGACATTGCCAAAGCGATACTTCAGAAAATCAAGGAAGAGACAGTCCAAAAGATAGCCCGTGACCGATTTTTAAGCAGAGAAACGCCTTGTTCTTGAATACTACGACGCCTTCGGTCGAGCGGACGGCGCAGAGCTTGCGAACGTGCTCTAACGCTACACATCCGAAAGCTACACTTGGCGAGCGTTTCATCCGTTTCACATGGAAACTGACGCAACGGAAGTCGCGCGTCTGTTCTGGCGACCATTTCGTCGATCCGTGACTAGCCTTCAACGGCGCATGGATGTTTTCATCGCGGGCAGCAATCATGTGGATGGCGACAATTTTGTCTGGGTTAGTTCGATGGGCCACCTAATGGGTCTGTTTGATATCGAATGGTTGGGCATTCAACCGACGGACAAAATGGTGATGCTGCGCTATGCAGAGTTTCACAAAGTAGAAGATGGCAAGCTCGGCGACACAGCATTTTATTATGATATCCCGCATCTGATGATCCAGGCGGGCTATGATCCGTTCGGTTCGCAAACAGCGGCACATATGGTGCAACCGGGTCCTGCCCCACACGATGCATTGCTCATTCAAGATGCAGATCAGAGCGAAGGCCAACGCACAATGGATGCGATGATCGGTGATCTTGGAACTTGGCAAAGCGGTTCGCCCATCGAAGAAGAGCTCGCGCGCACTTGGCATGACGATATGATCTGGTGGGGACCCGCTGGCATCGGTGCCACCTACACGATTGAGCGTTATGCCAAACAGCACGCAATCCCCTTTCGCGCGGCGTTTAGTGAACGATCCGGCACAGGCCACATCGCGCGCATCGCGGAAAGTAACTACAGTGGTTTCTTTGGGTGGCCGAACTTCACCGCCAAGCCGACGGGAGGCTGCATGGCTCTCCCCCCAGCGATACAAAATGTGAATTTCGCGTGATCGATATGTATCGCCGTAAAGTGGACAAGTTGAAAGAGAACTGGATTTTCATTGATCTGCTGCATATCTCTAATCAGTTGGGCATCAACATTCTCGCTAACCTTAAACGGACAAGCACATGATACGCGTTGATGCACACCATCACCTTTGGGACTTAAGTGCGATTAAATACCCATGGCTCAACGCACAAGGGGTTGAGCGGTTTTTTGGCAATCCAACCCCGATCCATCGCAATTATCTTTTGGATGAATTCAGCACGGTTGCGGCGGCACATGGGGTTGGTAAATCTGTGCATATTCAAGTTGGTGCAGCCGACGCGTGGGACGCAGCCCAATGGGTGCAGAGCGTGGCGGATGTGGACCCGCAGTGGCCCATGGTGCAGGTGGTTTTTTGCGATCTAACAGCGCCTATTCTGGCCGCACAATTGGATCAGTTCCAAACACTGTCTATTGTGCGCTGCGTGCGTCAGATCGTTGGTCGTGCCCCCGGCGAGGACGCGCAAACTGGAACAAACGAGTTGTTGCACTCATAGGCGTTTTTGAATGGTTTAAAGCTTGCGGGTGCGCGTGGCTTATCCTTTGATTTACAGATCATTCCCGAAATTATGCCGCAGATGGGAAAGATCGCAGCGCAAGCAAGCGACACGAAAATCGCTCTTTGTCATGCAGGATCGCCGCATTATCGCAGTCGCGCAGGGCTTCGCGCGTATGCGCGTGCTCTAAAACATCTGTCAGAGCTTGAAAATGTAACCTGCAAGCTCTCCAGTCTTGGGATGTTCGATCATGAATCGCGTGTGGACGCGATCAGACCCGTCATCGAGATCTGCTTGAATCAATTAGGAGCGGATCGTTGCATGTCCGGCTCTAATTTTCCTGTGGATATGCTTTATTCCGATTACACGAAACTTGCGCAAAGCTATTTCG
>NZ_JABBAL010000006.1:154465-157660 GCF_018607995.1 Planktotalea sp.
CGCTCTTACTGCTTCGAGATCGCGATCCCGAATGGCGCATCGCTAATCCTGAAGCACAAGGCGAACAATGTTGTATCAGGCCTCACGGGTGTTATGGCTTACGGGATTTTTTCATCAGGATTGCGAACCGCCAAATATGCGTCAGCTGGAATGCGCTCGATGCACTTAAAATCCAGCAAAGCCCTATCCGAATTTTTCAACGCTACAATCGCCTGCGCCACCGCATCAAAAATAGCATCCTTATCCTGAGCAAGCGCAGTGATTAAGGGCAAGCCAGGCGTTGGTGTCGTCCACTCAAGCACGCGTAAACGCGCAGCCACGGGCTCATACCGTTCAACATTGCGCCAGGTTTGCGCATCAAGCGCCGCAATATCTGCGTGTCCTTCAGCCACCGCTTTGGCAGAGGCCACGTGCCCTTGGGAATGGAATGTTTTTTCGAACCAAAAACCAAGCGCTTTAACGTGCCAGAATGCAGCAGCATAACCTGATTGAGAATGCACTTGATTATAGGAAAAAATCGCATCTTTATAAGCTCTTAGATCCTCACGTGAATCATCTGCATGCACCACAAAGGCGCTGCGATAGTAACCCGCAGGACACTCTTGCAGAGCATAGTCTGGGGTACCGATAAGCTGAACTTTGCCATGCAGCCAAAGCCGGTATGGCATACCGCAAGTCTGGCTAAGAACCATTTTGGGATCAGTCCAAACGGAATTCGTATCCGCGTCCTGCGAGAGCGTTTCAGGCGCAGCAATTCCATTGTCTGCCAAAGCGGATCGGATCAAATCCCAAAAGCGAGCATGTGCACCCTGAAGTTCAGGACGTTCGTACATCATGAGATTGGCAATCATTCTGGCTTGATCCTTGCGCTGACGTGCTTTCCGCCCTTTTGAAGTCAAGTAATTACTTTTTCAAGCCCTCTGCGACATAGCTTTTGTTGAACGCCACATAGCCATTTTCAAGATGCACGATGTGCGCACGAATGTGTTCATGAAATACGGGAAGCTTGTGAAAGGGTACCGCGGGATAGGCGTGATGCTCAACATGAAAGGGCATATTCCAGGCCAAAAACCGTATGATCCGATTAGTCAAAGTGGTGCGCGTGTTTTCCAGCATTGACGCCACATTCGGGCAACGCCCATGTTCTGCCAACAAGTAGCCGCGCAGAAACGGCGCGCCGAGCACGATCGGTAAAAGCCAGACGTAGAACAATATCGACGACCGCAAGAGCAAACTCACCACAACAATACCGCCGTAAAGCGCCAATTGAACACGAGCCTCACGCATAACTTTCGAACGGCCGCGCGCAGGGACATAGGCATCTTCGTTGATCCAGAACGCATTGCGCAAGAGCGTCACGATGCGGTCCTTCGTTTCAGGCAAACCAGACATATATTTCAGATATTGCCAAAAGCTTTCAGGCTTGGGCGAAGCCAGCTCCGGATCGTTCTCGGGATTATGAGTGAAGCGGTGATGCGCAAAGTGAAAATAGCGAAACCAGTCAGGGCCAAGAAACACCAAAAATCCGCAGATGCGGCCGACCCAAACGTTCAGTGCATTCGTCTTAAACGAGGTGCGATGCACAGTTTCATGTAAAGTCGTGAACAGGAAGCAGATCAAGATGCCTTGCGACAACATCAACAAAAACGAAAGAATGACAGAAATTTGGTTTTGGCCAATAGCAATCAATGCGCCGACGAAGGAGATAGCGCCTGCATGCAGTCCGAAATGTCGCAAGCCATGAAAATCATCCTGCGCGAGCAGGGTTTGCCGTTCTTGTGCAGACAGGTTTGAAATCAAGGCTTTGTGGTCGAAACCTGACATGCTGCACTCCACCCCCCCCGATTGATCGAAACAGCCACAGAAGTTAATAGAAATCAATACGAAATGTTAGGCTGAAATCCTGTTTTACATCCGTTGCGACACTGTCGGTGTAGGGGGCGTAATAGGCTTCGAATTTGCCAAGTTAGGTGTCAAAGCCAACACCCGAACCAGCAGAGGTTCGGATTTCCATGCCCGAATTTAATACGTCAGCGGGCGTTGTATTCGTGCCAATACCCTAATCCGAGCCGACATCGTAGAAGAGGAAGTTCTCAATCTTGGGCTGGTTCGGGAAGATAGGCAAAAGCACGTCCTTGCGCTCGTGATAAGCGTGCACAAAGGCCTCATTGCTAATGACATATTCAGGATCAGTGCGCGCACCCTTAGAGACGTTACCAATCGTAATGTAACCGGGCGCATATGTGACACCGCACAAGTCCAGCTCTTCACGCGGTTTTTCTGCTGTTTTGGCGAAATTTGACAAAACAAGCCCTTCGTAAACACACATGATGCGCACGGCGATATACTTCGAAGTAACAAATACTAACCACGGCGAAGAGAGAAAATGGCACCGTTTTGGGTCGCCTTTGAAGCTTGCCAAATCATCAAGCCAATTGATCCCACCCAATGTAGAGGTGACATCCCTGCCCCTTATGTTAAATGCTTTCTCAAACGCGATCCGTTCAAAGGAGCCTACCATGTTAGAAGCCCAAATGACCTTTCGTCAGTTCTTGCTACACGATTATCGTCATTCGGGTTTAGAAAAGGACTTGGTTTTTCTGCTCGAAGACATCGCGACCGCCTGCCGGATCATTTCCAACCATGTGCGTGACGGGGCATTTCACAACAACCTTGGCGCAGCCGGCAGCACCAACATTCAAGGAGAAACGCAAAAGCAGCTTGATGTGATAGCCAATGAAGAGTTCGTGCGTCACTGCGCCAATTGCTCGCGAGTGGCGGCCTTGGTGTCCGAAGAAGTGGACAACGTCTATTGGCTCAAGAAAGAAACCAAAGCGGGCGACTACATCGTCTATTTTGACCCCCTCGATGGTTCGTCGAATCTAGATGTAAACCTCTCTGTCGGCTCGATCTTTTCTATCGTTCGAATCGCAGAGCCGATTGATCCTAACGATGAAGCCTCCGTTCTGCGCCCCGGCAATGAACAAATTTGTGCAGGCTATTCCGTCTATGGCCCCTCCACATCCCTCGTCATCACAACTGGTTATGGCGTCAATGGCTTCACTCATCAGCAAGGCACAGGCGAGTTCCGCCTTACCTTCCCCGACATGACGATCCCCGAGACCACTAATGAGTTCGCCATCAATGCCTCGCGCTATCGCCTCTGGGACGAACCGATCCGCAGCTATTTCAACG
>NZ_JABBAL010000024.1 GCF_018607995.1 Planktotalea sp.
GCCGTGAATCATGACAGCGCCGCAAGCTCAATCAGTTAATGGGTCCTGACCCTAGTAAGTAAAACGATGGTGAGGGTCTTTGGCTGCATATCAAACCCAACGGGCGTAGACCGTGGGGCTTACGGGTAATCTAAAACAAGCGCCGCCGAGAAATGGGTCTTGGTACCTATCGGCGTATTAGCTTGGCAAAAGCCCGTAACGCGGCGACCACTTGGCCTCAAATGGCCAAAGATTACCGGCGTCCCCACAAAGCCATTGTCGAGCGTAGACGTTAGAAGGCGCGAGCGCATCGTAAACTGCACGTATCACGCAACGTCGCCAAAGAAGCGGTTGAGAGCAACAAAGCCCAATTGAAATGCGATGGGAAAGCTAGGCGTTGGTTTTGTCCCATTGAATTGCACATCTTGCCAATGCTTGGAGATATGCCCGTTGGGGACCTTGACCGAATCGCGATCCGCGATTGCCTGAAACCAATTTAGCATGAAAAGGGAGCCGAGCGGATGAATAGGGCATGGAGCGTGCTAAGAAAATACCGCTCTGAGAGAAAAACCCGTCATTGTGCAACTCGTTCACTTTGAGGAAGGTAGTCCAGCAATCGTTGGCAATGTTCAATCACGGGGCGGGGTAATAAATTTTGACTCGCTCGCTAGTTCCGAACTTGCAGTCGTATCTATTAACGATCCGTACTCATTCGCGACATGCCCGGCCTAGAGCCGACCTTGGCCGTCCAGTCAAGCTGCTGCGGTGCGGCCCATCATTGCAGTCATTCGCGGCGACTGCGTAATTGGTTGATAGGCGAACTCACACAACCGGACTTTCCCGACATTGATGTATGGGCATATTGCTGACGCAGCATTCATTTGCATTTGCGTTAGAGTTATTTTGGTGACGTCTCAAATTTCACAGGAGCGGCCCTTGAAAGTCATCAAGACCAAGTATTCCAAAACCTTCCTTTCGCAACATTCACCTCTCACTCACGCTCGGTGGAACTTTGCCCCCGCGCGATGATTTTCATAGGGTCTGCTTTTATGACGCAGTAGTGCAACTAAGTAAGAAGAGTGATCGATCCATCAAATTTGTGGGTGCTCAAAGGGCGTATGCAGCTTTTCCAGAGACTTGAACCACTTGGTCACGGTTTCTCGCGTGTGTTCAGCCAATTCAAACTACACTGGTTTGTGTGTCTTGCTTTGAACCACCAATACTCTTCTCCCGCACCCTGCCATCCTTGATCTTGAGACAGGCCACTGCGCGTCAGACTGATCCCGTAGCAAAGATACCGAACAAACGGTAATTAGGTTAAGCTAAGAAGTGGCAAAGGCATCAAGGCCAAAGGTGGAGGCGAGTGGAGCGCCCGCAAGCATCCTTCTCACACATGCAAGCATGTGCTACCGGGCAGAGGGCGGCCCCAAACGCCGAATCTGACGGAAAATACATATTTGAATTGACGACGAAACATTGGAGCTTCGGACGGTCGAGGTCACAAGCAGAAACTCGGAGAGGCTCCCATGCTGCCAGAACTTCTGAACCAAATCTCGCACGATCAGGACATCCGCAACGTCACAGCTGATGGGGCATATAACACGCGTAAATGCGTCGAGTCGATTGCTGCCAGAGGTGCCAATGCCGTGACCCCTCCGCGCAAGAATGCCAAGCCCTATAAGCTGACGAGCGCCGGAGCGATTGCCCGAAACGAAGCGGTCAGTCCGCAGCAATATCTGGGCCATACCTTGTGGCAACGTTGGAATGGATACCACCGCCGAAGCCGCGTCGAAACGAAGATGCACTGCAAGAAACTACTTGGCCAATCGTTGATGGTGAGGTGTTTTGATCGGCAGGTTGCAGAGATCCACGTCCGCATCGCTGTCCTCAACCGCTACACGGCTCTTGGCATACCTATTACGAAGCCTGTAAACTAAACCCGTATGTGGTAAGGCCAAGAGCGTCCTTCGCCTGATTTGTGCAACAAAGCCGACACGGATAACTAGTTTGGGCCGCCTGCCACTGTGGCTCAAGTCTCTTAGACTAATGCGCGCCTTTTTCTCGCATGTAATGGAGCATCGCAGGCCGATATGTGGCGAGTTCTCTGGCAACGGCTGGATGTTTTAACATGTCCGAGCGATAGATCTGTACTGCCGCAGGCCATTCCAACTTCGGCACAACTGTCCCTTCGAAAAGAGCGATCCACTCAAGCGTCACAATAGTACCGAGATCACCCATCCAAAGGCGGTCACGCGGTAATTCCAATTGCTGCAACATGATGCCCAATCCGTACAGCCGCAGATTAATCTGAGTATGTGCTATGCTGATCGTTGCGGCTTCACGCATTTCAGGGTCAACATACGGGAACGTCAGACGCAAAGCAGGTTCCAATCGTGTATCGGAAAATCGAGAGCGTTCCCGAGATCGCGCACGCCCAACAAGCGTGTTAGGTAACATTGGAATTTCCGGATATTTTTCTTCCAGATATTCCGCAATCGCTTCGCTATCTGTCAGCGTCAAGTTTCCGTCAACGAGCGCCGGAATATTGCCCGATGGCACAAGCGCCAGATATGTGGACGACCCACCTCCACCCGGCGGTGGGGCTTCCCTGAAGGATAATTTTTTATGATGCAGTAAAATGCGCAACTTGGCACAGTAGAGCGAATGGTCAGAGGCGTAGATCAGCATATAGCACTTCGGTTTATGAGTAGGATATTCAGAAAATGCTATGCTCTAGCGCTGAAACGCAAGTTGGAAGTTTCGGAAGTGCCCATTCAGCTATGTTAGAATTCAAAGCATGGACCTCACCAAAACGCCGCGTTCCATTTCTAATATCTACTTTGGGGGAGCTGTGGGCGGCATCTTGATGATCGACAAAGGCCTGGCTTGGACCATTTTTGTGGAAAAACAACGTATTGCAGGTGCCCAAAATTAGGAATGGGATATTGCGCGAGCGCCTTTCTTATCAGGCTTGGCGCGTTTGCTGCGGTGCAGGAAAGACCTTTGCCAATTTGCAAAGGTTTTGGGCAGTTTTTAGCAAGAAGGAATTCGTCATTGGCGCCGCAGGGGATACGTAATCAGAGCCTACCCAACCCAAGAATACGTTTAAGCTGGGCAACGAGCATCTCCACCTTCTCTCTTTGCCGCATCGAGATTTTGTATTGCGTGGTCTTGGCAATGTCGCGGGCTACCTAGCGGGTGTCTTCGTTTTCTTCATGGGTGATCTTGCGGGTATCGGCTTTTGGGGCAGCACTTTAATTTGGAGGGACAAGCCTGACATGCGTGTTTTAGAGCTTGGTATTTCGCGACACCTCTGCCAGATGAACCACGGTTTGGGTCTGAATAATTGCGTCAGAACTGCTTGAGAGGTTCACCTTCTGGGCAGATGTACTGGTTGTTCTCGGCATCCCATTCGCAGTCAGCCCGAGACCAAGTTCCATCCTTGCGACCCTACTGATCGATGACAGCGATGTGCGGGGCAATACCGTGTTCGACCAGCCAGCCAAGGTTCATGGCATAACCGTAAGCTGTATCGGAGATGAGACGTTCTGGTTGAAGATCGAAGCGATCTTCGACCCTATCCAGCATGGTTCGTGGTGCCTCAACTTCCGCGCTTAGAATATAACGGCTCGGCTCGACATCGACGATAACGGTCTAACCCGTATCGATTTGATCGTTTGTCGAAAAGTTAAAGAACGCAAGGCCTTTGCGTGCTGCCGTCCACTGGCTTGCGGGATCGGGATGGGACGTAACTTGGGTTCAACCTCCGATGCGGCCAATAATGCAGCATCGTCCAAGACATCGAGATATTCTTTTACTGCACGCGATGCATCGTTTGGATCGATGGCGCTGAAATTCCAATCTTCCTTTGGCGTGGAGTTCTGTTTGCTCGCATCGGTTTCAATCAAACTTGCGTCTGCCAAAAGGCGTTGGCCGCTCACCAGGCCATCTGCGATGCAGCGGCCAACGCTCTTCTCAAACAGATGCCTGAGTAGTTTGCTTTCCCGAAAGCGCCCGTGCCGGTTCTTAAAAAAGGTTGAATGGTTAAGGATTGGATCAGATAAATCGAGACGACATAACCAGCGATAGGCCAGGTTCAGATGCACCTCTTCACACAGGTGGCACTCTGAACGGATGCAAAAACAGTACCCTACCCACAGCATGCAGATCCAAAAATCTCAGGATCAATCAACGGACAGCCCGTGAGGCTATAAAACTCGGCAACACACTGGCGAATGTCACTCAGATCAACAAACCGATCAATCGAGCGCTAGAGGTGATATTTGGGAACATGATCTTCCAGCGAAAACTCATAAAACTGCGCGCCTTGCGCTTTCTGCTTTGGACCCATCATCGCCAAATCCTCCAATCAATATGGCATTTAAACCAGTGAATGAGCTTCCGATCAAGGAAGAGTTTTTCAACAGAATTCGCGAACAGCGAAGATCACTACATTCCTAAGGCACAGGACCAAGCAGCTAAATGGCTCTGGACTTAGAACAACGAGCGACCCAACATGGGCATCGGCGGCAAAACACCCGCTATGAAGATAAAAGCAACCGCATAAATTTTACGGTTGGACCCCATAAAGGGGGAGACTACCAAACAAGTTTGAATAGCTGCATCATTTTATTACTGTTACCGACCCCTCTTGCCGCTTGGCTGCGAGCTCCAAGACATCACTGGATCGAAGCGAAATTACAACGAACTGCGCCACTTTAAACTGTCATTGTAAAACGGCCAATTTGTAATCTTGTACTTCGTAGGGGCCCAACGGCTCATGCCTCAAGCTATCACCCTGGATTCAACCGTGAAACCCAACACTCGATTTGTGCAACATATGCGGTCTCACGCAAAATGAAGGCGACCGTGCTTGATGAAACACTCAAAGCCTTCGACCAAAGGCCCGGTAAAGCCTCATTGTCTCTCGCAATCTGCAGGGGCATTCACAGTTAACCACACGCGCGCACCAAGGCTTGTTCCAGATCGTAAATTAGATCATCTGCCTCTTCGATCCCGATCGACAGACGCAGCAAACGCGGATGCACAGGGAAGCCTTCGCCGGACACGGTTTTACGGTGCTCCACCAGACTTTCCACTCCACCAAGCGATGTCGCAGGATAAAACAACTCGCAAAATCGGGTCACATCAACCGCCGTTTGTTCCGTGCCTTTGATGATGATCGACATCATCCCCCCGAATTGCCCACCTGTCTGGCGCTTGGCAACCTCATGCCCCGGATCAGAGGCAAGGCCGGGATACAATACCGCCTCGATATGGGGATGCCCCTCAAAATGAGTCGCTATCGCCATTGCGTTTTTGCAAGACCGCTCCACCCTCAGAAACAAGGTGCGCATGCCACGGATCAAGAGCCACGCATCTTGCGAATGCAGCACCGTGCCCTGCAATTTGCGCACCATGGCGATGTCATCCCAGAATTGTCCGGTCTCTTTCACCGACAGAACCCCAGCCGTGATATCAGAATGGCCGTTAAGGTATTTGGTGGCCGAGTGGAAAGAGATGTCAGCCCCCAACTCCAGCGCACGAGTCATAGAGGGCGGCGTTGCGGTGCAATCTGCGATCAGTTTGGCACCCGCCTCATGGGCAATCTCTGCGGCGGCGGCAATGTCGGTCACTTCCCAGTTGGGATTGTTGGGCGTTTCCACCCAAACAAGTTGCGTTTCCCCTGCCCGTGCAGCACTCACCAACTCTCCTAGATTGCCCGCAGTATAATAACTAACGGTGATACGTTTGTTCTTCTCGTAGTTCTGAACTTGCTGCAAAACACCATGATACATGACCTTGGGCACGACCACATGCGCGCCTGTGGGCAGGTGTTCAATCACGGCAGTGCAAGCCGACATGCCTGACGAGAACAAGAGCGAATCTGCACCATTCTCGAGTTCTGCAATGATCGCCTCTGCATGTGCCGTCGTTTGGCTGCCATCGCGGCGATACCAATAGGGCTTGCGCACTTCGTAATTCTCATCACGCGCATAGGTGGCAGCGGGCTGGATCGCTGGCACGACCGCGCCTGTTTCCGCCTCCACAAAATGCAAGGCCTGCGCCACGCGCGTGACGATGGATTGCTTACGGTTGCTCTGATCGCTCATGGCTCATGTTCCTCAATATTCAAAGTGATGCGCCATTGCGCTTTAGCAATACCGCTCTGGCCCAACCCACTGCGCTGCGGAATAACGATCCCCATGCGCCCAGCCCACAGGCAAGACCACTTCGATCCGCGCGATATCCTCTTGGGAGAGGTCCATTTCACCGCCTGCTGCCAGTTCTTTCAAATGCGCGATGCTGCGCGTACCGGGGATGGCAATCACCTCTGGCCCTTGATGCAAGACCCAAGCCAGCGCGAGCGTCGCAGCCGACATCCCCATGTCCGCCGCAAGCGCACAGAAATTGGCATTGTAGCTATGGTTCGCACTCAGATGAGGCTCCATAAAGCGCGGATTTCCTTTGAGGAACGGCATGTCTTGAACCGCCGCCAGACTATGTGGCCGATCGGTAAGCAAGCTGCGCCCCACCGGCGAAAAGGCCACCAAAGACGCACCAATGTCAGCGCAGGTCTGGATCAAACCCAGCTCGGGCGAGCGTGTTGACAGCGAATATTCCGATTGAACCGCCGCAATCGCGTGCACCGCATGAGCGCGACGCAAAGACGAGGGCGCGATTTCGGAGTAACCGATGGCTTTGATCTTACCCGCTTTGACAAAACCGGCCATGGTTTCTGTCACCTCTTCGATCTCGTGGCGAAGGTCACGACGATGCAAATAATAAAGATCAATCGCCTCAACACCGAGACGTTTCAGGCTGTCATCCAGCTCTTGTGTAAGGTGCTCGGGCGCGTTGTTAAAACGATGCTCAGGATCACGTGTTATGCCAACTTTGGTAGCGATTGTGAACGGAGTTTCACCACCACGCGCGCGCAGCCAATCGCCGATCACTGTTTCAGAGCGCCCCATGCCATAGGCGTTAGACGTATCCAAATGCGTGATCCCCAACTCCAGACAGGTATCCAGAACACGTGCAGACTCCGCATCATCCGCAGGCCCGTAAAAATCCGTGAACGACATCGCTCCATAGCCGATTGCACTGACCGTTGGCCCGTTTTGTCCCAGTTTACGTTGCTTCATCGCCCTATTCCTTTCGCGCATTTACGCAAAAGTATTTGGTTTGCCTCCCGCTTTGCAAGCGCTGTTAAAGCGGCACCTGATCATATCACCTGTGGTGCCGGCAACACCCAGATCGTTCTGGTCCGCCAAGGGGCATAATTCAATCACAAAACCCAAGCCAAATCGAATTTTCTATGCAATATTATGGCTTAAGCTGAGTCAGCGCTACGCAAAGGTTTGCTGCGCGTCTCAGTCTAGAAGATTTGCTCACACGCTGAAAAGGAGCCAAAGCATGGCCATCAAAATGAAAACCGTCGTCACCTACCGCGCGACCGCGCAGTGCCCAACACACTCGCGCACAGAAATCCCTGTACGTGATTTGCACGTTGTGATCGACGAACCGCTTGAGCGCGATGGCACTAACCTCGGCCCCACGCCAACCGAAGCCGCGATGACCGCTTTGATCGCTTGCACAAATGTGATTGGCCACAAGAACGCACATCGTTTGGGCGTCGAGCTGGGCGAGGTCACGATTGATGCAGATTGCAAGTTTGATCGGCGTGGCGTGCTGATGCAGGAAGAAATCGACGTACCGTTTCCTGCAATCACTTTGACGGTGAATTGCAAAACCGAGGCGTCCCAAGCGGACTTGGATCATGTCGGTGTTGAAACCGCCAAATACTGCGCAATTGCCAAGCTATTTTCAGCCGCAGGGACGGATCTGACGGTGAATTGGGTCAAGATCGACTAGGCTTTTTTGAGCCCCGCGACGCTTTATATCCGCATGCGGGGCACATCATTTGGATCAAGTTTCAGCTCCATCAAGAACGGGCCCTTGCGGGCTGTCATCGCTTCAATCGCGCTCTCCAACTCATACTTGGAGGACACCTCGACACCCTCCCCACCCAAGGAACGCGCTACCTCTGCAAAAGAGGGCCAGTTAAATTCTGTCAGGCTTGGGTCCATTTTGCGATCGATAAACTGAATATGTTCCGCCCCATACGCGGAATCGTTCGCGATGATCACAATCAGATCGAGCCCAAGACGCACAGCCGTGTTAAACTCATTGATGCCCCCCATCATAAAGCCACCATCGCCGCTAAACATCACCACAGGGCGTTCGGGTGCGCCAAGCCCTGCGCCAATCGCTTCTTGCAAGCCCAAGCCAATCGCACCGAAATTCACAGTCGCGACAAAGCTTTGCGGGTTCGGCGCAGAAATGCGGCACCAGACCTCAGTCATGAAACGCCCGCCATCAGAGACCAGGACACGATCCTTCGGCAAAGCCTCTTCCAAGCGACCCAAAGCATGAACGTAATTCACAAAGCCTTCGGTGTTCTTTTGTGACCCAACCGGATGCGCAGTCAATGCGGGCACATCCAGTTCGCGGGTAAACCCACTTGCCGCGATCTCCGCCTCGTTCAGCCACCACAGGATCGTTTCTGCCGTCAGCCCCGCATCCGCCACCAAAGCCGCGTCAGGATGCAGGCCACCGCCAATCGCTTCAGGCTCCACATCGATCTGCACGATGCGCTTGTCTTTCATCAACTTACCACGGTCCGTGGTGAAATCATGCAAGGCGGTTCCGAAACAAATGATGCAATCCGATTGCGCGATAAGATCATAAGCGGCTGGCGTGGACAGCGTGCCGAAGATGTCGATGTTATAGGGATGGTCGTTGAACAACCCCTTGGCTTTCAGGGTTGTCGCCAGTGGTGCTTCCAAACGATCCGCCAGCGCAATCAGTTGATCCCGCGCATGATTCGCACCCGCCCCCGCAAGGATCAAAGGCCGCCGTGCAGAGGCGATCATCCCAATCGCATTGTCCAACGTATCCCCCTCAGCCACGCCACCGGGTGCTGTGAACACATCAAGCACTTGCATGTCATGCGTCACCTCTTGCCACATAAAATCCGCAGGCATGTTCAGCACGATCGGGCGACGTTCCACCTGAGCGCGATAAAAGGCGCGCGCAACGTCCTTCCCCGTGGTCGCGGGCGAGCGGAGTTGTTCGAACCCTGCCCCACTAGCTTTGACGACCTCGCGTTGATCAATGCTTTGCAGATGACGCGGATTATCAACGGGCGTGTCCCCCACAAGAATAACCATCGCCACATGTCCCCGCGCCGCTTCGGTCAACGCGGTCATCGCATTGGTCAGTGCTGGCCCATGAGTGATCGTCGCCACGCCCACTTTGCCCGACACATGCGCATAAGCCAGCGCCATCAAGACCGCACTGCCCTCATGCGCGGCTGGGATAAAGCGACCATTCCGTTCACGCACGAAAGCGTCCACCATAAAGAGGTTCGCATCCCCCATGAGGCCGAACATAGTATCGACACCATGCTCGTGGGTCGCGCGTGCAATGGATTGGTAGACGTGGGTGGCGGTCATTTTGGGGCTTTCCTGCTGGGGTTGGTGACTTTAGTAGCGGATGCGACATGCGAGAATGACGCAAAAAACCTAAAAATACGTATAAATATGCGGCATTTATACGAATATGGCCTAATAGCTGCGGAACATCTTCAATTTTCACAAAATAATGCGCTGAATGCAGCCTACACGCGCCCTTACTCAGCTTGAAGATGGGGGCTTTTTAAAAGTTGTTGAACGGCTGCTATGCGGACGAAGTTACCATTGTTGCGCAACGGCTTTTCTTTATCATCACCAAGCCAAGCTAAAGGATGGATGGATGAAAATCATTATTCGTAAAGGATGTGATGCCGATGGAGCTGAAGCAATCAATGTGGTGCGCCGATCAATCTCCGAATTATGCGTCGCAGATCATGAAGGTGATGCCCGAGAAGTTGCGGATTGGTTGTCCAACAAGACAGAAACGTCATGGGGGGAATGGCTCATGCGCGGCGATGCGACCGTGCTCGTAGGTGTAAAAGCCAGTGAAATTATTGGGGTCGGAATGGTAGATCACGATGGAGAAGTCTTGCTGAATTACGTTCTACCTGATGCTCGGTTCTCTAGCGTAAGCAAAGCGTTACTCGAATCTTTAGAGAGTGTGGCTGTCGAAGTGGGCAGTCGAGAATGCGTATTGGAAAGCACCAAAACGGCTAAGAAATTCTACGAAAGCTGTGGTTACAAATCGACGAATAAAACAAGTCTGACGCTGGCAAAGCCGCTTCAGAGAGCTGTGGCTGATTGTAAGTAAGGGCGAGAAGCAGATTTTACGTTTCGTACTCCCTCCCACTCCGCAAACGCAAAAAGCCCCCGCATCACGCGAGGGCCTTTCTAAATCTTAAACCGTTAAGCCAGTGGCTTACTCGTCCGTGTCTGCTTCCGCTGCAACGCGCGCTTTGTCAGCCGCGCCTTTCGCGTCAACGTCGCGGTCAACCAATTCGATGATCGCCATTGGTGCCATATCACCGTAGCGGAAGCCCGCTTTGAGAACGCGTGTGTAGCCACCTGGGCGGTCTGCGTAGCGTGGGCCGAGGATTTCGAACAGTTTTGCAACGTCCTTGTCTTCCTTCAGCTGAGCCGCAGCCTGACGACGCGCGTGCAGATCGCCGCGTTTGCCAAGTGTGATGATCTTATCCATGATACGCTTCAGCTCTTTAGCTTTAGGAAGCGTTGTTTTGATTTGCTCATGCTCGATGAGCGAGCCTGCCATGTTCGCCCAGAGCGCTTTACGGTGCTCGTGAGTACGGTTTAGGCGGCGGTAACCTTTTGCGTGACGCATGTGTCTTCTCCAATAATGTGCCCTCTACGGGCTGTTTTTGCTTTGTCTGGCAGCGGATGCGTACTCCACTACTCTCCTTGGGGCGATGTGCCCGGGTCGTAAAGTAAGGTGCGTCTTATGACGCACCTTACCAATTCTTAAAAGGCGTCTTCGAATTTCTTCGCAAGATCTTCGATGTTGTCCGGTGGCCAGTCCTCGACGTCCATGCCAAGGTGCAAGCCCATACCTGACAGCACTTCTTTGATCTCGTTCAAAGACTTGCGGCCGAAGTTTGGCGTGCGCAGCATTTCTGCTTCGGTTTTCTGGATCAGATCGCCGATGTAAACGATGTTGTCGTTCTTCAAGCAGTTCGCGGAACGTACGGAAAGCTCCAGCTCGTCCACTTTCTTCAGCAGAAGTGGGTTGAACTCAAGACCATCGTCCTCATCCTTCGCGGATGCGGACTCGGGCTCATCGAAGTTCACGAAGATAGACAGCTGATCTTGCAAAATGCGCGCCGCGTAAGCAACCGCGTCATCAGGCGTCAAAGAGCCGTCTGTTTCGACTTTCATCGTCAGCTTGTCATAATCGAGCACCTGACCTTCGCGGGTCGGCTGCACGTCATAAGACACTTTCTTAACAGGCGAGTAGATCGCATCGATCGGGATAAGACCGATTGGCGCGTCTTCTGGCTTATTCTTCTCAGCAGCCACATAGCCCTTGCCCGTATTCACAGTCAGTTCCATGTACACATCTGCACCATCGTCGAGGTGGCAGATTACGTGCTCGCGGTTGAGAACTTCGATTCCAGCACTGTCGGAAATGTCACCCGCGGTGACAATGCCTGGGCCCTTTGCATTGATTGAAAGACGCTTTGGCCCTTCAACTTCCATGCGCAAGGACACGCCTTTGAGGTTCAAAACGATGTCTGTGACATCTTCGCGAACGCCGGCTACCGAAGAAAACTCGTGCAAAACGTTGTCGATTTGTACGGATGTGATTGCTGCGCCCTGAAGCGAGCTCATCAATACACGGCGCAGCGCGTTACCAAGCGTGAGGCCAAAGCCGCGCTCAAGAGGTTCTGCAACAACCGTTGCTTGACGACCAGCGTCGTTTCCTGGCTTTACATCAAGCTGTGTTGGCTTAATTAATTCTGCCCAATTTTTGTGGATCATACGTCCCTCCATCCTTGTTTCGACCTCATGTCCAAAAGACCAAAACGCTCGAGGTTAAAATGACGAAGCAGAGGCCGCGCAGACACGCAGCCTCTACCATAGAAATCAGTGCTTAGACGCGGCGGCGCTTTGGTGGGCGGCAACCGTTGTGAGCCATAGGAGTCACGTCGCGAATGGAAGTGATGTTGAAGCCTGCCGCTGCAAGTGCACGAAGTGCGCTCTCGCGACCAGAGCCTGGGCCCTGAACTTCAACTTCCAGCGTCTTCACGCCATGCTCAGCAGCCTTGCGGCCAGCGTCTTCAGCAGCCATCTGCGCCGCATATGGCGTGGACTTACGTGAGCCCTTAAAGCCCATCGTGCCCGCAGATGACCAAGAAATTGCGTTACCCTGAACGTCAGAGATAAGAATCTTAGTGTTGTTGAACGAAGAGTTCACGTGAGCAACGCCAGCGGCGATGTTCTTGGAGACCTTCTTTTTGGTGCGTTTAGCTTCGCGTGCCATTAGTCAGTCCTCCCTTACTTCTTCTTACCAGCAATGGCCTTTGCAGGACCTTTGCGAGTACGAGCATTTGTAGATGTGCGCTGACCACGAACTGGCAGGTTACGGCGGTGACGCAGGCCTCGATAACAACCAAGGTCCATCAAACGTTTGATGTTCATCTGCGTCTCACGGCGAAGGTCGCCTTCAACGTTGTACGTTGCGTCGATGTGCTCGCGAACCGCGAGAACTTCCGCATCTGAGAGCTCGTTTACACGACGCGTTTCGTCGATTTTAACAGCTTCGCAGATTGCTTTGGCAGAGGCAGGGCCAATGCCAGTGATATATGTGAGGGCGATCGGGACCCGCTTATGGGTCGGGATGTTTACGCCGGCAATACGTGCCACGTGTGGACTTCCTTTTCGTTGCGAGTCCGTAATGCCGGACCCTTTTTTACAACATAAAACCCTGGGCAATTTAGCCGAGGGATTAAGCTGATCAGGTGATCTGTCAAATAAGGGTAGCTACCCCAGATCCGACGGTTGATTCTCGTTAGAGATAGCGGTGGTTAGGACCTTTTGCGAAGAGGGTCAATAGGTCCTCAAGCTAAGTGCGGTTCAGGCGTCCAAAACACCCGCGATCTCTGCCTTAACGCCATCCATCGTGCCAAGGCCATCAACGCCTTTCAGCAAACCTTTCGCATGATAATAGCCAATAAGCGGTGACGTTTGCTTGTAGTACGCCATCAAGCGGATCTTCAGGCTTTCCGCGTTGTCGTCCGCACGCGCAGTGCCACCAGCAGCGACAGCATCAGCCGCACGGCCAACAATGCGATCAACCAAAACGTCGTCATCCACTTGCAATTCAATCGCATGATCCAGAACTTCGCCCTGCTCCGCCATCAATCCAGTCAATGCATCCGCTTGCGCTAATGTGCGTGGAAAACCGTCAAATATGAAACCGCCAGCCTTATCGCCTTCAAGCTTCTCGCGGATCAGACCAATCACAGTCTCGTCCGTGACCAAATCTCCGCGCGCCATAACATCCGCCACGATCTTGCCCATTTCTGTGCCGCTATCTTTGGCTTCGCGCAGCATGTCACCAGTACTAAGCTGGATCATATTGCGGTCTTCTACGAGCATTTGAGCTTGAGTACCTTTACCCGCTCCGGGTGGTCCTAGAAGAATAATATGTGTCATCGGCGAATTGGACTCCGTTTTTTACGTCCTTTGCCACCCTTACCGCGCAGCTGTGATTTCTGGATCAGACCTTCATACTGATGTGCGAGTAAGTGACTCTGCACCTGTTGAATTGTATCCATTGTCACCGATACAACGATCAAAACCGACGTTCCACCGAAATAAAACGGTATGGCGAATTGGCCGCGGATGATTTCTGGCAGTAAGCACACCAAAGTCAGGTAAGCAGAACCAAGTACCAAGAGTCGAGAGACCACGAAGTCGAGGTATTCAGCGGTTTTCTTACCTGGACGTACGCCTGGCACAAAACCGTTCTGGTTCTTCAAGTTATCCGCAACATCATCGACTTTGAAGCTGACATTGAATGTATAAAAGAAAGTGAAGAAGACGATCATCGCCGCGAAGAACAATAGATAAAGCGGCTGACCAGGGCCGAAGTACGCAAGCAACGTGGACATCACCGGACCCGTGGAATTGCCCGAGAATGTCGAAATTGTCGCAGGTAGCAGTAGCAATGAAGATGCGAAGATCGCCGGGATAACGCCCGCTGGATTTACCTTAACTGGCAAATGCGAGGATGAGCCTTCCTGCACGCGCATACCAACTTGACGACGCGGATACTGGATATGGATCTTGCGCAAAGCGCGCTCCATAAACACCACAAAGGCAATGGTGACGACCACCATCAAAATAACACCGACGATAACCGCAGGAGAGATCGCACCGGAACGCCCTGATGCGAAGAACTGCGCCAAAGCGGCTGGAACTTCGGCAATAATACCGACGAAGATGATCAAAGAAATACCGTTGCCGATTCCGCGTGCAGTAATCTGCTCACCCAGCCACATAAGGAACATTGTGCCGCCAACGAGCGTGATCAGACATGCCGCGCGGAAATAAAGACCGCCCTCAGTGACCAAACCACCTGCTTCCAGCGACACCGCAAGGCCATAAGCCTGCATCGTCGCCAAAGCCACCGTGCCGTAGCGCGTGTATTGGTTGATCTTCTTCTGGCCCTGCTGGCCCTCTTTCTTCAATTGCTCAAGCTGCGGCACCATGGAGGTGAGCAACTGCACAATAATAGAGGCCGAGATATAAGGCATAATGCCCAGAGCAAAGATGCCCATGCGGCCCAAAGCACCACCTGTGAACATGGACACCATACCACCAATGCCCTGCCCTGCGCTTTCCATAAATTCACGCAGCGCGGCGCCATCAATTCCAGGAACCGGAATAAACGTGCCCAATCGATAAACGATGAGCAAACCTAGCGTGAAAAGGATGCGATTGCGAAGATCAGTGGCTTTGCCAAGGGCGGCCCAACTTGTGTTGGCTGCCATTTGTTCTGCTGCGGATACCATGAACGGCTCTCTTTTGAATGTAAAACGCCGCCCTGTGCGTTTTCGGCGCAAGGCAGCATTTAGGAAAACGTCTCAAGTTACTTAGGGGCTAGACTGCCCCGTCACAACCTCTTATTCAGCCGCTGGTACTTTTGTGACCGTCAGTGAGCCACCCGCTTTTTCCACCGCATCGACCGCTGCTTTAGAAGCACCTGTCACTGTGATATTCAGCTTGGTCGTCACTTCACCCTTCGCCAGCACGCGAATACCGTCTTTGATACGACGTACGAGGCCGGAAGCTACAAGGCTTTCCTCGGTGATCGCTGCTTTCGCGTCGATCTTGCCTGCGTCTACAAATTTCTGGATCAAGCCCAAGTTCACAACGGAGTGTGTTTTGGCGTTGATGTTGTTGAAACCACGCTTTGGAAGACGTTGGTAGAGAGGCATCTGGCCACCCTCAAAACCCTTGATCGCTACACCTGAGCGGGATTTTTGACCTTTGATACCACGGCCACCAGTCTTACCCATGCCGGAACCAACACCGCGACCAATACGCTTGCGTTTTTTCGTGGCACCTGGATTGTCGTGCAGTTCATTCAGTTTCATGTCGCTTCTCCTTTGCCGGATGCGACCCCCAGCGACGGGAGTGGCCGAACACGGCGTATAATTGATTCGTACGTGGCACGGTTTGCCCCTTGCGGGCGTATAGTCGGGGTGGGGGTTTGTGGCAAGGGGCGATAAGCACAACCCATAGGTTCTTTAGAAAGGACCGTAATCGGCAAGTATCTGTTTTTCCAAAATGGCCGAAGGCACTCTTCTTCTTTGAGCAAGTTCCTCCCTATGCTACTTTCAGTTTTTAGGTGCTGATTTTCATAACTATTTTAATAACTATAAAGAGTTCACGATGTTACGAACCGCCCTTTCCAGCCTAATTTGTTCACTATTATAGCAAGTATTTTTCTGATAACTCAGGAACAGATGGGGCCGATCGGGCATCCCCGCTCCTCTTCCCATCTTCCTCCAAACACATTACGCAGCCCCAACTTCACAAAGGTGGCACGCATAATGGCGCAGAAATCTACAATTTATAAAGTCGAAATCTCCATCTCTGACATGGATCAGCATTATTACGAGACCCACAAGCTCACCATCGCCAAGCATCCATCCGAAACCGATGAACGCTTGATGGTACGTGTGCTGGCCTTCGCGCTTAACGCTCACGAGCATCTGGAAATGACCAAGGGCCTCTCCTCCGACGATGAACCCGATATCTGGCAAAAATCCCTAAGTGGTGAACTAGAGCTTTGGGTCGCGCTTGGCCTGCCCAGCGAAAAGATCGTGCGTCAATCCAGTGGGAAATCAAAACAGGTGATCGTTTATGCCTATGGCTCCACCGCGGAAATGTGGTGGGATAAGATCAAGAACAGCACGACGCGTTTTGATAATCTGAAGGTCGTGAACCTTGCGCAAAGCGACACACAAAATTTGGCCGAACTCGCCAATCGGTCGATGAAAGTGCAGGTGAATATCCAAGAGGGCGACGTGATGCTGAGCGCAGATGACAGCATCGTATACGTCACTCCGGTCACCTGGAAAGACGCGAGTTAGGCAATCATAAACACATCATAGCGCGTTGATTTTCCTATGATTTGATGAGAACACGCTCGCACATCTGCGATTGGATCAGCCTTTGCGGGCCACTTCAAAACCACGCGTTTTTGCGCACACTCTAAAGCCACGCGCAGTAAATCAGCGGCGTCTTCATCCGTCCCAACAATCTCGCGCACTTGACGCAATTCACGTTTCACCAGTGCAGAATTCTTACGCGGCGGATGCATCGGATCGATTAAGATCGCGTCGGCTATCAAATTAGACAAGAGATCTTTTGCGTCGCCGTGAAGCAGAGTCATGCGCGCCATAATCTCTCCGAAATCGCCCCCCTCTTGCGTCGCGCGCGCCATCGCGTCTTCAAGCAACGCGTGCATCTTGGGGGAGCGTTCGATCAGCGTCACATCCGCCCCCAAAGAGGCCAGCAAAAACGCATCGCGTCCAAGACCCGCCGTTGCATCAATCACCGTGGGAGTCTTACCCGCGCGTAGGCCCATCGCCTTGGGCAAGTCCTGCCCGCGCCCGCCGCCAAAGCGGAGGCGATGCGCGACAGGGCCGTTCACGAAATCCACGCGTAACTCTGGATGTGTTTGCGTCATGCCCTGCTCACCGCGCGCATCCTTCTCAGTGTGTTAACGCGCAATACGCTAAAACAGAGCCTGAGCTCAAGAACGGCACGATCCACGATCCCATCTTGTTTAAGACCAACGGTAAACATTCCGGTCAAGGTGCCCTTGTTTTAAAACAGACCCAAAGCGCTGCTTTGGATGTGATCAACAGATACGTTCTCGGCAGGCCTGCCACACCGTTTACCGCCCCACAACCACGCCTCCCTGCCAGCACTCCATGCTGCGCGGGGCGTTTGGCGTACTTAAGAGGTGAAAAAACTGCGCGCCTCTGCTAAGTTACGCGCATGGATATTACAGTTCTCGGCTTTTACGCCCTTGTGTGCGGTGTGCTGAGCGTCGCGGCCCCTCGTTTTGGTACAGCTTTCGTGCGCTTCGGGCTAGGTGCCGCGATTGGTGTTCTTGCGGCGCTGATCCTGCCATCGCTGCGTAGCATACTCGGCCTCTAGTCGCGTGTACCTGCGAAACGTGCCTGCCACTCTTCACGCTCGTCATCAGTGATCTTGCGGAAGGTCACATCGGGCACAGTAAACGCGTCCCCCACAGCCAAACTGCCAAGCGCCGCGCTGATATCATCCGGCCACTCTGCATCTTCCGTGTGCATCGCTTTCATCAAATCTTCTGCCGCATCGGGAATGAACGGCGCTGACAGAACCGCGTAAAGACGGATCAAGTTCAAAGCCAAACGGATCTGCGCCGCCGCCTTTTCGGGGTCCTCTTTGAACGTCACCCAAGGTGCCGCCGTTTGCAAATACTCATTACCCGCCACCCAGATCGCGCGCAATTCAGACGCGGATTTGCGCACTTCCATGGCATCCATGTGGCCCTCATAAGCGCGCACACGAGTTGTCAGCTCCGCGATCAAAGCCTCTTCCTGTTCGCCCCATTTACCGCCCTCCGGCACCACTTCGCCGAATTTGGAGCGGCAGAATTTGGTCACGCGCGAGACAAAGTTACCAAGCACATCCGCGAGATCCTTATTTACAGAGGCTTGGAAATTCTCCCACGTAAATTCGCTATCGCTGCTTTCTGGCACGTGGCTCAAGAGCCACCAACGCCAATAATCGCTTGGCAAGATCGCCAAGGCTTGATCCATAAACACACCGCGCCCGCGCGAGGTAGAGAACTGACCGCCATCATAATTGAGGTAATTCAAGCCCTTGATGTAATCGACTAGCTTCCATGGCTCGCCTGAGCCTAGAATCGTCACAGGGAAGCTCAATGTATGAAAAGGAATGTTATCCTTGCCCATGAACTGGGTGTAACGCACATCCTCCGCACCCATATCGGTGCGCCACCAGCGCTGCCAATCCGCATCAGACTTGCCATTGGCATCGGCCCATTCCTTGGCGCAAGCGATGTATTCAATCGGCGCATCGAACCACACATAAAAGACCTTACCCGCCATGCCCGGCCAATCCTCTGTGCCGCGCTTCACGGGCACGCCCCAGCTCAGATCCCGCGTGATCCCGCGATCCTGAAGACCATCGCCATCATGCAACCACTTCTTCGCAATCGAGGTGGTCAGCACAGGCCAATCGTTTTTGCTCTCGATCCATTCGCTCAGCTGGTCTTTCATTTGGCTTTGACGCAGATACAAATGCTTGGTCTCGCGCATTTCCAGATCGGTGGAACCCGAGATCGTTGAATACGGATTGATCAAATCAACCGGGTCAAGCTGCTTGGTGCAATTGTCACATTGATCGCCACGCGCACTCTCGAATCCGCAATTGGGGCATGTGCCCTCGATATAGCGATCAGGTAAAAAACGCCCGTCAGTATTGGAATAAATCTGCTGTTCCGTGACTTCCTCGATCAGGCCCTCATCCGCCAAACGCCCTGCAAAGTGCTGGGTGAAGTCGCGGTTTTGTTGAGATGAAGAACGGCCAAAATGATCAAACGACATGCGAAAGCCCTTGGCGATCTCATCCTGCACAGCCCACATTTCAGCGCAGTACTCATCGACAGGTTTTCCCGCTTTCGCAGCGGCCAATTCAGCCGGTGTGCCGTGCTCATCTGTGGCGCAAAGGAACAAAACCTCATTCCCGCGCGCGCGCTGGAACCGTGCGTAGAGATCCGCAGGCAATTGGCTGCCCACCAGATTGCCAAGATGTTTGATGCCATTGATATAAGGGATCGCCGAAGTGATGAGATGCCGAGCCATGATGCGCCTTTTGTGTGAACGTTCCCCCGTTTAGCCCAGCGCGATGTGCGGTGCCAGACCTCAATCGCGTTTGCGCGACTTGCCGACCAGTCGCCCGATCACAAATGATGTGCGCGGCGCGTAAACATAGCGGGTCTTGTCCTCCACAGTATCGCGCGCGCGCATACGGATCAGACCGAAAGCGATCAGCACCAAATGCCCAGTCGCGATCATTATGAACAAGGCCGACGGCCCATACAAATTGATCAAAGTCGACGACACCAGCGGTGATGCAATCGCACCAAGCGCAAAGAAGAACATGAGTGCAGCGGACAATTCGACCCGCTCATCATCGGAGGCGAAGTCATGCGCGTGCGCCACAGCCACCGAATAAATCGGGAACGTGGTGAGGCCAAAGAACACAGCCCCCGCCATGATCGCAGCCGTGCCCCCTGCCCCAATCACATTGGTCACCATGCAACTGATGACAGCCGCGGCGGACAATCCAATCAAGACCCAACGTCGGTCAAACTTATCCGCAAGCCAGCCAATCGGATATTGCGCCAAAGCGCCGCCCAAAACGAAAGCCGCAAGAAAATAGGCGATCTGATCGGGGCGCAACCCAACCTCTTGCCCATAAATCGGTCCAACCATCCTGAAGGACGCACTTGAAAGCGCGGCGACAATCACCCCTGCCGCTGCCAAAGGTGATCGTGCCACCGCCAACATTGGCCGCAAACGTGGCGCGCTTGGCGTTTTGGGCTGGCTCACTTTAGTCAAAGTCATCGGCAAAAGTGCGGCGCAACACAACAGCGCGAGCAAGTTGTAGGACACATAGGACGCAGGTTCGAGCACCCCGATCATCAATTGCGCCACCAAGGACGCCCCCATATCGGCAATCCGGTACACGCCCATCGTACGCCCGCGAGTCTCATTGTTCACTTTGGCCTGCAACCACGCCTCGATCACCGTATAGCAACCCGCGACACACAAGCCGGATGCGGTCCGCATCAACGCCCAAGCGTAGGGATCTATGATCAACATATGGGCCAACAACCCAATCGCGCCCGAAGCGGTAAAGGCCGCAAACGCGCGACTATGCCCGACACTTCCCATGAGACGCGGGGCCCACCAACAACCAATGAAAAACCCGACAAAATGGGCCGATCCTAACAGGCCGATCTGCGTCGTACTAAATCCTAGTGCAATGCCAGACAAAGCATCAAGCGGCCCAACACCGCCCGATGACAGCTGCAACAAAGCGACTGACAAAAACAAAGCTACAAAGGAAATCAACATCCGCATAGACTTCACCTTCCCTCAGAATGCACACCTGCACCGCAACGAAATCGACAAATGCCATGACATTTTGCGCCATCCCACTTTTTTGGTCCAAAAATACCTCTGGGAGCGCGAGGGGCTGGCCCCTCGCTTAATTCGGATTGCGCAAGCAATTCGAAACCTTAAGAGCGGATCACTTTTGCAAATGTAGAGAAGATAGCTTCATTCGCACAGATCACTTCACCGTCTGCGAATATGTCCCCTTTCGGGTTCAAGGGCTCAATAAATCCACCCGCTTCGCGCACAATCACAAGACCCGCAGCCATGTCCCAGGAATTCAAACGTCGCTCCCAAAACCCTTCATAGCGGCCCGCAGCTACATAGGCGAGGTCAAGCGCAGCCGCACCAAAGCGGCGAATACCTGCAACGGAGGGTGCAATCTTGGCAACATCTTTGATCGTCTCGGGTAAATCCGCGCGACCACCGAAAGGAATGCCTGTCGCAAACAGGCTCTCGATCATCGAATGACGCGAAGACACACGCAGGCGTTGATCATTCATCCAAGCGCCCGCACCTTTTTCGGCGACAAACATCTCGTCTTTAGTGGGGTCATAAATAACACCCGCAACGATCTGGCCTTTGTGCTCGAGCGCAATAGAGACAGCCCAATGCGGCAGGCCGTGTAGAAAATTCGTAGTGCCATCCAAAGGATCAACGATCCAGCGACGTGTCGGATCTGCGCCTTCATCTGCGCCACCCTCTTCGGCGAGCCAACCGTAAGTGGGCCGCGCGTCCATCAAATCTTCTTTGATAATCTTTTCCGCAGACAGGTCCGCTTTGCTGACGAAGTCGCCGGCGCCTTTGCGCGAAACTTGCAGATTTTCGACTTCGCGAAAGTCCTTGGCTAAGCTACGTCCGGCCCTGCGCGCCGCTTTTATCATCACGTTTAGATTTGCGCTGCCTTGCATGGCGGGATCGTCCTTAAAATGTGAGGTGTTTAGGCGCGCGGTATAGGCAGGCACGCGCCATTTGCCAAGCGCTTAAGCGTTTTGCAATTTCGCGGCCTCTTCTTTGGCCAAACGGATCAGATCCAACATGTAGGGTTTGGTGATATCTTCATCGCGTGTGGCCGCGAAAAGTTGGCGGGTAAGGCCCGTTTCACTGAGCGGGCGTGTCACGTAGTCAGAGGAGTATTTCACCTCGCGCACGACCCAATCGGGCAGAACGGAAATGCCGCGATTGGAGGCGACGAGCAGAAGAATAACGGCCGTCAATTCCACTTGCCGAATAGCGGCGGGTTCGACTTTGGCGGGCGTCAAAAGCTGGCTAAAAATATCAAGGCGCGCGCGATCAACGGGGTATGTAATCAAGGTTTGCCCCCTGAAGTCTTCTGCATCGATATAGGGTTTTTGCGCCAAGGGGTGCTGGGAAGAAGACACAAAAACAGGTGCGTAATCAAAAAGATGGCTGAATTCGACCCCCTTCAGGTCCTCAGGGTCGGAGCTGACGACCAGATCCACCTCTTCCTTTTGCAGGGCAGGTAACGCGTCAAAGGCAAGCCCAGGTTTGATATCCACATCCACATCAGGCCAGAGTTTGCGGAACGCTTCGAGCACAGGAAAGAGCCATTCAAAGCAAGCATGGCATTCAATGGCGATGTGCAAACGGCCCGATTTGCCATCGCGCAAACCGCTGAATTCCGCCTGCATCGCATCAATTTCTGGTAAGATTTTCTCGGCCAAACGCAGCAGGCGAAACCCCGCTGCAGACAGCTTCATCGGCTTGGAACGGCGCACGAAAAGTTCGACACCTGCCTGATCTTCCAAGCCCTTGATCTGATGGCTGAGCGCACTTTGCGTGATGTGCAATTGATCTGCAGCCTTGGCCAGTCCGCCATTCTCGTGAATCGCTTTGATCGTTCGAAGATGTCTGAATTCAATATGCATACCTGAGCGCGCCTCATGAAGGTCTTGAGTAATATGAATTTGTTTCACAATCACCTTCGTGCGACAAGAGCGAAATTCATAAAGGATCCAGTTATCATGAACGCGCCTCAGGTTTCATTCGAGTTTTTTCCACCGCAATCGTTAGAGGCGTCGTTCCGGCTTTGGGACACAGTGCAGGTTTTATCCCCGCTTGATCCGACCTTTGTCTCCGTCACTTACGGCGCGGGCGGCACAACGCGTGATCTGACCCGGGATGCGGTCGCAACCTTGCATAAATCAAGCGGCCTGAACGTGGCTGCACACTTGACCTGTGTAAACGCTACACGCGAAGAAACCCTTGGAATTGCTAAAGAGTTCGCCAAAGCAGGCGTGCGTGAAATCGTAGCCTTGCGTGGCGATGCGCCAAAAGGGCAGGACAGGTTCACACCTGTTGAGGGTGGGTTTGCCAATTCTGTCGAGCTGATTGAGGCGCTGAGCGCAACGGGCGATTTCAAGATCCGCGTCGGGGCCTATCCCGACCGCCATCCAGAGGCGGCAAGTGCGCAGGCGGATATTGATTGGCTCAAGGCCAAGCTGGACGCGGGCGCGAGCGAAGCGATCACTCAATTTTTCTTTGAGGCAGACACATTTTTCCGCTTTCGCGATGCCTGCGTTAAAGCGGGGATCACAGCGCCCATTCTGCCCGGCATTCTGCCAATCGAGAATTGGAAAGGCACGCGCAATTTCGCGAAGCGGTGTGGCACAGAGATCCCGCAGTGGCTGAATGACGCGTTTGAGACAGCAGAGCGCGATGGGCGCAGCGATCTACTTGCAACTGCGATTTGCACGGAATTGTGTTCAGATCTGATGGAGGGCGGCGTTGATGCATTCCATTTTTATACACTGAACCGTCCTGAGTTGACCCGTGATGTGTGTCACGCGCTAGGGGTCACGCCGAAGATCGATCTGCAAAACGTTGCGTAATTGACGATTGCGGCGCGGGCTCACGCCTTCTAGCTTGGTCGTGAAATAAGGAGCCGCGCCCATGCATTACGCCCAAAGCCTTGATGATCTGATGTCCCTCGCTGAGGTGCTCGACATCACTGGCGTGGCGTTTATGCAAGGTATTTTGGACGGCAAGCATCCTGCGCCACCCATCGGCAAAGTTCTGAATTATAAACTAAATGCTGTCGGCGACGGGCGAATCGTGTTTCGCGGCACGCCGCTTTTTGATCACTGCAATCCCTTGGGGACAGTGCATGGCGGCTGGTACGGCACACTTTTGGACAGTGCCATGGCTTGCGCTGTGATGACGAAGATTCCGAAAGGCAGCGTCTATACGACCTTGGAGTATAAGGTGAATATCCTACGCCCCATTCCTTTGGGCACAGAGGTTGATGCAATTGGCGTCACGGATCACACGGGCCGCTCGACCGGGATTGCCCATGGTGAAATTCGCGGGGTTTCGGATAATAAGCTTTATGCTTTGGGAACAACCACTTGCATCATTATGAAACCAAACAACGCTTGATTAAACGCTGCTCGCACCGCGCCAGCGTTGTTTGAGGCCTGCGGTTAGACCACCGCTTAGCGTTGGCGGATCGCGCTGCTAACGCGCGTAGACGGAATGATGTATGCGTTCGCAAATGTCGTTGTCGATGCGGCGGCGTTTGCGAAATAAGAACAGCTTGCCAAACCCGCGCCATGTGCTGACCGAAGCCGCCCTTGGATTCTGCGTGAAACGCGCGCGCCAGTCTTCTGGAAAAACCAAACCACAGCTTTCCATACGTTCTAACATCCAGACCAGCGGAATATTGGCGAGCGGGCGTGCCGCTTCAAGGCCACCAAGCTGGCCGCCCACATCGCCGTGGGTGCCCGGAAACCAAACTTGTTCGATGCGGCCTTGCCAATCTTCGGGGCAAGTCCACAAAACAGGGGTGTAACTGTTGCGTGTTTCATCGCGCGCGAGTGCGTGAAACCCGTGCTGGATGGAGCGACCCAGATCGCGGTTGTGAAACGCATGTTTGGGCGCACTCCACCGCCAGAACACAGGCAGACCATTGCAAAGCGCTTTGACCGTATCCCAGACACCCACCATTTCGATGGGGGCGTTGTCATGGCAATGCTCTGCCACAAAATTTTCGTGATCGACGCGTCCTTCACCGCTTTCGTAGATGCGATAAATTGTGCGTATATGTCTTTCTTCTGAATGCGCAGCAGTGAGCAAACCTACACGATCAATCACCCCCGCGAGTGAGCGCACAGCAAAGGCACCACGCGAGTAGCCAAGTAGAGAAATGCGATCTCCTGGGCGATAACGCGAGGCGAGAAACCCGTAAGCGCGGCGAATTAGGCGATTGATCCCTCGCCCCAGCATTACATCCGGCGCAGAGCGCAATCCGCGCCATTGCACGCCCGCTTCATAATAAAGCAACATGTCAGGGTCGGCTTCGCAGAGCAGCTTATAGGTGCGCCCCGCGTTGGTTTCGTACCCGTCATCCAAAGAAGACATGGTGCCATCAAAGATCACCACATGGGTTTGGGCCGCGCGCGCTGCGGTGCGCGGGCTTTGACGGCGACGGCGCAAAGCACCGCTGAGCCAAAGGGATATGCGTTTACTCAGCCGCAAGAGAGCCCGCCTTGTTTGCCTTTGAAATCATCTGCCACATGCGATGTGGGGTGAAGGGCATATCAACTTTTTCGATACCGAGTGGTGCGACCGCGTCTTGAACCGCGTTGGCGATCGCCGCCAAAGCGCCGACTGTTCCCGCCTCACCGCAGCCCTTCATGCCCATCGGATTAGTGGCTGTTGGCACCGCTTCTGTAGAGAAAGAAATCATTGGGCTATCATCTGCGCGCGGCATTGCGTAGTCCATAAAACTTGCCGTGAGGAGCTGGCCGTCTTCGTCATAGACAACCCGTTCTGTCAGCGCTTGCCCGAGGCCTTGAATGATGCCGCCATGTACTTGGCCTGCAACCAGCATAGGGTTGATAAGATTTCCAAAATCATCGACGACTGTATAGCGATCCACTTGGGTAACTCCGGTTTCGGGATCGATCTCTACCTCCGCGATATGAGCACCATTGGGAAAAGAGCGAGCATCAAGCGTGATGCGGGCCTCAACGTTCAACAGATCCTCGCGCCCGTCCGCGCGCGCCAATTCTGCAACCTCTACCATCGTATAGCTCTCATTGGAGCCATCTGCTCTAAAGGCCTCATCATCAAACATGATGCTCTCCTCGCTCACGCCCATCTTCTCTGCTAAGAATGGTGTAAATTGGGCGATCATCTTTTCAACAGTCGCAAGGGTTGCGGTATTTTGCACCGTGACGGAACGTGATCCACCCGTGCCACCCCCCGTCGCGATAAGGTCACTGTCGCCTTGAATGACGTCAATCTTATCTGCCGCAATGCCCGTTTGATCCGACAAGAACTGCGCATAAACCGTTTCATGGCCCTGCCCGTTGCTTTGGGTGCCGACATAAATGCGCACACGATCCCCTTCCTCGAAGAACACCACTTTTGATGTTTCTGAAGGATCGCCCAAAATGCTTTCGATATAGTAACAAAGCCCCATGCCACGCAATTTACCTGCGGATTGGCTCTTGTTGCGCCGATCTGCAAAGCCAGTCAGGTCGCACTTATTTTGCGCAACGCCCAAAACGCGGCCGAAATCGCCGACGTCATAGGTGACTTGTCCTGCCGTCGCATAAGGGAAAGCATCGGGTGCGATAAAATTGCGGCGACGTAGCTCCCACGGATCCGTGCCGATCGTGCGTGCGGCGTAATCCATTGCGCGTTCCAGCACGTAGATCGCTTCGGGACGGCCGGCGCCGCGATATGCGTCCACTTGAGTTGTGTTTGTGTAAACGCCCTCCACATGAAGGAACACCGCTTGCACGTCATAACACCCCGTGAGGACCTTGGAGAAGAGTTCTGTCTGAATGGGTTGCGCGAACTGTGAATTATATGAGCCCATGTTGGCGATGGAGTGGACTTTGTAGGCGACCAGCTTGTGATCCACATCAAAGCCCATTTGCACACGGCTGGTGAGATCGCGCCCCGCATTGTCGCTGAGCATGGCTTCCGTGCGTTCCGACATCCAGCGCACGGGCCGCCCCAAAGTGCGCGCAGCGGCGGCGCAAATGGCGTATTCGGGATACATCATCGCTTTCATCCCAAAGCCGCCGCCCGTGTCGGGGTTGGTCACGCGGATATCCTCAGGCGCCATCCCCAGATGCGTGGCGAGCTGGTCTTTCGGTGCCCACACCCCCTGCCCGTTGAGCGCCACATGCACACGGCCCTCAGAGATCTCTGCATAGCAACCACGCGGCTCCATCGAGTTGACGATGATCCGGTTGTCCTCGATATCCACATCAATCTGATGCGCGGCAGCTTTGAAGGCCGCTTCAAATGCATCCTCGTGGCCCAGCACCCAATCGAACGCAATATTGTTTGGGGCGATGTCGTGCACAGGTGCCCCCCCAGCTGCGAGGTCCATATGCACGGGCAGCTCGTCATAGTCGAATTCGATCAATTCAGCCGCGTCTTTCGCTTGCTGTAGGGTCTCTGCAAAGACCATCGCGACGGGTTCGCCGACGAAACGCACACGTCCCTGTGCTAACAGTGGTCTCACAGTGCGATCCCCACGACTGCCATCGCGCTTTTTCAAAAGGCTGGCTGCCATGGGCAGGGTGACGCCCATATCTTCAAGGTCCTTGGCGGTGAGCACCATGTGTACGCCATCAGCTTCGCGCGCGTCATCGACGTTCAGCGCAGTAATGTCAGCATGTGCGACGGGGGCGCGGTAGACCACGCCAAACAACGCGTTTTGTGGCGTGATATCATCTACATAACGCCCTTCACCCGTGAGAAAGCGGATATCTTCCGTGCGTTTGACCGCCTGACTTTTCCCGAATTTTTCCATGATGTGCTCCCTGCGTTGCGCGCCACTGTGAAAGATAACCCTAAGCCACGCACATCAGATGTCCAGATTGGCTTTTCCTTTGGGCACGCTTTGTTTATCACCCCTTTCAACACCTCATTCGATTTGAAGGACGCCAAACCCATGGCAATGGAAAAGAATTTCGACGCGCAGAGCGCAGAGACCCGCCTCTATGAGGCTTGGGAAAAAGCCGGATCTTTCAAAGCGGGCGCGAATGCCAAGCCGGAAGCGTCGACCTTCTGCATCATGATCCCACCGCCCAATGTTACGGGCGTTCTGCACATCGGCCACGCCTTCAACAACACCTTGCAGGATATCTTGATCCGCTGGAAGCGGATGCAGGGGTTTGACACACTGTGGCAGCCCGGAACGGATCACGCAGGCATCGCCACACAGATGGTGGTTGAGCGTAAACTGGCCGAGACCCAGCAGCCAACGCGCGTTGAAATGGGCCGCGATGCGTTTCTTGAGAAAGTGTGGGAGTGGAAAGGTGAGTCTGGCGGTACGATCATCAACCAGCTCAAGCGTCTTGGCGCGTCTTGCGATTGGGATCGCGAAGCTTTCACTATGTCGGGTGCGCCAAACGCGCCTGCGGACGTGGCGGGCGGTAATTTCCATGATGCGGTGATCAAGGTCTTTGTTGAGATGTACAACAAAGGTCTCATCTATCGCGGCAAGCGTTTGGTGAACTGGGATCCGCATTTTGAGACAGCGATTTCCGATCTTGAGGTCGAGAATATCGAAGTGGCGGGCCACATGTGGCACTTCAAATACCCACTCGCGGGTGGTGCGACCTATACCTACGTTGAGAAAGACGAAGACGGCAACGTCACACTTGAGGAAGAGCGCGACTATATCTCCATCGCGACGACCCGCCCTGAGACGATGCTTGGCGATGGCGCGGTTGCCGTGCATCCAAGTGACGAACGGTATGCTCCTATTGTTGGCCAGCTATGCGAAATTCCGGTTGGTCCGAAAGAATTGCGCCGCCTGATCCCGATCATCACGGATGAATATCCTGATAAGGATTTCGGATCAGGTGCGGTCAAGATCACTGGCGCGCATGATTTCAACGACTACCAAGTCGCCAAGCGTGGCGGCATACCCATGTATAACCTTATGGACACACGCGCTGCGATGCGCGCCGATGGCAAACCCTATGCGGAGGAAGCTGCGATTGCGCAGGCGATTGCCAATGGTGAGCAAGAGTTTGACGAGGCGATGATCGCTGCGATGAACCTTGTGCCGGATGAGTATCGCGGCATGGACCGCTTTGAGGCGCGTAAGAAGGTTGTGGCGGATATTTCCGCTGAAGGTCTGGCTGTGATGGTCGATCACGTTGCGACGGATGAGGATGGCAACGAGACGGTGACGCAGGTGCCGTATGTTGAGGCCAAGCCGATCATGCAGCCCTTTGGCGACCGCTCTAAAGTGGTAATCGAGCCGATGCTGACCGATCAATGGTTCGTTGAGACCTCCAAAATTGTTGAGCCCGCTTTGGAAGCTGTGCGCTCAGGTGCTACGAAGATCATGCCTGAAAGTGACAAGAAGGTGTATTTCCACTGGCTGGAGAATATCGAGCCTTGGTGCATCTCGCGTCAGCTTTGGTGGGGGCATCAGGTTCCGGTTTGGTTTGATGGCGATGACAATCAGTATTGCGCAGCAACAGAAGCAGAAGCGCAGGCGATGGCTGGTGATGGCGTTGCACTGCGTCGCGACCCTGACGTGCTCGACACATGGTTCTCCTCTGGCCTTTGGCCTATCGGCACGCTCGGCTGGCCTGAGCAGACGGAGGAGTTGAGCAAATACTTCCCGACCTCCACGCTTATCACAGGCCAAGACATCCTGTTCTTCTGGGTCGCGCGCATGATGATGATGCAGCTCGCGGTCGTGGATGAAGTGCCCTTCGACACGGTCTACCTGCACGGCCTCGTTCGTGATGCGAAGGGCAAGAAGATGTCCAAATCCACGGGCAACGTGGTGGATCCGCTTGAGATCATTGACGAATACGGCGCGGACGCGCTGCGCTTTACCAATGCGTCGATGGCGTCTTTAGGTGGTGTGCTGAAGCTCGACACCAAACGGATCGAGGGCTATCGCAACTTCGTGACCAAACTCTGGAACGCCGCGACTTATGGTGATTTCAAAGGCACGTTTGAGGTGGCGCATTCTGATGCGATCCCCGCAACGACACTGCCGCTTAACCAATGGATCAAAGGCGAGATCGCCAAGACCCGCGAGACGGTGGATGACGCACTGGAGGCATACCGCTTTAACGATGCCGCCAACGCGCTTTATGCGTTCACATGGAACACGTTCTGCTCGCAATATCTGGAGTTCACCAAGCCCGTCATGGACGAAGGCACGCCAGAAGAAGCAGCGGAAACCAAGGCAACATATGCTTGGGCGCTGGATCAAATCCTGATCATGCTGCACCCGATCATGCCCTTCGTGACCGAGGAAATCTGGGGCCAGAAAGCGCGCCCATCGATGATCGTACACGCGCCATGGCCTAGCTATACCGCCGCCGATCTGGTCGATAGCCAAGCGGATGCGGACCTCAGCTGGACGGTTGCGATGATCGAAGCGATCCGCTCTGCGCGCGCGCAAATGAATGTGCCTGCTGGTGCGTTCATTCCCTTGGTTGTTAAGGGCATGGACGATGCGGCCAAGTCTGCTTGGGAGCAGAATGAAGCTTTGATCATGCGGTTTGCGCGGATTGAGAGCATCGCGCATGTGGAGGATCTGCCTAAGGGTACGGTCGCGCTTGCGGCATCGGGCGGCACGTTTGGATTGCCTCTGGAAGGCGTGATTGATGTGGCGGCTGAAAAGGCGCGTTTGGAGAAGACGCTGGGTAAATTAGCTAAAGAATTGGGCGGTCTGCGCGGGCGTCTGAACAATCCCAAGTTCGCTGAAAGCGCGCCTACGGAGGTATTGGAAGAAACCCGCAAGAACCTGAGCTTGCGCGAAGCGGAAGAGGCAAAGTTGAAAGATGCCTTCGATCGTTTGGCCGAAATTGGTTAGAGGTCGCTGTTTTTTTAGAAAAATCGTTCACCCGAAATTGGGTGGGCGTTTCTGAACGTTGGCCATCACCGCCTCCATTTGATCGGGCTTGCCGATCAACGAAGCTTGCGCGCGGGATTCTTCCAACAGGACAGCTTCGGACGCGTTTTCCAGCGCGTAAGTGACCAAAGCTTTGCCCGCACGCACCGCGGACGGGCTTTTGCTGGCGATGAGCTTGGCCAGCTCTAAAGCGCGCTCTAAAGGTGTGTCGTTGACCTCGGTGACCAGCCCGTAGCCTTCTGCCGCCTCGCCTGTGAATTCTTCGCCCGTGTAGGTCAAGCGGCGCAACACATCCGCGCGCATCAAGGCTGGCCAAAGCACCATGCCACCCATATCCGGCACAAGGCCCCATTTCATTTCAAGGATCGACATGCGCGTATTTGGCGCCGCAATGCGGATATCCGCACCAGACGCGATTTGCAGGCCCGCACCAAAGCACACGCCTTGGAGCACAGCGATTACGGGGACATCCAGCTGCCGCCAGATCATGCACACATGTTGGTAATCGTTAGAGGGGCCATGCGTGCGCGGCATCATGATGTCCATAGGATCACCACCCGCAAGTGCCGCAAAGCTTGCCACGTCGAGCCCAGCGCAGAAGGCATCGCCCTGCCCTGAAAGCACCACCGCACGCACATCTGTATTGTCGCGCAGGGCTTCGCCCGCTTCGATAATGGCCGCGAGCATGGCCGGATCCACCGCGTTCATTTTGTCGGAGCGGGTCAGCTCGACATGTGCAATGTGGTTTTGGATGGTTGTGGTGACGCGTGGCATGGGCGAGCTCCTGTTTCTGTGGCTCACGCTAGCCGCGATAGCCCGTCTAAGAAAAGCGGAACGTTAGGGCACGCTACGTTCGGGTGCCTAGGGCACAATTTTCTCAACCGCGCGCATCATGCCGAGGGATTTGTCGTAAACCAGTGTCAATATGCGGCGTCCGCCCACTTTGCTGACGATTGGCGGCAGTGCACGCACGGAGCCAGCGGCGAGCGCGCTGGCGATAAATCCTCTACGGGTCAGTTTCATGATGCGCCCCCTTTTAGTTGCGAATGATTCTCATCTAAGCAGGCGCGGCGACAATTTCAACCTTGCCCCCTTTAGCGCCACCGCTTACGCCTTTGTCTATGACACATCCACGCTATACCGCACTCGCCCAGACCTTGCCTGCTTCCGTGCCCTTTGTTGGCCCCGAAGCCCAAGAACGCGCACGTGGTGCGCAATTTGAGGCGCGACTTGGCGCAAATGAGAACGGCTTTGGTCCTAGTGCAGCCGTACTGGAAGCGATCAAAGCCAGCGCAGATCAGACTTGGATGTACGGTGAACCCGAAAGCCATGATTTACGTGCAGCGCTCGGCGTACATCACGGGATTGGCCTTGAAAATATCGTTGTGGGCGAAGGAATTGACGGTCTTTTGGGCTATCTCGTGCGCTTGATGGTCACGGATGGCGATCATGTTGTGACCTCTGAAGGGGCCTATCCTACGTTCAACTATCATGTCACCGGATTCGGCGGGACCTTGCATAAGGTGCCCTACAAAAGGGACTATGAGAACCCCGATGCGTTGCTTGCGAAAGCGCGTGAGAGTGGTGCAAAGCTGATCTATCTTGCAAACCCAGACAATCCCATGGGTACGTGGCACGAAGGGTCTGTGATCGAGGATATGGCCGATAACCTGCCCGAGGGCTGCCTGTTGGTTCTGGACGAGGCCTATATCGACCTTGCCCCGCAAAGCGCTGTGCCGACTCTGCCTATAGATCATCCCGGCGTCATTCGTATGCGCACGTTTTCAAAGGGGTATGGGCTAGCGGGTATGCGTGTGGGCTATGCGATGGGCGCGCCTGAATTGATCCGTGCGTTTGAGAAAATCCGCAACCATTTCGGGATGAACCGTTTGGCGCAGTTTGCCGCTCTCGCAGCGCTGCGCGATCAAGCAGGGCTGCGAGATATTCAACAGCAGGTTGAGGCATCCAAAGAGCGTATTGCTACGATTGCTGAAGAGAATGGTCTGAGCGTGCTGCCCTCTGCCACAAATTTTGTCGCTGTCGATTGCGGTAAGGACGGCGATTTCGCGCGCGCTGTGCTGGCGAGCCTGATTGAGCAAGGCGTGTTCGTTCGTATGCCCTTTGTAGCCCCGCAGGATCGTTGCATTCGTATCAGTTGCGGCCCTGATGCGGAGGTGGATTTAGTTTCGACTGCGCTGCCAAAAGCGCTGAGTGCGGCGCAGAACGCATAACCCGCGAAAAATTTACCTGACATTTAGGTCTGCTTTGCTACTCTGACAGTGACTGAGTGAAGAGGGCAAGATGAGAGATCAAAGGCAGGGCCGCGTCGAAGACTACATAAGCATGTGCTTGATCATGGCACTGGTTAATCTGATGTGGATCATGGTTGTGATTTAGGCATCGAAAGGCTTTGTCGCGGCACTTTTACTAAGCGGTGCGGTGCATTTTTCAATCAAACTACTGGATCGAAGTCTCGCGCGTTTGCGCCACTAAGACGCCAACGATTTAGCTGCCGTGTCCAAAGCACCGGCCCCATAAGGCAGATCAAGCGCATCAAAGCCCGCCTGAATAGAGGCGAGCGTGCCCAGCACCATATGCGCATTTACATGCCCCATATGACCAATGCGCAAAAAGCCATCGCCTTTGGGATCATTTGGCTCGGACATGCCCAAACCAATGCCAAGGGTGACGCCAGCCTGATGTTCGCTCCAACGGCGCAAGCGCGTGCCATCTGGGCCGCCAAGGCGCAAAGCGGTCACCGCACAAGATCGATGCGCGCGTTTCTCCACGTTCAAACTCAAAGGACCGCCCTGCCCCCATGCCTCGCAGGCGGCCCAGATTGCGCTTGCGAGCTTTTCATGGCGGGTCCAAATCGCTTCCATCCCCTCTGCCATCATCATGTCGAGTGAGACGCGCAGACCATAAAGGTGATGCGTCGGCGCAGTGCCGCCGAAATACTGGAAAAAATGTTCGGGATGCGCACGCGGGGTCCAATCCCAATAACGGCTGACACGGGTCATCGTAGCACGTATTTCTGCGGCATGATCGTTGAAGAAGACCATGGCCAAGCCGGGTGTCAACATCAGCCCTTTTTGACTGGCTGTGACCATCACATCAACGCCCCAGGCGTCCATCTCAAAGCGATCACAGCCCAGCGAGGCAATGCAATCGGCCATCAAAAGGGCCGGATGACCAGCGGCGTCAAGCGCGGCGCGCACCGCCTCTACATCGCTTTTGATCGAAGTCGAGGTGTCCACATGTACAGCGAGCACTGCCTTGATCTTATGTTCCGTATCTGCGCGAAGGCGTGCTTCGATCGCACCGGCGTCCATCGGGGATTTCATCCCGAAATCAAGCAGTTCTACCGATGCGCCCAATGCTTCAGCCATCTCGCCCCAGCCTTCACAAAAGCGCCCTGTTGAGGGCACGAGTACCAGATCGCCTTCGCTAATCACATTGCTTAGCGCGGCCTCCCACGCGGCGTGGCCATTGCCCATGTAGATCGCCACGTGATGTTCAGTGCGCGCAACACGGCGCAGATCCGCCGTAAGACCCGGCATCATTTCGATCAATTCACCCTCATAAATATTGGGCGACGCTCGGTTCATAGCGCGCAGAACCGCATCAGGCACCACAGAAGGGCCAGGAATAGCAAGATAGGTACGGCCATTTGCAAGAGACATGATGCGAACTCCAGTTGCATTTAGGCAGACATTAGCCGAGCCGCGCGGCGCGTCAACAGGGCGCAGACTTGCACCACGCCAGCCTAGGGTCTACATCCGCCCCACGCCCCTTTTTGGCAGGATAGCTTGATGTTTAAGACCCTCGGGAAAAAATTTAGCGATTGGGAACGCAAATGGCGGTATGCCTTTGGCAAGGACATCACTGATCCCGAAGAGCGGCGCAAGGCCAAGTGGCACTACAATATGTTTGATCACGCCTTTCTGCGTGTGCCTTGGACGAACTTTTATCCCGTGTCCGCAGGGGTTTGGCGATCCAATCAGCCGACCCACCAGCGATTTATGCGCTACCGTGATTTGGGAATCAAATCGGTGATCAACCTGCGCGGCACAGACCCGCGCGCACATTACCTGTTTGAAGAGGAAAGTTGCCGGATCTTGGGGTTAAAGCTGCATAACACCAAGCTTTGGGCGCGCACGGCGGCCAATCGCGAGAATATCGTTGCAGTGCTGGATCTGATGCGCAGTGTTGAGCGGCCCTTTATGTTTCATTGCAAATCTGGTGCAGATCGCGCGGGGTTTTGCGCGGCCATGTATCAGATCGTGTTTGACGGGGCCTCTGTTGAGGAGGCGAAAAGGCAGCTCTCCATCAAGTTTATCCACCTAAAATGGTCAAAGACCGGTGTTCAGGGCTATATTCTGGATGTGTTTCAAGCACGCCAAGCCAAGGGCGAGATCGATTTTGAAACTTGGTTGCGCACAGAGTATGATCACAAGGCAATACAGTCAGGCTTTGACAGCAAGTCGCCGCCCGCGCAGATTGCCTGACATGGCACAACCCGATCAAACAAGTCGCACGTTGCTGCGCTGGCTTTGGCGCAGTTATCTCGGCCGGCATTTCTGGATGTTGCTGTTGGCGACGTTTTTTATGGCGCTGGAAGGATCGATGCTAGGCTTGCTTAGTTGGATGATGAAACCGATGTTCGATTCGGTTTTTCTCGCTGGCGATGAGAGCGCGCTGTGGTGGGTTGGCCTTGTGATCCTTGGGATTTTTCTGGTCCGCGCAGTGGCGTCTGTGATCCAGAAAGTAATCCTAACGCGGATCTCGCAGCAATCTGAAGCGGACATGCGCGGCGATCTTCTGAGCCATTTGATGCGCCTTGATGTGAGCTTTCACCAGTTGAATGCCCCTGGAACGTTGATGCAACGTGTCATTGGCGATGTCTCCGCCGTATCCAAAGTCTGGAACGCAATTATTACGGGTGCGGGGCGTGATCTGGTCGCGGTCGTCGTGCTGTTTGGGGTCGCGATGAGCGTTGATTGGCGCTGGACTGTCGTTGCTTTGATCGGTGTACCTTTTCTGGTCCTGCCCTCGCTTATTGCGCAGCGTTTTGTGCGCCGTCACAGCCGCACGGCGCATCAAATTGCAGCCCGCCAATCAGGACGTCTGGATGAGGTGTTTCACGGTATAGTACCAGTAAAGTTGAATCGCTTGGAAGATTATCAAGCGCGCCACTACGCCAAACTCAACGAAGAGCGGGTAGAGATCGAAGTCACAACATCGCGCGGAAAAGCCGCTATTCCCGGCTTGATTGATGCCATGTCAGGCGTCGGTTTTTTGGGTGTTTTGCTCTATGGGGGCGGCGAAATAATCTCTGGCGAAAAGACTGTTGGCGAATTCATGGCGTTCTTCACAGCGCTTGGCTTCGCGTTTGAACCTCTGCGTCGCCTCGGTACGATCACAGGCACATGGGAAGCGGCAGCCGCTGGCATCGAACGCGTGATGGAGTTGTTGGCGCTGGAGCCCGTCCACAAGACACCCACCAATCCGCAGCCTGCACCGGTTGGTACACCTGAAATTACGCTTAACAACGTACATCTGAGCTATGGCGACACACCCGTTTTACAGGGCACGAGTTTGACTGCGAGAGCTGGTAAAACAACTGCGCTTGTGGGTCCATCTGGCGCGGGTAAATCCACTATTTTCAACGTATTAACGCGGCTAACCGACCCTCAGTCAGGGGTTGCAACACTGGGTGGCGTGCCTGTGACGCAAATGGCGCTGACAGATTTACGCGATCTGTTTTCGGTGGTCTCGCAAGATGCGCTTTTGTTTGATGAAACCCTGCGCGAAAATATCTTGCTGGGGCGCAAAGATGTGAGCGAGGCGCAGCTGAAAAAGACGCTTGACGCGGCGCATGTGTCCGACTTTCTGGAGCAACTTCCCAATGGTCTCGACACAGCCGTTGGCCCCCGCGGATCCGCCCTGTCAGGCGGTCAGCGTCAAAGGGTCGCCATCGCGCGCGCCCTGCTGCGCGACACGCCGATCTTGCTCTTGGATGAGGCAACCTCCGCATTGGATGCGCAATCCGAAGCGGTTGTTCAAGCCGCGCTCGAACGCCTCTCACAAGGGCGCACAACATTGGTGATCGCACACCGCCTATCAACGATCAGGACGGCAGATCAGATCGTGGTGATGGAAGCAGGTAAAGTCGTGGAACAAGGCACCCACGACAGCCTGATAGCGCTGGATGGTACATACGCGTCGTTGCACAAATTGCAGGCAAAAGCTTAGGGCTTGCGGTAACTCGCAGCCAACTTCTCGACGGGAACCCCTGCGAAATAGCGCAGCAGTGTCATAAGGTTACGCGACCCTCGTCGTATCCAGCCACCCGTTTCATACTTCGCAGCACTGGTCACCGCACGGGTTTTCAAAGGGCGCAAGCCCCCACGCAAAGCCCGTGCCATCGCGACATCCTCCATGAGCGGCATGTCTTGGAACCCACCCACACGCTCATACAACGCCCGGGCAATTAGCAATCCTTGGTCCCCATAAGGCAACCCAAAGAGCCGTGAGCGCAGGTTCGCCCATCCCGCCACAAATCGAGCGGGCAGACCGCCCGACGCAAACGCCAGCGTGAAGTAGCCCGTATCGGATGAGTTCAAATGCGTCGCAACCTCACCGCTCCACCCTGCATCCAAAATCGTATCGGCGTGAAGCACCAAGATCCAATCGCCACGCACTGCCGCACATCCGCGTTTCAGTTGCCCCCCGCGCGAGGCCGCGCCTGTGATCCAAACCGCGCCAACTTCATCCGAAACCAAATGCGTTTCATCGGTAGACCCGCCATCCGTCACGATCAACTCACGGATTAGCCCCGCTTCTACACCTTCAATCAACGCGGCCGCGCAGTGCGCCAATTGCTTCTCAGCATTCAAAACGGGGATCACCACAGAAATCGGCGCGCGCATAACCTTGGCCCTTCTCACTTCGCTCCACTCCTCTTATATCAAGGGCAAAGCCTGAGGGAGAGCAAAATGATCCACCCCGAGACCCGCCGCCTACTACGCGTGACTGGAGCCGATGCAAGAGGTTTCCTGCAAGGCCTGCTCACCAATGATCTGCAAAAGCTGGATCGAGGGCTTGTGTATACTGCGATGCTGACGCCACAGGGGAAATACATTGCGGATTTCTTTTTGGTGCCTGACGGTGACGCGATCTTGCTAGATACGGATGCCAGCCAAACCGACGCGCTGGCCAAACGGCTGACAATGTACAAATTGCGCGCAGATGTGACCATTGAAGACGATCAAAGATCGGTCTCGCGTGGCCTAGGCCCGATCCCAGAAGGCGCTTTCATCGACCCCCGTCTCGCCGCTCTTGGATGGCGTGGTTATGACGGGCAAATCGCGCAAGATGTGGATTGGACCGCTTTGAACGTCACGCATAGTGTCCCGCGCGCTGGTATTGAGCTGACGCCGGACAGCTTCCTATTGGAAATGGGGTTCGAGCGGCTGAATGGTGTTGATTTCAAGAAAGGCTGCTATGTCGGCCAAGAAGTGACCGCGCGAATGAAACACAAAACGGAGCTGCGTAAAGGCCTGGCCCAAGTTTCGATCACAGGCTCAGCCCCGATTGGTACTGACATCACGACCGAGGCAGATAAAATCGCCGGCACGCTCCTTAGCCAGTCGGGCGACAAAGCCCTCGCTTACCTGCGCTTTGATCGCGCAACAGGCCCTTTAAAAGCAAAAGACGCGCAGATCACCTACGCGTCTTAGTTTCTCTGGTCTCAAAATACCTCGGAGTTTGAGGCAAATCCTCAATCCCCCGCTTTGGCGGCTTATCAAGCGCGCTCGGAGTACTCCATGGACACCGTGTCCACGACGATGCTTTCGTCCTGTCCCACGAATGGTGGCACCATGACCTTCACGCCGTTTTCCAGTATCGCAGGCTTGAAGCTATTTGCTGCAGTCTGACCTTTGACGACAGGTTCTGTCTCAACAATCTTGCAGGTCACTTTCTGCGGAATCGTCGCGTGCAGTGCCTCTTCATCGTGAAATTCCACAACAATCGTCATGCCATCTTGCAAGAACGGACGGCGCTCGCCGAGCAGCTCTGCAGGCAGTTCAATCTGCTCATAGGTTTCCGTGTCCATGAACACTAACATGCCGTCGGACTCGTACAAGAATTGTTGATCTTTTTGTTCTAACCGTACGCGTTCTACCTTGTCTGCACTGCGAAAGCGTTCGTTCAGTTTGGATCCGTTACGAAGGTTGCGCATTTCTACTTGTGCAAATGCGCCACCCTTGCCCGGTTTTACATGATCTACCTTAACGGCAGCCCACAGGCCTTCGTTGTGTTCAAGAACATTTCCGGGGCGTATTTCGTTTCCGTTAATCTTGGGCATATGTGTCAAAACCATATCAAAAGGTTGATGAAATCTTGTTGCACCCTATATCTCGGAGGTAGCCCCCGTGCAAGAACGCTAAATTTCGTGCTGCATCTGCAGCAAGCCATGCAATTTTTGCATAAGTGCTATGCAAATAGAGGGTATCCGAATCGGAGAGGATGGGTCATAAGAGCCTCTACGCCGGAAACACAAGAGCAAGAATAAGGATCGAAATTATGAGAGATTTCGTAGACGGTACTGCCTACAATTCTGAGCAAGGCAACCGTGCACGCAAATTGTTTGCGGCAGTCGTCCTGGCAGCGCTCGACGATGCAATCGCCGACGATAAGAAGTATGGAAATGGTCCTGAGCAAATCGCCCGTTGGGCGCGTTCGCGTGATGGCCGTGAAGTGTTGTCTTGTGCGGGCATCGACCCGAACGAACGTGTTGTCGCAGGCTTGATGGACTTCGTTTCCAAAGGTGTGCGCACATCCGTCGCCCTATCTCGTGAGGAGTCGGAGCGCCGCAACGCTGCACAGCAGGCAGAAGCCGCATAAACAACGCTTTCACTCGAAAGTCAAAAACGCCTCCGATCTGTTCTCGGGGGCGTTTTTTTGTACGTATGTTCTTTTTTAAAAAACGAACATCCAAACACGCGCTACCATCAGTTCCATAGCGAGCAGGACAAGTGCAACCACCCGCATCGGCCAACGCAGGAAGCGTCGAAAGAGAACCGCCACGCAGATAAAGACCAAAGTAACTTCTAGCGGTTGCACCCAGCCCGCATGATGCGCACGATCCCAATAGCTGACGGGACTTTCAAAAATCCAATCACTCGCGGGCCAAAAATGCGGGCGACCATCATCGTGATGCAGCGGAAAATCCAACGAAACGTGCAACAATCCTGCACCCGCAAACGCCACACCAGCGCGCGCTTTCCGCCAAAGCGCAAAGGCCAGCACCAAACCCCAGAGTAAAAACGAGTTGTCGATCGCGAACACCATTTGCCACGCATTCGAGTAATACAATTGCCCAAACACCACATCCTGCGGGATCTGCAAGATCGCCAGCGCCCCCCCTGCCATGACATAAAGCGATAGATCCGGCAAAAGCGCGCCAAAACCCGCAGCTCCCGTCACTTTACGATTATCCGCGAGCGAAAATGCTGCCAAACCTAAGATCAAATGCGCGGGTGTGTTCATGCCTCTTTCGCTCTGCATCACTCCCAACTATGTCTGATGGGGAATGAGGGGGCTGTCCATGACCAAAGCAATAATGATCCAGGGCGCAGGCTCGAATGTGGGGAAATCCATGCTTGTGGCCGGAATCGCGCGGGCTTTTGCCAATCGTGGGCTATCAGTCGCGCCCTTCAAACCGCAAAACATGTCCAACAATGCGGCTGTCACTGTTGATGATGGCGAAATTGGCCGTGCACAGGCCTTGCAGTCATTAGCCGCGCGACGTGATGCACATACGGATATGAACCCCGTTTTGTTAAAACCCGAAACCGATACGGGCGCACAGGTGATCGTGCAGGGCAAACGCTGGGACACGCTGCGCGCACGTGATTATGCGAAAGCCAAACCCAAGTTGATGAGTGCAGTTTTGGAGAGCTTTCACCGCCTCGCTAAAACAGCAGACTTGATTGTAATAGAGGGTGCAGGCAGCCCTGCAGAGATCAATTTACGCGCGGGCGACATTGCAAATATGGGCTTTGCAGAGGCCGCGCAGGTGCCTGTAGTTTTGACAGGTGATATTGATCGCGGCGGCGTCATAGCGCAACTTGTCGGCACGCAAACGATCCTTCCCAAGACTGATGCGGATCATATAAAAGCCTTTTGCATAAACAAGTTTCGTGGCGACGTCAGCCTTTTTAATGATGGCCTAACAGCGATCACTGAACACACAGGTTGGCCATCTTTGGGTGTTATTCCGTGGTTTGAAGATGCTTGGCGTCTGCCCGCAGAAGACGTGATGGACATCGCATCAACGCATGATGGCATTTTCAAAATCGCCGTGCCGCGTCTTGCACGGATCGCGAATTTTGATGACCTTGATCCACTGTCTTCCGACCCAAACATCAGTGTCGATATCGTGGAACAAGGTCGCCCCCTACCCGCAGATGCTGATCTGATCCTCATTCCTGGCTCTAAAGCGACGATTCCAGACCTCGCGTTCTTCCGTGCGCAGGGCTGGGACATTGATTTGACTGCGCATATTCGCCGTGGCGGGCGTGTGTTGGGGATTTGCGGGGGATATCAGATGCTCGGCACAGAGATAGCAGATCCATTGGGAATCGAGGGCGCGCCATCAACGGTTAAGGGCTTGGGGCATTTGAAGGTGAAGACCCGCATGTCAGAGCAAAAAAGGCTGGCTTTAACCGCGGCGACCTACACGCCAACGGGAGATTCTGTTGCCGGCTATGAGATTCATTTGGGCGAGACCGATGGCCCTGATCGCGCACGCGCCTGGTTGGACATTGGGGGACGATCCGAGGGTGCAGCAAGCATGAACGGGCAGATCATGGGCTGCTATTTGCACGGCCTTTTCACCGCGGATGGCTTTCGCGCTGGCTTCATCGGCGACTTGGCATCGCAAGATTTCAACTATGCGGCAGATGTGGAGGCGGTGCTGGATAAGCTCGCACGCCATCTGGAAACCCACATGGATTTGGATTTGTTGTTTGATTTGGCGGAGCCGGTCATACCCTAAGGGGCGGACCTTAGTCGAGTTCGTTTGCCGCCAAAGCACGATAAATTTCGCGACGTACGAGTTTGCGCACGTTGCGCGTGATGCGTTCGCCCAAAGTTCCCTGCAATTCCTGACGCACAATCTCTGACACCATATCGCGTAGCGCTTCTTCATCGACAACGCTTGCGATTTGTTCGTTCTCTAACAAGGTCTCCCTGGCGTTCGTCGATAGCTCAGCTTGCATTGAATCGACCGCTTCGGTATGCTCTCCCTCGAAAGTTATTGCAGTGTCATGAAAGGTTGCTGTTTGCGATGCGATCTCTGGATCGAGCAAAGTGCGAGTTTGCAAACCACTATGTAACGGGCGGCTATCTTCCCAATGCAATGACTGGAGCCGGCGGGCTGCATTGCCCCCCTGTTCCTCGCCATCAGGTTCAAACTCGCTATCAGTGCGCGAAATAAGAGCTTCAAGGGCTGCAATTTTATCTTCGATTGTGACATGCTCTTCGAGCGTCACGTCTTGGTCTTCGCTGTCTGCCTCAGCCTCTTCGCGCATTTCAGGCGCGGGCGCGTCGTGCCCTTCTCGCGCTCTCGACTCGTTTTCATACGTCTCATCGGTGGTATTTGTAGCGTGATCGCCAGCCACATCTTGCTCAGCTTCCGCCTCTTCCGTGAAAACTTGCGCGGTGTCATCTTCAGAAGATACCTGCGTCAGAATCAAAATGCCATCGTCTGATGCGTCCTCACCTTCTGGTGCGCTATCCTCTGTGTCGGTCTTTTCCGCCTCGTTCTCGTGCTCCAGCACAACGCGCAAGGCTGCGGTCAGCACAAGTGCGGGCGCGGCTTTAGGGGCCGTAAATTCCATCACCTCATCAGATCTTTCTTCTTCCAACTCAACGGATTGAGGGGGAACCTCAGAGGAGAATGACGGCTCTTTCTCACCACGTTCAGCGGCGCGCGCCTCATCAGACACAAGTCGACGAATAGAAGACAATACGTCCTCAATTTCGATATTGGTAACCGGATCTGACATTATAATTCCACTCTCGCCTCTGGCGCAGAATACCTACCAAAGTAAATTTTCACAACAGATAGAACGAATTAGCAGTAATTTTTACCGCTCTATGATAGAATATTTACGCGCAGGTTGCCTAAGGTTAGTTTTTATTAAGCGAGCGCAGGAGGCGATCGAGCTTGTCGCCCTGAACACTGCGCGCGGGTGCGTCTTTCACCAGCTTGTAATAGGCGGTCGGATCATATTGCTGCACAGGCAGGTTTAAGTGCTTGGCCGTCAACAGACCCATCGCCGCCAGCGCGGAATAAGCGGCAATAAATTCATTGGTTTGCACACCGATCAGACCGGAGCGTGCATCGAGCAATTCCTGCTCTGCGTTGAGCACATCCAAGGTCGTACGTGATCCAACGGCCGCCTCTTCGCGCACGCCCCTGAACGCGACGGTTGCTGCGCGGATTTGACGTTCGCTAGCATCGCGAGATGCGCGGGATACGCGTAACTGCGCAAACGCATTGCCAGCGTTTTGCTGAATTTGATGCCGTGTGATGTGCAGACCAGAGCGGGCCGCATCACGGCGCGCCATTGCTTGGCGATGCAAAGCGTTAAGGCGGCCACCTTGATAGATTGGCACAGACGCCTCAAGCGACAAGGAACCCGCGTTAGTAGAGGTGTTTGCCGACGGCGTTTGGGTGCGGTTCAGCCCGCCGCGCAAGCGCACGTTGCCGCGCATCGCAGCATCCGCACGGGCCACATTGAGATCAGCCGCAGCCACGTCATGTTGCACAGCTTGCATATCGGGATGACCACGCACCGCGATCGATTTAGCCTTTTCAACGGAATTAACCGTTTTAGGCAAGTTCTTGGGTGGACGCAGATTTCCAGGCTTATGCCCAACTGAAGCCCGGTATTCTTCGTGCGAGCGGATCAAATCCCCTTCTGCTGCAGCCAAAGCCGAGCGCGCAGAGGCAAGGCGCGCCTCGGCAAGTGCGACGTCCGTGCGGGTGATCTCACCAACTTCAAAGCGATCGCGCGCGGCGCGCAGTTCTTGCGTGATCAGCCGCACATTGCTTTGACGCAACGCGACTGTTTCGGTTGTGCGGCGCACATTCATAAAAGCTTGGATCGCGCGCAAAAGCACGGATTGCTCCAACGATAGCAGGCGCGCCCGCGTACCAAGCACGTTTTCTTTTGCAGCTTCAATGGCATATCGGGTTTGGCCACCATCGTAGATTAGTAGATCCATCGCGATGCCAATCTTCGCTGTCGTGCTGCTTGGATCCACTAGTAGGCCGCTTGACGTATTAGACGTGCGTGAAAAGCTGCGGCCCAAAGAGCCCGTGAAATTCAAGATCGGGCGGAGGGAAGCCGTTGCGATGGCCACATCCTCATCTGCTGCACGTAGCAGAGCGCGATTTTGTTCCAGCAATCCTGAGTGATTGAACGCCCCGATCAGCGCATCCGAGAGCGTTTCAGCCTGCACCGATTGCGTGGCCAGTAAAAAGAGGCCAACAATCGCAGTCGTGCGTCGCACCTTCATCAATAGATCGAGCATTCTGCCCCCAAGGATTTCCGCATCCATTCGGGATGCTCTTATACAGTCTTAACGCGCGACACAGCAGCTTCCGTCGCGCGGGTATTAAATATTATAGCGCGAAGTCACGCGCCTTAAAGAATCCCGGCAAAACCGGCGCACTGGCATTAAACGCAAGCCGCCAATTCATCTGTCCGTTGATTTTGCGACCAATCCGCACTTCGCCCAAAGCACCCTTCATAAAGAGTGCCGCGATGCGCCCACCCTCTTTCAGTTGATCGATAATTGCGACTGGCAACTCTTCAACACCGCCCTGGATGGTGATCACATCGTAGGGTCCGTGTTCTGCGACACCTGCATCAAGCGGCCCGGCGTTCATGATCACACTGTCTGCGCCCGCATCGCTCAGCACAGTTTGCGCATCTGCAACCATCGCCTCATCGGCTTCGAGCGCAACAACCGCTTGGGCAATATGAGCTATAATCGCGGCCGAGTAGCCGTAGCCTGATCCGATATCGAGCACCAACTCATCATTTTGCAAATCCAAAGCGTCGAGCATTTTCGCGAGCGTGCGCGGCTCAAGCAAAACACGCCCCACACTTAGCGCAAGGTTGCCATCAACATAAGCGGCTTCGCGGCGTTCACTCGGAACGAAGTTCTCGCGCTCAACCGATAGCATCGCATCGATGATTGGAAATTTGGTAACATCAGAGGGACGAACTTGGGTGTCCACCATCATGACACGACGTGCTGCAAAATCAGACATTGGCTAAACTCATCCGTTCAGAATCCTTTGCGCTTTAGTGCCACATCACGCGCGCCCCCACAACGCCCCACCTCCGCACAATTCGCTAGATTTCGCACCGCTTGGGACTTGCAGCAGTTTGCCAGATAAGTTAACTGCCTATAATCACTGGCTGGCGAGTTGGTAGAGTGGTTATGCAGCGGATTGCAAATCCGCGTACACCGGTTCGATTCCGGTACTCGCCTCCATTGCTTCTCATTGCCTTTATTTCAACGTATGCTACGTTTTGTGTCCATATAAGGCACTAAATTAGGCCTAAACATAGCACTAAATCGTGGATACCCACCGCCATCTTTTAAGCAAATCCCGTCAAAGGGGAACGTTTGGTATGTCATCATAACCAAGCCTGATGCGCTAAGGGATGGCAAAAAAAATATCCAACCCGACGATCAACTGGCACAAGCGATGAACCCAGTGCAAAGATGAAGCAATCCAAAATAGTCGAAGGTATTTATGCTGAATGGGACAGCCTTCTGGCGCGTGACCCATTCGTTGAGATTCTAGAACAGAATTGAGCCTCCCCGTTTGAAGTCGTCCGCCCCTACAGTTAGGAAAGCGGAGGATCAGAGATGGCGATTAAGAGACCCAAGCCCGAAGAGATTGTCGTGAAGTTACGGCAGGTTGAAGTTCTGATGGGGCAAGGCATGCCCCGGATCGATGCAATCAGACAGATCAGTGTGACTGAACAGACCTATTATCGCTGGAAGAAGAAATACGGCGGAATGGGCACAGAACAACTTAAGGAACTGAAGCGACTGCAAAAAGAGATTGACTTAAGTGCGCTGGAATCTCTGGAGGCGATCAACGAACGTTTGCGCGAGATGGACGTCAAACTACACCTGTCCGAAGTTAAAGGCCCGGTTATGGACCGATTGGCGAAACAACACTTTTTGCAGGAAATGACGGGCGAGGTGTTTCTGTCGCAATATGAAGCTGCTCGGCTATTGTCCGCCTCTTCCAGTCCATCATCTTAATAGGAACGATTTTCCGCTCTTTTTGATGCGTCGCAACATCAGATGATACTGCATATGCAGCGTTTTTTCCGCTCCGAACGCGCGAAGTGAGGGAATCCAATTCACCAATGCGCTTGCAGCCGCCATGCGGTGTGACAGCGTGTTTCCAACTGATCAGAGAAAACAGTCGCAGGGGGCGGTTATAACCGGACTTCCAGCCATCCTCGTTCATACTACGGTGCAGCATGTCATTTCGGACATTCGATGTATGAGTAAATTTTGGTGACACGCGCAAATGTAGTGAGGCGATTGTGGCGCGGGATTTCTAGCAGTGGGTCGTGGACGCCTAAATTCGCATCGCAGTGCTAATCCGCTACAGAGCTCTTGATATTTTTTTTGATGTATCCTTAGGATCTATCCGTCCAAAGGGTGAGCGACGCGCCGTTGTGCGTGCTCAATAATTACAGCTATTGAAAAGAGCGCGGCTGTGATCCAAATCGCTTCTGGTTTCATCATCAACAGAACCGCCAAGATCAATCGTATGCAGATTTCCCAAGCTGCCAGTCGGGTTTTATCAAATGCGGCGAGTGCACTTGAAAGAAGATAGAGCGCGAACACCAGACGCGTTATCAAAAGTGCGAAAGCTCCCAAGTCGAACTGCCCGTCATAGCCAGGCAGGAACGCTCCTGTTGGAGATTGAGCATCTAAAATCGCCTCATTGATCAACAGCAACTCGGGATGGAACGCGAACACAAAGGGCACGATAAATATGACGATGCCAGATTTGACTGCAGAAAGGCCCGTCGCCATGGGTTCTGCTTTGGTAATCGACGCCGCTGCAAAGGCCGCTAAGGCGACTGGCGGTGTTATCGCGCTGGCAACCGCAAAGTAGAAAATGAACATATGCGCCGTGAACAGCGACAAACCGAGACCGGCGAGGACCGGGCTCATCAATAAGGCTGCGTTGATGTAGGCCGGAACGGCAGGCATGCCCATGCCAAGCAAAACGGCCAGAAACATCGTTAATAGCAGCGCTACAAACTGTGGAAGCGCAGAGTCGCTGCCACCCAGGTTCAACGTGTTGAGCCAAGACAGTACATCAAGCGACAAAAAGACCGGCAAACCGGTAAAGGACAGACAAAAATCGATGATAGAGACGGCCAAAAACATCAAATACAGCGTAGCGATGAGTGTTCCTGCATTTGAAAGCGCACCAATGATTTTGCGCGGACGTGCGCGGATGTCTGGATCAAGAAACAGGAGCGCGATCAAAAGCATCACAGCCCACCAGCCCGCGGCGCCAGCAGAGCCTGATGCATTTTGCACCACTTGCAGGAACCAATTCAGGCTTTGAACCTTGCAATCCCCATCAGTGAGCAGACGATCAGCGCCCAAGAGACCACCAAAAACTCCGCATCCAACGGCATCTTTTGGAATCAACAACAACGTCAGGATCACTGCAATCGGTCCAAAAATCATCACAAGATTTAAGTAATCTTGACGCTCTAGGATCATGTCTTCGGTCAAATCGCCAATGGCAGTGATATTTTGCTTGCGCGATTGAAACACTGCGGAAAGGAACAGACAAAAGAAATACGCCGCCGCGGGGATGATCGCAGCGACAATGACGCTGGAATATGGCACCGAGGTCAATGAGGCGAGAACAAAGGCCGCAACGCCCATCACAGGGGGCATAATTGATCCACCAGACGAGGCAGCGGCCTCTACCCCGCCTGCAAACACTTTGGAAAATCCACGTTTGATCATCATCGGAATGGTCAAAACACCTGTTGATAGAACGTTCACAATTGGCCCGCCAGAGATGGTGCCAAAGATGGCAGAGGACACTATTGCAGCATGCGCAGGCCCGCCCCGCAAATGACGTGTCCAGCGGAATGCCAGTTTGATAAGCGATCGCCCACCAGCAGAACTGCCAAAAAGCGATCCTAAAACGAGATAAGGGAAGATCGTGTTCAGGACGATATCCATGAAGCGACCCAAAAGGCCGGACGAATTATTGACCAGAATATCATGAACCCGTGGCCGTCCATCGGACAGCATGCGCGGCTCGCCTGCGAGTTTGGTCACAAAGTATTTGTTGATGTCTTCAGTGCCGTAGAAGTACCAAACCAGCACAGTCAGGATGGTGTAGCTCGCAAAAATGATTGCCACGATCACCAGCGGCAAGCCCCAAACCTTGACGTTGTAGAACAGAAAGATCATGACGGCGACGCCGACGATCAACACCAGCCACCCACCGGTCGTGTTGACACATTGCGGGTCCTCGACCGTGGTTGGCGCAGGCAAGCCGAGGCTTTCATTGAATTCCGTTGCAGACGCGAGACTTTTTGCTATCAAGCGAGCGCGGTCACCGTTCAGCTGATCTATCAAGCAGACCGATTCAATTTCGACCAAGTAAGTAATTGAAATAGTGGCTGCCATGACAACAAGCGCAAGGTCCATAGTCAATCCAAAGCCACGCCGCAGACTGGATCGTTCGGCCCAATCGCGCCACATGGAGTGCCTAAGAACGACGGTACACATCATCAGTGAGAAGAACAAAGGATAGAACCATTCTGTCGGGAACTTACGGAAACGCGTTCCGGTTTCACCCAAAATAGCAGCTGCAAAATCGTCATATCCGGGGATTCCGGGCGTGGAGTTGATCAACCCGATGAGCACCAATGCCAGCGACAAGATAAATAGCAAGCGCTCAGAGAAGCCTTGAGTGCTTTGCTGCTTAACAGATGCGTTCGACATATGACTTCCAACCCCAATAAACAGGCCGCAAGACTGTGCACGCGGCCCGTAAATTATAGTTTAAGTGTTTACTTTGCGCAGTCAGGCAGAGGGTAGCCGGCCTCTTCCCAAGCGGCGACCGCACCGGGGTGATACTTAATCGGGTTCGTGCCGCACATGTCGGTCAACTCCAGATCTGTTTCACCATGCCATGCGGCTTTCATGAAAGATGCTTTGGCTTGATAGATTGGCTCGATATTTGCGATGAAAGCTGCAGTCAGCGCTTTGGCCGTATCAAAATCCATGCTTACGTTGACGATGTCGCCACCAACGGTACCTGGACCGCGAAACGTGTCATCCTCGGAAACGACTGTGACGCCGTCGCCATACCCCATCTCGGCCACAGGCATACTGAATGCAACTGTACCCGGAAGCTTGGCAACTTTCTGGAAAGCCTCACTTTCATGTACGTCTTTAGGCATCGAAAAAACAGTCATGTTACCAGACGCCAAGGCCGCAGTAACGCGAGGATCAGGAAACGCCTGAGGCAAAACAAACGCATCAGCTGAGCCATCTTGAATGGTCTTGACCGCTTGGCCCCAGTTAACCTGAACGCCAGTATACCCTGTGCCTTCGTCCAATCCTGCGACGGTCTTTACCAAAAGCCGTGCATTGGTCAAAGCTGCCCCGCGTGGCGGTCCGTTGAAGATGGTTTTACCTTCCAGACCATCCCATCCAGAAATACCGGCACTATCGTAAGCAAAAAGCCCCTGAACAGAGATGCGGTACGTGTATAGAACTGCTAGATTGTCGGCCAAATCTCCGCCCGCCTCTGCGCCAAGACCCGCATAGGGACCAACGCCACGCGACAACAAGAATGGCAAGATGAAAGGTGCAGCGGCAATATCAGTCTTGCCTTCCGCTACGTTCTGGACCGAATTTGTGAGGGTTTGGCCAGCTGTAACTTGAATATCAGCAATACCCGCTTTGGACGCAGCCTCAGACAGTGCGATAATTGAAATACCCGGCGTCGTACTCGGTGCCGCCGTTTCTGCGGTCAAAATTCCCTGAGCAAAGGCGCTGGACCCAACACAAGTTGCGGTGGCAAGGACCGCAAGTAGCTTTCGTGACATTAATTATCCTCCCAGATGATGTATGAATTTTGACAGTGACACTGTTTCTTTTAAATGATTTGATTGCCTTCCCGTCAAAAAATCGATTTTTCGTTCGTGCCTATATTAATAACCATCTCAGGATTCTATACAATGCCCAACCTTATGCTGTTTGTTGCACCCAATTCATGCGCGCGCGTCGCGACGATTGGGTTGGAAGAAATAGGTGTTTCGTTTGAAACGTCATTGGTGAGAACGGCGGCAAACCAACAAAATTCTGCTGAGTTTTTGAAGGTCAACCCAAAGGGAAAAGTTCCTACCCTTTTGATCGACGGTATGCCACTTACCGAAAATGTTGCTATTCTAAGCTGGCTGGCAGCAGAATTTCCCGACGCGCATCTCTTACCTGCAACCCACACCAAATTGGAGCAGCTGAAGCAAACCGCAGACCTTGCGTTTTTTGCGGGCACAATTCACCCAATTGTCACGCGCATAGCCATGCCTATGAAAACGATCGCAGATTCAACCCTTTCATTTGAAATTGTTCGCCCTCCCGCAATCAAAGACATGAATAAGATCATGACGATGATTGATGCGCGACTCGCGCAAAGTCCGTGGTGGTATGGTGCAGATTGGTCTATTGTGGACGGCTATCTGTATTGGGTTTGGGCACGGATTTCAGGCGTTGGCTACGATGGGTCCGCTTACCCAAATATCCAACGCCACTTTGCGCTTAATAACGAACGCCCTGCTGTACAACGCGCGATGGCACGCGAAGATGTGAATATCGAAATACTAAAATCCGAAAACCTCTACAGGGCTCCGCGCTAGCACTAATAAAGGCTCATCTAAGAATGCCCTTTGGGTCATGGTGGCTTAAGAATGCCCTTTGGGTCATGGTGGCTACCGCACGGGGCGTGCCCTGTTTATTATACGGCTTGGCGTATCAAAACGTCCACAGTTAAATGAGCTGACGAGCTTAATCGCACTTTTTCTTGCGTTACTCGCTTAGATGCCATTTTTCAGACTTCTAGTGCCCTCGAGATAACCGGTACATCGTCGAAACAAAAAATCGAAGAGGGATTGGATGTGGGATTAAATGCAAAATCTTCCGATTTGCCCTCTAAACATCAACACTTGCTGGTGCGGTCGGGGGGACTCGAACCCCCACGAGTGTTACCTCACAGCGA
>NZ_JABBAL010000009.1 GCF_018607995.1 Planktotalea sp.
CAGTTTGAAAGTCAGTTCCCACAAGAAAAACCTAAGGCTACTTCTGCTGGGTTTGGCGGCGATGTTGATAGGGCTAGTCGCCTGTATAAGGACCTCACTGACGGTTATGCGAGACACATGACTGTGGAAGAGCTTATCAAAGCAGGTAAGGAATGACCTATGGCTGGTAAGATCAAAAAACCTAACTTGAAGAAGACCTTCGCAGGGCATCAGAGGTTAGACGAGGCTGTGAAAGCCAAGACTTTCTACTTGTCAGATGAGTTCAAACATCAAATCAGCGAAGTGTCAGGTCAGAACAAGGCTAGGAAAAAACCCTCGGAGATACGCAGAAGAGTGCTGTTGATAAGCTGAACCGTGAGCGTGGCGATGGTGTTGGAGACCAAATCAGGTCTTTAAAGCGGTAGAAAGCAACCCCGTGTCAGTGGTTCTGCGAGGTTCTCTATGAGGTTGTTTTTAGATTTTGCGTCCCGGATTTTCTCTTAAACTTCAACAGTTAATGATTGTTTTGGTTCCGTGAGAGGGCATCAAAGAACGCTTCATGATCTTCAAGCATATTTGTGTCTTGTTGTGATAGCCCCTAGGCAAGCGGCGGGTGATGCATAAAAATCAGTGCAGGTTAGTTTGGGGTATTGCCCAAAGTTTCATCCAGCAAAGCAAGTCGTGTCGGACAGAGCTCGCCTGCGTGTGAGCCGACCTTATGCATATCGAGACAGATCACAGTCTCAACTGAGGTTTCAATCGCGTACTGGATGAAATCGGGCATTGTGGTTTTTGGTAGGGGCAGGTGATCGCGCAGATACGCGCGCTCGTCATGGATGCCCATCATTGGAAAAACCGAAATCTTCGACTCGTACAGGACCTTTTGCAGCGCCGCATAGTCCTCAGGGTCGTGCCCCGCGAGATCACCTGAGATTACTAGCATATCCGCATCCGCATAATGTGCGTTCGCGTACTCTAGTGCCGTCTCTAAGCGCATGCGCGGATCAAGCCCTTCAATACGCCCCGCACGTTGAAAATGTGGGTCGGATATCCAGACGATCTTGATCATGCGCATTCCTTTGGTGGGGAACTAGACCTTAAGTTGGGACGCGGCCCTTGCAAGCTCTGTGATTGCAGCCCAATCGCGCGCGTTGATCAAATCTTTGGGGCAGATCCAGCTACCACCTGCGCAGATCGTGTTGGACAGGCTCAGATAATCATTCGCGTTTTTTGGGCTGACGCCGCCTGTGGGGCAGAAACGGATCTGTGGGATAGGCGAACCGATGGCTTTCAGCGCCGCCGCACCGCCGGAGGCTTCAGCAGGGAAGAACTTTTGCACGGTATAGCCACGCTCCAGCAGACGCATTGCTTCGGACGCAGTCGCAGCACCGGGGAGGAGGGGGAGGTCCGCGGCTTCGCAGGCATCAAGCAAAACGTCCGTTGCACCGGGTGAGACGCCGAATTTCGCACCAGCAGCAACCGCCGCCGTCACATCCTCTGGTGTAAGTAAAGTGCCTGCGCCGACAACGCCGCCCTCGACCTTGGCCATTTCAGCGATAACGTCCAATGCGGCATCCGTGCGCAAAGTGACTTCCAAAGCAGGCAAGCCACCAGCGACCAGCGCGCGCGCCAAGTCCTGTGCGATGCTTGCGTCTTCGACAACCAATACAGGTACGATGGGGGCAAGTTGGCAAATCTCACGCGCTTTTGCGCTGGCATCTTGTGGTGTGATCATCTGTGCAATTCCTTATACGACGACGCCTGCGCCTGTATCGGCGCTGCCAACAGTTTGGCGAAAGACATCAAAAAGTTCACGGCCAACGCCGTTGCCATTGTGGCTAAGATCAGGGGTGGCAGGCGCGCGATCCATCGCACCTTTGGTGAGGCATTCAAGGGTTCCATTCGTCGCATCTACGCGAATGATATCACCATTTTGAATACGCGAGAGCGGACCGCCTGCAGCGGCTTCTGGGCTAACATGAATGCAAGAGGGCACTTTACCTGAGGCACCCGACATGCGCCCATCAGTGACAAGCGCGACGTTAATGCCGCGTTGCTGGGTGACTGATAGGGCCGGTGTGAGGCCGTGAAGCTCGGGCATACCGTTGGCCTTGGGGCCTTGGAAGCGCACAACAATGACTAGATCAGATGTGAACTCGCCGGCTTTAAAGGCGTCTTTTACCGCGTCCTGGCTCTCAAACACGCGCGCGGGGGCTTCGACCACGTGACGCTCGGGGGCGACGGCAGAGACTTTCATCATGCCGTGACCCAGATTGCCTTTGAGTTGTTTAAGACCCCCGCTGGATTGGAACGGATCCTCAGCAGTGCGCAGGATCTTGTCATTCGCGCTGTCCTTTGCGCCGTCACGGAAGATCAAGGCACCGCCATCAAGGGCAGGTTCCTGCGCGTGCAGGCCAAGACTATCGCCTGCCACGGTCTTCACATCTTCATGCAACAGACCAGCGTCCAGCAAACGGCCAATCATATAGGGCAGGCCACCTGCGGCGTGAAAATGGTTCACATCCGCGAGGCCGTTTGGATAGACTTTCGCCATCAGCGGCACGATTGAGGAGATCGCATCGAAATCTTCAAGGCGTAGATCTACACCCGCGGCGCGCGCCATGGCAGGCAGATGCAGCACGAGATTGGTTGAACCTCCTGTCGCCATTAACCCAACAATGCCGTTCACAAAGGCTTTTGCATCCAAGATATCACAGACAGGGCGGTAATCATTGCCAAGGGCGGTAATAGAAAGCGCGCGTCTTGCGGCTTCGCAGGTGAGGGCATCGCGTAGTTCGGTGCCGGGATTGACGAAAGAGGAGCCGGGTAAATGCAGGCCCATAAACTCCATCAGCATCTGGTTGGAGTTGGCTGTTCCGTAAAATGTACATGTGCCTGCGGAGTGATACGAGGCCATTTCCGCCTTCATTAGGGCTGCGCGATCGACCTTGCCTTGGGCAAATTCATTGCGCACGCGTGACTTTTCATCGTTGGGCAAACCTGATTGCATGGGGCCAGCGGGCACGAAGATGCCTGGAATGTAACCGAAGGTTGCAGCCGCGATAATCAAACCGGGCACAATTTTGTCGCAGACACCCAAGTAGGCGGCGGCATCGAATGTGTTGTGTGACAAGCCGATGCCTGCGGCTAAAGCGATTACGTCTCGTGAGAAAAGCGACAGCTCCATGCCTGTTTGACCTTGGGTAACACCATCACACATGGCGGGCACACCGCCAGCTACTTGGGCTGTGCCACCTGCGGCGCGTGCGGCTTCTTTTAGGATCGCTGGATAGCCTTCAAACGGTTGATGCGCTGAGAGCATATCGTTGTAAGCAGTCACAATCCCAAGGTTCGGCGCAGGCGTTTCTGCCAAACTTTGCTGTGCATCGCCCATTGCGGCATAGGCATGAGCCTGATTGCCGCATGTCAGATGCGCGCGACGCGGACCTTCCTCAGCGGCGGCGCGCATATGGGACATATATTTGGAACGACGATCATGGGAGCGTTCCAAAATGCGATCTGTTGTCTGTGAGAGTACTGAATGCAAGCTCATGTGCGAAGTCGTCCTATTGCTCAGAAAGTGTGAGTCTAGCGTAATTTCGTGTCCTATAATGTATGTTAGCGCTAACGTCGAGTGATCCCAAGAAGCTAGCTCAAATTATTTTTGCCTGATATTCAGGATAATTTAGTTCATCTAAAGCCGTGTTTCGACCCTCTAATAATCACTACCCAGTCACGCCGCTGCCCCATTTCCGCCTTGCTTAATTACCATCTTGTGGTTGCACACAGAGAAAAGCCATGACCAGAGAGTCAGGAGGGCGAAATGAAGAAAATTCGCGTAGCCATGATGGCGCTTGCCGCAGTCGCTGTATCAGCCTGATCCGGTCCGCAGACCGCCAGCCTAAATGCGACAAATGACGTTGCACCAAAAGCGACCCAAGTGTTCCAGCCTGCACGCGACACCTCTCAGCACTGCGTCTTTGCTCCAGACATCAATATTGCACGGATTACAGTCGATGTTACGCGTTCTTTGAAAGTGTTTGAAAAGAACAGTTATCACCCCAGGGGTGATATCGTCTGGCGTGGAGATCTATTTGGTGACCGCCATGCGCAAGTCGCAGCAATTTTAGATCAAAGCGGGCGCAATGCAGAGGCTAAGCTTCAAGGAAGTCGTCCCGTACATGTTCACTTTCAAGTCACCCGTTTTCACAGTGTGTCCGAAAAAGCTCGCTACAAAACAGGTGGTGTTCATAATATGAACTTCCTAGTGACGCTTCTTGACCCTGAAACAGGTGCTACACTCCGACCTGCGCGTCAGATGGTCCCCAACCATGATACGCTATGTGGGAATGACGCTATACAAGCGGATGATCGCGGGGATAAGCAGAAACACCGTGTGACCTCCTTCTTGTCGCAGGTTATTCAAACCGAACTAACGCAGCCACACGGCTATGTTGACGGCAATTCGGGGCTCTTTGTTGCCCTAAACCGCAAGTGATCCTTTTCAGTCACCGATGAAATCGCTAAGAGGACGCTATGACAGCGTCCCCTTTTCCCGTCCTTCGCCTTAAACCCAAAGCCAACGCCCGTGCGATCCGTCACGGTGCACCTTGGGTTTATGATAATGAACTCGTGCTTGATCGGCGCAGTAAAAACCTTGCACCTGGAACGATTGCCGTGCTGGAGGATGCAGAACGCAATCCGATGGGTCTGGTCGCCGCCAACCCACTGTCGCGCATCACCGCACGTATGATTGAGCGCGATGTGAGCGCCGCAATTGATCAGGCTTGGTTCGAAGCGAAGATAAAGCGCGCCCTCGAATTGCGAGAGCGTCTGTTCGATCAACCCTTCTATCGCTTGATCCACGCGGAAGCCGATGGTCTGCCGGGCTTGGTGGTTGACCGTTTTGAAAATGCTTTGGTTGTGCAACCGAATGCTGCGTGGCTTGAGGTTCTGATAGAGCCGCTGGCAAATGCTTTGGTAGAAGTCACAGGGGCGACGACAATCCTTAAAAATGCAGCAGGGCGCACGCGTGTGCTTGAAGGCTTAGATGACGAAAACGGGGTGCTTTTGGGCACGGCACCTGATGCCCCTGTTATGGTCCCGATGAATGGCGCACACTACGCTGCCGATCTGACGGGTGGTCAGAAAACTGGCCTGTTTTACGATCAACGTCCTAACCACGCATTTGCTGCACGCTTGAGCGAGGGCGCGGATGTTTTGGACGTGTTTTCACACGTGGGCGGGTTCGGCTTGGCGGCCCTTGCGGGGGGCGCAAAATCAGCGCTTTGTGTGGATGGCTCCGCACCTGCGCTGGCTTTGGCCGAGCTTGGGGCGAAAGACGCTGGATTTGACGATAAGATGAGCACGCGCAAAGGCGATGCCTTTGATGTGTTGGAAGCTTTGGGCAAAGACGGCGCTCAATATGATGTGGTGATCTGTGATCCGCCTGCATTTGCGCCGGGCAAAGCAAAGCTGGAAGTGGGTTTGCGCGCCTACGAGCGTCTTGCAAAAATGGCGGCCCCTTTGGTTAAAGAGGGCGGCTATTTGGTACTCTGTTCTTGTTCGCATGCGGCGGATCTCGGTAAATTCCGCTTTGCTTGTACGCGTGGCATAGGTCGTGCGGATTGCGCAGGATCGCTTATTCATACGGGCTTTGCGGGGCCGGATCACCCGTTGATGCCGCAATTGGCGGAAAGTGGTTATCTCAAAGCGTTGTTTTATCGTCTGTGAAACTGCTTCTGGATACATGCGTATTGTATCCGACGGTGATGCGCGAGATGTTGATAGGCGCTGCGAAAGCAGGCGCGTTTGAACCACGTTGGTCTGCGCGCGTCCTTGAAGAATGGCGGCGGGCGGCCTTGAAACATGGCGAGACTGCTGGGCTGCAAGTAGAAAGCGAAGCGCTGTTCCTAAAGATCGCCTTTCCCAACGCATCGGTGCAGATCGCAAAGGATCAGCAGGCGCGCTTCTGGTTACCTGACCCTTCAGACATCCATGTGCTCGCGGCTGCGGTGATTGGCGGTGCTGATGGTATTGTTACCTTGAACAACAAGGACTTCCCCGAGGATATCCTAGCAGAAGAGTGCCTGACACGAGTCAACCCCGATGCATTGTTAGTTGGTATTTGGCAAACGGACCCTGATATGGTGACTACGTTGGCGCAGGAGGTGCTGGACAAAGCCAATCAGCTTTCCAACAAGCTGTGGACAGTGAAGGCACTGATGAAAAAGGCGCGTTTACATCGGCTTGGGGCTGCGTTGTCAAAGGCCTAAAGGCGCGGTCTAGCGCCAGCGATCTTCGAGCTTTTCAAGCGCAGCAATACGCTCTTCCGTCTTTGGATGACTTAACAACCATGCAGGCGCGCGTCCGGCTTGGCTTTTGGTCAAGGCGTCAAGTTTGCGAAACAAGGAGATTTGAGCGCTGACGCCGATCCCAGATTTGGTAAGCAACGCGGCCGCATAAGCGTCGGCTTCATATTCGTCACTGCGCGACAAGCGTGCCGCAAGTAGGGATGTTAGCATGTTGGCAATCCAAGGCCCAACACTTGGAATAAACCGACCGATCACCATCGCAAGGGCGGTGCGTAAGGCATTCTGACCGGAGAAATCAATCATCCGCCGACGCGAATGCCCCAAGGCGACATGGCCCAGCTCGTGGGCGATCACAGAGGCAAGTTCATCACCGCTCACATCGCCGTTGAGGAATTTTTTGTAGAACCCGCGCGTGATGAATATTCGACCATCGGGGGCGGCGAGGCCGTTAACTGGCTCAATCTCATAGATATGTACGCGAATGCGCGGGAGATCGAGGGAGGTCGCCATGGCATGCACAATCGGTTTTAGAGTGGGATCCGCCAGCTCGGTGGACTGCGCGTCCAATTCCCGGCTCGTACGCCAGATGGAAAAACGATACATTGCGATGCCATAGACAATGGCGAGCAGGATGGGGGCAAACTTCAACATGCTATAGATATGTGCTACAACAAGTCTTGCAGCAAGTAATTAGCCAAGGAATATGCCGACGATCACCATCATTAGGCCAATCACGGACAAGAACAGAGATCCCAAGTTAAGAGGTAGAACTTTTTGCACCGCTGCACGCAGGCTTTCATCGTCTAGACCCGCCTTGCGTGCACGATTGACGCGAATGATGCTCACAACAAGTCCCACGAGCCCCAAGCAAGACACTGCGGCCCCTGACCAGATCAAACCATCCATTGCGCTTATCCTTTGCACATTTTCACTGTGCATCGCCTAACCTGCACAGGTCCGTCCCGCAAGCCCTTGCAGCGTCGTGGGCAGAGCGCTAAAGAAAGGTTCATTCTTTTCTAATGCTCGGAGTTCCAAATGTCAGATGTAATCAGCGATACCAGCTACCGCGTGACCGCAGACGAGCTCCGTCAATTTATTGAACGTCTTGAGCGTCTTGATCAGGAAAAGAAGGATCTTGCGGAGCAAAGCAAAGAGGTCATGGCCGAAGCAAAAGGGCGCGGATATGACACAAAAGTCATTCGCAAGGTCATCGCACTACGCAAGCGCGAACCAGACGATATAGCAGAAGAAGAAGCGGTTTTGGAAATGTATAAAGAAGCGCTTGGGATGCAGGGCTAACCGCGCGGCTCTACATTAAGGTTCGAGCAGTTCGACACCGGGAATGCGACTGGTCGTAAACAGATCTTCTTCGTGTTGCTCAGTTAATTGCTCAATCAGCGGGTCAGTCCAGCCGTCTAGACCGACCTCTTCCTCGACCATATCGTCGATTGCAAACTTATACAAAAACGTGGTGATCACCTGCTGCGTTTGCATGTTGGGATGGCTCTCAATATAGCCTTTAAAGCGGGTCATACCCTCCACGCTCATGATTTCCGCGAGCAGATCATAACCACCCTCAATTGGCTCATTCGCAGAGATACCTGCAATCTCGCGCAACAATTCCCCCTCCCCCCAAAAAAATCATCGGGGCATCTTCATACCACCACACGATGATGCGCACGTTTGGTGCTTCTTGGCTAATATTGGTGATGAGATCTGACCAGAGAATGTCGCGTGGATCAGCGCCATCGAGAAACTCGATGAACTGGGTGTGCGGTGTTGCGGCATACATCGCGGGCAGGTGGGTCACAGGGTTGCGAATGCTGAGAAAAAGCTCAACCTCATCATCAGGAAACAGATGTGTGAGATAGGCAAGTCGTGACCCCGCCAAAGGATAAATCCGACCTTTGTTGAAGGTGATTTTGAGCACGCAAAAGAAGTTCCGACTATGCAGTATCAGCCGATCCACTTCAGGCTTATCGATATCCATGATCGCATCGAGAAAAGCCATGCGCGAACCCGGTCCGACCGCGCGCTTGGAGAGCGCTTTGACGGTAGCGCTTAGCAATTGGGTGATGGCGTGGACGTGGCAAGGCAATCCCGCGCGCCTGAAACGCCGCACGATTTTTGAAGAGCGTCTTCAGGAGCCTACCGTCATCCGTACAATGAGCGCCCGCGTGGAGTATGACCTGCATCCGCGCCTGCTTTTCGCTGATCTGCTTTGGTCTTGTGATAAAAGTGGTTTTGGCGACATTTAAACCGATTTCAAGGTTGGTATGAGTGATGTTGCTGCACCTCGGAATTGGGTACTTTGCCTCCCTCCGCCCCCCTGAAACTTCCTTCAGTTTGGTTTAGGGTTTGCGCAAGCTTTCGACGGAATAAATAAGTGCAAAATAGCCGATTTAATGCAGCTTAGATTATAGGGATGATCAAAAAACAGAAAGCTGCGTGCAATCACGGGCGAAAATTCCAAATTGAAACGTCTGCTGGCTGACACGATGCTGGACAACGTCAAACCGCACTCATTACTGGAACACCAGACACCGCAAAATCGCGCCGAGTGCTTGAGCAATTGTAAGGTTCCGCGCACGGCGCGTTTGCCCAAAAGGAAACCGGAGAATACGAAAGCCAAACTCGCAAACGCTCGTTATGAATGAGGGAGCCTCGGGGAGAAGGTCAGGAGCAAAACAGCTGTTCATCAGAGCGCTGATCTTGGTTCACGTGAGCAAGTTGCATCAAAGAGAAGAGGTCGGCAGATTTTTTTTCGACTTTTGCAAAAAACCCTCTTGCGAGTACGCCAGTCTCTTTGTATTCGCATCCTCAGTGCCCCTATAGCTCAGCTGGTAGAGCAATTGATTTGTAATCAATAGGTCCGC
>NZ_JABBAL010000033.1 GCF_018607995.1 Planktotalea sp.
ATATTGCCACAATCAAACTCAGTTGCGCGACAAGCCGTAGACGCGCTCTTTGCGTAGTTCTAGATGCGAATTAGTCAGCAGTGGATTCAGGGAAAATCGACGGCACCGGCCATTGATCTGAACGCGCCGAAGGTTTGAAAAATCCGCACCGTGTGAGTTCGCTTGTACTTTGATTTTGTAGTCGAAGCGAAAGGCTGTTTTAAAGGGCCCCATCCCGGTATTGGGAAGGCATGGCCAAGGTCCGCTAAGGGTCCGTCCGCTAGCAAATTCTCCACAAACGCCGATAGGCTATAATTGTTTAAACATCCTCCATGGTCGCCGCCTGAGTATTTCGAACTTAGGCCAGACCAAGCGTATCCAACACAACCGGTATACCCTTTTTCATGGCAAAAAAGCCTTTCGTTGCATGTGGCCACGCGACCGTATCGAAGACGCGGCGGATTTGAATTAGATTTATCCCTTCCGTCTGAAGTGCAGGTTCTGCATCGGCAAGTATCATGGCAACAGGCCCTACCGGCGCATAGCCGGTCACGACGGTCTTTAAGTTGTGTTTTTGACAGGTCGTAATGATGTCCTCTGTCCAAGTGTCATTTTCGATGACCTGCACACCTGCACAAGCATCGCGTATGGCCCCGCTCGCAAAAGTCTGCGCTATATTTCCAATGGGTAACGGCGACCTGCTGATTGTTGATAGCGCGCCGATTTTTGCTGCAGGTGGGTGCGGTAACGTCGCTTGCACTTGCATATCATCCTCGGTCACCAACAGCAGGTAGTCGCCTGTAATCTCTGCGGATGTTGAGGCGTTGGGCAAAAGTTGGCGTCGATGATCGGTCGTCTCAGACAACGGCTCAACCTTTGTGTTCAGTTGATGTAGAGGGGCGAAGCGCTGTTCTGTGAACTTGGATATATTGGAAACCCGCGCCACATAAGGGCGCCCCTTGGTTTGTATTCCTGCCACCCAACGCCATGCAAGTGTGTTGGACGCAGGATCACCATCCATCAGGTGCCGCAGGAAAAAATCCGCTCCCAATTCCCAAGGGAGGCGAAGCGTGAATATCCAAATGGAAGCAAACCACATCCGCGCGTGATTGTGCAGATATCCTGTGCCCACCAGCTCCTTTGCCCAGTCATCAAAGCCATCAATACCGGTTTCCCCGGCGATAGCTGCTGCATAATTTGCGGCCAAACGGCGATCTTTGTCCGCGCTTTTTATTTGCCGCAACAGGCCTGCCTGATAGGCGGGCCAAACGGTTGGATGGTGTTCAAGCCAGCCTTTGAAGTAGGCGCGCCAAAAAACCTCATGCGTAAACCTCTCTGCCTTTTTGAAGGAATGTACCTTTAAGGTGGCGGTTAACACCTCGGTCTCGGTGATCAACCGGTGCCGGATCCACGGGGATAACGCGGACACATTGGTTCGCTGGCTCGGCCCAAGATCGTAGTTGCGGCACCGGTCATATAGATCGCCGGTGCGGTCTGCGAATTGTGCCAATCGCGCAAGGCCCGCTGCCCGTGTCGGCGTAAAATCAGGAACTTCTGACTGTTGGCTTAGGTCCGCGATGATGGCTTTGGTTTTCATATCAAGAATTCAGGTTTTTGATCGCGGCAGGCGCGGGATTGCGTAAGGAACGCTGCGTTTGTACGCGCCAAATTCTGCGCCGTACCGTTTGGCAAACCGGCGCTCTTTTAGTCGCGGCGCCCAAAGGCAGTAGGCGGTCAGTGCAATCGCCAGACCCAACTGATCAGGCGTCCAGACCGGTACAGTCCACGTTGTCAGCGCGAAAGACACGTAGATAGGTTGGCGGATGACACTGAACAGCCCCTTTATTGGCATATCTGGAAACACAGGTTTGATATTCTGCGCCAGCGACATCCATCCCAACGCGCCGGATTGTACTTCTACCCCGGCATCGTAACTGGCCCAGATCAACAACAGCCAAGACGCCGCATAAAGGCCGCAGATTATGGCAAACGCAGTTCCTTCGGCCTGCCACCAAATGATTCCGCTAGGGGTCCAAAACGCAAAGAGCGCCAACAATTGGACCGATGCGATGATCGCATAGGTCGTCGTTGCCAACGTCGGCCCGAATGTACGCGGTGCCAGCTTGGCCAAGACCCCTCCCCCGCGTTTTGACAGCAACATCGAATGGGTCAGCGGGAATTGCAGGATCAAAAAGATGTTTGCGATAATTGCCCAAGGCGCAGGCACGCGACCAAGGCTTTCGGACATACCAAAAAACATGGCAATGATCATGGCAAGTACGGCGGCGGCAAAGGTCAGATGGCAGATCAGGCCATAGAGAAACGCAACGCCAATGCGGGCAACCCCGGTTGGCGCGCGGAAAACCCCGGAAGCGAGGCTAAGCAGTCGTTGCAAAGGGCGTGTGTCAGACATTTTCATAGGTTGAGAGATAGGCGGCGCACGACATACGTCGAGTGCTACAAGCTGCGACGTTTCTTCTATTGCCAAGATCATCGGCGCGCTAACTTTGTGATATGGAATTGGATTTGACGATACCGCCTCAAACACCACACACCGCCGATCTGGTGTCGCAGTATATGGCACTCACAAAAAACGTAATGCCGAAACTTGCGCGAACAACGCATGGACATTGGCCAGTGCGCAATGATCATTGCTTTCAGCGGATCGTATTGGACGCGGTGTGCGGTGGCGTTTGGTATGATCATCTGAATCGTCCGGCATATAAAAACCTGACATTTCAACAGGTGGAACAAGCGGTAAGGCTTTGCGATCAGATCATCGCGGGTGACGCAGATCTTGTGGCGCTGAATGCGCAATCGCTGGTCTGGCGCGGTAAAGCACGCCCCACCAAGATAGAGGGCTAAGATGGTACTGCGCATATTATTGAAGGATGCGGCAAACGTCGAAGTGGCGGATGATATTGATAAACTTGTGTCGGACAAACGTGCTGGTTGGCGCGCAACGACCGCCAAAGGACGCAGACGGCAATGACGATACAAAAAGCGTCTGACGCAGGAATTGCTTCGGCATCTCGACGATGAGGAATAAAAGCGCTGGTTTGCTAGAATGACGCGAAATGCGTATCGCCATCCGCACCGCTAGGGCCTTCGAAATCCTCCGCCTCTGGTATCCTGCCAAAGGCGATTTTACCGCCCACATAGCCCCCCGGTACATCCTCATGTGCCCCAATTGATAACGCCTTGCCCCCAAAACGCGCGCGTAGCTCATCCATGACAGCGCTGATGTTTTCCCAACGGTCCCGATCATCTGCGTCGCCAGATGATTTAGCAAACAAATCACCGGTTAGTTCCGCTTCAGCATCCAGCCCATGCAACATGATAGACAACGCATGCGGGACGAATGGCATTTGTGCACGCGCCTGCGTCAACCCTTGCGATAGCGCCAGCCCAAAGCTGCGGTAATCACGCGACGGTTGAAATTGGCCTTCCCAAGTCCACCGTTGCGCTCCAGCGCTTTCTGAGTGCGTTGAGCGCAGACGTTGGCTGCGCATTGCCAGAGTTAGCTTGGAGGCTCGCAAATCCGTGCGCCGCAACCTGCGGGCGGCACCCGCCAACAATTGCCGTGCGCAATCTTCGACCCTGTCCGGGCTGTGCCAATCACGTGGTAGCACACGGCTGTGCCCGAACATCCGTTTACGTGTCTGTTCTCGCACCACATGGGTGCCGTGCAGTTCTTGGACAAAACGCTCACCCTCGACGTTCCCCCACAAAGCGCGGGCTTGTTTTGGGGCCAAATTCCAAAGCGTATTGAAATCCGCTACACCTGCGGCCTCTAGTCTGGAGATCATGCCCGCCCCTATACCGGGCAAGTTGCTGAGTTTCAGGTTAGCTAGCGCATCAGGGAGCATCACCGCATCAAGCAAAAGAATGCCATCAGGTTTGTGCTGTTCTGCCGCGACTTTTGCCAACAGTTCGGTTGGCCCTAGCCCGATTGAGCATGTCAGAACAGGGCTGAACGCGTCTCGCAGCGCTGTCTTAATCCTAGCGGCCAATGCCAAACTCTGCCGCCCTTCGCTGGGCAAGAGCGCGCAGACCACCTCGTCAATTGATCTGACATGTTGGATCGGCACCACGGATTCGATCACCGCAAGGATGTGTTTGTGCAGCCGAACATAGACGTCTGGGCGCGCAACAACAAATGTCATATCAGGAATGATCAAGCGCGCCTCGCGAGCGGGGACGTTGGTTTTCATGCCAAGCGCCTTGGCCTCGCGGCTGATTGCGATGCAGCCTGTGTATAATGAGTCGAGGGCCACAACGCCAATTGGTTTGCCACGAAGTGCAGGATTAAAGTGCTGCTCGGCCGATGCGAAGAAGCTGTCAAAATCAAGATAAAGCCGTTCGGGCGGGCAGGATGTGTTGGACATGGCACCTTCCCTTCGGATCTGTCGCGGGCTTACAGCAGGTAAATAACGCATCCAAGCGCCGTTCCTAGGGGCTGCAATGCGCATTAGAAAACAAATGCGCTGGCCTAGTGTCCATCTGCCGCTATCTGTTTGCATCAAAGACAACGAACGCCGGGAAATAAACATGACGATAACCAGTTTGATTGAACTGAAGGACATGGTCCTTGCAACAGATATCGGGACGTATGGACCGGATGACCCCGTACCGGATCATCACCTGTTTGACATGACGCTTGAAATTGCGCCAATGCAAGTGCAGATCCTGCAAGATAGCATGGAGCATGTGTTTGATTGCGATCCGTTTATTGCAGACATCATAGCCTTGGCAAAAACCGGTTACCGCGAAACGCAGGAATGGTTGACGACGCAGATTGTCCAGCTGTGCGCGCAATATTCTGATATTCGCGGGGTCGACGTCTATTTACGCAAGTTGCCGGCTGATCACGTAACCGGCACGCTTAGGGTGTGGTTGTGCTTGGGCGAAAACGACCTTGCCGTACTGCGTGCGTACGTTTGATGTATTTGCATTTGCTTTCTGAGTTTTCAGGTGTCCAGTATGTCTAAAAAGACATTAAACAAAGTCAACCTTGTCGCCCTCGGGCCCGATTGCCTTGCTGATCTGTTGCTTGAGGTCAGCACCGGCAGCGCAGATATCAAGCGGCGCTTGCGGCTTGAATTGAGCCATAATCTTGGCGCATCAGAGCTGGCACATGAGGTCCGCAAGCGGTTGGCTGCGTTGCGTAAATCCAAAACCTACATCAGTTGGCGCAGGCGCAAATCACTTGTCACAGACATGAACATGCAAGTGACCATGATCGTCGACAAAATTGCGCCTGACGATCCGGGCGAGGCATTTGAATTGTTGTGGCAATTCATGAACCTTGCGCCATTCATCTACGTGCGCGCGGATGATCGACGCGGCGATATCAGCGAAGTGTTTGACGCTGCGATCCAATATTTTGAAGACATCGCGCCACGTGCAGAGCCGGATGTCAAAACACTGGCTGACCGCGTTTGGAGCGCCTTGTGTGACGATGAATATGGGGTTTGGGCTGATATTATCGGCCTTTTGGCCACAACACTTGGGGATGCTGGCTTTGATCGGCTCAAAGCGCATATTCACGACTTCGCAGCCACCCCTGTGGCGCGAAAGGACGCGGATCATGAAGCGATCCAGTTTTTGCGCGACTTGCGCGGCGAACGTGATTTTTGCGCCGATCTAAACGCTGGGTTCGTTAAAAGATGCCTGCAAGACATCGCCGAAGTCACAGGCGACACATCCGCATATATCGCGCAGTTCACACCTGACGACCTACGCTGCAAAGACATTGCCGCAGAAGTCGCAACGCTGATGCTGGCAGAGAACGCGCCAGACAAAGCCCTAGTCACATTGAAGGACGCAAGTGGCACCCACGGACAAGCTGCGTGGGATGATGCGATGATCGCAACGTTGACCGCCCTCGACAAATCTGATGACGTGCAATCCCATCGCTGGGCCTGTTTTGAACGCGATTTAAGCGCACCACATCTGCGCGATTATCTCAAAGTTTTGCCCGACTTCGAAGATGTTGAGGCCGAGGACCGCGCAAGAATTTATACCCTATCTTATCCAGCCGCCTTGTCCGCATTGCACTTTTTTTTGGAGTGGCCTGACTTGTTAAGCGCGTCGCAGTTGGTGATCAAACGGGCCGATGAGATTGATGGCGACGACTATGAATTTATCAATCACGCTGCGGATGCCTTACGCGACAAATACCCTCTTGCGGCTGCGCTGTTGCTGCGCTCTATGATCGATTTCGCACTGAAACATGAACGTACAACACGGTACAAATATGTGATTGATCATCTTCAGGACTGCGAAAAACTGGATGCCGACATCGACGACTACGGTATTTATAAATCTCATGAAAGCTACAAAGACATTTTCCGAAAGCGTGATGGCCTGACGACATTGATTGGACCTGATTTTTAGGCAAGTACATGTAAATTGGCGTTGAAAATTTGTAAAAGTAATTTGCGAAGCAAACCCTCTCCGGACGCAAAATAGAGGGGGAGAACGGTCCAATCACTAGGATGGAATGTAGTCTGGACCTATTACCGGACACTTGCAAATAAAACACCGAATTTATGCCGAGTACGGCACAGATGAATTCAAAAAATCTCCTTTTTGCTTATCCGATCCAATGCCCGCTTTAGGGAAACTGCACCGCAGCGTGGTCGGGTTGAGTGAATGTCTGGTTAGGGCGGTCGAAGTCGCTCAAAGAAATTCGTAGTTGCAGATCACGCGCAGCGCGGTAGCGGTTCCGAGCCCTTGGGCGAAGTCGTTCGCACAGCAATTGTGCTTATATTAGCCGGATATCGTGAATGCTGATCATTTTGAGACTTGACGAACTTGTCTGACGATTTGGCTTCTCAAACGACAAATAGGAGGCTCTCGTGACACGGGATAAGATTATCCCGCGACGTGAGCGGATGAAGGAAGATATGCGCATCCGAGGGATGGTCGACAAAGCCCGGAAGTTTCATATCAGGACGGTCAAGGATTTTGGCCGTCTTATTTACAACCGAAAGGAAGTCATCAGTCGCAAAGGGTGAACCGCGCGAAGGGTTTCTGGCAAACTGACGTGATTATCGGAGAAGCCAATTAGGGGCCTCTCTCATTTCAATTCAGTTCTTTCATTCTGATTGTTCTTCGAGTTCGCGCGCGCAAAGCAAATAATAGTTTCGCGTGGGTGCATTGACGGTGTCGTCGGCGATCAGGCGCAAAGCATCTATTTTTACCCGAGCACCATCTGCGCTTAAGTCATGTGCTGCAACAAGCCGATCAGCGAGTTCCAAAGCCCATTGTGCATCTCCATTCGCCAGTGCGTCTTGTGCGGCTTTCAGGACTGCGGCTGCGCCTCCTGCCAAAGCAATGATCTTCTTTGCTTCAAGGGCAGGGGGCAGCTCGCCTAGACTGGTTGGGTTGCCATCAAACCACCCTAGTGTTCCTGCAAAATAAGCGCGGGAAGCGTAACCGACATGACCATAGAATTCTTGCAGGTAAGGTTTGCTTGCCAAGTCCGCGGGGAGCTTCAGGTCCGCGGCAATCGTCACAGGATCAAGCCCTGCGTTCATGCCTTTCACCGTTTCTGAAACCACATAGCGGATTGCATCGCGGTAATATGTCAGCGCTGTACGGATTGCATCAGCGCCAATAACGGGTTGTGTATGTCCAGGGCAGAGCACGTCTGGCGCGTAGGCCATGAGTTGATCCATCGTATCTGCCCAAGCGTCAAAGTCGCGATACGCGGTGCCGCGAATGGCATAGAGATTTGGGAAAGCGTGATAGAAGTTGTCACCGCTGAACAGAGTTTTTTGAGCCGCGAGCCACACGACGATGTGATCAGGCGTCTCACCGGGTGCTTTTGCTAACTCAAGATCAAATCCTTCACGAGTAATTTGGGTCGTGTCGGACACACGAAGTGTTGGTTCTATAAAGCCTTCGCCCATGCCCTTCATTGGGCGATCGCCGGGGCCAACACCGACGTTGATACGCTCATCGGGGCGCAGGCTGATCCCAAAATGCCGCTTGGTGCGGGCCATGAGTGCCTTGTTTGGGGCTGGGCGGCTATTGTCCACGCCGACCAGATCGGAAGTGAAGTTGTCAGCCGCAAGTACTTCGACACTACGCCCTTCGGCAAAAACGGATGCGCCCGAAATATGATCGCGGTGGGAATGCGTGTAGATGATCGTTGTAATTGGGAGTGTCGAAATTGCACGAAAATCCGCAAGGATATTTTCAGCGGCTTGCGTGGTTTCGGTCGTGTCGATCAGGACAATTCCACTATCGCCAATTAGGAAATGCACGTTGGAGGCGGCGTATCCGACAGCGGTGTAAACCGTATCAGAGAGCTTGTGGATCTGCTTGGTGAATTGCGCATTCTGCGCGACGAGATCGGGATGTGCAGGCATTGTCGTGTCTCACTTATTTATAGTGGGGTCTAAGTCTTGTCCGGACACGCCAAGGCCGGAATAGCCAATTAAATCCTTGATCGTCAGTTCTTCGTCACGTTTTTCAAAGACTTTGATGTATTCGACCATCGTGTTTGAATGCTCTCTCATCACCCCTTCCGCGCGCACGGCGTCGCCGCTTTGGATCGCTTCAAAAATCACTTTGTGCTGAGAATTACCAATTTTGAGGCGGAACAAGGAGCGTTCGATCCCGTCAGCTGTGGAAAGGACTTGTCGATCAAACATCATCGCGCCGACCTCAAGCATGGGTAGGTGGCTGATCCTGCTACATGTGAAGCCGACGAAGTCATTGCCGCACCCATCGAGGATTGTTTTGTGAAAGACTGCGTTCTGACTTTGCATGGCACGCAACGAGGTGTCATCCATTTTACCGGCGTTAATGAGGTGATCAATTTCTTCTATGGCGGCTTCCAAGTTGGGCATTACATTGTGTCGTCCCGGAGATTGAGACATGAGCCGCGCTGCGAGGCTTTCTAGGTGCCCGCGTACAAGAACTGCTTGCAAAATGTCAGCAACTTTGGGGGCGTTTACGAAATATCCGCGACCTTCAGAACGACGAATAAGCCCCTCATGTTCTAGCATACGCAATGCAAGGCGAACCGGGGTCCGAGAAACATTGTGCGTATCGCAGAGCCGCGCTTCGGAAAGACGCTCTTTCTCCCCATACGTGCCAAGAATGATGTCGTTGCGAATTTGGGCTGCGAGTTCTGTATCTATAGATTCCATAGCGCATATTCACGATATTTGGGATCCCAAAGTCAAGCGAGTTCGGTTTGACGGGTTTGTTTGGGAAATTTTGGCTTGATTTGGGATCCTTTATTGGCGATATTTGGTGTGAAAGCTCGCGGAATCGTCTGGAAAATACGCTGGGCGCGGCATTTGGGATCCTAAATAAGCGTAAATAGATCACGCGAGCCACTAGTAGAACTGAAAGAAGCGGGAGCCTCACGTATGGACGGTCAGACTGGCATGAAAACTCTAAAGCATTTCATTGATGGTCAATGGCCTAGTGCAAGTGACGCCGGAACATTCGAGGTGTTGAACCCACTTGACGACAGTCTGTATGCAAATGCAGCCAAAGGTACTTCGCATGATGTTTTCAGCGCTGTAGCGGCAGCGAAAAAAGCGTTTCCAGGGTTTAAAGAAACAACTCCGACAGAGCGCGAGCGTTGGCTTTTGCGCATCGCTGAGATCATGGAGACCCGTCAGAAAGATTTGGTAGATTGCTTGATCGACGAGATCGGCTCACCAGTGTCCAAAGCGATGTTCGAGTTCACCAAGGGTCTGACGATGATCCGCGCAGCAGCCGGCATGTGCCGCAATGTGCGCGGAGAGACAATCCCGTCCGACCGCCCTGGCACATTCTCTATGTCGATCCGTGAACCGCTCGGTGTGGTTGCAGTCATTACTCCTTTTAACGTGCCTTTGATTAAAACGACCCGGCTTGTGGCGAATGCATTGGCGGTGGGAAACACGGTTGTTCATCTTCCTTCCGAAATGGCACCGCACCTGAGCTTGATTTTTGCGGAGATTGTCGCGGAAGCGGGTGTGCCAGCAGGGGCTTATAATGTGGTAACAGGTATGGGCGCAGAGATTGGTGATGATCTGACCAGTCATAATGATGTTAGTTTTGTGACCTTCACGGGCTCCACTGTAGTTGGCCAACACATCAACGAAATTTGCGCCAAGAACAAAACACCGAGCACGCTGGAGCTAGGTGGCAAAAGCCCAACAGTCGTCTTGGCCGATGCGGATCTTGATAAGGTGATGCCGCTCGCTGCGCGCTCAATCTTCATGTTCGCTGGCCAAGCTTGCATTGGGTCGAGTCGCTTTTACGTCGAACGGCCGATCTACGAAGAGTTCGTCAAACGCTTTACCATGATTTGCGGAAAAGTGGGCATGGGGGATTTGCGTGATCCCAACACGGTGATTGCGCCGATTATTTCAGATCGCCAACGCCAGCGCGTCAAAGATCACATCGCAGATGCCGTGGCCAAAGGTGCAACGCTCGCAGCAGGTGGCGAATGGGAAGGCAATCGTTGCCAGCCTACATTGCTCACGGATGTGTCGGAAGAAATGATCTTATGTCGCTCGGAAACCTTTGGCCCTGTGACATCGATTTATCCAATCGATAGCTATGAAGAAGGCTTGGAAAAAGCCAATGACACTGAATACGGCCTTTCCTCTGCGATCTTCACGAAAGACATCGACAAAGCCTTCCACTTCGCGCGCAACATCTGCGCCGGCATGTGCCACATTAACGGTCCAACCATCCACGATGAAGCGCACGTGCCATTTGGCGGCAACGGTGAAAGCGGCGTAGGTCGTGAAGGCACGGATGCGGATATGGAAGCGATGACAGAACTCAAATGGGTCACGGTGCAGCTATGACGTTTACACTTTATCACCACGGATCGTCCGTTTGCGCCGCTAAAGTGCGCTTTGCTATGGCTGAGAAAGGTCTGGATTGGGATGGTGTCTATATCGACATACTCGCGGGCGAGCAGTTCGAGCCAGAGTATCAAAAGATAAACCCGAAGTCGGTTGTGCCAACGCTTGTGCACGATGATCTGGTAATCCCTGACAGCACTGTGATCGTCGAATATCTCGATCAGATCGCGCCGGAAACATCTGTGCATCCCACGGATCCTTACCTACGCGCTCAGGTGCGTTATTGGACCAAGGCTGTGGACGAAGACCTGCATCCGGCGTGTGGTGCCATGACCTTCCTTTGCTCGCACCGTCACACGGTTCTGCGCAAACTTGGCAAAGAAGGCACTGAAAAGTTCCTTGCCTCCACGCCAGAGTTCTCCGTAACCTCCGATTGGAAAAGCTTCAAAGACGCGATCATTCGGCACGGTTTTGAGGCACCCGGCGCGCTTGAGAAGGTCAAACTCTATGACAGCTATCTCTTCAAGATGGAGAAAGCGCTCGAGGGTAATGACTGGCTTGTGGGCAATACGTTCACCATCGCGGATATCGCGCTCACGCCCTACGTCAACCGTCTCGCGATGATGTCGATGCGCGGCATGTGGGAGGGCGGACGCCTGCCCAATGTGGAGCGCTGGTTCAATGCGATCGAGGCGCGAGAACACTTCAAGCCGTGCTTCATTGATTGGGTTCCAGAAGATCTGACCAATGATCTGCGTGAGAACGGCAAAATGAGCTGGCCAGAGGTCGCAGAGATCCTTGAGATCGCAATTTAAGCATAGAATGTAGGGAGAGAGATTATGGGTCGACTGATCGGAAAAACCGCAGCCATCACGGGTGGTGCGCGTGGCATCGGCGCAGAATATGCGAAGAAACTGGCCTCTGAGGGTGCCAATGTCATCGTCACGGATATTCTTGACCCCGCTGAGGTGGTCGCTGAAATTAATGCAGCCGGTGGTGGCAAAGCCGTTGGCATGGTCGTGGATGTGACATTGGATGATGATCTGAACGCGATGGTAGCAAAGGCCGAAAGCGAATTTGGCGCGCTTAACATCGTCATCAACAATGCGGGCCTGTTTGCAAACTTAGAGCTAAAGCCGTTCTTCCAGATCGACAATGACGAATTTGATAAGGTCATGACGATCAACGCGCGCTCTATCCATCAATCGACCAAAGCAGCGCTGCCAGCATTGGTGCGCGCGGGTGGTGGCAAGATCGTCAATATCGCATCTGGCACATTCTATTATGGCCCTCCCGGCTTGTCGCATTACACCGCGTCCAAAGCGGCTGTGATCGGTTTGACCCGTGGCCATGCGCGCGAGCTGGGTGACAAGAACATTCAAATCAATGCGATTGCCGTCGGCCTGACGGAAAGCAGCTCGATCCGCGACAATGACAAATGGGACCGCGCACGCGCACCCACCGTCGATTCCCGTTCGATCAAGCGCGAAATGGTGCCCGAGGATCTGCTTGGAACGCTGGTGTTCTTGTGCTCCTCTGACAGCGACTTCATCACAGGCCAGACGATCAACGTCGATGGCGGCAAGATTAACCTGTAAAACTTATGTCACAGCGCAAAAACATCCTCTTCATCATGTGCGATCAGTTGCGCTATGACTATCTGTCGTGTGCGGGTCACAAGTCCTTGCACACGCCCAATATCGACAGCTTGGCAGAGCGCGGCGTGCGCTTTTCCAACGCTTATGTGCAATCCCCAATTTGTGGCCCCAGCCGAATGAGCACTTATACAGGGCGCTATCCATCCTCGCACGGAGCGACCGCGAATTTCGTGCCTTTGCGCGTGGGAGAGCGAAACATTGGCGATCATCTCAAGCCTTTGGGAATGCGTCCTGTTTTAGTGGGCAAGACCCACATGATCCCCGATCAGGAAGGGATGAAGCGCCTCGGCATTGATCCTGCCAGCCCACTTGGTGTGCATCATTCGCAGATTGGTTTTGAGCCCTATGAGCGCGATGACGGCATTCATCCCGACGTGGTTCTGAAGCCGAATGTGGCCTATAATAATTACCTTAAGGATCGTGGCTACGACGATCACGAGAACCCGTGGCACTGGGCTGCGAACTCGGTTGAGCGCGGTGATGAAATTCGTTCGGGTTTCTTTAACGATGTGGCTCAGCTCCCTGCGCGGGTGAGCGATGAAGAGTCTGAAACGCCCTACATGACCCGTCGCGCGATGCAGTTTCTGGAAGAGGATGACGGCGAACAACCGTGGCTCCTCCACCTGAGTTATATCAAGCCGCATTGGCCCTACATTGCGCCTGCGCCTTACAATGATATGTACTCGGCTGCGGACGTTCAGGACGTGCACAGCTCTGATAAAGAGCGCGAGAACACCAATCCCCTAGCGCAACATTTCCAAGAGCGGATTTGCGGGCGCACCTTCTCGAAAGAAGAGGCGCGCGAGACGGTGATCCCCGCCTATATGGGGTTGATCAAGCAGATTGATGACCAGCTTGGTGTGCTTTTTGAATTCATGGAGCAGAAGGATCTGATGCAGGACACGATGATAGTGTTCACTTCGGATCATGGCGAGTATTTTGGCGATCATTGGATGGGGGATAAGGATTTCTTCCATGATCCCGCCGTGAAAGTGCCGCTGATTATCGCGGATCCAGATCCAGCTTGTGACGCGACGCGCGGTACGGTTCAGAATGCGCCAGTTGAGTCGATTGATCTGCTGCCGACCTTCATCGAGTATGCGGGTGGTGAGGTGCTAAAGCACATCCTTGATGGGCAGTCCTTGATGCCCTTGCTGCAAGGCAATGAAGTGCCTTGGCGCGAGTACGTGGTCAGCGAATACGACTATTTCCAACAAACGTTCAGTCCCAAAACGGGACGCGAACCGCTCGAGTGTCGCATCTACATGATTAAGAACGAGCGCTGGAAATACATCCACGCACCGGGTTATGCGCCAATGCTGTTTGATTTGGAAAGCGATCCTGACGAGTTCATCGATCTGGGTAGTTCAGATGCGCATGCAGATGCGCGTCAGCAGATGCATTACGCTTTGGCCGATTGGTCGCTTCAGTACCGTCAGCGCGAAACGATATCGGAGGCACGCGCGGAGCAAATGGTCGGCCTTGAGGATAAGTTTGGCGTTTTGATCGGCTATTGGGACGAGAGCGATGTAAAACCGCCTGCGACCGCGCCGGACTATGCAGCCGGCCCAAAAGCGCATTAAGCCAACAAAATTTACACGATCTAAAAGGAAGAATTTGAGACATGGCTTATCTTGGCGAAGACATCATTGGCACAAGTGCTCAGGCACCGTTTTTCAAGGTCGCAAACGCGGATGAGATAGGGATCAAAGCGCCCGAAAACCGCATTGGCGATGCGGATCGCACCTGGGTGCGCTCGTTCAGCGGGTTCCAGAAAGAAGCATTGGTGCGCTCTGCCAAGACGGGCGATACATGGCGTTTTGTGAGTGATGAAGGGCCATATCTGAACGGTCACGACGCGGCCTGTTGTCCGCTCGCGTTTCTGTCGTGCGGCATGGCCGCGAGCTACATGAACGAGATCATGGCATTGGCCGAGCAACAGGGTGTGGAGATCCGTAAGCTCAAGCTTATTCAGGACAATTATTACACGATGAATGGTTCGATGATGAAGCGCACCATGGTTGGTGGCGCGGAAAATATCGAGCTTCAGGTTGAAATTGATTGCGACCTCGACGACGCTGCGTTGAATGAGTTTCTGGTGAACGCGACCTATGCGTCCCCGCTGAATGGGTTGATGCGCGGGCAGATTGAGAGCCTCTTTAAGCTGTCCAAGAATGGCGCTGAATTGAACACTGGCGAAGCGCTGGAACTCGATGGTGCTCTCTTGCCTGATCCGGGCGATCACTTTGCCAAGGCCACGCCGACAGAGGCAGCTGATGGCTTGATGAGCAAGGTTGGTCCAACGCCCAAGAAAGACGTGAACGGCGGAACAGCTACCAACGCCTCTTCGTTAAGTGATGAGCAAAACCGCCGCCTTAACATCGGTGCTGTCGCGGAACTACGCGAAGACGGGATCAAGCAAATCCAGCAAATGCAGTATTCACCCTACGGGACGTCCTTCATGCTTCTCAGTTCCGAAGATGGCCGCGCGCCTGACGCAAATACACTGATTTCCGCGGGCATTGGGTTTTGCTTTATGACCCAATTCGGGCGTTTTGTTTCTATGCTGAAGCTCGATCTCCCTGACTACCGCATCGTACAAGATACGCATTTTAGCCTAGGTGGTGCGAGCGGAGGCACGGGAAAAGCGGGCAGCGCGGATCCGATTGAAACGCATGTCTATCTGGAAACTTCTGAGAGCGACGAGAACGCGCAAGAGATGCTCGATATTTCAGAAAAGACCTGCTTCCTGCATGCGTTCTGCAAGACGGACCTCAAGACCAAACTAAAGATCAAACGCGTTTGATTCTCAGCCTGATGTCTCGCTTAAACAGCTGCGCGGCTCGCTTTTCTGCTTAGGTTCGACCATATAAGGTAAGTCACAAGCAAAACGAGCGGCACGAAGATGAAGAACGCCAGCCAGCCGGTCCAAATGTAGGGCTTTGATATCTCATTGCTTTTGAGTGCAAACGCGCTCAAATTGAGCAAGTAGAACGACGTGTATAGCAATGCATAGCCAAAGGCCGCAACGCAAAGGTAGCGGCGGCGTTTCATCGATCAACGTGGTCTGCGCCAGCCCGTGCGCCACATCACAAAAAGCGTGATCATCATAATGAGGGCGGAGAATTCACCGCTGGGGTGTTGCAATTGGTTGATCGTTTTAGGATCGTCAGAGGAGTGTCCTACTACATCGGGATTGCAGGAACGCTTATGAGCGCCCAAAATGAATAGTGATGATCCCAAAGAAAACTGAGTGCAATCATGCTTGGTTCCTCATCTTTCCGGGTTGATCGTTTTGCAACAGTAACTTCGTAGCTACCTGCCGACCACGGCTTGCGGCAAGAACAATGCGATTTGCGGGAACACGATCAACAGTCCGATCATCGCTGCCATCGCGAACCAGAACGGCCAGATGCCGCGGAAGATCGTGCTCATTGGGACGTCTTGGGCGATGGATTTGACGATGAATACATTGATCCCAACGGGTGGGCTAATCATACCCATTTCGAGCACGATCACCACAATAATGCCGAACCAGATCAGATCCCATTCAAGTGCAACCGCGATGGGGATGACCACGGGGATGGTTAGTACGAGCATCGCCATGGCTTCTAGGAACATGCCAAGGAACATGTAGATCAGCACTACAATCAGCAGAATACCAATCTCGCCAATGGGCAGGGATGTCAGAATAACTACCAATTGCGCGGGTAGTTCTGTGAGCGACATGAAGGGGATAAACACAAATGCGCCAATGATAATCATAAAGATCGTGGCGGTAGCGTTCATCGTCTCCAAGATCACCTCTTTGGAGGCTTGCCAGTCTAGCGAGCGGCGCGAGAGAGCGACGATGAACGTGAGGAATGCGCCGACGGAAGAGGCTTCGACAGGGGTGAAAAAGCCTGTGTACATGCCGCCGATTGTGGCGAGCACAACAGCGAGGATCGGCAATGCACGCACCAGTGAGGAGAGCCGTTCGGAGCGGCCAAAACGTGCGCCCCGAGGGCCTGCTTCTGGATTGCGAATGACCGCGAAATAAATCGCGCCAATGAATAAGAGCGTCAGGATGAGGCCCGGAAAAACCCCTGCCATGAACAGCCGTCCAATGGATTGCTCGGTTAGGACCGCATAGATAATCATGCCACCGGATGGTGGGATCAAGAAGCCAAGCGTGCCGCCCGCTGCGACGGATCCTGTGGCAAGGTTGTCCGCGTATTTGTACTTCTTCATTTCGGGCAGCGCGACGCGCCCCATCGTCACCGCCGATGCCAGCGAAGATCCTGAGAGTGCCGCGAAACCAGCGCAGGCGACAATCGTGGCCGAAGCCAGCCCGCCGCGCAAATGCCCCATCCAGCGATAGGCGGCGGAGAACAGATCGTTCGACATGCCAGATACGCCCGCGAGATTGCCCATGAGCACGAACATCGGAATGACCAAGAGGTTGTAATTCGATGCTGCCTCGAACGTTTCTCCTGCGAGATTGGAATAGGCGATTTTGAGACCGCGCGCCCAAGTCTGATCCTCGGCCATGCCCACGGCCATGAACTTGTTTGCGTTCGCGATGATCGTGCCGATGAAGCCGACGCCAAGCATCGACAAGCCCACAGGCATGCGCAGGGCCAGCAGAACGAACAGCGAAAGCAGGCCCAAGATGCCCAAAAGCGTGAGGCTGATCATGACGGCTCATTTGCTAAGCTCAGCGGAGCGACCTTGCCCGAGCGCAAGATTTGCCAAATATCGAGCAGGAGAACGAGTGCGTAGATCGCAACGGACGCCGCTAGCAAGTAGTAAAAGGGCTCGTATGAGATCAAAAGCTGCTGCGTGGTCTCGCCAAACTTGCTTGCCGTGCCCCCTGCATGCCAAAGTCGCCAAGACATAAAGATAAGCAGACCAAACCCCATGAGTTTCACCACGATCATCGACCACTTGGCGAAGGCAACTGACATGCGTGCTTCCAAGACTTCGATCTCGATGTGCGCGCCTGTGCGTGCGCCAAAGGGGATCGACAGCGCGACGATGACCACAAGGCACAGGATCAAAAGGTCTTCCGCACCAGTGATCGGTGCGTTCAACGCTTTACGCATGATGAGCACGTTCCACACGGAAAACCCGGTCATAAAGATCAAGGTCCCGCCACCGCAAAGGAAAGCGATCCAAGTCAACACGCGATCCAATAGAGTGATCAGAGCAGGTTTTTCGCGCGTTTGGCTCATCATTACTCAAACTTCTGCAAAATCAGGGCACCACTTTAGAACGCCCTCTTTGAAGCTTTCCTTTTGCGCAAAGTCCTCCGCCCAGCGGGTCACATTGGGATAGGGTTCAAACGAGTATCCGCAGCCAAGAATTACGAAATGCAGGGGGATCCAGGAAATATCTGCGAGGCTGTATTCATCGCCCATGATCCACTTGCGCCCCTCAAGCGTTTTTTCGAGCTTGAAGAAACACGCATCCAGAATGGCCGTCGCCTTGTCGAGATCACTGGTGCTAAAACTTTTGTCGCCTTCGTGTTTTGCGTGAAAGTTTTTGAGTTCTTCGTTTTGTTGTAGAGCATTATATTTCGCCTGCTCTTCGGCTGTTTTTTTTATCTTCGGTGCCATCTTGGTCGCGTAGACATAAGGCTTGCAGGCCGGCACATGGATCGCAGCGGCAAGGTGGAGCCAACCCATCAGTTCCGCCTCATCGCCATGGCGCAAAGACGGTTCGGCATAGGTTTCATCGAGATAATCGATGATGTCGTTGGATTCGATATGAACCACACCATTGTCGATCAACGTTGGGACCAGACCATTGGGATTGATGCCGAAATAGTCGTCGGTGATGTTTTCTTTCTTCTTGAGATCAAGGTGATGACTTTCCCAGTCAAGACCTTTTTCGATCAATGTCATGCGCACACGCATGGAGCAATTGGAGATGCCACCGTGATAGAGGTGCAATCCCTCAAAGCCCTCGACGGATTTGTTGGTTGGAATGATGACAGCCATGGTAAAACGCCTTCCGATTTAGTAGAATAGCGTGCCCCGGAAACGTCTTCGACGGCACGCGAATTTGTAATTTATTGGTTCAGTGCGTCGTAGATCGTACGTGCATCTCTGATGCCACGAACCTCATAGTCTGCAAAGATCTCATCCAGTCCTGCGGCAACCGCTGCATCCATTTTTGCACGCTCTTCATCAGACACGACAACCCATTGGTAGTTCTTTTCGGTTGCTTCAGCGATCATCTTTTTAGAACGTTCGTCTGCACCATCAAATGATTTCGCCAGCTCGAGCGACATCGGCAAACCGGCAAGCTCGTCAATGATTGCGCGATGCTCATCCGACAGGCCCGTGTATCGCTCTTTGTTCATAACCGCGTAAGTCACGGCGAAGGTCGTCGGCACGTTCTCGACGATATAAGTGGAGACATCCCAGAAGTTCCAAGGCGGCGTAATGTTGTTATAAGAAGCGGTGGTCGCATCGATCGTCCCTGTGGACAGACCCGTGTACATCTCTGTCACAGGCATTTGCACAGGTACTGCGCCAAGCGCTTTGACGATAGGACTCGTCATTGCAGCAAAGGGCACAATCTTCGCGCCTTTGAGGCCGTCCATCGTGGAGACATCGCGCGTCGCGGCCAGCAAGTTGCCTGTCACTGTGCCGACAGCCAATACTTTCACATCCTCATATTCACTCGCGAGGTGGTCCTCAAATATGTTCCAAATCGCGCGCGTCGATTGATCTGCGTTCTCAGAGCTGCCGGGTAAGATAGCCAACATCGTCTTGGGGAAAAGTGCGGGTGTGTAAGCGGAGACGCCAAAAGTGATGTCGCCAACGCCCTCAACCGCGCGCTTATATTGCTGAACAGGACCTGCGCCGAGCTGACCGGCAGGGTAGAGCTTCATTGTCAAAGAACCGCCAGAGCGCTTGTCAATCTCTTCGGCGAACCACGTAAACATGCCCGTGTTGGTATGGTGCTGTGGTGGCAGGAACGTTGCGGCGCTTAATTCGTCACTGACGGCGGTTTGGGCTAAAAGCCCCAAAGTGGCAGATAGTGTAATGCCTAAGCTCATTTGATGAAGTTTCATTACGTTCTCCCAGTTTACTTAATTGCAAGAGGGGGCGGCACAGATTGGGATCCCAAAAATCAAATGAGCGCCTAATAAATGCGAAGTATTTCCCCTAATTTAACGAATTTGCACAATTTAGGATCCCATATCAAGAAAAATTTGCTGTTTTTATGGATTCAAGCGGCAGTAACCCTTGATTTTAGGATCCCAAAGCGCGTTTATGGATGAGAACTAAAGCTTAACGTCTCGCGTTTTTCATCTCATCCTCGCGACATTGCTAGAAAGGATCTCAGTCATGCATCCCGAACTCGTAGCGCACCCCGCTTATTTCGAAAAAGAAATCGTAAAGCTTGCAGATAATGTCTATCAAGCCTTCGGTTTTGCGGCATCCAACGTGTATATGATCATTGGCGACGATGGTTTGATCATCGTTGATACGTCGGAGACGACAGCGGCCGCAGAGAATATCTTGGCCGAGTTTCGCAAGATCACTGACCTTCCTATCAAGACGATTATCCTGACCCATTCACACCGCGATCATGTTTCTGGTGCGAGCGTATTTGCCGAAGGCGGAAGTCCTGAGATCCTTGCAAGTACGCGGTTTTCTGAGGATTCGCTCTTTGTGGCCTCCAATCATCCGCAGCCCGTCAAAGCCATGCAAGTACGTACCAAGCGGCAGTTTGGCATTGGTCTGTCTTACCCAGATGAAATTGTGGGTATCGGTGTCGGACCTGGCGCGCGACCGCTCAAAGGAATGGGGGCAGGTGCTTTACCACCGACACAAAGGATCGGTGACGAGGGCGCAAAGATCAACATCCACGGCATTGATCTAGAGCTGGTTCGCGCTCCGGGTGAGACGCCCGATCACATCGTCGTTTGGTATCCCGAGAAGAAAGTGTTGATCTGTGGCGATAACTTTTATCGCTCTTTCCCCAACCTCTACCCGCCACGCGGCACCGCGTATCGTGATTTCGATTCTTGGGCTGATACGATGGATTTGTTGATGGGGTTTGGACCGGAAGTGCTTGGGCCCGGTCACACAAAAGCGGTGTTTGGTGCGGGTAAAATCAAGAGCGATTTGACAGATTACCGTGATGCGATCCGCCATATTGTCGATGAAACCCGCAATGGAATGGACGAAGGTTTAACGATTGACGAATTGGCGCATAAAGTGAAGCTGCCAGACCACTTGGCCGAGAAACCGCACCTACGGGAATACTACGGCCGTGTTGATTTTTCCGTGCGCGCCTATTTTGTTGGCACGATGGGTTGGTTTGATGGCAATCCTACCTCGCTTGCGCCGCTCTCACCAAAGAACGAGGCCGTGCGCTTCATAGACATGGCAGGGGGAGGTGCGGCTGTCTTGGCATCTGCGCAAAAGGCGCTCAAAGACGGTGACTTTCAATGGGGGCTTCAGCTTGTAGATCGTTTGTTGAACGTGGGTTATGAGGTCGATGCTGCAAAAGCGTTGAAAGCGGAAACGCTCAGGGCACATGCAGTCAGTCAGATCAATTGTCCGACGCGACATTACTATATCCAATGTGCGAAAGAGATTGAGCAGGGTGACGTTTAACAAGCTAAAAGCAAACGACGGCGCTCAAGCAGCGCCGTCTTGCTTGGCTTTTTGGTGCTGTTCCTCAATCAGACCAATCTTCCAATAGCCAGAAATATAGGTGTCCTCGCGGGGCACCTTTTTCTCATTGCTCAGAAAATCACGCAAGGAACGAATGACGCCAGACTCGCCTGCGATACAGGTCTGCACCCGCCCCTCTGGCCACTCCATCGATTTGATGAAGGCTTCTGGGCGCGTTGAGGCTTGATGCGGGTCAGGATGAACCAGCCAATGCATTTCTATCCCCTCGGGTGCATCGATGTCCTGTTGATCTTGTGGCGCTGTGATTTCAAAGATCGCGATGCCCTTCGCATCCCTCGGCATCGCCTCTAGTGCGACCGCAGCCACGGGGATCGCCGATGGATCCGCCGCGACAAGGTACCAATCCGCGTCGAACTGCGTCAGCTTCGGCGTGCTCGGACCAGCGAAGCCCAGAAAATACCCAGCCTTGGCAGAACTGGCCCAACGTGACGCGGGACCTTCATCACCGTGGGCCACAAAATCGATGCTCAACTCTTTTGCCGACGCGTCAAACTTGCGCACCGTATAAGTTCGTCGAACAGGAGCAGGGCCGCTTGTCAGGCGTTCAATAAAATGCGCTTTGCTTTCATCAATTTCAGGGATCATCAGCTTGCAATTCCCGCCGTCACGATCTGCTGGAAAGCCGTCCAATTCTGGGCCTGCGAAAACGACGCGGATCATATTGGGCGTTAGATACCAAGCGTTTTTTACGGTTAAGACGCGCGGGGCTGGTCGTCCTGTCAGTTTGCGCGCAGCTTGCGTTACTTTTGAAGCCAAAGTCATATTCAATTCCTAAATCAAAATTGGTCAAGATCGTTTGCGATCGCAACTTTGCCAGAATACCGCCGCGAGATCCGCGCTGTGTAATCGGGCGCAGTTTCGGAGTTAATGCTGTCGAGTGGGATGTGAACTGCAACCACGTGCTCAACACCAGCGCGCTGGGCAAGTTCCCCTAATTGCTCAGGGCTCATATGGTGCGCGTGCAAATGCTCGCCCATCATTGCGATGCGCTCTGCGGTCATATGGGGGTTCTTTTCCATAAGTTGCGCGATGATTTGCTCGGCAACCATCATTTCCCCGACCAAAAGCTGCGCGTCCGTGGCCAATTCTTCGACCAAGCTGCAAGGACCTGTGTCGCCTGTGTAAACGATCGAGCGATCAGGTGCGTCAAAACGCAAAGAAAGTGATATGGGCCCTTCGGTCCCAAAGTTTTCCTCACTGCGGTAATGCGTGTTTTCGCAACATGAGATGCGAATGTCATCGATCTTGAAGCTGTCACCTGCATGGATTTCCTCAACCTTCACAAACTCACGCGGATGTGGAAGCGTTTGGCCTGAGACACCAAAGCCGATTGCACTAGGCACATCACAGGCCGACAAAAGGCCCTCGATGATCTGACGGGTGCCCACAGGGCCATAAACTGTGATCGGCTGTGTGCGTTGCAGCATCATATTGATGCCAAGGCAGGTGAATAGGGAGCCGATATGATCAAAATGGTGGTGCGACAAGATGATCTTGTGCACGCGGCGAAAATCAATGCCTGCGCGCATCAGTTGCTGCATCGTACCTTCACCGCAATCAATTAGGATTACACGCTCACCTCGCGTAATCGCATGTGCAGGCTGGGAGCGATGGAGCTTTGGGACAGGGCCCCCAGCTGTGCCTAAGGTGGTGAATGTGGTTGAAAGCGTCATTCTAAGCCTGCGCGGTTGGGAGCGGAACGCGATCTGCCGCTGCGATTTCCAGCTCTGCTAAACCTTCGAGCAAACGCGCTTTTACGTCTTGGTTTTCAGCATTGTCCCATAGGTTCACCATTTCACCAGGATCATTGGCGAGATCGAACAGCTCATTTTGGCATTTGCCGAGATAAATCGAGAGCCGCCAATTGCCTTGCACAATACTGTGGACACGCGGACGCGGGCCAAAAGCTTCTTGTGTACGTTGCGTTTCATATTGGATATGCGCCGCATTGCGCCCCGCGCCGCCCACAACTGGCAAAACGACGCCCTGCATGCCAAGCGATCTTTCGACCTTGGCGTGCTCCAGAATAGTGGTGCCGATATCATGCGTTTGCGCCAGATCATCTGTGCGGGTACCGCTGTCTGCTTTGGGATCCGCCCAGATGAAGGGCACATGGGTCAGGCTGTCATATTGTTCGGCCCCTTTGAACAAAAGCCGATGTTCCCCCAAGTGATCCCCATGATCAGACGTATAGATTTGCACGGTATTATCAGCGACGCCCGATTCGAAGGCAGCATTGCGCACGCGTCCGACCGCATCATCGATCATCGTGATCATCCCACAGGTCAGCGCGCGGGCTTCCTGTGCCTCTTGTTTGGAAACGGCCAGCGAATACCCGGCCATTTGGCCCAATGAGGGATCATTGGCGCGATCGCGTTCGGCGATTTTGACATACTCTGGTGGATCCCAATCATCACCCACATACGCGGCTGGCACGACCATATCTTCGGGCTTATACATGTCCCAATATTTACCGGGAGGGGTGAATGGATGATGCGGATCAGGGAAAGACACTACGAGCAGGAATGGCTTTGGATTGTCTTTGCGTGCTTCCAGCCACTCAGCCGCGCGATCAGCGATAAAACTTGTTGAGTAGTGTTCTTCAGGGACTTTGGTACGAATGGCTTGGGGGACGGTGTAGTCATGTGCTAATTGTATGTTGCGTCCGCGCTTTGCAAGCGCGTCTGGGGCGTTTTTCTTCACCCACTCTAAATGATCGCCACCCGTGTTAAAGCCATGGCGCATTACAGATGTGTATTCGTTAAAACCATAGAACGGCAGTGGCACTTTTGGGTCTGGCTTGTCCCAAAATTCTTGCCGCTCGTATTGATACGTCTCATTGTCGAGATCACAGCGAACGGCGATGGCAAGATCATCGGGCGGTGCTGCAAAGTCTTCCCTGTGCTCAGGCGGTTCGATTTGAATGTCCCAATCCGACACATTCTGTAGGTGGCTTTTTCCGATGAGACATGTGTCATATCCAGCAGCGGACAAAAGCTCCACGAACGTCACATTGTCATGGGACAATGGAATGCCAAGCGAACGTGTGCCATGGCTCGATGGCATTCGGCAAGTCATCAGGCTGGCGCGATTGGGCATGCAAACGGGCGAGGCGACGTAGAAGCGATCATGACTGACGCCCTCAGCGGCCATCGCATCAATGTTCGGCGTGCGCAGAACCGGATGACCGTTACAGCCCAAATGATCGTAACGCTGTTGATCTGTGATGAAGAGGATGTAGCTCGGGCGTTCAGTCATTTTACTTCCCCTGTCTACGCTGGCACCGCATCTTTGTTACGTAATGTGTGCCATCCGACAAGCGCGATGCCTATTGCTAAGGCGATCCCGTAGACCTCTATGGGACGGGCTAAGATCAATGCTGCGATTGCGAGGCGTGCAAAGATCTCAATCGGTTTCAGCGCTTTGCGATCAAACGCGGCAAGGGCGCTGGAAACGAGATAAAGCGCGACGGAGATGCGTAGCATCAAGAATACAAGCCAGCCGAAATTTGTTGTTCCGTCATAGCCTGCCAAGAACAGCCCGCTATTAGGATCAACTACAGCTTTGTCGATCAGCAAAAGCTCAGGGTAAAGCGCGAAGACGAAGGGGATCGTGAACATCACAATGCCAGAACGCACGGCGGAAAATCCGGTCTTCATCGGGTCTGCCTTGGTTATGCTGGCGGCGGCAAACGCGGCCAAAGCAACGGGTGGCGTGATCGCAGAGGCAACCGCGAAATAGAAGATGAACATATGCGCGGTGAAGGTCGCAAGACCCAAGCCCACAAGCATTGGCCCCATCAACAACGCCACATTGATATAGGCGGGGACGGCAGGCATGCCCATGCCAAGAAGGACTGCCAGCAGCATTGTCAGGAACAATGCGAATAGCTGGAAACCAGCGGACGTTGCGGAGACATCGAAAGAATTTAGGAAGCCGAGCACGTCAACAGCCACGAACTTTGCGAGGCCTGTGAAGTTCAAGCACACGTCGATCACGGTGACGGCCATAAACATCAAGAAGAGTGTGGAGATGGTCACGCCCGCTTGGGAAAGACCGTCAAGAATTTTCGCTGGCTTGGCGCGGAATTCTTTATCGAGGAACATGAGGATCAGCAATAAAATTACAGACCACCAACCTGCCGCACTCGCATCGCCAGCAGCGTTCTGGAACAGCTCGATGATCCAGGGCAGGGATATGATGTCGCATGTGCCATTGCTTTGATCCACAACAGCGCCAAGCATTATGGAGTACCAGCTACAGCCGATCGCGTCCTTGGGTGTCAGAAGGAGGATCAAAACGAGCAACACTGGCCCAAAGATCTGCATCAAGTGCAAGCGATCTTCGCCAGTGAGTTTCATGTCTTCGGTTAACTCGCCGACTGCCTCGATATTTTGCTTTCGCGCTTGGAAGATCACTGAAAGGAACAGGCAGAAGAAATAGAAGAACGCGGGTAAGGCCGCCGCGATAATGATCTCGCGGTATGGCACACCGGTCAGCGCAGCCATGATGAAGGCCGCGACACCCATGATCGGTGGCATGATCGCGCCACCTGATGAGGCGGCAGCTTCGACGCCCCCTGCGAAGACCTTGGAAAAGCCACGCTTGAGCATCATCGGGATCGTCAGGACACCGGTTGAGAGCACGTTCACAACAGGGCCGCCTGTAATCGTGCCAAACATTGCTGATGATACGATAGCAGCGTGCGCTGGACCGCCGCGCAGATTACGGGTTGCCGCAAAGGCGAGTTTGATCAGCGATTGACCACCCGCGCATTTGCCGAAAAGTGCGCCCAAGATGACATAAGGAAAGACGAGGATCAGGAGCACGTTGATAAAGCGACCGAGCAGGCCAGAGGATTGATTGATTAAGGCGTCCTGAAAAAAGCCAAGGCTGGACCCGAGGGTTCGGGCCTTTTCGCTGCTAAGGATCGTCACGAGATACTTATTCTGGCCTTCTGCACCGAAGAAATACCAGTTGAGAATCGTCAAGAATGTGTAAGCGGCGATCAGGATCGAAACCAAGACCAGCGGTAAGCCCCACACTTTGATGTTATAGCCAAGGAATACAACGACCGAGGCGAATATGATTAAGATGAGCCACTTACCAGTCGTCGTCGCACATCCGGGATCATCGGCAGAGTCCGGGGCAGGGAGGCCGTAAAGTTCTGCGAAATCGATTTCCGCCTGCAAAGCTTTTGCAACGAGGCGTTCGCGGTCCCCTGTGAAGACATCGATCAAGCAAACGGCTTCGATTTCAATCAAATAGGTCAAAGAAATAGCGGCAGCGGCGATCACAAGCGCTGCATCCATGCAGAAACCAAAGCGGCGCATATTAGCGCTTTTGTTACTCCAGCTGTGCCACATGGAATGTTTCAGCGCGACGATCAACATCATCCAAAAGAAGGTGATCGGGAACAGCCATTCGGTTGGGAAACGGCGAATTTTGAAAAGCTCGTTCCCCGTCAGATCTTTCCACAAATTGTCCCAACCCGGAATGGAGGGGGTCACGTTGACGAGACCCAAAAGTACCAGAAGTAGCGCAAGAAAATAAACCAAGCGCTCTACAAGTGTAGACTTTTCAATAGGTTGTATGGCGGGGGAGGAAATTTGATCTGACATAATTTTTTGCCGTTTTTTAGAGGTGGGGGGCGACAGAAAAAAAGAGGGCGTACCAAAGCCGCCCTCTTAAGTGATATGGACTAAGTATTAAGGCTTAGCGCAATCAGGCAGCATGTGACCCGCTTCTTCCCATGCGCGCACGGCACCTGGGTGGAACTTCACGATGTTCGCGCCGCACAGACCGTTGGCCTTCTCAGACACATCGCCAAAGTTCAACGTTGCCATGAAAGGTGCCATCGCTTTGATCTTGTCCAAGTTGTCGATGTGGGTCTTGGTCAGCTGATACGCGAGCTCTTCGTCCATGCTTTTGTTCACGAGATCGCCGCCCGGAACCGCTTTGCCGCGGAACATGTCGTCTTCAGAGACAACCGTCCAACCGTCACCCATTGCTGTTTTGATCTGCGCAAGTGGTACAACGAAAGGCGTGGAACCCGGCTTGTTCAGGAACTTTTGCGTGGCGGGCGCTTCGAAGGTCTCCTTTGGCATCGAATACATCGTCATTGCACCCGCCGCAGAGGCCTGCGTCACACGTGGGCCAGGGAACATCGCGGGAATGACTGCTGCGTCCACAGTGCCGTCGATAATCGCGGAAGGCATCTGGCTCCAGTTCACTGTGACCGTGTCATAGTCGTCCTCGGACTTGAGGCCCGTGAAAAGTTGAATCAAGCTGCGAGAGTTCAACGCCGCCGTACCACGGGGTGGGCCGTTCAGAACCTTCATGCCTTTTAGATCATCCCAGCCAGAAACGCCTTTGGCATCATAGGCATACATGGTGAAGATCGAGAAAGTGTAGGGATAAAGCATCGCGATGCTGTTGCCGAGTTCCTTGGCCTTGTCTTTCTCTAGGTTAGAGTAGGGACCAGCCGCCTTCGCCATCAAGAACGGCAAAATGAACGGGCCGCTTGCGAGGTCGATTTTACCTTCAGCCAAGGCCATCACGTATTTTGTACCGGTCTGTCCATCTTTCATCTGGATATTGGCGATGCCTGCAGCGGATGCGTTTTCGACCAGCGATGTCGCGGATAGAGCGCCGGCTGTTCCAGCGCCTGCGGCGTTGGATGTCAAGTTGACCTGCGCGAAACCCGCGTTTGCGCTAAGTGCGAATGTTACGGCAACTGCCGCCTTGGTAATCGTTCTGAGCATAATGTCCTCCCTAAGCTCTTCATGTTGTGCAGGGGGCCTGTTGCTCCCTCTGCGCGTGCAATCTTTGAACGGCAAAGTAAGGGGCAGTTTTCTACCTCTCTCACTTCCGATCGCAACTTGAACTGCAAGAATTTAGAATCGCAATTCAGTTTGTGTCCGGTCTTCTGGATCCCATTACAATCTTTCGGGATCCTTAAGTCAAGAATTTACCGATATTTTTGCCCCCTTCGTGCAAATATTTGTAATTTGGGATCCCAAACGAATGGAGAGCGCGCAAATACTGGGCTCTTAAACCCGATTGCATCGATTGCACATTAAAAGCCAAATGCTGTCCCAAATCAGAGATGCGCGCGATCCATCTGGAAAAAACACGAGATCGTTCGAGAATTTGCCTGTCAATGTACCGCATCAGACTTCAATCAAACCGCCTCGCACTGCCGAAAGAAAGTCGAGATGCTCTTCGTCCACCTCGAACGCATCCTAGGTTTGGTTAGGCTCCTATTACGCGGCCCATACGGCGTCCAAGATGAATTTACCTTCGCAGAAATCGCTTACAACCTTCGGAAACTCGCCAAGCTCAAGCCGGTGGTGCCCGCCATCGGCTAAAATCGTAGTCGACATACAGACGGCCAAGTAAAATCATCCGATAACCCACTTCGAGAGGCTGGGATTAACGAATTTTTCAACACAATTAGCTCTAAATCACCAATGCTGCGTGATGTATCGATGTCCACTTTAGCAACAGAACACCCAATGGTGTTCTCTCTCCGCACGACGCGCTGGGAGCTGCAAACCTTATCACATTGAAAAGCCAATCTCGTGTTTTTGGGCTCTTTGTTTAAGCTTGCGTATTGGAATTTTAGATTTGAGGAATTTTGCACGGCTGAGTAAAATGTCATGTCATGTCATGTCATGTCAGGCTCGAGGATCTAGGCCGCCCTATTTTGGGCAAATCTCAAAGTTGGATTGGCCGTCAGTCGTTTTGCGACAAGCGGCAATCAAAGCTTCTCTGCATTGGCAATTACGACATCCGCTAGGACTTTTTACATTTTTTTAACTAGCTTTCTTATTCTGATTAAGATGCCTTTGCTTTGGCGGTTTCAGCGTCACGTAGTATCCGACGATTTATCTTGCCAGAAGAGGTCATCTGAAAACTATCGACAAATTCTAACTCGCGTGGGGCTTTGTAGCCGGCTAGGCGCTTTTTGACATGGTTTTGTAGGTCTTGAGCCAGAGCGTCGCCACCCACATATCCGGATCGGGTACTAATAATCGCTTTGACGATGGCGCCGCGATCTGCATCCGGTTTCGCAATAACAGCGACCTCAGCGACAGCGGGGTGCGCAAGCAAACACTCCTCAACTTCCGCAGGGCCGATTCGAAACCCTGATGATTTGATAAGATCGTCAGAGCGGCCCTTGTACCAGAAGTACCCATCACCGTCTCGAACGGCCAGATCATGGGTTCGCCAATAGTTGCCGAGTTTCATATCTTTGGTTTTTTCGGCGTTGTTGAAATATCCCAGAAAACGTGTGGGCGAGGCGTGCGGTGTGACGACTTCGCCAGGTTCACCGTCAGCGACCTGTTTTCCGTCGCCATCGACTAGCAAAACCTCATGTCCGGGATAGGCGCGCCCCATGGAACCGGGCCGGCGCGCGAACAGGGCTGCGCAATTGCCGATCAGGTGATTGACTTCGGTCATGCCGTAGAACTCGTTACACACGACGCCCAGCTTCTCCTCGGACCACGCAAGTGTTTTGGCGGCGAGCGCTTCGCCTCCTGTGCAGATGATCCTGAGTGACAAATCATACTGGCGGCGCGGGTCGGGGTGTTGCGCAAGGCGCTTGATCGCTGTCGGGGCTAGAAAGGTGTGAGTGACATTGTGGCGGCTCATAAAGCCATAGGCATACTCTGCCGTAAAGCGTTCGAGCGACGTCGCGACGGGGCGCCCGGCCATCCATGCCGGAAACAGCATGTCGAGCAATCCACCCACCCATGCCCAGTCAGAGGGCGACCAATAGACCGCGTCGAGATCATCAAGGTCGAGGTTGAAGAACAGATTGATAGATGGCGTGTAGGCCGCAAGGATTCGGTGGCCATGCATGATACCTTTGGGTTTGCCAGTTGAGCCAGAAGTATACATTAAAAGCGCCGGATCATCAGCGCCGCCGAGCTCTGACGTAAAGTCAGAGGGAGGGTTTGTCATGGCCGCGCCTAGATCAAGCTCATCCGCACCTGGGTCGCGCATCATTACGTGGTGCAGGTGGGGGAAATGCTCGTTGCGCAACGGCGCCCATGCATCGCTGCTGGTCAGGATAACGCGAGCTTGGCAATCGTTGAGGGCGTGGATCAAGGTATCTGGCCCATAGAGCTGTGATAAGGTCACGGCGATGCCACCGATCTTGGCGATTGCCATATGTCCTATCCCTGTATCGGGATGCTGTCCGGTATGAAGCGCGATCGGGTCGCCTTTGCCATAGCCCATTCGGCGTAGTTCTGCTGCAAGGCTGGAGGCGGCTGTGTCAACATCCGCAAAGCTTAGTGTTGTGACGCTGCCATCCTCTACTTCAAAGATCATCGCAGGTTTGTCGCGATCGTCTGGGCCTAGAAAACGACCCACAGTCGCAGTGTAAATGTTGTAATCGGCGGGCCATTTGATTTGGTATTTTCCTGATGCGTCTTGCTTCAGATGCAAATCAGCCAGCACGTCAGGGGAAAGGGATTGCAGATAGTCACTCATGTCTCAGGCTCCACTATGAGGGTCGGGATCGGAGGCTCATCTGTACTTGTGGTAAGGACGCATCGGGTAGCACCTATTGGAAGTGCCTCGATGCATGCGATGCAAGCGCTGTTTGCACCGTCAAAGCGCACCATGGCGATGTCCCCATCTGTGCCTTTGGTGCGAAACAGCACATCAGCGTGCCCGTCCAGTTTGCGCCATCCGTCAGAGTGTTGTCGGCAGGTTGGGCAGAATCGCAGGGGCGGAAACTGTGCCTCGTTACAAGCCGAGCAGAGAGAGGCCACTGCCTTGCCCACGCGCAAGCCCTCTAGCCACGGCGCGAGCCATCCAGCACTCAGGGAGTAGTCTAGGCTTACTTGCCGTTTCATGCTGATGCTCCTGCGCGAAGGGTCGTGACTGCGCAGGATGTGCCGATACCGCCGTGGGTATCCGCCAGCGCGTGACCCAATGGGCGCTCTGGCTGCAAGCCTTTGTGATACCGGCCCTCAAGCATCAAAGCACAGCTCGCAGTTTGAGCGACGCCAGTGGCACCAACAGGCGCGCCTTGTCCAATCAATCCACCTGACAGATTGACCGGACAACGTCCGCTTTGTGCGAAGTCGCCGCTGCGCAACGCATTAAGGGGATTATCGGACAGACCAAGGGCGGCAATGGCCTGCACTTCGGCACCTGCATAGGCGTCATATACTTCAGCCACTGCGATGTCTGACGCGGATATCTCCGCCATCGCCATCGCACGTTTTGCGGCGAGGGATTTGGCCTCAAAGTGTCCGGGATTTTTACGATGGCCCAGTCCAGGCAAATCAGATGCAGAGCCAATCCCGTTTATTTCAGGCGCAGTTTTGCGGCGCGCATCTGGGGCCGCTTGAGCACTGGAGAGGATCAATGCCGCTGCTCCGTCGCTGAGCGGAGAGCAATGAAGCCGACAATAGGGCGAGGCGATCATCGGAGAAGCCGTAAATTCGCCGACCTCATGATGTCGTGGCAAATGTGCATTCGGATTCAACATGGCATTGCCACGGTTTTTCATCGTTACGGCATCGAGATCGGCGCTTGTTCCACCGTGCTGCGCAGCAAAAGCCTGCCAAGACAGCGCGTAAAGACTGGTTGAGGTGACACCCGACAAACCATCCGTCCAGAAATCAAAAGAATACCCGTAGAGTTCGCGAATGCTGTCGCCGGCCAAGGCACTGGCAGAGGGATCGACGCCCAAAACCGCCACATGACGCGCACGGCCTGATAGGATCCGTTCGACCCCTGCATGGACCGCCACTTGCCCGGTTGCGCCGCCGCCCTCAACGCGCAGCGTCTGCACGCCGGTAAGGCCAAGGTCTTGCACTAGAACAGATGCGGGATTGAGCTGGAGGGTGAAGAAGTCACTTTCTGACGCCACGATCAAGGCATCAATATCGCAACGCCCGATTCCGGACATGGCGAGGGCCGCATCAAATGCATCGCCCGCCCAATCGCGAAACGATGTGCCGTCTTTGCGCCTGTTGAACGGCGTTTGCGCTGCTCCGATAACAAGGACCACAGTGTCCCTCCCTCTTTGGGGAGAGATTGACTCAGTTAATTTGTTCCTACAAGTCTGTTATATCATATTGGAGGCGCTTCATCATGTCTCTTGCTGCGGGCAGGGTACATTCAGGGCTGACTATCTTAGGGTGTTTTGGCGCAGGAAGCCTATATGGGTGGTCCGGCTACATGCCTGCAGTGCGCGCGCAATTCGCAGTGAGTAATGCATTGGCGTCCATGGTGTTTTCGCTGGCTTTAGTCAGTTTTACAGTCGGGGTGTTGCTGGGGCCATATTTTCTGAAGCGCATGTCGTCGCGCTACCGGTTGGCGTTGCTCGCAGTGCTGGCGGTTCTAGCTCTGAGCGGCGCAGGGGCAAGCGCAGGGTTTGGGACCTTTGTTGCATCTTACGGAGTATGCTTCGGCCTCATCTGCGGTGCGCTTTACAATCACGCCCTTGCAACAGCCAGTTTTACGGCTTCGGCGACTTTGCTGATACCGATCAGCGTCGCGTCCTTTGGGCTGGGTGGTGCAGTGTTTGGTCCGGTCCAGTTCTGGTTGAATACATCAGGTTGGTCTTTGTGGTCGCATGCGCCCGTTTTGGTTTGTTTTGTCTTTGTCGCGCTGCTCGCATTTTTTGCGGGATCGTCTTTCACGTCCGAAACAGTCGAACAAACACCCGCGAAACGGATGATCTTGCCCGACAAAACGATTGTCGTTCTTGGGGTTATCTTCGCTGCAGGCTCGTCCTCTGGTTTGATTGTTATTGGTTTTGCCTCGCAGATCTTGCCGCGTGGGGCAGATGGTTTGGGATTGACCAGCCTTGCGATCTTTTTGTCGGCCATTGGAAATACGCTTGGGCGGCTGTCGTCTGCTTTGAGCGCTGGCTGGTTTGGACCAGCGCGCGCGATTGCAGGAGCTATGGTGGCGACGTTGATCACGCTTGGAAGTTTGATTTTCGCCGCGACGCCAATCTTGGTTGTAGGATTGCTATTCTTTGTGGCCTTTGGGTACGGACAGCTTGCCGCGTCAATGCCGCTCTTGGTGAAATCACAGGTTGAAGCGTCCACATTTTCCGCGTCATTTGGATGGGTGTTTGTTGGCTGGGGCGTCGCAGGGTTGATCGGACCATGGAGTGCTGGCTGGCTCATGGATAGTACTGGTACGTTAAAGGCCTCTCTACTGATTTGCATTGTTCTCGCTGCGTTAAGCTTTTGGCTCGTGCTGGGATTTTCCAAAACTGACAGACCGCAAGAGGATAGTTGACAGGTTTAATTTGTTACTACTAATATGAACTAACATCACCTTTCGGGAGGCGCTGCAATGAAGTTCGGAATTCACGCAGGGCTTTGGATGAAGGCCTGGACCGACGATCCTGCACCCATTTTCAAAACAGCGGCTGACATTGGATTTGACGGTGTAGAAGTGTCTCTTTTGGGGATCGGTTTGGATCGCGCAGAAGAAATTCGCGCGCAAGCCGTTGGGTGCGGGCTAGAGCTGACCTGCTCAACCGGACTTGGGCCCGACGCGGATCCGACCTCGGATGATCCGGCAGTGCGCGACAATGCTGTGGCAGTCTTGAGCGAAGCTATTCAAGTGACGGCGCGACTGGGATCAAAAGGTCTGGCCGGTGTGGTCGCGGCCCCGTGGGGGGTGTTTGACCCCGTGAACAAACGTGCGCGTGCGGCCCGTTCTGCCGAGACTTTGGCACTGTTGGATAGCATCCTAGATGCTGAAGGAGTGAGCTTAGGTATCGAGGCATTGAATCGCTTTGAAAGCGATTTAACGTCAACCGCCGCTGAAACATGTGCCATCGCACGCGCGTGCGGGTCTGATCATATCGGCGTGCTCCTCGATAGTTTTCATATGAACATCGAAGAAAAAGACCCGCCGGCGGCCTTGCGCGCAGCGGGCGATAAGCTCGTTCATTACCATGTGTCCGATAATGATCGTGGGCGGCCTGGGTCTGGGCGGTATGATTTTGCAGCCGACGCGCGGGCGTTGGCAGAGATTGGCTATGATAAATGGGTCGTTGCTGAGATGTTCGTTATGGCGGGCCATGCCTCTAGTCGAGATTTGAACATCTGGCGGGACATCGAGCTGGATCCTACAGATGCAGCAGTCAAAACACTGGCCTATCTCAAAGAGGTGTTCGCCAATGTCGGCTAGGCCTTTCTTTGCGGCACTCAAGACCCGTTTCGCGGGTGAAGCCGTGCAGTTAAACGCATTGGATGCAGCCATTGGCGACGGCGATCACGGGGCGACAATGTTGCGCGGGTTGAGCAAGGCGGAGGCTGCGGCAAGTGGCCAGCAAGCAAAAGCGTTTATGCGGGCCTCGGGCGGCGCATCGGGCACTTTGTTTGGTCTAATATTACTGGAGATTGAGGCGCATCTTGAAACGGGTGCTTCGCTGAATAAAGGGCTCACGCGCGCGTGCGAGCGGATTTGTGATTTGGGCGAAGTCGCGCTGGGTGACAAAAGCATGGTGGATGCCCTAAGTCCTGCGACTGCAGTGCTGGGTTCGGGCGATCTGGATGCTGCGATCCATGCTGCGAAAACGGGGCGCGACGCCACGAAAGATCTCTCTGCGCGTCGAGGCCGTGCGCAATATGTCGAAAATGGTGGGCGGGATCATCTTGATCCTGGTGCCGTGTCTGTGGTGCATTTTCTTGAAGTGTTGCGCGAGGTGACCCCGTGAAAAAGCTCTTTAATAGTGCTGAAACGATGGTCGAAGACATGCTTGATGGTTTTGTCAGTGCGTTCGGGCAAGTGCAACGTGGCAGCAGTGATCCCCGCGTGATCAAACGTGCCACCCATGTCAAAGATGCGGACGAAAAAGTCACGCTTCTAATCGGGAATGGTTCTGGTCACGAACCGATTGCAATGGGGTTTGTGGGGCAGGGGCTGTTGGACGCTAACATTGTGGGCGATGTTTTCGCGGCCCCGTCGGCTGATCTGATCCTCGATGGGCTTAGCGAAATGACCGGCAAGGCAGGATCGATCCTTCTGATATCCCAGCACTCTGGTGACATGATCAACGGGCGGGCGGCTGCGATGATGGCCGCTGATCTTGGGCTGAAAACTGTACCCTTGCCGATGTATGATGACATCTCAGCCGCCCCGCCCGAGCGCAAACAAGACCGGCGCGGCGCGCCAGGGACTATGTTTCTGTACAAAATTCTCGGAGCTGGAGCAGAAGAAGGTCGCTCATTGGAAGATCTCGTAACTCTCGGAGAGACTGTGCGCGAGCGTTTGGTCACGCTGGCCGCTGCTGTGACACCGCCGGTGTCACCGTTAACGGGACAGAAAATGTTCAGCTTGCCGGAGGATGAGATTTTCCTCGGCATGGGCGTGCACGGTGAACCGGGTGTGGGCCGTGCTAAAGTGGGGCCGGTGCATGCTCTCGTGGCGCAGATGGTTGAAAAACTCTTGGCAGATCGCCCCATGGCGACAGGGTCACGGGCCTGCGTTATTATCAACGGCATGGGTGGCACTACTTTGATGGAGTTGCTCACGATCTGGGAGGAAACGCGCAAGGCATTGGCGGCACAAGGCGTCACAGCAATAGCGCCGATGATTGGCAGCTACGTGACAACGCAAGAAATGGGTGGTTTTTCGATCTCATTTCTTGAACCAACGCCGGACCTGTTGTCCCTTTGGTGCGCACCGTCGGACACGCCGTACTTTCCGGCAATACAATTGGAGGGTTCATGATTTTTTCAGAAGGTCCAGTATTCGGGGTTGCGGTTGATCAAGGCAGCGGGCTTGAAGCGGTATTGCGGGATGGGCGCGGCGCACAGGCGCAAGGCGATGATCTTTTCACCTTCAAACGCATCGTGGTGGAAACGCTTAGCCCATACGCCTCTACAGTGCTGGTGGACGCGGCATTGGGGCGCGAGCTGTTGCCGTCATACGCTGCAAGCTGCACCAAAATGCTGGCGTATGAAGCGGATGTTTATCACATCGCGGATGAAGACCGGATCACCAAACTACCCGAAAACCTGAAGGTCGCAGACTATTCTGACCTAGGTGTGCCGATCTCGAAATTCTTTCTTTATTACGGTCCTAATGATCCGACTGAGTTGAACCGACGCAAGGCGGATTTAGTAGCGCAGGTGGGCGCGGAGTGCCGCGCGCATGGGGTGACGTTTCTTTTTGAGCCAATTGTCTATGACCGTGCGCTTCTTGATGGCACGTCGGCAGAGTATGCCTTGGCCAAGCCCGAATTGGTGCGCGCAGCTACTGCGCGTTTTGCCGATCCCATATTCAATATCGATTTTCTAAAAGTCGAAATCCCGGTCAGCCTTGCACATATCGGCACCACGATGTCCCAAGAACAGGCAAAGACCGCATTTGCAAATGCCGCTGAAGCGGCCGGAGATATCCCGCTATTGTATCTCAGCGCCGGTGTAACGTTCGAGCAGTTCCGCGACGCGTTGAAAATGTCGCGTGATGCAGGAGTGAGTGCCAAAGGGTTCATGTGCGGTCGCGCGATCTGGAGTGACGCCATTGGAATCTTCTGTGCCGAAGGCCCAGTGGCCATGGAGCGTTGGATGAAGGCAACCGGTCGGGACCGTTTGGCGCAATTGAAAGATGCCATATCATGAGCATGGCGCCCAAATATCAGGTGGTGCATGACAAGATATTGCAGCGTTTGCATAGTGGTCAATATGCGATTGGAATGCGCTTGCCTACTGAGGGCGATCTGTCTCAGGCCTTTGATGTCAGCCGCGTAACAGTGCGCAAAGCACTGGAAATGCTGGTTCGTGCGGGTTTTCTAACGTCGCGCCAAGGCAGCGGATATAGTGTTGCAACCCTGTCGCCACCCGCATCGACCTGTCTGGTTAGCTTTACCGATAAGGTCTTGATTGAGGGCCGTGTGCCGGGGGCGAAATTGCTACGGGTTGAAACGCCTGCCATGGACATTCCTGCAGAGATCGCAGCTCTCTTCGGCGACCCGCTTGCGATGGTGGAACGCCTGCGCACTGTAGATGGCGAGCCTCGAATGCTGACCCAGACATGGATCCCGCTGCGCCTTGTGCCACAGATCGGTGCGCATCATTTCCCTGAGACGGGACAAAACCAGTCCATCCTACGCATTCTTCGGCAGGACTTTAGCCTGGAATGGACCACTGCGTGCGAAACGCTTGATAGCTTGCTTGCGACTGCGCGTGTCTCGGGCGTGTTGGATGTGCTTGAAAACGCTCCTATTCTGTCTCAGGCCTGCACAGCCTTTGACAGCGATGGCAATGCGGTCTTTTTTGATCAGGTTTTTCGCGAAGGCCCAATCAGCTTTGACCTAGCCGGGCCAGCCCCACGGCAGATCGCATAATATGAAACAGGAACCACATATGCCGCTGACTATTGGCCTGATCAAAGCCTCGCTTCCAAGCTATTTCCCTCAAAAGCACGGTGTGTTTGAAGCTTGCGAGAGTTGGCTGAAAGAGCTGGCAGAGGCGCACGGTGCGCGCGTTGTGGTGGCGGAGGCTATCCCGATGAACGCCGCAGACGTACGTGAGGCCGTGCACGAAGTTCAGGCGCAAGGCGCTGATTTTCTAATGTTGCTGCATGGTGGGTTTTCGATGGGGGATGTGGCGCGCGAGGTGGCGCGCACGTACTTACCGATGGGGGTCTGGGCCACGCCAGAACCAACGCTCGTTGATGATATTCAGCTTAACAATTTTGTCTCGCTTAACATGACAATGTCCATTGCGCGGGGCGTGCGTGATCTGTCAGCCGATCCGCTTCAGTGGTATTTGGGTGCACCGGGCGACGCGGACCTGACACAAAGGATGGGTCAGACCATCCGTGCACTGTCGGCCAAAAAGGCGCTGGACGGGGCCAAGATTGGTGTCATCGGTGGCTTGGCGATGACCTTTTACAACATGGAGGTATCCACCGATACGCTGATGCGACAGTTGGGCGTTTGGTGCGATCATATCGACATGCATCATATGACGGACCTCATGGCGGCGCAGTCGGAGGCTGATGTGGCAACCGAACTGGCGGCGATGGCCAAGGCTGCAGAGGTGCGCGGCGTATCAGATAAACAAATGGCACTGAGCGCGCGCGCGTCTCTCGCGATGCGCGCGATTGCGGCAGATGGTGGGTATGATGCGCTCGCGGTGTCGGATTGGCCTGCGCTGCAAGAAAACCCTGGGATGCATCCCGGCGCCGCTTTCAGCTGGCTGGAAGAAAATGATGGGCTGCCTGTTGCCTCTGAGGGGGACATTCTTGGAGCAGTTACGCAATTGGTAGCGAAATCGTTAACGGGCAAGGTGGGGTGTCTCTTGGACATGACTTCGCCTGATTTTGAGCGCGACCAGATCTTGATGTGGCATGGCGGCGGCGGACCGCTTTACATGGCAAAGGACGACGTCGCTTGGATCAATCATCCAATGATTGGTCGCGGAACTGACGCTGGCTCGATCTATGGCGCAATTGCGGATTATGAATTTGCCCACGGCGATTGCACGGTCATCCGGGTTTCGCGCCATGGAACCGCTCGTTTTGCGGTTGAAGGGTACGTGGCTGAGGGACCTGCGATAGGCTTCACGGGTTGCCGGGGATGGATCGGTGGGTTTTCTAGTGCGGACGGGGCGTGTTCAGCGCGAGATGTGGTGACGTCAGTGATGGAGCACGGCTTGGAACATCATTTCATCTTGGTGCCGGGCCAACACCGTGCTGTCTTTGAAGAATTCGCCCAATGGTGCGGGATGGAGGCAATGGTCGTGATCCCTGCCCATAATGGCTTGCCCACGGGAGCTGCCCGATGACCGCTGTGCAGCTCAAAGGTGTTCGAAAGGACTTTGGCAATTTCACGGCCATTTCGAATATCGATCTGGATATCAAATCGGGTGAGTTGGTTGCGCTGTTGGGCCCCTCGGGCTGCGGCAAAACGACGACCTTGCGGATGATTGCAGGGCTGGAAGTGCCTTCTGCCGGCCAAATTTGCTTTGATGGCGAGGATGTTTCCGAAGTCGCCGTCCAAAAGCGCAATGTAGGTATGGTGTTTCAACGCTACGCGTTATTTCCGCATATGACTGTTGAGAAGAACGTCATGTTCGGATTAAAAGTGCGCGGTATAGACAAGGCGGACATTGATAAACGTCTGACAGAGATCCTTGACGTGGTGCAGTTGCAGGACTTTCGTCATCGCTTTCCTGCGCAGCTTTCGGGCGGTCAAATGCAGCGGGTGGCGATCGCGCGCACGCTGATCACAAACCCGTCGGTTCTTATGATGGACGAACCGTTGGCGAACCTCGATACCAAGCTGCGTGGAGAGATGCGGCGATTTATTCGCGAGTTGCAGCAACGCCTAGGGATTACAACAATATTTGTGACACACGACCAGATTGAAGCAATGGAGCTGGCGGATCGGGTGGCCGTAATTTTTGATGGTAACCTCGCGCAATATGACGCGCCGGATGCCTTGTATAAACGTCCCAATAGCATCGAAATTGCCGATTTCATGGGGGCCACAAACGTCTTTGAGGCCTCGATTTCTGGCAAGACGGCGACCGCGGTCTTTGGTGCGTTAACGCTGCAAGATACTGTGCCTGATGGCCAAGCCCAGCTAATGTTGCGAGGCGAGGCGATTGATCTACACTTGGATGAGATCACGGATGAGCCGAATATTCTTCAAGGCAAAATCACCGCCCGTGAATTCTTTGGCGCGAACATCACCTATTCAGTCGAGTGCGGTGGAGAAACGATTCAAGTCATCGAACAGTCGCGCCGCATGGTGGAAATTGACCAGCCCGTTTGGCTGACCATCCCGCCTGAACGCATCTGGATTATTCAAGACAACCCGTAATCAAGAACGACCAAATCAGAGGAGGAAGATACGATGAGAAAGACACTACTAAGCCTGTCGGTGATCGGCAGCCTGATGGCAGGGACTGCGCTTGCGCAAGACGCGACCGCATTCCGTGATGGATTTGTTGCAGGAGACGTCAGTTGGGAGGACGTTCAAACACGCGCCAAAGAAGAAGGTGAGATCAACCTTTATTATTGGGGCGGTAGCGACAAGATCAACATTTGGATGGACAGCGTTGCAGTGCCAGCCTTGGCCGCTGAAGGGGTTAAACTGAACCCTGTGCGGATCACCGGCACCAAAGATGCAGTTGATCTAGTGCTGGCTGAAAAAGGCGCTGGAAAAGGTCTCGGCGAGGGCAGTGTTGATGCAATCTGGGTCAACGGCGAAAACTTCGCAACGCTCAAGCGGCAGGATGCCCTGCTGGGAGCCTTTGCGGACAAACTACCAAATTCTGTTAACATCGAATGGAACCCGGAGGACCCGCGCGCCTTGCTCAATTTGCGTGACTTTGGCGTAGAGACCAACGCGTCAGAGATGCCTTGGTCCGGCCAGCAGTACGTCTGCGCAGTGAATACAGCCCGTGTGTCTGGGGATGCTCCGAGCACATTTGACGGGATGATGAGCTATCTGGAAGCCAATCCGGGCAAATTTACCTACGTAAAGCCGCCGCATTTCATCGGCAACACTTTTGTGCAAGCAGCAATGTATGCTCATAACCCTGATGGCAATGGAGCGGTGCCGTTCCAAGCCTCAATTGGTGAGATGGGCGCTGCAGAACTGGCGCGGCTAATCACGCCGGGCTTTGAATACCTTAAAGCGCTCGAGCCACACCTACTGGGCGCAGGGGGCACGGCGCGCTATCCTGAAGACCCAAAAGCGTTGGATGGGTTGTTTTTGAACGGCGAGATCGACTTTTCTTGCCAATTTGGGCTATACGGCGTCGCGACCGGTCTGCGCGATGGCACCTATCCTGAGGGTGCTGAGCAGTTCGTCTTTCCTGAAGGCAACATGATCAAAAACAAGAATTATCTTGTGATCCCGGGCAATGCGCCAAATCCAGCCGCGGCGATGGTCATGGCGAACTACATGGCGTCCGTAGACAGCCAAGCCACCAAGCTAGAGATAGCTGGTATGCCTCCTGGCATCGATCCATGGCGGTTGAGCGCTGAGGATTCCGCAAAGCTCGATGCGGCCTCCCCTGGTCTCGTGGGCGTGACGCAGGCGGATCTGGATGCAAACACAGCGCCAGATACAAACGCGACGCTGGTGGATGTGATCGAGGCGACTTGGCTTGAATACATTGAGCGCGATAGCTCTGAGAGCATCGAAGCGATCGTGGCAAATGCGGTTGCCAACCTGAAGTAAAACGCAACGAGGCTCCGGCGAAGTGTCGGGGCCTCATTTCAAAAAGGATAAGACGTGCCCGAAACCAAAGAACTTGCCCGTCATCGGCGCGAACGTATCTGGATGTGGATCCAGCTCATGCCTGTGATGACGGTCTTGGTTGTACTCTTTGGTGGCGCGTTGGTACTGGGCGTAGCTCAGAGCTTGGGCTTTGCGCCTTGGTTCGGAGTGAACACTTTTCCCGACTTCTCTTATTTTGCGGCCCTTTGGGGGGATGTGTTTTTTTGGAAATCGCTCGGACTGACGCTCTATTATGCGATTGTGGCGACATTGCTATCACTGGTCTTTGGTATCTTGCTGGCGCTGGCGCTGGTGCGGACCTTTCCGTCAAAGACTCTCTATAAATACCTCTACAAGCTGCCGCTAATGATCCCTTATACTGTCGGCATCGCTCTTGCGGTGATCATGCTTGGCAATGGAGGCATGTTATCCCGGCTCATGGCCTTTACGGGGTTTATCGATGATCCCAGCCAATTCCCGCAGATCCTGAAAACCCATATGGGTTGGGGCATTATCGCGGTCTATGTCTGGAAGCAGACGCCGTTTGTAGCGCTGACGATCTATGCCGTTCTGCTCGGGGTGGGCCGCGAAACCGAAGAGGCCGCGGCGATCCTTGGGGCTAACAAGCGGCAGATTTTCTTTCAAGTGACGTTGCCGCAAATTTTACCGGGGATCATTTCTTCCACGCTGATCATCTTTGCCTTTAACATTGGCGCATTCGAGGCACCGTTTATTCTGGGCGGCGGCTTTCCTGATACGCTGCCAGTGGTGGCATGGCGCTATTTCAACGACGCCGACTACACATTACAATTGCAGGGCATGGCAACGGTTGTGTCTATCGCCTTGGTGGCAGGCGTGATCCTCTATAGCTACCTCGCGTTCTATCGCCGCTACGAGCGACGGATTGGGCGGAACTGATGGCGCGTAAAACCTCCTCCGTAGCTCTGAATGAACGTCTGGGCCCGTATCAAAAGCTATATCTGCTGTTAGTCGCAGGCTTCATCCTAGGCCCGTTCATTCCTCTAATTATCCAAAGTTTCGCCTTTCGCTGGGCATGGCCAGACCTGCTGCCTGGTACATGGTGGCTTGAGCAGCGAGAAAAATCTATCCTGCCGCTGGCCTGGGACTATGTGATCTCGCCCTATAGCCAAGTGTGGGAGGCGACACTGAATACGATCTACATCGGCTGTGTCGTCACGGTGATCTGCCTGATCATTTGCTTGCCTGCAGCGCGCGTGCTGGCGCGCGAAAGATTTAAGGGCAAACCGGCGTTTGAGTTTTTCCTCTCCATGCCGCTGATCGTGCCTGAGGCCGCCATCGGCATCGCGCTGTTGATGATATTTATCCATATTGGGCTCGCGGGCAGTTATACGGGCATCATTATTGTGCATTTGATCCCTACCATCCCGTACATGATCCGCATGCTTACAGCGGTCTATCAGGGCTTGGGCCGCGATTTTGAAGAGCAAGCCATGATCCTTGGCGCAAGCCGGTGGCAGATATTGCGCTTGGTCACGCTGCCCATGTTGTTGCCCGGCGTGGTGGCGGGGGCGCTGTTTACGTTTCTGGTCTCGACCAACATTTTCTTGCTGACCTTTTTTATGGGACAGGGAAAAATCGTGACCTTGCCGACGCTGCTGTTCTCGAAAATCTCGGGTGGAACTCTCGATGCATCAGCTGCGGGGATCACGCTGGTGGTGACAGTGCCAGGTATCATCCTGCTACTGATCACGGAACGGTTCATCAAAGAAGAGGCCTTTGGTAAAGGCTTTGGTAATTAAAGAGGTGTTGACATGACCACGTTGAAAGAAGCCGTAGCACGGTTCACCCCATTGGATCCGGAACTGATGGCTCGGCGATTAGGGCGGCCCGGTCCAATGCCACGTGTTATCATCGACACCGACACGGCCAACGAGATTGATGATCAATATGCGGTTGCTTGGGCCTTGCTCTCGCAAGACCGGATGAAGCTGGAGGGTGTGACTGCCGCGCCGTTTTCCTTCTTGCATCACCGCGATGGGCTTTATGACGCGGTAGCGGCACTGCAAAAGGGTGGGGGCAGTGATCATGACAGCAAGTTTGTCGGCCCCTTTGCGGGTTGGGCCAAGCGGTTGATGGCAGATGGACGCACGGCGGATGACATCGAGTTTGTGACGCCTGATGTGGGTGAGGAACGCTCGTACGAGGAAATCCTGCGGGTATTTGATGCCTGTGATGTTCCCCACGTGGGCAAGGTATTTCGCGGCTCGCCCGCGCATTTGCCGAGCTATGACAAGCCGGTAGAATCCGAGGCCGCGCAATTCATCATTAATCAATGCCGCAACCGTGAAGATGGCCCCGTCTACGTACTGGCCATGGGCGCGCTGCCGAATATTGGCTCCGCCTTGCTGATGGCTCCGGACATTATCGATAATATGGTGGTGGTCTGGACCTCTGGTTTCCCGAGCTACTCGCCGTTTTGTAATGAACCTTCGCTGAACCTTGTACAGGATCGGCTGTCGTCACGTTTGATCTATGAATGTGGCGTGCCGCATGTCTATTTGCCAGGGTATCACGTGGGCGCGCAGCTGACGATTTCGCTGCCCGAAATGGAGCAGTTCGTGAAGGGGCGTGGGGCGATTGGTGACTACCTCTGGCACCTCTACACAAACAATCCGCTGCATAAGAAATACGCGATTTCTCAGCCGGACACAAAGACTTGGGTGATCTGGGATATCATCAACGTCGCATGGATGCTGGACGCTTCTTATGTGCCGACTCACCTAACGACTTCGCCACATTTGGACGAGGCGCTGTATTGGCAAAAAGATGCTTCGCGCCATGCGATGTTGGAGGCGTATGATGTGGCCCGCGACGCAATCTTTGAAGATTTTTATCGCACTTTGAAAACAGCACCTTGAACGCGCGGTTCACCGCGCCGCGCGAGCGATCTCAAGGGCGACTTCTAAAACTGCCCTTTTGGATTTGAAATTTTCTCGACTGTAGAGGTTGCTTGATCACCTTCGAACGCAACCGGTACAGCGTGCCTGCCAGTTTTGCGAACCGCCCTATCAGTCTTCGTGTTTACCAAGAGCGGTTGGTCATTGTCGCTGAAGGTCAAACTGTCTGCGAACATGAACGGATCATCGATCGGTCCCTCCGCAAGCCTCGCAAAGCTATCTATGATTGGCGCCATTATATGGCGGCCATCCAACGCAAACCGGGGGCCCTGCGCAATGGTACGCCGTTTACAGAGATGCCTGACCCCTTCCGTCGACTATAGGATCACATGTTGCGCAAAGAAGGCGGAGATCATGATCTTCTTGGGACATTGCTTGGCAATGCACTGGCGGGCGGTGATCACGACCGACCACAGCTTCAGTGAGTGTGGGCGCAGGTCTTCGGACCCTCTCACACATGCGAGCATGTGTCGTCAGGCAATGGACGCAATGATGACAACTGCATTACTCGACCGTCACACACATAGCTGCCACATCCTTGAAACCAGCAACGACAGCTACCTACTCAAGGCCAGCTCAGAGGCCTCAGCAAAAACCACAAAGGAGGCAACCACATTGACCAAAGCATAGCTACCGATACGCAACTAAGAGCGGGTCAAATCTAGGGAACAATACCGGGTCATTTCTCAATGACGTTCAATACCCTGAAAACCTCAAGGTTACCTAGATGGAGTTTTGCCAACTCATCTTCGTCTTTCTCCATACGCGTTACAGTCACAACTTTTGCACCAGACGTTAACAGCGATTGGGTCGGTCTTTGTCCCGTCCATGTTTCGGCACCAATGACATATGCCAGTCTGCCGCTATGATCAGTCAATGCAGATAAGTAAAGTGAGCGAGTGTTGCTTGGTTTTCATTTGATCATCTTGATTGATCCGTCTTTTAATTTCGTGGGGCGACAGGTGGGTTAGAGTTTATTTATAGATGTCAGGCAAAAGCGTTGTGGAAATTGCAGGCACGTAGGCAATGAAGAGGACCACAATAAACATGCACAAAACGAACGGAACAGCACGAACCGCAATTTTGAGGATCGACTCTCCGGTAATGCCTGCGACAACGAACAAGTTAAGTCCTAATGGCGGGGTAATAAATCCAACACCCAACGCCGTGATCATCATGATGCAGAACTGGATTTCATTCATGCCGATGTTGTCCGCTAATGGCTTGAGGATCGGTGCAAGGATTACGATGTTAGGTGTTGTCTCCATGACGCAGCCTGCGGCAATTAAGATGCCGATCATTAACAGGATCAGGATCCACGGCTCGTTTGTGAGGCCTGTAATCGAGGTCACAAACCCCTGAGGGACACCCATGATCGCCAGGGCTTCGGCAAGAGGGACAGAGAAGGCTATGATCGGGAGGATCACGCCGTTTACTTTGGCGGAACTCACCAGCATCGCAGGAAAGTCCGCGAAGCTTAGCGTGCGCAGGATGAAACCCATGAGGATTGTGACGACGACTGCTGTTGCGCCTGCTTCGGTTGGGGTCAAGCGACCGGAGAAGATGCCGTAAAAGATGATGCCCGGCACGATGAACGCGTACCAACCGGATTTTAACGCTTTGCCAACACCGACCATCCATTCGCTAAACGACATCATTCCGCCGCCCTCGTAGTCGTGAATACGGTTCATTATGAGGTTGGTGATCAAAATCGCAAGGAGGATCGCAAGACCGGGAATGAGGGCTGCCAAGAAAAGCGTGGACGCCGATATACCTAGCACAAGGCCGATGATGATGTAGGCGATAGAAGGCGGAATCAGAATGCCTGTACAGGCACCCGCGGCGACTAGCGCACAGGCGTAAGGACGGGGGTATCCGCTTTCAACCAAACGTGCGATCGTCATACGCCCAACCGCCGCCGCACCTGCCGCGTCGGAGCCGGAAATAGCGGCGAACATGCCACAGACAAGGACGGTCGCAGAGCCGAACCCACCTTTGGTAAAGCAGGTTAATGCTTCGGCTACGTCAAGGAATTTACGGCTGAGACCCGTGCGCACCAACACGTCACCCGTGAGAATAAACAACGGAACGGCGGTCAAAGCGAAAGCATCAATGCCAGTGAACAACCGCTCCCCAACAAGGCTCAGTGGCAGATCACCCGACATTACCAGCATCAAGATCGCAGAGCTGCCGATCGCGGCCCAGACAGGAACGGCGACGGCGATTAAGGCGACGAACATCATCACTGGGATATAGAAATCCCAGCCAAGTTCGACCGTTTGGCTCATTGTATTCCAAAGCATCGTGCGCGCCCTTTATTCGAATAGTGTGTCGCCTTCGTAGACGGGGGTGCCGTCGCGAAGGGATTTGAAGTCGCGGGCGAAAGACTGAAGCAGCCGCCAGATCATAAGGCCAAAGCCAAGCGGGACCGAGAAGAGGAACCAGACCTTGGAGACGCGCAGACCGTCAGTGACTGAGCCGAATTTGTAAGAGACGTGCAGCGTCTCCCATGACCAATAAAGCGCAATGATGGCGACGACGAACATCACCAGATCGCCAAAGATATAAAGCAGCGCTTTCAGGGGGGGTGAAAGGTAGTGCATAACCACATCGATGCGGATGTGCGCGCGCTCTTTGACAGCGGCGGCAGCACCAACCCAAGCAAGGTAAATAAATGAAAAGCGCACGATTTCTTCGCCCCAAATTGAGGAATATGCGAAAATCTCGCGCCTTAGAACTTCGATGGCCATGGTAATCACGAGCATCACGTAAAACACGAGCAGCAACCAGCGCTCAGCGTTTTGATCAACGTTTCTTAGGAAATTCATCTGGGAGTCCGCCTAAAAGATGCGGGCCTTTTGCTGTCTTAAGTCGCTCAAGGCCCGCTAGGATTAAAAGGCAAGCGCATGTAGGGGCACGCGCCCACCAAACACTTAGGCGTCGTGGACGTAGTATTTGCCTTGCGTGCCAGCCGCCTCTTCCATCTTCGCAAAGTTGTCCATGGAACCTGCAAGGTCTTTCTTGAAGCTGTCCCACTCTGCCAACTGATAGCCACCCGCTGCTTTCCACTCATTCAGCTGATCATCGCTGAGGCTGTGGAATTCAACGCCGGACTTCGCCAGCTCTGCCATCGCGTATGCACGTGCGGATGGCACCTTGGAGAGGTTTTGGTGCGCCGTCATCTCTGAGCCCCACATGATGCCTTCCTGAATGTCGGCAGGCATGGAGTTGAACCACTCAAGGTTACATGAGTAAACCTGTGAATCTGGCACTGCTTGCGTGAAGGTCACGTGGGACAGGATATCCTTGAAACCAAATACATAAAGTGCGCCGACAGATGGGTCGAGCGCGTCTGCCACACCCTGCTTGATCGCGGAAGGTGTTTCACCCCAAGCCACTGGCGTCGGGTTTGCGCCAACCATACGGTAATACTGCTGAAGCATCTTGGAACCCGGTACGCGGAACTTAACCCCGTCGAGATCGGATGGGGACAGAACTGCGCCTGCACCGCCTTTACGAACTGCAACAACGCGTGGGTCGATATTGACGTAGAATAATGCTTTAAAGCCGTTCTCTTCTACTTTTGGCTCGACATTGCCTTTCCAGAAATCAGAGTTCACCAAGTTTGTGAAACGTTGGTTGGAACCACACAGGTATGGCATGTTGATCAGATCAACTGTGGACGCAAAAGGTGCGAAATTGGACAGGGAGTGCTGCGCGGCTTGGATCGTGCCACCCTGGACCGCCTGAACAAGTGCGCCACCTGCACCAAGCTGGCCGCCGGGTGCGAGCTTGACGTAGACTTTGCCGTTTGTTGCGTTCTGAATGTTCTCTTTCAGATCGAGCTGCATTATCGGATAGCTGCGCGATGCACCAAGGACGTACGCAGTTGCGATTGTCATCGTGTGCTCTGCTGCTTTTTCGCGATCACGCTCTTCATTCGCGGTTTGCGCGGCTGCCTCTGTGGACCAAAGCGTGCCAGCTGCACCAGCAACCAAAGCCGCTGTAAAGCCGCCCGCTGCGGACAGTTTCAGAAAATTTCTGCGCTCGGCAGATTTAACCATTTTGGTATCGTCGTTCATTATTGTCTCTCCCAGTAGAATGTTCAGCTGTCGTTTTGGTTCTTTCGAGCAGCTTCTTTTTGTAAAATTGCGACGACGAATAAAACCGAAGCCGCGAGCAGGACCAGCATTTCTCCCACATCACCAAAGTAGACCTGATCCCAAAACGCGCCCGCAGCTACATTCGAAAAGTAGACAAGAAAAACGAGCAGTGATGCGTACAGAAACATGGCGATCCTCACGAGTGCTGATTGAACCGGCATGAAAGCGCTTTCAGTGAGTCGATGCAAGCGCTTTCATTAAAAATGTCTCGAGCTTAGAATTTGACTGTTTTTGCTGAGGTTTCAATCTATGATATCTACCGAACCAATAGAAAGCCGCTTTTGATGACGTCTCACCAAATAGTTCCCACATTGGACGATGTTGCAAGAACCGCTGGCGTGTCACCCGCCACGGTCTCAAGGTCACTGAACACGCCCGCACTGGTTTCTAAAGATACGCTCCAGCGGGTAAAGGCAGCGGTTTCGGATTTGGGTTATACACCCAACTTCGGAGCGCGGTTTATGGTTGCCAAGCGGACGATGACGATTGGCGCAATAATCCCGACTATGGAGAACGCAATTTTTGCGAAAGGCATTCAAGCCTTTCAAGAACGGTTACACAGTCTTGGGTACACCTTGCTTATTTCTAGCAGCTCCTATGATCCTGAGATTGAAGCTGAGCAGGTCCGCGCCCTCATTAGTCGTGGTGCGGATGGCATCCTTCTGATCGGGTATTGGCGCGAAGAAAAAATCTACGAGCTTCTAAAGCAGCGCAATATTCCCTTTCTGCTGGCTTGGGCATTCGCTGCGAATAACGCCTTGCCGGCGATTGGTTTTGATAATCGTGCGTCGATGTACCAGCTCT
>NZ_JABBAL010000019.1 GCF_018607995.1 Planktotalea sp.
TGACGATGGCCAATGGCAAGAAATTCTCGACCGGAAACCACCCCGTCGAGATGGGACTGCCTATGCTGCATCTGATGAATGCAGGCTTCGAGATTGATGTAGTCACGCCTACAGGCGGGCCCGTCGCGATCGAGGAATGGGCAATGCCCGCAGACGACGCGGACATCCAAAAACTGTACAGCGAGTTTGCCGACACGTTCCAAAACCCCGGTAGCCTTGCCGTTTTCGCCGCAAACTCCATGACAGACGATGCGCCTTATGCGGCTGTATTCATTCCCGGTGGCCACGGTGCAATGCTGGGATTGCCCGACAATGCCGACCTTGGGAAAGTGCTGCATTGGGCGCATAACACGGGGCTTCACACCCTTGCCTTATGTCACGGTCCGGCCGCGTTTCTGGCTACCAAAAACGACGCAGGTTTCTTGTATGACGGCTATAAGATCACTGTGTTCCCTGATGCAGTAGACAAGCAAACGCCGATCATCGGCTACTTGCCTGGGCCGATGCCATGGTGGGTCTGTGAAAAACTGACAGCGCTTGGCGTGGAGACCATTAACAATAAGGCCGACAACTCGGTCCAGGTTGACCGCCGCCTTGTAACAGGCGCAAGCCCGCAAGCTGCAAATGATTTCGGCAGACTGGCGGCAACGACGTTGCTAAAACGCACCGACGCGAACTCTTAAAGTAAAAGGCACACATCATGAACGATACAAAATTCCCGCTGCGTATTGATATTGTCTCGGACGTGATGTGCCCTTGGTGCATCATCGCGTATCGCCAACTTGCGACGGCTTTGGAGGCAAGCGATGTGGATCACGAAATCCACTGGCATCCGTTTGAACTGAACCCGAACATGCCGCCCGAAGGGCAGGACATCGGTGAACATTTGGTCGAGAAATACGGAACGACGCCGGAACAATCAGCAGCGAACCATGCGATGATGACAGCGCGCGGCAAAGAGCTTGGGTTCGACTTCAACTTTGCCGATGCCTTTCGCGTGCACAACACGTTCAACACGCATCAGTTGCTGCATTGGGCGAACGAGCAGAGCCGTAAGAACGACCTCAAGCAGGCGCTGTTCACCGCGCATTTCACCCATGGGCGGAACCTGTCTGATGATACAGTCTTGGTCAAAATCGCAGGGAAAATCGGTCTGGACCGGGTTGAGGGACAAGCCGTTCTTGACGATCAAAGGTTTGCAGATGCCGTGCGTCAAGAGCAGCAGTTCTGGATTCAGCAGGGGATCAACGGGGTGCCCGCCGTGGTCTTTGATCGGCAGCATCTGTTTACTGGCGCGCAGGGCGTCGATAACTTCAAAAGTATCCTCGCGCAGCTCACGACCTAGCGGGCCGTTGCGCCAGCCTTCTCTCCGGCAGCAAGCACTCCCAGCGCTGTTTCAAGCACGCTTGCAATAGTGTCATTGGCGACACCCTCGCGTTGCATCCACATGGCACTGCCGTGCTGTGCATCAACAAATAGTGCTGCAATGTCGGAGGGAGTATCCGCAAATTCACCGCGCGATTTCGCGCGTTCGATCCATGCTTTGTAAGCGCCAAGAAGATCGCGGCGTACCTCATGCAGTTTCTCGCAGGTGGACGGCCCGAGTTGCTGGGATTGTGCGCGCATCATGACAAACAAACATCCCTGCGGAATGCCAAGGGCCATGTGGTCTTGGGTCATGAAACCGATCAACGCGTCGATGGTGTCCGTGGTCGACTGATCTTTCTCAAGAATGTCGATCAAGGGTTGAACCGCAAGACTGTGATACGTGTCGAGCACACTCTTTTTCAGTCCGTCATCACTGCCAAACTCCCGATACACCCCGGGCTTGGACGCACCCGTCACACCGCAAATGTCGCTGATTGAGACGTTCGTTGGCCCCTTGGACCAATAGGCCATCAATGCCGTTTGCAAAACCCGATCTCGGTCCAGCGTTTTTGGACGACCCCGTGCAGAATTAGGTTTTTCGCTCATTATTGTACTCAAGGGTATTTTATGTGACGACGGACACGCTGGACTCATACAGTAAATCCCATCAACCTATGGTGCAACAAAGCTCAGTGGCGCAATCAAATACTTTAGTCTAACATTACCTTATGAGTAAATTTATAAAAAAATTGTTTTTTCCGAATAGCTATATTGGAGACTTTGGTCTTTGTCTCTTTCTTGCTCTGCTCATTTACATTGTCGGCTTCTTATTTGTGTTTCTTAGTGAGATTAGCTCTAGCGTCACTGGGGCTGGCATATTTACAGTTTATTATGTTGTTTTATTTCCGGTTTTTTTAATACCTGCAGCATTTCTATTTTTTATTTTCTTAGCTACCATTCGCTTTCTTAAAAAGAAGAAAAGCAGTTCCAATTAATCGTAAGAAATTTTGATCCCGTGCGATCTAAACCGTGTTTAGAATACTCTATCTAGCCAACCAAGCTATGAGCAAGCGCAGGGCGTTGCAAGACGCCCTCCAACGCCTATCTCTCCCACCGAACAACTGGACATCCATTTTTACGCAAAGTCTATGCCGCGCATGCATGCGTAGGCGCGGGTGCGTGTTGTTGGTTTTAGCTTACGCCTTTGAAGTGGTCCGCCTCCATAGTTAAGCGTGGAGTGATACCAAGCAACGCCATTTGGAGAGACTAGGGTAGACGCGGCAAGAACCTTGTTCGTGTATCGAGGCCAGCGCCGCGATTTCGATCGTCAGATAAGGACCTGCGTCGATTACTACAATAGCCAAAGCTAACCTGAGAGCTTGAGCCGTGCAGGGTGGTTCGTAGCCTTGCCGTATGGCTAAAAACATAACTATTAGGAAATACGGTTCTGAATATAGAGTGCAATAAAAAAGCGTCATATGCGTCACTAGGAAGCGTTGTGAACCTGACAGCGATAACGTTTCCATATTGCGGATTTGGCCCCGCCTGAGTTATGTTGTGCTTTGTGCATGACGATTAGTGTGTGTGGATACCGTTATTCTAGAGCGGACACTCATACCTGAATCAGCTAATGACCGTTGAGAGCCCATGTCGACAGATTTTGCGGCAGTCACTAACGTCCTCGGTGTGGAATTCCGGTTTGAATACTCATCGAAACTATCCGGTAGCTATCACTGCTCTCTTTACTCGTAGACAGCTACGGGATCACCTAGACTCTTGAAATCAGGCTCGACACCAAGTCCGGGAGTGTTGTGGCAATACAACCGACCATCGGATGTCGGCGGCGCTGGTGAACCCGTCGATTCCTTATTGTACGCATGCAAGTCGGTCGTGTTGAACAAAAGTTCCGCAGTAGTGGACGCTGCAAAATGTGCTACCGCCGCAGATATTATCTCGCCACCCATCATGCATTCGGTGACGACCTTTACGCCTTGATCCACGAAAATATAGCGTATTCTGCGGGCCTTTGTCAGCCCACCGATGCGAGCAATCTTCACGCAGGCAACGTTGGCAGCCCGGTCTCGAGTTATCCGCTCAGCAATGAACTGATCGGTCACGAGTTCGTCAAGCTTCATAGATAAGTTCGTGTTTGCACGCACATGCAGACGGTCTTCGTAAGTAAAGCACGGTTGTTCAATCATGACGTCTAGATCATCAATTGCCTGTGCAACTTTCATTGCTTCCAAAAGCGTCCATCGGCAATTTGCGTCTGCGTAAACTACTTCTCTGGGTTTAGCAGTTTCGGCTGCAAAACGGATGAGTTCGATATCTTTTTCTGGTTGGATACCCACCCTGAGCTCGAGGTATTTGCAGCCAGCGGCTCGGTACTGTTCCATCTCAGTTCGTATCTTGTCGCGCTCTTGCTCAGCCGCAACGACTATTGTGCGACACTTTTTTTGCTCGATCTGTGAGAAAAGCACGTCACGGTCTAAACTGATTGCCTTTGGTGCGGATTGGTTCGAAATAGGTTGACCTTGAGCATTAAAGAAAGTTCCGAATAGCTCAACGATAGCGCCAAACTCAAGTAACGAGCCAACTTGCGTGGCGCTCACCAAACCGTCGTCGATGAGCCCAGATTTGGCAGAGACTTTCTGAAGGCTCGTAACCATCAATTCTGATTTGGCCGCGCTTTCGAGGAGTTGTTTAATCGGTCTGAGCGCGGGGAATTCGACGGCTTGGGTTGATGTCGACGGCATAAAGGGTGCTGGTATTTGATGCGCGCGCGCGCCGGTCCGTCTTTCGATTAAGGTCAATGCCTCAAGGGCCGATGATTGCAGATCTTGTGATAGACACCCTGTCGCTGGATAGATTGCTAATTCAGGTTGTGGAACGAGAGGCATGGCTTCAATAGCTGCCCGCAGGGCGCTGCCGGTTCCGATGGTGACCGACTTCACATGGGGTTGCATCAGGTGCTGGGCAAGTAGTTGCCCGGCCGCTTGGCCGACCGACGCAAGGTGAAGCGCGGCGTTGTCTTCCTGCACGTTAGCCCAAGATGTCCAGCTAGTGATGCAACAGGGGCTGGGTGTGAGGTTAGATTGGCTGCGTGGTGGTGGCGGGAAGCGCCATCTCTATTCACGCATCAATTTTAAGTGAAAGCGTGCCGCTGCTCTGGCTGAGTGGCGGCAAATATTGAGAGCATAGATTTTTGATTGCCCTTCAATCTGATGCTTGCAATCATTAGTCTGACAGCAACCCTAATTCTGTTAAGTGTTCGAAAAACAGAGGCCGATTTTATGACTTCACCCCAGACAGTTGCCGCAGAGATTGTTCGCGCCATCTCCGAGTTTGCAGATTTGCCTGCCATGTCCGGTCAGGGCAGAACAATAACCTACCGCAGGCTTGGGCAATACGTGTCGAAACTAGGCGCGTATATGACGACACAGCAAGTCGTTGGTATTTTTGGCTCACCGGGCGTCGCAATGGGCGCCAGTGCTGTGGCCTGTGTGATCAATGGCCGTCCATTTGTTCACCTTGATCCCGCGATGCCGCAAATGGTGTTGCATAACATCGTTTCGGAACTTGACGTTAGCCTGATTGTTACCTGTGAAGAAGCCGCGCCCGGTGATTTGCCGAACAGTTGTGCCACGGTCGATGCCAGCGACCTGTTGAATGATGCGCCAACACCATATGAACCGCTGCGCGCTTGCCCGGTCGCACCGGATGATCCGATCTACCTTGTGGCGACATCTGGTACGACAGGTCGACCAAAGTGCATTCCGGTTGCTCAAGACGCGGCCTATCTGTCGTATGAATGGCGCGACGCGTTTACACCTTATGGCCCTGATATGCGCGTCGGCATCTACATCTTCGCAATTTGGGAGATGTTTCGGCCCCTACGCAAGGGCGCGAGTTTGTGGTTTCCGAGTGCTAGCACCTTGTTCGCTCCCGGCAAACTGGCTGATTTTCTGATTACACACGACATTAACGAGATGCTGTTCACGCCATCGTACTACGACACGTTTCTCAATGCGCTGGATGCAGGCAAGGCAGCGATTCTGCCACTAACACGCGTTGTTCTGAACGGAGAAGTGGTGAGTGATGACCTTATCATTGCCTCATTGGCCAAGTTACCAAGCGTCGCCGTGTGGAATCTCTATAGTATCTGCGAAACGCACGATGTCTGCATGTCGCAGTTAACGGAACCTGCTGGGGATGCTCCGGCGTCGGTTGGTATTCCGATGGATCATCTGCGCGCTGTAATCTTGGATCACGACGACGTGCTTTGCCCGAAGGGGGTGTCAGGGCTGCTGCATTTTGAGGGACCGAGGATGTTGGGGCCAGGATACGTGAACAGGCCCGAAGAGACCCGCCTAAGATTTCGCAAACTGACAATCGAAGGGCGCGAGACACGGCTTTATGATACTGGTGACCAGGCGTGGGTGGATGACACCGGTGCACTGCATATAGAGGGGCGTATTGCCCATATGTTGAAGCTGCGCGGTTTTTCGATCCAGACCAAAGAGTTGACGGATACCATGCGTGACAAGCTGTCATTTTCTAGTGCCGCCCCTTGGGTAACCGAGGTCGGCGCACGAGGTCAGAGTCTGGTGTTTTATTTTGCAACAGATGCCGCGCAAGCGCAGCGCAATGCCGAAAACTGGGCGCTTGTGGCTGGTACCAACGCCATACCAAGCGCACTTGCGGCAGATCTGCGCGCTGTTTTGCCCGCCTATTGCGTGCCGTCATTCCTTGTGCAGATGGATGCTCTGCCGCTGCATCCTGTGTCAGGCAAAGCGAATTTGCGCGCCCTGCCGCCGGTGGAGGTGGACACTCAGGTATCCAACGCTCCAGTGGATGCCGTGATTGCCGCCACCGCCAAGGCTATGTCTTGCGCATCGTCACAGATAGATCCCGCGCTAAGTTTTCACGATCAAGGGGGGGACTCGCTGATGTGTGTGAACCTGATGCTGGAACTTGAAAAAGTATATGGTCTTCCAATTGACTTTGATCTTGCGATGAATGTACCGCTGCACCGGCTTGACCAGCTTATGACCCAAGAAGCTGATGCACCGGCCCCTGCAGAAGACTTCGCACGCCCGGGTATTCTCTTGACTGGAGCGACAGGGTTCTTGGGGGGGCGCGTCCTTGCTAAAGCGGCACGTGATTTACCGTCCGATGAAGTCATCTATTGTCTTGTAAGGAATAAAAATCGCGGGGCCCGTGACCGGCTGACAGATGTGGCGCGGGCGCACGGAGTTGCGCCGGAACGCTATGTCATCGTCCACGGCACGCTGGACGCGTCCTGGTTCGCACTGGGACAAGACGCATATGAATCCTTGTCCAGGTCCGTCACAAAGGTTGTTCACTGCGCGGCGATGGTGAACCTCGCCATCGGACGTGAGGAAATGTTGGATTGGTCGGCCCGTGGTATCCAAACTGTTTTGACCTTTTGTCGTGACGCGGAGGCTGACTTACGGTTTACCTCGTCCAGTGCCGTCTTTCCTGATCGTGGCGGACCATGGCCCGAGGCCCCTGCAATCGTTTGGCCGGACTGCACAGGCTACGGAGCGGCCAAGATCGCAGCAGAGGTCGCAATACGGACGTCAGGTGTTTCGTCCGCCATCGTGCGTCTGCCGTCCCTTTATGATCTGGATGCGCCCAACCCACGTGACATCTATGAGATTATCCTTGCCGCGTCATTTTGCGCTGGAAACATGCCGCGATCTTTAGAATTTCCAATGACCGAAGTGAACGCCACCGCGGCATTCTTGTTGGGCCCGGTCACCGCACCTGATGCGCCTATTTACAATCTTATAGCCGACAAATGTATAGTGCCTGACGACGCAAGTGCGCTACCAGCAAAAGATTGGCTGGCAAAGGTTGCGCTTGAGCCGGGGATCGCCAAAGTCATTGCGGATTTCCCCGACACTTTGCGCGCTGATGCAACCTTTGTGAACATCGCCGCCCGCACTACATGGGAGCGGATCAGCAGCCTTCCGTTCGAAGATATCAGTGATAGTGATGCCTTGTTGGCTCGCCGCGCAGGTGCCTACCAAAGCGACCCTGCGTTGATCTGAAAATCTTCCATTGTCAAAGCGCGGGCCGCATCACTGGCCAAAAATGCGGCCAACTCTGCAACTTCGGACGGTTGAACAAGCTGGTTTTGCGGGTTTGATTTGGCGTATTCTGCGCGGACCTGTTCCAAGCTCTGCCCGGTGGACTGCATATCGGCATTAATGAACCTTTTGAGCATCTCGGTTTCGACCCACGTTGGACTAATCGACACACATGTAATGCCATGCGGTGCGCCCTCAAGGCTGACACAGCGACCCAGTCCCAAAAGCCCTGCCTTGGACGCACAGTAGGCCGCGTTGTTGACCATGCCATTGTGCGCAGCAACTGAGGCGATATTGATGATCCGCCCCCAACCAACATGTTTCATATGGGGCATTGCAGCGCGGATCATTCGGAATGTTCCGCTAAGGTTTGTATCTATATGATCTTCCCAAATCCGTTCGGAATGATTGATAACAGGGGCTTCATCATAGACACCGGCGGCATTGACTAGAATATCGACGCTACCGTGCGCTTCGGCGACGCCTGCGACAAATGCATCGACGCTGGCGCGCGACCGCACGTCAAGAACGGATGCATGAATGCGGTTCGCGTCAGTACCAAGTACGTCGCGCACACGGTTGCGATCGGACGCACTACGCGCCCCAACAACGACTGTCGTTCCGTCGGTCGCCAGCCGACGCGCAGTGGCCAGCCCCATACCCGACAAACCACCTGTAATGATTGCCGTCTTATTGCCTGATGTCATTCTGAAGTACCTTAGTTACGATCTGGGGTTTCTTTCCACTACGTCAAATCTCGCATGGATGCACTGGCAATCGTTACCTAACGTCGACCCGCTTTGTGAGCGATCACACAAAACATGTGAACGTGATCGCATTCAGATTGGGATCACCAGCTTTTGGTCGCCCTTGGGGCAGACCGCGGATGTTGGTAAACGATCTGATTGGATAACCTCCCTGGGACCAGGAATGTGGGTTGCCGTTTACATGGGTGTCGCGAGCGCAGGTGAAATTGCACAAAGTTTGATCGATGCATCCCTGGCACAACAAATCGGGATCGACATCGTCTCGAATGCGTCACCCGAAAGCTTTTTGTACCTGCCAGCGGTGGCGCTGCCTACAGCGGACTTGGCTCTGCCTGCGCTGAGGTCTGCTTTGTCCATGACTATCAGTATGAGTGGAGACTATTATTCTAGAGCGGATATTCATACGTGAAGCAGAGAATGGCCGTTGAGAGCCCAATCTGCTTGATGCTGCAGCTCGCATGTATAGCGGCAGTGCTCACTAAGCGGACATCGAGGAGAAATTCGGTAACGCTCTGTGACCACAGTTCTTGGATTTGGTTTGGAAAGCCGTGGATTTTTGAACCGACACAATATGGCAAAAAAGATCCGGGAAAAGCACCGTCAAAAGACCAAGTCGCGGACGGAGTCGTCGGAGTCACTTGGTTGTGTGAAGCCCATGTCGCGCCGCAATTGAGCCGGGGTCATTCCAAACAGGTTTTTGATACTACGCGAGTAATGTGGCAGGCTGTTATACCCGCAGCGGTGGGCAATTTCTGACTGGCTATATTGCGTGTGTATCAGTAATTGCCGTGCCCTGTTTGCCCGCATCTGCCAAAGATAGCGTGAAGGCGTCGTTCCGATGTGCTTTTTGAACGATGTGATTAAATGCTGTGGTGTCACGGACGCCTGATTTGCGATCACATTGATGTCGATTGCATCATTCCCAAGATTTTCTTCGATGAAACGGCGCGCTTTTAGGATGTTGCGTGGAATGTTTTGGTTTTCAACGTACTCTTGAAGCCTGCAGCGTTTAACGCGCCTCTTAGCCGATGTTGGAGCTGTGGAGACATCTTGACGGCTGAAGTGTCCTCATCATCTGAGGCAACAGCAGCCAGTGCCTCCCGCATACAGGTTTCACTCTTCTCTGATGTTTCAAGCCATTCGGCGACCTCATCAAACAAACGGTCCATGGAGCGTGCAACAAAGCCATTTTGTGTTAGTCACCATACCAGCGGCGATCGAACCCCATTCAGTTTTAGTGAACTGATTACCGGATTTGTGAAACATGCTTTAAAGCTTTGCACCCGGGAAATGACAGGCGACGCCATTGTCGAGTTTTGGTTGGTCGCGGCGGCAAATATCCTTTGCAGTGGAGCAACGATTTGCAAAGCGACACCCATCCGGCAAATTGACGGGGTCAGGCGGGTCACCCGAAATCAAAATGCGCCTGCTCTTGGCACGACGCGCTTTGTCAACAGAGGGTACGGCAGACAGCAGGGCTTGCGTATAAGGATGTTGCGGTACGTTGAAGATATCAAGGCGCGGGCCGTATTCGACGATTTTTCCCATATACATCACCGCAATGGAGTCACACATGTGCTGCACGACACCTAGGTCATGACTGATGAACAGATAAGTTAGGCCAAAGTCTTTCTGCAGCTTACGCAGCAAGTTTAGGATTTGCGCTTGCACAGCGACATCAAGCGCAGAGACAGGTTCATCACAAATAATGACATCGGGCTGCGTCGCCAAAGCGCGCGCAATTCCAATACGTTGCCTTTGACCACCGGAAAATTGATGCGGGAACAAGCGTTGCTGTTCTGGCCGCAGACCTACGGCTTCAAACAGAAAATCGATGCGGTCGGATTTTTCCGTCTCGGTCATGTTGCCGAGACTATCCATCGGTTCACGCACAATATCGCTGGCACGCAAACGCGGGTTGAGCGATGAATATGGATCCTGAAAAATGAACTGCACCTTTGCCCGCGCTTGTCGCAAGTCTTCATCACTTAAGTGCAGAAGGTCGGTCCCATTAAGCTCCACCTTGCCTTGATAGCTTTTCACAAGGCGCGCAACAGCAAGCGCAGCGGTTGTCTTTCCCGAACCTGATTCACCAACGATCGCCAGCGTTTCTCCACGTTTTACACTAAAATTCACGTTGTCGACTGCATGAAGGTATGCGTTCTTACCAAAACCGCGGCTGCGTTTCACGGCGAAACGGACTACGAGGTCTTCAACGTTTAAAAGGGTGTTATCGCTCATCTCACAACTCCTGCGCACGCCAGCAGGCGGATTGATGCTCTGGTCCGAACTCTATTTCTGGCGGGCGTGCCTCCAAGCATTGCGCTTGGGCCTGTTGGCAGCGAGACGCGAACAAACAGCTGTCTTTCCCAAAGTCGTTAAGCGGGGGAACAATGCCAGGTACCTCAACCAATTTTTCGCGTTCTTCTGTGAGCGTGGAGAGGATATGTGGCACGCAAGAAATCAGACCTGCCGTATAAGGGTGACGCGGATTCGCTATAACATCCTCGACTGGGCCAAGCTCGGCTTTGCGCCCCGCATACATCACAATCATGCGTTCGGCCATTTCAGCAACGGCCCCCATATCGTGTGTGATGAGAATAATAGAGCTGTCAGTTTGACGTCGCATGTCTTGCAACAAATCAAAAATCTGGGCTTGTACCGTAACATCCAGGGCTGTGGTTGGTTCATCTGCGATCAGTATTTTTGGCTGACAGGCAAGCGCAATTGCGATCATAACGCGCTGGCGTTGGCCCCCCGACATTTGGAACGGATAGTCGTTCACCCGTGCCTTCGCATTGGGGATACGCACCGCATCAAGCAGTTCAATCGCTTGGTTCCAAGCCGCTTTACGTGATAAATTTTGATGCGCGCGCAGCACTTCAGCAATTTGCTCACCAATCGTGAAGAGCGGATTAAGCGACGTCATCGGCTCTTGGAAGATCATCGAAATGTCATTTCCGCGTATTTCGCGCAAACGCGTTTCGGTTGCTGTGGTCAGCTCTTCGCCGTCAAATGTAATAGAGCCAGCTGCAACACTTCCGACACCTTCGGGCAAAAGCCCCATAAGCGCGAGTGCGGTCATTGACTTACCACAGCCCGATTCACCTACAAAACTCAGGCTTTCGCCGGCTTCAAGGTCAAACGAAAGATCATCAATGACGGGTGCGACCCCTGCGCGTGTTTTAATCTCGATCTGTAGGTTTTTGACACTGAGCAAAGCCATTAGCGCGACCTCAGTTTAGGGTTGAGCGCGTCATTGAGACCATCACCAACAAGGGAGATGCACAATACGGTCACAAAAATAGCGAGGCCGGGAATGGTGACAGTGTAGCTCGCATCAAGAATATATTGGCGGTTCGAGCCAATGACTTGTCCCCAACTGACGACGTTCGGATCAGTCAATCCAAGAAAGGACAGACCTGCTTCAAACAAGATCGCTGAGCCCACCATCAGCGCAGCTTGCACGATAATAGGTGGCAATGCGTTGGGCAGGATTACGCGAAACATTAGTTTGCTGTTCGTGGCTCCGGATGCGCGTGAGGCCATGACATACTCTAACTCTCTTATGCGCAAAAACTCGGAACGTGTTACACGCGCAACCGCTGTCCAGCTGACTACACCGATGGCAAGTGTGATCATGGGCAGTGACGCGCCAAAGAGTGCGACAATCACCATAGAAAATAGCAGAGTTGGCAACACTTGGAAAAATTCAGTAATGCGCATCAATAGCTCTTCGACCCAGCCGAGGTAAAACCCAGCCAATGCCCCAACAGTCACACCAATCACGATAGAGACGCTCGCCGCGGCGAGGCCAATAACGATAGACACGCGCGAACCATGGATTAGTGCTGCCAAAAGGTCGCGTCCTAAATAATCAGTGCCTAGAAGGAAACCATCGACGCCTGGTGGTGAAAACGGTGCCCATACCATGTCAAAAGGGTCAGTTGGATAAATCCAAGGTCCTAAAATGGCGCAGAGCATGATGAGCCCGAGAACGATCAGCGCAAACATCGCAGCAGTGTTGCCACGAAACATCTGCCAAGCCTCTGACAAGGGTGATCGTGCTAATAATAGTGTATCTTGCGGATCGATCAGGCTCATCCTTTGCCCCCTACACGCGGATCAACGAGCCGCAAAGCAAGGTCCGTCAATAAGTTGCCAACAATAACGACCAATGCAGAAAAGAACAGAATGCCAAGGATGGTTGGCGTGTCGCGCGCAATGATGGATTGGAATGCTAAAGTTCCAAGACCCGGCCAGCTAAAGACCGCTTCAACCAAAACCGCGCCGGAAATCACCGCCGAAAACTGCAAACCCGCAAGGGTGATTACCGGGGACAGTGAATTTTTTAGCGCGTGTTTATAAACAACTTGATTTGTGGAGAGCCCTTTGGCTTTGGCCGTGCGCACAAAATCAGACCCGAGCGTTTCCATCATCGTGGCGCGTGCCAAACGCGAGTAGAGCGCAAGGAAAAGGGACCCGAGCGTGACAACGGGAAGCGCCATATGGCGTGCAACATCGATAAAGTGGGCCCAGAATCCGCCCTCAATCGTAACATCTTGCATGCCTGCGACTGGAAACCATTGTACCTTCAGTGAAAAAGCGATGAGCAACAAAATACCGGTCCAGAATACAGGTGCTGCGTAGCCAAAGAGCGCAAGGAAAGTTACGAAATGGCTTAGGATACCGTTGGGCTTTCGTGCTGATATGACCCCCATAATCACACCAATAAACAGTGCCAGAAGTTGTGCAGTGATTACGAGAAGGAGCGTTGCGGGCAAACGCTGAAGGATTAATTCGGTCACGGGCTGATTATAAAAGAACGAAAAACCCAGATCAAACTGCAAGACACCGCCAATATAGTGTCCTAGCTGAATGTAGAAGGGTTGATCCAGCCCATAATCTGCGCGGATTTGATCGAGTAATTCCTGATCTGCACCGCCCATGCTTTGGCTTATCGTATCAGCAACGTCACCGGGCGCGAGATGCATCATAGAGAAGTTCAGAACTAAGACTGCAACTAACAAGATCACTGCATATCCTGCACGGATCGCGAAACTTTGCAAAACCTGCATGTTGGCCCCTGAATTTGAACGGAAAATTGTCAGCAGTTCGCTAGAAAGAGATCAGAGCGCAACGCAGGCTGCGCCCTGAAAGATGTGTTTACTCGTCGAGCCAAACAGTATCGATTGGCGTGGACGTACCCCAAATGCCCATCGGAGCATTCTTCACTTTGTCATTAAAGACCGTGTGATAGGGCAGAGTATTGGTGTGATACACTGGAAGCTCATCTGCGATGATTTCCTGAAACTCTGTATAAAGCGCTTTGCGCTTTTCAATATCTGTTTCAACAGCGGCCATCGCCATCAACTCATCTACACGCGCGTTGGAATAGCTTTGCGTGTTAGACCAAACACCTTTGAGGATATTCGTACTGTCGTAGGTGCGGTGCACACCAATAACCGGATCGCCCCAGTTAAAGACTGTGTCCCAAGACATATCAAAATCGCCTGTCCCCATCTTCTTTGCCCAAGTTGGGAAGTCAGCAGAGGCGCGCACTTCAACGTCAATGTTCACCTTTTTCAAAGCCGCTTTGACGTATTCAACCTGCGGCTTCACGCCGGGCCAGCCGAAATCGATGGTCAGCGACATGCGTGAGCCATCTTTGACAGGGAAACCTGCTTCATCGAGCAAGACTGCCGACTTTTCGAGATCAACATCATAACCATCTTGCGCCACATAAAAGGGGCTATCTGGGTGAATGCCCGATGTGCTGTCAGAAGCTGTGCCCTGCATAAGCGCTTTGTGGATGAAGTTTTTGTCCACCGCGTAAGCGATCGCTTTGCGCACGCGCACGTCAGACAACGGACCTTTTGCAGTGTTCATCGCGAGCCAGTCAATCGGACCGATCGCACCGTAGCCGTCTGGCGTCACCGTGAGAGTGTCCACTTTCTTCAAGCGATTGATGATCCGTGGAAGCGATTCAAAAGCGCCCATGTGGATTTCGCCGTTCTCGTACGCAATCGCGCGCGCTGCCGGATCGGTAATAATACGCATGACAACGCGATCAAGATAAGGACGACCTTCGATGAAGAAGTCGTCGAAACGCTCAAGGATGACGTGCTCACCATTCTTGAACTCAACGAGCTTGAACGGACCAGAGCCTACAACATTTTCGTTGTTGCGCGGGTGGGTTTTTACATCAGTGATTTCGCCATCGCCGTAGATATGCTTGGGGATGATCGACATAAGTTGACCAGACATCGCAAGCATCAACGCCGGGTGCGGTTTGCTGAGGTTCAAAACCGCCGTGTGCGCGTCTGGCGTATCGACGCTCTCGACTGGCGCAAACATGGATTTGAACGGATGGTTCGCTTTGATCACTTCGACAGAAAATGCAATGTCCTCTGATGTGATCGGCGCACCGTCGTGGAATTTGGCGTTTTTCACCAAGTTCAACGTTACCGTCAGACCATCGTCTGAAACATTCCAGCTTTCGGCAAGATAAGGCTGTGGTTCCCAGTTTTCATCATAGCGCATGGGCGAAGCGAAAAGCTGTGCGCCTGGATAGCCCGTGACGATCCCAGATTGAACCGCAGAGTTGAGATTACGGACGTTGCTACCAAGCACAGTGACAAGCGTGCCGCCTGTCTTGTGCCCTTCGGCAATCACGCCCGTCGCCATGACCGCGGATAGCGCGACGCTTGCGACAATGCCTTTGATTGAGTATTTCATTTTAACTCCCTTGTTTATAGAACCTGTTGGCAGGCTTGCTTATTCTGGGATCAGCCTAAACGGCGAGTTCCCCTCAGAGCAACAAATTTCGGAATCTTTTTGAGCGATGCAACAAACTTCATCGAATTGAGAAATTTGTTTGCACGCAAATAAATCCGGCTTACGCTGAAGAAAATAACCTGCGTTACCTATGAGGGATTCCTATGAAGACGACTGTTTTCTCTGCAAGAAAAATTGTGACGATGAACCCTCAGAAACCGGAAGCGAGCCACGTAGCGATTCGTGAAGGGCGCATTTTGGCGGTTGGCTCCCTCGAAGAAATAGCAACATGGGGCGATTATGAACTCGATGAGCGCTTTGCAGACATGGTGCTTTTTCCCGGTCTCGTTGAAGGGCATGCGCATACAATGGAAGGCACGCTTTGGCGCTATGTCTATTGTGGTTATTTTGACCGCATGGATCCCTACGGAAAGACATGGAAGGGCAACAAAAGCATTGAAGATGTGTTGGCATCACTTTCGGCCGCTGAATCCTTGCTCGAAAATCCCGACGCGCCTCTTACAGGCTGGCAGCTTGATCCGATTTACCTTGATAACAAACCGATCACGCGCGCGCAGCTTGATAGCGTTTCTGCAACGCGACCGATTGGTGTGATGAATGCGTCCGGCCACATTCTTTATGTGAATACCAAAGCGCTGGAACTCGCCGGTTTGATGAAAAGCGGTGTAAATCACCCGGGTATTTCGCTTGGGAGTGACGGCATGCCGATGGGTGAGCTGAAAGGTCCAGATGCCATGACACCTGTGGGTGAGCATGTGGGTCTGAACCGCTCCATGACCGATAGTGATGAGCGGGGTCTGCGTGATTTCGCGCGACTTTGCGTGCGCACAGGTGTGACCACAGTCACCGACCTTGCGGCGCGTCTAGAGCCAGATGCCGTGGAAACCATGTTGCGCGTTACGGGCGAGCCGAACTTTCCAGCCTGCGTCGTGCCATTGCGATTTTTCCTTGGCTTACCGCCAAAGGAATTGATCCCAGAGGTCGCGCGTCTTAAGAAACTTTCAACCGATCGCTTATCACTGGGTAGAATAAAGGTCGTCGCAGACGGATCAATCCAAGGTTTCTCTGCTCGGATGCGCTGGCCCGGATATCACAACGGCGCGCCTAACGGTTTGTGGTATATCTCGCCCGAGCAGATGCAGGAAATCTATGAACTTGCCCTTGCTGAAGGCATTCAGGTGCACACGCATACCAACGGTGATCAAGCAACACAGCTTGCCATTGAGAAGCTGGAACTTGCATTGAAAAAAGTTCCCTCAAATGACCATCGTTTTGTTTTGCAACACTGTCAGCTCGCAGATCGCGCCCAATTCAAGAAGATGGCAGCGCTGAAGATGAGCGTGAACTTGTTTGCGAACCATCATTTCTATTGGGGAGATGAGCATTACCGCCTCACAGTTGGTCCGGATCGCGCGCTGCGCATGAACGCAACACGCACGGCGCTTGATTGTGGTGTGCCGATGACAATTCATTCGGATGCACCGGTCACGCCGCTTGGTCCGTTGTTCACAGCCTGGTGCTCTGTGAATCGCTTGACCGCGTCAGGCCGCACGCAGGGCGAGCATGAGAAAATCACTGTGGATGAAGCCCTTTGGGCGGTCACAATGGGCGCTGCGCATACGTTGCATATGGATGGTCAAATCGGTTCCATCGAGGTCGGTAAGCGCGCTGACTTCGCCGTTTTGGAAAGTGATCCCCGTGAAGCCGAGCCTGAAAAGCTGAAAGACGTTGAGGTGTGGGGCACTGTTCAAGGGGGACGCGTGTTCGCCGCTGCTGATGCCTGAGACATTACCCGTTACTATTATTGGTGGTTACTTGGGTGCGGGTAAAACGACGTTGGTGAACCATTTGTTGCGCACATCGAACGGGCGCAAACTTGCAGTATTGGTCAATGAGTTTGGCGCACTCCCGATTGATGAGGACTTGATCGAAGCGCAGGGCGACGATTTGATTTCCATCGCGGGTGGCTGCATTTGCTGCTCTTTTGGTTCAGACCTGAGCGCTGCTTTGATGAACCTCTCAGAATTCAGCGTACGCCCAGATCAAGTGGTGATTGAATGCTCTGGTGTGGCAATTCCTTCGGCGATTGTGGCCTCTGTCAGCTTACTTGATGGTTTTAAACCGGATGGCACGGTTGTGATGGTCGATGCAGAAACGATCCAAGACGCGGCGATAGATGAATACATTGGCGACACGATCACACGGCAATTGGCAGACTCTGATTTGACTCTGATCAACAAAGTCGACCTTGTGGACGCCACACATGTTGAGCGGCTCGAAACATGGCTAACTACGCTGGCTCCGAATGCACGGTCTTTAGTCGCAGCGCATGGAAAAGCACCAATTGATATGGTGCTTGGCCTTGGTGTAAACTCTCGCGAAAGCCATCAAATGGGTCACGCGGATGGGTTGTTTGAGAGCATTGCGCTGGCATGTCATAATCCTTTGAACGGCGTAACGCTCGCCATTAAACTGACGCATGACAGAATGCATGTCGCACGCGCAAAGGGATTTTTTGTAGATGAAACAGGCGCTTTGAAGGCGTTGCATATTGTGGGTCGGCGGTTTGAGATTACGAATGCACCTGCGAATGCGCCTTTAGGAATTATTTGTATTGGGCTCAAAGGGCAGTTTGACGGCGATCTGATCCGCGCGATTGCTAAAGAGGCCCTATGACCAATCCGCTTTACGATACTCTTTTGCTCCGCATCAGGGCAAACAAACGACCTAATGCAGCGCGGGCCTGTCAGACAACCCGCTCAAAGGTATTGAAATGAACATTGTCGCAGCGCTGTTTGCCCTCATTGCAGGCGCGTTCTTTGCGCTTACTGTTTTTGCGCAGCAACGCGGCCTTGCTGACACTGACGGCCTCACCGGTGCTCGGTATTCGATTGGAACAATGACTATATGTTTATGGTTAGTATCCCCTTTCTTTGTTGATTATGGCTGGTTCAGCGATCCAATCGTCTGGATATTCGTGATCACCGGCATTCTCTTTCCCGCAACTAGCCAAACAATGCAAATTTTCTCCGTGCAAAGATTGGGTCCAACCCTCACGTCAGCTCTGGGTGGTCTTGCGCCAGTATTTGCGGTCATCCCCGCTATATTTATATTGGGTGAAGTGTTTAACTTTCAGGCCGGTCTGGGCCTTGGGTTAATTGTTTTTGCAATGATCTATTCAACGATTGGAACGCAGAAAATGCCCCGCGATTGGCCTATTTGGGCTTTGGCTTTACCCCTCGGAGCCTCCTTAGCGCGTGGGATAACTCAACCTTTTACCAAACTTGGAATGCTCGAAATTCCAAGCCCGATCTTTGCAACCATGGTACAAGCGAGCGTATCGCTCGTTGTAATCTTCTTGGTGTCGTCCCTGCCAGCGAACCGCAAAGAACGCCGGATCGCGACAAAAGGTAGAAAATGGTTCTGTGTCACTGGCCTATTGATAACTTGCGGGATCTTGTCGCTGAATTGGGCGATTTCCTTGGGTGACGTCTTGCTTGTCGCACCAATAGCGTCGCTTGTTCCGCTTTGGGCACTCGCCTTTAATGTATTGTTATTTCGAGTGGAGACCGTCGGTTTGCGCCACCTTGGTGTTTCGGTGCTCGTTGTTTTGGGTGTGTCTTTGATCACTTTGCGTTAGCGTAAAAATGCGCGCAAAATTTTGGTAACTTTCCCAACTCAGGACTTTCAGTGGACAGATGGGGCAAATGAAAAAAACCAAAGGGCAAATCCCCCCGTGTCTTGGCTCCCTAAAACTGTGCCATTATTTATGAACCAATGGAGTTTTGAAGAATCGCACGTAAACGGTATTCAGATGAGGGTGCACTGAAGATATTGCGCGAGATCGATGTGCATTTGCACGATGATTTGGATGTTGTGAGCGCGTGCTGCAAAGCAGTCATTTCTGACAAGACCTACTATTATTGGCGCAAGAAGTTCGGGGAGCTGGGACGACCTCAGCTTTCTGAGATGAAGGCGCTGAAGAAGGAGAAAGAGCGGTTGAAAAAGATTGTCGCCGACCTTCAGCTCGACAAGCTGATCCTCTAGGAAAGACGTGATTATTTAAAGCCCAAGGCCTGACGGTTGATGGGTTGCCTCGGACTGTGATCCATACCCGTCAAAAGCTGGATGCTTCGGAGAGGCGCACCTGCACAGTTTTGGGCGTGTCGCGTTCGATCTTGCATTACGAAGTGAGCTTAAGATGATGGCACATTGCGCTTGGCAATGATCCGTTTGGCAAAGAAATATGAGCGGTACGGGTATCGTAAAATAGCCGAGCTGCTGCGGATCGAAGGCTGGCGTATTAATCGCAAGAAAGTTGAGCGTTTGTGGTGCGAAGAAGGGCTGAAGCTGCCTGAACGACATAAAAAGCGGCGGCGGCTTTACCATAAAGACAGCTCAGTCATCCGCCTGCGCCCCAAAGATCCCGACCACGTTTGGGCAATTAATTTTGTCCATGACAAGCTGAGCAACAGACGCAGCTATAAAATGCTGACCGTTTTGGATGAGTTTACCCGCCAAGCACATTGTGTTGAGGTGCAAGGCAAGATGAAATCAGATGATGTTTTGGAGGTCATGCATTGGCTGCTGATGAAGTATGGGAAACCCGAATTTATTCGATCAGATAACTGCAGCGAGTTTGTTGCTGAACAACTTCAGGACTGGCTCAGAAAGGTTGGTGTCAAACCGATCCAAATCTATCTGGGAAGCCCTTGAGAAAAACGGTTACAACGAACGATTTAACGGCATTCTTCGCCATGAAGTCCCAAACGTTGAGTGGTTCCACAGCGTTAAACAGGCTCAGCTTGTGATCAATACTTGGCTCAAGGAATTCAATTACATTAGGCACCGCCATGCGCTCGGCATGCGACTTCCTGTGCCAGAAGTCTTATTAATGAAACAACAAATTAGTGGCGATGATTCAAGGCCCCCAGTTTCTGGGGGATGTCATGAACAACATATGATGGCTGACGGAGGCGTAAATGGAGCGTCTCCGACCTTCTTTTCTAAAGAGCCGAGGTTGTGCTCGGGTGGATGACAGGCGTTTGTTGAGTGGCATTATTTTCATTAATTGCAATGGGTGAAGTTGGTGTGATGCGCCTGCTGGGTATAGGCCGCCGAAGACGCTATATAATTGCTGGAAGCGCTGGAGTGATATGGGCGTATTTGCCCAGATCTTGATGGGGCTGGCTGAGCAAGCTTCTGACAACAAAACTATCTCAATCAACGCGGCCTACCTCAAGACACATCGTACAGCCGCGAGCCTGCGGTAAGTGGGGATCGAGGCATTCGTCGATCACTACAACCATCAGCACCACCACGAGAGCATCAACAACCTTACGCCGTCTGACGTTTACTTCGGCCGTGACAAAGCCATTCTACAACAACGAGAAAGGATCAAACGAAAGACACTCGAAGCGCGTCGCTTGCATCACAAACAGCGCGCCGCATAATGAAACCAACCAGAAGAGCCAAACTCTCTCTTTATTTACGCCGCTCTTGGTTCCAAAAATTCTGACGGCGGTCAATGGTGACAGGTCTAATGCTATCGGCAAGAGGTTTAGTAGGCTAAGAAGCAGCAGGTGTATGGTGAGGACTACGTCTTCCACTCGTTCCGTAAAGGCTTTGACACTTAGCTAGAGAACGCCAACGTAAACGTATCCGCTCGACTTATGGGGCATGAAGTGGGTGGCATGACCTTTGAGACCTATTCAGACGATCTGGCGTTGGAGGGCCTTAGGGAAGCAATTTCTCACGTCGATTGGACATGATATTGAAGCTCTCAAGCGTTAAGGCAGAACCAACCTATCTATTTTTTTTTTGAAAAGAGAAACTGCGTGTGCCTCAGGGCTGTTCTCTAGCTGCTCCCATTGTTAGTAGTCGAGAACGCCTGCTGCACCCTGTAGGTCAGTTGCGATGCCTTCCAAGACAACACCCGTACCATTCAAAATTCCACCTGTGGTGCCACAACCAGTTAACGCAACTATGAGCACTAACGTTGAGAGAGATTTAATCATGTTGGCTTCGCCGAATTTGTTCTTTTCCTGTTCGTAACTGAAAGTGTGCGTGCCTGTCAAATGATCTCCTTTGCTCTATTGAAAACTTCAGAAATTAGTGGTTGTGTTTTATTTCAACTGCTTGGCGAGGGTACTTATTGCTTGTCTGACGTCAGCGCCTACGGGGCCAAATAGCGTTATTTTCTAAGGAAGTGTTTCTGGCTCATCGTAATCACTGAGGAGTGGACGATGAGAAAGACACCGAAGAGCTCTGGCGAGAAGATCGTCAAAGACATCAAGCGGGCGACCCTTGAATACATTAACAAAATCTATCAGAACTGCGGGTACTGAGATTGTTGAAAACACGATGACAGCCAACAAGATCCTAATAACAGTCATAACCTTTGCCTCACTTGCGAAGGCATATGTAATTCTGACGTCTTAGGCTTACCCCATGAACACAAAGCTATCGGGTGTATCTGACACAAGTATGGACCTCACGTGCAGTGCCTGTGGTCATGAATTTAGCTTCACGATTGCTGATCTGATCCTGGCAATCAGTGATGAAACAACCACCCATGAGGTACGCTAGAGAGCCGTATGCAGAGACTGTGGTATAAGGGGGGATAACACGTATCAACTGGTTTAGTTCGCCCTTTTCGGATCTCGGTGTTACCCTCAGCTCTATTCCTAGTGTAGCGACCAGTCTACGTGGTTTTGAGCACCCACCGCATCGCCAATTGTCCCCACCGGACAGCTGGGCACACCTTTAGAGGGATGTCCGAGTGCGTCCGTCTGGATGGGGCGGTGACATGGGTCGGAAGTGTCCGCTAAATGGGCTGTGAGGTGCCTTCACGGTGGCACAGCTCAGAAATGCTATCTTCCCCGCACAGGCCGTCTAGCACGATCCGGATCTTCTCTTCAGATGAATAGTGTATGTGGGTGGCCCGTTTGATATCTTTGACTATCTTCTCGCTTGGGCTTTTACGTGTTCCAGTTGTCTGTCTTGCGCTGTGCCACGGTCCCGCCGCTTTGTTGGCTAAGAAAAGCGACGCGGGGTTCTTTTATGACGGTTACAAAATAACCGTGTTCCCTGATGCGTTAGACAAGCAGACACCAATGATTGGTTACTTGCCTGGGCTGATGCCGTGGTGTGTGTGAAAAACTAACAGCGCTTGGTGTGGCAACCATTAACAAAAAAGTGGACAATTCGGCCCACGTTGACCGCCGACTTGTGCTAGGAGCAAGCCCGCAAGCTGCAAATGATTTCGGCAGACTGGCGGCAACGACGCTGCAAAAACTTACCGAGGCGAACTCTTAAGCCCAAAGGCGCACTTCATGACTGACACAAAATCTCCACTTCATATTGATATTGTCTCTGACGTGATCTGCCCTTGGTGCATCATCGGATATCGCCAACTTGCTGCAGTCCTAGAGGCACGCGATGTGAATTATGAGATCCATTGGCATCCGTTTGAGCTAAACCCCAACATGCCGCCCGAAGGTTAGGATATCGGCGAACATCTAGCTGAGAAATACGGAATAACACCTGAGCAATCCGCAGCCAATCGTGAGATGATGGCGGCGCGTGGTAAGGAGCTCGGGTTCGATTTCAATTTCGCCGATGGTTTTCGGATGCACAACACATACAACACCCATCAGCTGCTGCATTGGGCAAACGAACTGAGCCGTAAGAACGACCTTAAACAGGCATTGTTCACCGCACATTTACCGATGGGCGGAACTTTTCTGATGGTGCCGTGTTGGTCTAAATCGTAGGCGAAATCGGTTTGGGTCGCGTCGAGGCTAAGGCCGTTCTGGAGCACCAAAGATATGCAGATACGGTGCGTCAGGAACAGCAATTTTGGAATAAGCAGGGGATCAGCGGTGTGCCCGCCGTTGTCTTTGATAGCCAACATTTTGTCACGGGCGCGCAAGGCGTGGACAACTTCAAAAGCATCCTGCGCAACTCACGGCCTAATTCATCCGTGCGCCGGACCTCTCGTCCGAAACGAGTACGCGGAATGCTGTGCCAAGCACACCTGCGATGGAATCATTGGGCATGCCTTCGCGCTGCATCCGCATTGCACCGCCGTGCTGTGCATCTATAAATTGGGCCGCAATGTCGGTGGGAATATTCGCGAATTCACCGCGAGATTTGGAACGCTCGATCCATGCTTCATAAGCGCCAAAAAGATAGCGGCGCACATCTTGCAGTGCCTCGAAGGTGGACGGTCCAAGGTGCTGCGCGTGCGCGCGCATCATGACAAACAAACATCCCTGCGGAATACCCAGTTGTTCGCGATCTTGCGTCATGAAATCGATGACGGCGTCGGTTGTTTCATTGGTCGACTGATTTTTCTCAAGAATGTCGATCAAGGGTTGAACTGCTAGGTCATAATAGGTTTCCAGAACGCTCTTTTTCAACCCGTCATCACTTCCAAACTCACGATAAACACCCGGTTTGGACGCGCCCGTCATGCTGCAAATGTCGCTGATCGAGACGTTCGTTGGTCCGCTAGACCAATACGCCAGCAATGCCGTCTGCAAGATCTGATCTCGATCCAATGTCTTTGGGCGACCTCGTTTCGGTGTGGGGTCTTTATTCATTATCGTACTCATGGGTATTTTATAATTGACCAGGCTTTTTCGTACCTCTAGTTACATTGCGAATCGTGAGACTGCCAGCCCCGAAGGATACACCATGTCAAAAGATCCCATTGGAATGCTCGGTCGCCTAAACGCGGCCAGCTTAATGATGATTACGCCAGAATTTTACAAGCTTCGATCAAAACGCAGCAAGGGTGCAGGCAAGATTAATCATGATCTGGCGAACTTCACAATGAAGCCCGAATTCATGCAATTGGATGGTCTCAAAATTCGCTATGCGACTGGAGGCAAAGCAGACGGTCCAACTGTTCTATTCCTCAGCCCGCTTCCACAAAGCATCCTTTGTTACGATACAACATGGTCATCTCTCTCCCCTTCCACAAATTTGGTTGCGCTCGACTTGCCAGGGTTCGGGCAAAGCCAGGGCAACATAAGCTATATGACTTTTGCCGCACAAAGCGCGTTTTTGCATAAATTCATTGCAAAGCTTGGACTGACTGACGTTCATATTGTGGCCCCTGATGTCGGGATGCCCGTGGCGCTTCACTACGTCATGCACCGTGACCACAAAGCCAAAAGCATCATGATTGGCGCAGGACCAAGCGTGCAGCCATCCGCAGATGGTAGCCTCGTCCGAAAGATGATCGGTTCTATATTCTGGCGATTTGTCTTCACAATGACCGGCGCGCCTGCTTTTATTGGAGGTGCAAACCAATTGGGGTATTTGAAGTATAGCCCGTCCTGCGCTGAGGTTTCTGACTACGTCGCCTCATATTCTGGCCGTATTGGTCCGGTTACGAAATGGTTTAACGGCTACCCAGGAGGGTGCAAAGACATCGATCCACACCTTGCGACGTTGAATGTGCCAGTACACGTGATGTGGGGCGAACATGATGCGTTCCTAACGGCAGGCAACGCCGAACGGCTGCATGCGCGGCTCCCCAAGAGCAGATTGACCATCTTCAAGAATTGCGGCCATTTCTTCTATCAAGACGATAGCGATAAACTTACCAAAACCGTCTTGGCGTGGGTAAATGGAGGTTATGATTTTGGTTAAGCAAAGCTGACCTTCGCGCAAGTTACAGCATCCGTTACAAAGGGCTCATTCCAGCCGTTCTCCGCTTCGTAGCATCATAGGTGATCAGCCTAAATTACGCTGACGCGAAGTCACAACGATTTTGGCTTAGCATTTTGCCGACAAGAACGGCTCTTTGCCGCCATTAGATCGGCCGCAGCATTCTGTCCGATAGGTAGAACCGCCGTGACAAGTACGGCCTTGAGCCGCCTTTGGAAACAGCTTCGAAATGCTGCGGTTGCAGCGCGCTTAGCAGACATTCGCGGCAAGCGCAGCATCTGGAGTTGTTTGAGTATTTGGTTAACAAAAGGCATCTTGTTGAAAATACTTAACAGTAAAGATTCGATCTGAAGGAAGGATTTAGTAATTTATTTCTGAATCACCGCATTTTCCCATTCTTCAATGAATCTGCGCCTTTTGAGATTGTCGAGGAATGTCATAAGAGCAGGCTCAAGTGGAATCGTCGCGCGGTCAACATCGCTGTCTTGGGTTTTTAAAGAGGGCAGCAAGAAAACGCCCTTAGGGTGATCTGATTGTAATCTGATCAAATGTTGCACAAATTCCGTTGCGGCCTTGGGATGTGGTGCATCGTTTGAAACGAGGGCTGTGCGCATCATCGTAGTTGGGAAATCGGATGGCAGAATAACCTCGATCTGATCTTCGTTTTCAACGCGCACACTCGCGTAGCTGCCAAGGACATTATAGGCGACTGCGATGGTGCCATCGGAGAGATCATCGATCATGTCACCCGAACAACAGTAAAGTCGAATATCCAAAGCCCCCATGACTTCCATCAACCGCCAAAAGGTTTCCGATGCGCGTGCGTCCTGCGTTGCAAAGAGATAACCCAAGCCGGATTGGCGCACATCATATGTGCCAACACGCCCTCTGAACACATCAGGCCGTGCGCGCAAAACTTCGATCAATTCCTGACGGGATCGCGGTAACTGATGATCTGCAAAAGCTGCTTTGTTCACAACAATTGCTGCGGGTTCAGAGGTGAAGGCAAACAGGCTTTGTCGCCACTGCGCCCAAGATGGATGCGCTACGTCGCTTAAGCGTAGCGCCAATCCATCGTTTGCAGTTTTAAGTTGTAGATCCATTGCGCTAGAAATGAGCAAATCAAATTTGTCTGGGTCCGCTCTGAAGATCTGATCTATTTTAGCCGTTCCATTCACTAGGTATTCAACAGAAACACCCGTATTTTTGCTGAGAAAATCCTCGATAATCGGGGCAAACAGCGCAGTATCAGTGCTTGAAATAATCCGCAGCGTTTGCTCCGCACTTTCATTTTCGAACACTCGGCGATCTTCCCAAGCTTGAGCGAGCACCAGTTGTGGAAGCATCCAAATTACTAAAGTAACAATGATGCGCATGCGCCGCCTTCCGCTTTGTTTGAAAGGCGCAACATTCCTTTGTGCGCCACAGCGACATCCATTGCAATTGTGAGACCAAGACCCGACCCGATTGTTCCTTCAGCGTTCAAGCCACGTTTGAACCGCGTGGCCAATGTATCAAGCTCGTCTTTTGGGAACCCTTTACCACTATCATAAACGCGGATTTCTATGTTGGGCTTGGCCGTCACTTGGATGTCTATAACGCCTTCGCTCGGGGAATACTTTAACGCATTGTCGAGTAGATTGCGCACTGCGTTTTGCAGCAAAATCGCATCTCCCTTGTAGGGCACCTGTGTGTCGCTATGCAGACGAAGCGTTAGGTCTTTCATTTCGGCTATTGGCTTCAAACGTTCAACCAAATCGTGAACCAAGGCGGATAGATCAACATCTTGCAGTTCAAGGTGATCAGCTCGAAAGGTGATCATCGCATGATCCAACAATTGCCCAGCGGCGCGCGAACTTTCATCAATAGCGCGCACCATCGAGCGCATCGCTTGCCTATTCTCTTCCTTATCCACTCTTTGCAACGTCGCTTCTGCGTAAGAGCGTACGGTTGCAAGTGGAGTGCGGACACGGTGCGCAGCCTCTGCGATGAAGTCTTCGGATTGTTTAAGAGAGTGATCAAGCCGCGACATCAGAGAATTCAACGATGTCACAAGTGGCAACATTTCCGAAGGGACAGGTTTGTGAAAGGGGCTTAGATCTTGTGGTCCACGGCGGGTCACCGAATTGGTAAGGCGGTTCAACTGTCCAATTGTGTTTGATGTTGCCCAGAATGAAAGCAATGTTGCCAATGCAAAAAAACTTGCGCCAAAGACAGCTGCGTTTCGCGAGATCTGCGTCAAAGTTCCAGACAGCGCGTCTTGTGTTTGTGCCAATGCGACGCGAACCTGTGTGCGCTTGTCTTTACCAATCAACGTCCGGCTTGCCGTCACAACACGAACTTGGCTGCCCAGATAGTCGACAGTTTTGAAATCAGTTTCGCGCGCCGCGACTCTGGCGATGGCGAGCCGTTCATACCCGGACAAAAATATGTCGTCCTGATAAATTGCATAGAAAATTTGATCATCAAATGCGGTGCTGAGCATCGAAAATGAAGCATACGGGAAGTCGACCTCGACAATCCCATCGCGAATAGCTGCGGCGTCCAAAATCGATGTAACCGAAGCAGAAATTATGTTGTCCTGGCCTTGCTGCGCAACTTGAGTTGCGTAATTGCGGATCGCAAAAAACAGCAAGAGTGCAAGGATCGCAGCACCGCCAATAAGGATCAAAACCAGTCGGTTGCGAAGTGAGACAGAGGTCGACAAATCAGAGGACATGATCAAGCCGATATCCAAGACCGCGAAGTGTGACAATCTTCAAACGTGAGTTCTCAAGGTGCTTTCTGAGACGGCCGATATAGACTTCGATTGCGTTCTCGGACACATCGTCATCATAAGAGAAAAGCCGATCAGAGAGCTTTTGCTTCGAAAATACCTGCCCCGGCGAATTGACCAACAACTCGAAAAGGCGCAATTCACGGTTTCGCAAATTGACGGTTTCGGTATTCACTGAAAGCCGCCCTGCAAGCGGATCGAAAACGACACCGCCCAACTCGATGATAGTCTTCGTCTTTCCAGTTTTGCGGCGCAGAACCGCACGGCATCGTGCTTCAAGTTCGGCGTGATCGAACGGTTTTGTGAGGTAGTCATCTGCCCCTAAATCAAGCGAGCCGATTCGATCAGATACCTGAGAGCGTGCAGTCAAAACGATCACTGGCGTGTCGTGATTGCTGGCACGATGCGCCTTTAGAAAGTCTCGCCCATCCCCATCGGGCAGCATGATGTCGAGTAGAATCAAATCGTATTCGCCGACGTCAACAAAAGCCTTGGCATCGGCCAAATTTGCAGCATGTTCAATAACATGCCCATCCAGACGCATCCTTGATGAAATCGCATCTGCCAGCTCTTGATTGTCTTCAACGAGAAGGAATTTCATATGAGGTCAAAGCTTTTTTACAGGGTGTCAGGTCAGTGTCAGGTTCTTGTGATCGTCTGAACACAACTGAGCCGCAGTGCGGGCAGTTGTCAAATGGGAGAAATAACATGATGACCTTTAATCTGGGCCGCAGAGCCCTTATCGCCGCGGCAGTTGCTGCGGTTGGTTTCACATCAAGCGTGCAAGCGGGCGGCCATCAAGTGGTCGACAGCATCCACTTCTTGATTCCAGGTGGCCCCGGTGGCGGCTGGGACGGAACCGCGCGTGGTACTGGCGAAGCACTAACGGCAGCGGGTCTTGTTGGTAGCGCATCCTACGAGAACATGTCCGGTGGTGGTGGTGGCAAGGCCATCGGCTTCTTGATCGAGAATGCAGAGAGCAACCAAGGCACATTGATGGTCAACTCGACCCCAATCGTTATTCGTTCGCTCACAGGTGTTTTCCCACAAAGCTTCCGCGATCTGACGCTTGTTGCTGGCACAATCGGTGACTACGCAGCGATGGTCGTGAACAAGGACAGCCCCGTAAATTCGATGGCTGATTTGATCGCGGCCTACGACGTGGATCCATCTGGCACAGCAATCGGCGGCGGTTCTGTTCCGGGCGGCATGGACCACCTTGTCGCTGCAATGACAATGGAAGCGGCGGGCAAAGATGCGTTGAACGTGAAATACATTCCGTACGATGCGGGCGGCAAAGCGATGGCGGCTCTTTTGTCAGGCGAAATCGCAGCGCTTTCAACTGGCTTTTCTGAGGCAGTTGACCTTGCGAATGCAGGTGAAGTTAAGATTATCGGCGTCACATCTGACGAGCGCGTAGGCGCGGCGGCAGACGCGATGACCATGAAAGAACAAGGCATCGACATGAGTTTTGTGAACTGGCGTGGTTTCTTTGGCGCACCGGGGCTGTCAGCGGAAAAGACCGCTGCGTATCAGGACGCGATTGCCAAAATGTACGAAACTGACGATTGGGAAGCCGTGCGCGCGCGCAATGGTTGGGTCAACATCCACAACCCTGGCGATGATTTCAAAGCGTTCCTTGAGGACCAAGAAAAAGTTATCGGCGATCTGATGAAGAAACTAGGCTTCCTCTAAACGAAAAACCATTCGGGCAGAGCTGGAAACGGCTCTGCCCATTTATTTACAGGGGATTGACCATGGCGCTGGATCGCTGGATAGCACTTATATTTTTGGGCATATGCCTGGTCTATGGATATACGGCTTGGTTTACGATGGATGCAAATCTCGCACCATTTATGAAACGCAACCCGATCTGGCCTAGTACGTTCCCCAAAGCGCTATCTGTTCTCGCAATTGGTGCGAGCCTCGTGATTTTGCTCGGCATCGAGAAATCCGAAGCCAAGGAGCCTGAAATAGACTATCGCCGATTGCACGAATACAAACTCGGCCAAGCGATAGTCCTGCTTTGCCTGATGGTGGCTTATGCAATCTGTTTGCGTCCAGTTGGGTTCATCATTTCCACAACATCATTCCTATTCTTTGGCGCATTTGTTCTAGGCGAGCGGAAGTGGATCCTGATGGCGTCCATCGCAATCATCAACACAATGACCGTTTGGTATCTGGTGCAACAGGTTTTGGGAATCTACATGCGACCGCTGCCCGGTTTTCTAGGAGGTTGATATGTTAGAAGGACTTCTCATCGGTCTGCAAACGGCCATGTCATTTCAAAACCTCGCAATGGTAATTGCTGGCTGTTTGATCGGTACATTCATCGGGATGCTTCCTGGCCTCGGCCCAATGTCGATCATTGCAATCATGATCCCTGTCGCGATCTCGATGGGCGACCCGTCTGCTGCGCTCATCTTGCTCGCAGGCGTCTATTACGGCGCGATCTTTGGCGGTTCGACTTCATCGATCTTGCTGAACGCGCCGGGGGTTGCTGGCACTGTTGCATCCAGCTTTGATGGCTATCCGATGACCAAGAAGGGCAAAGCAGGAAAAGCGTTGACGATTGCCGCAATCGCAAGTTTTGTTGGCGGCACAATCGGCGCGATCTTGTTGATGATCTTTGCACCCATGCTGTCTTCTGTAGCTTTGTTATTCCATTCCGCCGAGTATTTTGCATTAATGGTCGTTGGGCTTTCCGCAATCGCGGCCTTCGCAGGAACAGGCCAAGTCGCCAAGGCGATTTTGATGACAGTTTTCGGATTGATCATGGCGACGGTGGGCGAGGGCACTTTGTTCAGCCTGCCGCGCTTCACTGGTGGCATCATGGATCTACAAACTGGATTTGGCTTTATTACGCTTGCCATGGCAATGTTCGCCTTGCCTGAAGCGCTTTTCTTAGTGCTAAAACCCAAAGAGGCGGGCAGCGCAGGTCTTGAAATCAAAGACTTGCGCATTACAGGCAAAGAGGCACGCACCATCGCGCCAGTCATTGGTCGCCAATCGCTACAAGGGTTCTTCATCGGGGTCTTGCCCGGCGCAGGCGCAACGATCGCCAGTTTTCTGGGTTACGCAGTTGAACGCAATTTAGCGAGCAACGAAGAGCAGGAGGAGTTTGGCAAAGGCTCGATTAAAGGTCTCGCCGCGCCTGAAACAGCCAACAACGCGGCCTGCACGGGATCCTTTGTTCCTTTGCTAACTTTGGGCATCCCCGGATCTGGTACGACTGCGATCCTCTTGGGCGCGCTCATCGCGCTCAATATCTCACCCGGTCCTCGTTTGATGATTGATGAGCCACAGATTTTCTGGGCCGTGATCATGTCGATGTTTATTGGCAATCTGGTTTTGCTTATCCTCAACCTGCCACTCATTCCCTACATTGCCAAAATCCTGTCAATCCCGCGCAATTTCCTCATCCCGTTCATCTTATTTTTCACGTTGATGGGGGCCTACATTGGACAGAACAATGCAACAGAATTGCTCATTCTCGTTGGGTTTGGTGTCTGTGCAACTGCTTTGAAGTTTTCGGATTACCCACTCGCGCCGCTGCTCATTGGATTTATTCTGGGTGGAATGTTGGAAGATAATTTTGCGCGTTCCATGCAGCTGTTCGATGGTATTTCGTTTATCTGGGAGCGTCCCATGACGCTTGGTTTGCTGATCATCGCTGCGATCTTAATAGTCCTACCTAGCTTCAGAGCACGTCGCGCACGGCTACGCGCGGAAGGGGTCGCAGATGGAGATTGATCGATTGCCTCCTCTTATCAGCTAGTTGAAGGCAATCATAGGCATGCTCAAGGCAAGAAACGATCTAGCTTTCTTGATCGTTGTTCACAACAAAAGTTTCATGCGCTTGGAGTAAGGGGCTGATTTTCTGGCTGCGGCGTGACATGCGAAACTGCGCTCCTACGGCAACTATTATAACGTGAGTGCACGTTGCACAAAAACAATATCACACTTAGGGCTACTTCGTAGTTAGTAGAGCGGTTGAAGTATATCCATTTGCGGATCTTACTTCTCCAACCAGGGGAGCCCTACATATCATCTGAATTGTGCAACAAAGCATCGTAGCCCCCCCCCAAAAAAAGCTCTTGCCGCTGCGCCGTTCAGACTGAAGTGAACGGCGCGGCGAAGAGAGTGTTTATGCGACGCCCTCCAGCTCACGAGAAGCCTGAACAGAAGGACGTGTTTTCATGCGTTCGTAATGAGCCTGCACATTCGGCGGCAGTTTCCAGCCAGCCACATCGACCGCCCAATACTGCGTGTAATAAAGCGCTGTATCGGCAATGGAGAAATCGCCCATCAGATAGTCTTTGCCAGCCAATTGCTCGTCGATGACATCGAACGCAGCAAGCATCGCGTTCATCCCACGTTCGCGCAGTTGTTCGTGCACGTCTGCGCTATCTGAATAAGCATCAGGGCGACGGAACAAGCGCCATGACAACATGTGAACCGTACCAACAATGAAATCCATCGCTTCGATTGTGCGTGCGAGACCTTCAGGATCGGTGGGTACAAGCTTTTTGTCAGGGTTGGTCATCGCCAGCCACATCGCAATTGCTGCATATTCTGTTAGAACACTGCCATCGTCACGCACAAGTGCCGCCACTTTGCCTTTAGGGTTTAACGCCTTGTATTCAGGTGTCTTTTGTTCGCCTTTAGAGAAGTCTACGATCTTGAGATCATAAGGCAGGCCGACTTCTTCCATAAGGACGTGGATGCCTATCGAGCAGGTCTTTTTCGCGTAACACAGTGTCGTCATTGTTCGTCTCCCTATGCCCAATTCAAATGTTTTGGGTGATGTGTTGTTATCGCTCGATAATTAAGCCAGGCGCGCGCTACTATCAAACAGAAATAACAGCAGCACAGTCAAAGTATTATAAAATAAGTATACTAAATATGAATTATTATCATTTTGACTGATAGGGTTCACGCACTACCTCTGGATCAAGGCCCAAAGCAAAGGGCGCTTCAAGGAGATGACAAAAATGTTGGATGCACCAATGATTGACCCACGTGAGCTTCGCAACGCCTTCGGGTGCCTGCCAACAGGCGTTACTGTTGTCAGCATGTTGGATGAGGCAGGAAAGCCAACCGGTGTCACCGTTGGATCCTTTACATCGCTCAGCATGTCGCCTGCTTTATGCTTGTTCTCGATTGGCAAAGAACAAGCAAGCGCGCGTTTGTTCACAGAAGGTGCGCCATTTGTTGTAAATGTTTTGTCCACTGAACTGGCTGATCTCGCATGGCAGTTTGCAAAACCTCTAGAAGATAAGTGCGCAGGCGTTGATCTAACAGAGTCATTGGTGCAAGCGCCGCGCCTCAATGATGCGATTGCGCATTTTGCGTGCCACGCCCATGCAATACATGATGGTGGTGATCATATAATCGTTGTCGGTGAAATCTTAGGCTTTGACCATAAAGAGGGCGACGCGTTGATCTTCTATCGTGGTCAGATGCAGACGTCTGCACCCTTATGAATCGGCACCCAAAGCTAGACGAAGGCGCGCTTTCAGCGGACCAAAAAGTGATTCATGATGATATTGTCAATGGCCCGCGTGGCGCGGTTGTTGGACCCCTTAGAGTTTGGCTGCAAAGCCCGGGGCTCGCTAAACAAGCACAGGCTTTGGGTCAATATGCGCGCTATGATAGCGTTTTGCCGCAGGTCTTGTCAGAACTCGCGATCTTGGTGACGGCGCGGTATTGGTCGTCAGGTTTTGAGTGGTCGCATCATGCTCCGATTGCAATAGAAGCAGGTCTGTCGCGCGATGCAGTAGATGCGATTTCCAAGGCAAAACGCTATGCCTTTGGCGACGCAGAAATGCAGGCTGTCTTTGATTTCGCGGTGGAATTGCATTTGCTGAAGAACGTAAGCGACGTGACATATGACAAGGCTTTGACCCTTCTAGGGCAGCAAGCATGCGTCGATTTGGTCGGCATTTGCGGGTACTACACTTTGATCTCGATGACGATCAATGTGTTTGATGTGCCTGACGGCGAAGGTCCTAACTTGCCCGCGTTGGACTTGGGATTGAGTCGCTATTTCTCAGTCTAAGCCACTGCCGCAGCGGTCCTTTCCATGATTTTCTGAATGTGGCGGTGCAAAGATCCATCAGCGTTGTTTAGGTCTGGCTCCATCATCCATGATCCTAATTCTCGCGCTTGCATGTGTGCGCGCAAAGAGGCTGGAACGCGTAGGGAAGAGTAGGTCTCGAGTGATGTCTCAGCATGCTGCGCCAAGCACAATGCATCTTCAGCGGCTTTGGTGACACCCATCCCGACATGAGGTCTTGCGACGCATGCGGCATCGCCTGACAAAGCAACGCGGCCATCGTACATAGCTGTAGAATGATGATCATAGATTGGAGTGAAAAAAGGGCGTTCCGAGTGGTTTAAGATCTCAACAAATGCCGCTGGAAGCAAATCCTTTGCGCGCGCGAACATCCCTTGTAAAAGGTCGCCGCGAACCAACGGAGGCGGGATTGAAATCGGATGATGCTGACCTGTTTCATCCGTCAACATATTGCGCAACACAACCGCTGGGGCAGGGGAGTACCACACGAAATTATAGCGCCTATGCCCTTCGCGCAGATCATTGTTTGGCCCCGCAATCGGGTAACCGATAATCTGGCTTTGTGCAGGGGTGAAGAAAGCGAAATGCTCAAAGAGTTCAGCGTGTACATCCTTTGGAATATCTCGCTCATGCGCCAGCGCACGCCATACAACATAGCCCGCGTATTGCGGTGTGACCTCAGGCAGCATCTGTGCACGAATGGCAGAGCGAAACCCATCAGCGCCAACGAGTAAATCAGCGGTGCGCGTCGTGCCATCGCTTAAGAGGGCCGTTACGTCGTTGGCTGTTTGTGTATAGTCCGTGATGTGCGCTCCAAGATGATATGAGCCTTCAGGGATCAAGCGCCGCAGCATTTGGTGGATGCGGTCCCAAGAGGTCACGACTTGTGCAAACGGTAACGTCGCAACGCGTTCTCCGTTTTTGCGAAATGCCACACGGTCGTGTACTTGAACGCCAAGGTCTGTCAGATCAGCGCCTACTGCGCGCAGCGCTTTTATCAAGGCGTCGTGCGTTACGATGCCTGCGCCACGACCGGAAAGCTCGACGTCGGTGCGCTCGTAAACATCAACGTGCCACCCTGCTTTTATCAAGGCTGCCGCAGCGAAAAGCCCACCGATAGAGCCACCACTGACAATTGCACATTTGATCACAGGGTCGCTCCATGCTTATTTATCAACTTATAAATAGCATGGTTCGCACAGGATCAAGGTCGTTTGAAGTGGATCACCCAGAAAGCGTGTTCATTTCTTTCGTGTACCAGTCGCCGATTTCACTGGCGGTCATCCACGCAACACCCTCGTGGCTACCGACATAATCGAGCAGTTCTTCAAGATAACGAATACGGTGCGGCACACCCGTCACATAGGGATGGATCGAAATCGCCATGACACGCGTATTGTCTGCGCTTTCTGCATAAAGACGATCAAACTGATCACGTCCGCGGCGCAGGAATTCATCAGAGCTGTGTTGTTGAAGCGCGTAAACCGCGATGTCGTTCATTTCCACAGTGTAGGGAACGGTGGTGATCACCCCGTGCGGCGTATCCACCTCTTGCGGAAGATCATCAAGCACCCAGTCGGCCACATATTTCACGCCTGCTTCGCGGAGCAGATCAAGGGTTTCCTCTGTCTCAGTCAGCCCCGGGCTTTCCCAAGACGTAGGGCGCGTTCCAGTGAAAGCCTCAATTGTGTCCATCGCTTGGTGGATCGCGGCGCGTTGATCGCTCAATTTGTGCATAGGACCTTGTAAATGCCCGTGACCCATAAACTCCCAACCTGCCTCAAGCCCGGCTAGGGCGACGCGCGGGTAGCTGTTACAAACGTTTCCGTTAATCGCTAAAGTCGTTGGAATTTCGCGCGAGGTTAGGGCTTGGTATTGGCGCCAAAAGCCAGAGCGCATACCGTATTCATGCCAGGACCAATTAGGAACATCCGGCAGTAAGGGCTTGCCCATGGGCGGTGGCAAAACCGTACGTGGCATAGGGCCTTCGATGCCCCAATCCTCGACATTCACAATGACCCAAACCGCAAGCCTTTTGCCATCGGGTAAAGTCAGCTTGGGACGATCCACGATGGCTTGGTAAGGCAGACGATCTGTAAGGCGCATTAGAACTCCAAAAACTGCTTTAAGGCTGCGTTGAATGCATCTGCTTGGTTAAGGTTAGCAATATGTGCGCAATCAGGGATGTTTACGTAGTGCGCGTTGGGTGTTGCGGTGGACATGCTCTCCATTTCAGCTTTAGGCGCGCCGAAGTCATCCGCGCCTGAGATAAAGAGTGTGGACACTTTAATGTCGCCCAATCGGTGCTTGTAGTCGAGCGTTTGTAAAGCACGTGCGCAGCCAGTGTAGCCGGCGACCGTTGTCTGTGCGAAATCGTGCGCGAGATTCGCGACAAGATCCCCATTGGCGCTTAGGAAATCAGGCGTTAGCCAGCGCTCAACCGTACCATTCCAAATCGCTAGTATGCCACCATTGGTTATCGCCGCGATGCGATCATCCCAACTGCTGACAAAGGGCGCGGGATTGTCTGCGCGCGCGCAGGCGCAAACAATTTTGTCGAAGCGTTCTGCATAATCAAGCCCGAGACCGAGACCTGTCATACCGCCCAAAGACAGACCAATGTAGTCTGCCTTTTCGATATCAAAATGATCAAGCACTGCAATCGCATCGGCAGTGAGGTCGTCGAAACTATAGTCGCCCTCAGGGGTGCTCGATTGTCCATGACCGCGTGTGTCGTAGCCGATGACATGGTAGTGCGCTTCAAGCATGGTTCTTTGCGGTGCCCACATATCAAGACCCGCACCCAGCGAGTTCGACAGCAAGATCGCTGGCCCATCTTTCCGTCCAGTGGCGAAAGCAGAAAGCGTGACGTCCCCGCGCTTTATCTCGACACGCGCGCTCACTACGATTTGCCGATTGCAGCGTTGACGATCGGCATCGTTTTCTCTGCCAATTTGATCATCGAGTTGCGTCCAAGTTCCACATCGGTCCAGTCTTTACCTGCATAAAGCAGCTTACCAAAGTCACCAACGTCTTCGCGCAAGGCGAGCAGGTCATCCGCCACTTTGTCGGGTGTGCCCCATATCACGCAGTCCTCAAGAACACCGTCGAGTGTGACCTCATCATCGGTCATGCTCTGGTCGGCTTTAAACAGGTTTGTGCGACCATGCTTTTTCATTTTGGTCAGCAACTGCGAGTAGTAGTAACGATAAGGACTTTGCGGTCCGAGCGCATATTCTTTTGCTGTTGCCATATCGTCCGCGACGAAAATGGATTTTGCCACACGCCAGTTCGCAGGGTCCGCTGTGCGACCCGCACGCTCGCAACCCTCTACGTATTTTGGCCAATGAGTTTTGGCCCATTTCTTTAGAAGGAAGTTCGCGGAAATCGGATCCCATCCGCGCGCAGCAGCTTCGGTCACACCTTTAGAAAACGGTGCAACAGCTGTCACAACGATAGGTGGATGCGGACGTTGCAACGGCTTGGTCATCATGCCTTGGCCAATGGAGAGTTCCATTTGAGTCTCGGTCGAAATGTTCCAGAATTCGCCTTTGATGTTGTAGGGGGCTTCGGATTCCCAGATTTTCAGGATATGGTTGATGCCCTCAAGAAACATCGCGGGGCGATCTGCGTGCAGGCTCCCAAATGCTTCCGCATCTGTTGCCAAACCGCCCGGTGAAATGCCGAAAATGAAGCGTCCATCGAGCATATGATCGAGCATCGCAACTTGACCTGCGATTGCGGCAGGGTGTGTATTGGGCAAATTAACCGTACCTGTGCCCAAGTTAATTTGTTTCGTCGCCGCCGCGATCCAAGCGATGAAGCTGATGCAATGGGTGATGTTTTCTGCAGCATCCGTCGTGTGCTCGCCTACATAAGCCTCTACAAAGCCCAGCTCATCCGCGAGCAAGAAAGCCGCGCGATCTTCGTGCAATGAGGTGCGCCAATCTTTCCCAACAGGGTGGATCGGCATTGTGAAAAATCCAAGTTCCATGTTCGTCTCCATCAAGTTACCCCAAACCTAGTGCGCAGTGCGCATTGGGGAAAATTATAAAAACCACATCTGAATATCACTAAATCAGATAAGAGCTTTTGGGAGAAGCGTCGCCAAGATCGGGAAGGCGAGCACGAGGAAAGCTGCGACCAAGATCAACACAAAATATGGTGCGGATCCGATGAAGATCTTTTTCAACGTCGCCGTTGGGTCGGGGACGGAGCCCCTCACAGTATAGACCAAAAGTCCGAAAGGCGGCGATAAAAGGCCAGCTTCGATGACCAAAATACCAAAGATTGCGAACGCAATCGGATCGTAGCCCATCGACATCGCGAGTGGGGCGAAGATTGGCACGGTAAGAAGAATGATCGAAATGCTGTCGATCAGCATACCAAGGATTAACCAGATAAAGGCCATCAGTATGATCAGCATAAATGGCGAAAGCTGACTATCGATAAAGATACCTTGGATGTAGTTTACGCCGCCCCCAAGTGCGAGAAGGCGAGAATACATTTGCGCTGCGATCAACAGGAACATGATGGGCGCAGTTGTGCGCCCTGCCTGGTAAAGGCTCTGGATAATATCGTCCATGCGCATACCTTTGATGACGCCAATAATCAGCGCACAGATAACGCCAAACGCAGCGGCTTCGGTCGGTGTGAACCAGCCAAGCCAGATACCGCCAATGACGACCATAATCAGCGCTAGAATCCCGAGGCCACCGATGAGTTCAGAGCGTTTTTCCGCGGGTGTAGGTTCTGTCAATGGCTTGTCATATGGTGGTGCAATCTCGGGGTTCACCTTTGCGGCGATGATCACATAGCCGGAAAACAAGAGCGCCAGCACCATCCCAGGAATGATGCCAGCAACAAACAGCGCACCAACGGACATCTCTGTCAGGATCGCCCAAACGATCAGCAAAACTGATGGTGGGATCAGCATACCAAGGCACGCAGAGCCAGCAACAGCACCGAGCGCAAAGCTTTGCTTGTAGCCAAGTTTCATCATCTCAGGGTAGGCAATCCGGCTAAACGCAGCTGCGGATGCGATGGAAACGCCTGTAACAGCCGCGAACACAGTGTTACCCGCGATTGTCGCAATAGCGAGACGGCCGGGCAGGCGGCGCAGAGTGCGATCACAAATGCGGTATAAATCGCCAGCGGCCCCGCTTCGCCATACAAAATCTCCCATCAAGACAAAGAGAGGGATCACCGCGAACACGTCCTTTCGAATTGCCTCGTATGCAGTATTGGACATAATCGCGAGAGCTGCTTCCGTGTTGCCACGAAACATGATGTAGACACCCACGCCGGAACATAGTGCAAGAGCGACGCCAATGTGAACCCCAAGCAGGATCAACACAATCAGCACGCCGAGCATCATTACTACAATATCACCACCCATGTCGTGCGCTCCTAATCTTCAAGCTTTAGCAGCGCGCCAGGCGCTTCATTTTCAAGGACCAATTCGCCGCGCCAATCGAGCCAAATCATGTGGGCGTAGGCAAACGCACCAAAGGCAGACATCGCAGCAATTGCGCCGCGCACGGGCCAAGTGGGTACGCGTAGCGATCCTTCTCCCTCGTATTCGCCAATGCGGTAGGCATCATAGAACGAGGGGATCGTTCCCCATATCAACGCGAGGAAAAGAGCAAATCCCAGGAGGGATGCGAATGTGCGGAGGATGCGACGCATAGTTGGTGGCACTGCATCTGAAAGGATCGTCGTGCGCAACATTGAGCCTGAGTAGATCGCCAGTGGGATCTGCAAGAACGTGATCGTCACGATAGAGTTTTGCAGGATTTCCTTGGTGCCCGGAATAGGCCGCGTTAGGAATATTCGGCCAATCACGTCGCCAAAAATGAGAAATGCGAGAGCGAGCGTCCAGAATGCTGAAAAAATATGCAACATTCGAGCGCCCCTAATATGTGTCTTCATTTTGCCCTCCCCGACGCAATTAATGCCAACTCCATGAACGCTACCCGATGGGGCGGGGGGATCAAGCGCTTATTTAGCGAGTGATAAATAATGCTGAAATTGGCCGCAGAGCTTCTTGACCACCGCGACGCGATGTGCAGAGATTGGGTTAGTTAGCAACTGATAAATAAGCCGACTTGTTTGGCGAACAGTGCTTGAAGAGCGGTCAAAACCGCATGTTCTGGGAGGAACCTTAATGAAAAAAACAGTCACCCTCAGCCTAGGGGCTCTCGCGATTACTGCTATGACAGCACCACTTGCCGCGGACACATTTACGCTGCGTGTTGGCTCTGGCCATCCGAATGGTCCAGCCGTATATGTAACTGATACTGCAAAGTTTTTCGTGCCAGAAGTGGTGCGCCGCGTTGCCGCTGAAACAGATCACGAGATCGAATTCGTCGAAGGATATGGTGGCGCAATCGCGGGTGTCGCAGAAACATTGGAAGCGGTTCAAAACGGCATCCTAGACATCGGCGCTTTCTGCATGTGTTTTGAGCCTGCTAAACTGTTCCTGCACAACTTCCCTTATTATGCACCCTTCGGATCAGAAGATTCGGCGCAAGCGATAACGGCTGTGCGCTCGGTCTACAACGACGTTCCGTGGCTCGAAGAGCAATTCAAAAGTGAATACAAGCAAGAGCTGTTGGGCCTGCATGGTTGGGACAACTATCACTTGGGCACGACGGACCCATGGGACACAGTTGCAGACTTGAAAGGCGTCAAAGTTGGCGGCGCGGGTCCTAACCTACCATGGCTTGAGTTCGCGGGCGCGATCCCCGTTCAATCCACATTGCCAGATGGCTATCTGTCGCTTCAGACGGGCGTTTACAATGGCTGGCTGATGTTCCCTTCCGCCTACCTTGGCTTCAAGTTCCACGAGCCAGCACCGAACTATACATTAGTTGGTTTCGGAGCGATGCCTGTGAATGCGTTGACGATGAACAGCCGCACAATGGCAAGTTTGCCTGAAGATGTTCAAGCGATCATCCGTGAGGTCGGTGCCGCATATGAGGCACAGTCAGGTGACTCCTTGAATGCTGCACAAAAGCGGGGTCTTGACGGCTTGGTAGCAGCTGGTGCGAACGTGAAGTCGTTGCCTGCTGAAGCACGTGCAGGCTGGGCGGAATCGCTCGTTGGTTTCCCACAGCAACAAGCTGCTGAAGCAGACAGCCGCGGCATGCCAGGCAGCGAAGTTTTGAAAGCCTATCTCGCCGCAGCAGAAGCCGCAGGCGTTGAGTGGCCGGTAGCCTACGCCGTCCAATAACCGACGCATCGTAAAACTAGAGAAAGGCGCGCTCAATTCGTAGCGCGCCTTTTTCTATGCAATGTTGACTTTAGTCAGCTTGATCAAGCGCTGTCAAAATACGCTCTGGCGTCATCGGCATTTGCCAAATGCTTGCACCCATAGGGGACAAGGCATCGTTTACAGCGTTCAAGATCGCAGCAGGCGCACCGCCTGTCCCAGCCTCACCCGCGCCTTTTGCCCCGAGCACAGATGTCTTCGTTGGTGTCTCGATATGCGCAATCGTGATGTCTGGCATTTCGCTTGCCATGGGGACCATGTAGTCAGCCATGGTCGCGTTGAGAAACTGACCATCGGGTGAATAATGGCACTCTTCATAAAGCGCGCCGCCAATGCCTTGGACAACGCCGCCTCTGATCTGCTCATCCACCAGCAAGGGGTTTATAACGCGGCCACAGTCTTCAACGGCCCAGAAATGCAGCACTTTGACGAAGCCCGTTTCGATATCAACTTCCACATGCGCGGCCATCGCGCCATTGGTGAACACGAATGGAAAGTCTGTGACGCGGTAATGGCGGGTCGCAACGAGTTCGGGATTTAGATCATTAGGCAATTCATTGCCGCGATAATACACTGTGCGTGCGAGATCGGCCAAAGGCAGGCGGATAGTGCCGTTCAAATCCGTGACTGCACCGCCTTGAATGTCGAGCGTTTCAACACCCGTTTGCAACATCACGCCTGCGACCTCGAGCACTTGGTCTTTGAGGGCTTGTGCCGCTTGCAACATCGCTTCGCCACCAATCCCTGCGCCGCGAGAGGCCCATGTGCCGCCGCCGTATGGCGTGGTTGCGGTGTCGCCTGTGGTGACTTTCACGCGGTTCAGATCAACACCAAACACGCCCGCTGCGATTTGGGCGAGGATTGCATTGGTGCCTTGGCCCTGCTCGGTGATCGACGAGGACACATGCAACGCGCCACCCGCATCAAGACGCACGGTGGCACCATCTTGCGATGCAATCGGCGCGCCGCCGATGCCATAAAACATAGGGCTGGGGTTGGTGACCTCGACCATCGAAACAAAGCCGATGCCGCGATAGATACCATTTTTGCGCGCTTCGGTTCGCTCATCGCGCAGGGCATCATAATCCATCAGCTCGGTCAGTTTGCGCAGCGCGCGTTTGTGACTGAGGTCATCCAGTTTCATCCCCGTCGCAGAGCTGCGTGGATAACTATCGTCAGCCATCAGATTGATCTCGCGCAGCGCAACAGGGTCCATCCCAATTTTGCGCGCGGCATCCTCCAGTAAGCCATCCGCAATCGCCATCGCAATAGGGTGCCCAACGGCGCGATATTGGCACATGAGCGTTTTGTTTTGAAACACCACGCGGCCCTTGGCGCGGTAATTTTCCATAACATAGGGCGCGCCTGTGAGGTTCAGAACTTGGTTGCATTCAATCGCAGACGTACGCGGATACATCGAAAACGGGCCGATCCCTGTGAGATCATCAAAATCGATACCAACGATTGTTCCCGCTTCGGTAACCCCCATCTTTGCTTTCACAATATGATCGCGGGCGTGGATGTCTGTAACGAAACTCTCGAATCGATCGGCGATGAATTTTACTGGGCGTTTGAGCAGTTTGGCAGCTGCGGCTGTTGCGATTTCATCGCCATATGTGTGGATCTTTATCCCGAAAGAGCCGCCAACGTCATTGGAAATAACACGTATGTTTTCTTCGGGCAGGTCGAGGTGTTTGGAGAAAATCACCTGCATCATGTGCGGCGCCTGGCCAGAGTAATAGACGGTCAGTTGGTTTTCTGAGGGATCATAGTCACATACCGTGCCACGCGATTCCAAGGTAACACCAGTATGGCGGCCAAAGCGGAATTCGCGCTCCACCACATGCACACCCGGGGTTGCAAAGGCTGCGTCAATATCGCCCGCAACCATGTCACGTTCCCATGCCAGGTTGTTTCCTAACTCGGGATGAATGACGGGGGCTTCTAGATCAAGGGCCGTTTCGGAATCGACGGCTGCAGGAAGCTCGTCGAAATCTACATAAACAAGCTCGCAGGCATCCTCTGCCAAAGCGCGCGAAGTTGCGACGACCATCACTACAGGTTCGCCTTGCCAACGCGCGACTTCCATTGCTAGAGGGTGCTGTGGCATGGAACGCAGTCCTGCCAAATGGGTCAATGTGCCGACATAAGGCGTGACATGCGCAGCGAGGTCTTCGCCAGAGTACACCGCGATCACACCTTTTGCTGCGCGTGCATCTTCCGTATCAATTGAGAGGATCTTCGCATGCGCATGCGGGGAGCGCACGAAAGCAGCATGAACCATGCGTGGTAGCTTTTGGTCATCAACGTAGCTCCCACGACCTTGCAGCAAACGCGCCGCGTCTGCGCGAGGCTCAGGTTTGCCGATGTAGCGATTTGGCTTATCAAAAATATGGGCAGGACCGGTCATACGCTTTTCTCCTCGATCACATCGCAAATCGCGTTAACGATGGATTGATAGCCGGTGCATCGGCAGTAATTGCCAGAGATATGCTGACGGATGGCTTCGCGATCCGCGATGCCGCCTGCGTTCACATATCCAATCGCGCTGGCGAGCATTCCGGGAGTGCAAAAGCCACATTGCAAGGCATTGTGTTTAGTAAAAGCCGCCTGTAGCTGCGCACTTTGGCCGTTTTCCGCAAGACCCTCAATCGTGATGACATCTTTTCCGTCAGCTTGCGCTGCAAGCATCAAGCACCCGCGTACGGTGTCGCCGTCAACGGTCAATGTACATGCGCCGCATACACCGTGTTCACAGCCAACATGGCTACCTGTCAGCGACAACTCTTCGCGTAAAAAGTCGACGAGGTTTAGGCGCGATGGAACTGTTGCGCGCACATCTTCGCCATTGACGCGCAGGCTGATATCTATGGAACGGCTCATACTGTCATTCCTTTCAGCGCGCGTTTCAGCGCAACCCCTGCAAGCCGTTGACGGGTCGTGTGATTGGCTTTGAGATCATCGGTGAAATCGATGTTGCCGAGATGCTCAAGAACAGAGGCCATATCGTCCTGTTGTTCAAGTGCCTGTTCAAGGTCTGGCACGCGCGTTGCGCGATCGGCCACCCCGAAGAAGGCCGCGCGATATGTATTTGACGTCTGAACAACTGCAACCCCCGCGAGGGCGTAATCGCCGTGTCTTTGCGTGAGTTCATGAAAGCCGAAACGTTGCTCGGATGTTGCCACCGGGATGTGAAGGGCTTTGATGAGTTCACCATCCAAAGCTGTTTCGAACATGCCAAGAAAGAAATCATCTGCATTGATCATGCGTGTGCCATCTGGTCCTTCGGCTTCGACGATTGCATTGAGCGCGCGCAGAAGAGCGGGCATTTCTGCGGCAGGATCCGCAAGTGCAATGGAGCCGCCAATCGTGCCACGATTACGGATCGCGTCATGGGCAATATGGGGCAGAGCGAGGCCAAAGATTGGGATATGTTTTTGTACATCTGCATCAGCCATCAACTCGGCATAGCGCGTCATTGCACCTATTCTTATCGTATCGCCTTCAATTGAAATACCGCGCAGCTCGCTCAGATTGGCTAGGTCGATCAAAACCTCTGGCGCTGCCACTCGAAAATTCATCATTGGCATCAAGCTTTGCCCACCCGCAAGCGGCATTGCTTCGCCGCCATGTTCGGCGAGCATCGCAAGGGCAGCATCTAAACTTGCTGGAAGTAGATAGTCAAAGTCAGGTGCTTTCATGTTGTCTCCTCGCCAGGTGGATTCGTGCTCCATCCCTTTACGCCACTTACACGCTAAGTTATCGAGTTATAAATAAGGATCAAGTGAGGAAGCAAATCAATGATCCAGAAACTAATGCCAGACAGCCAAGCACCAGCACTTTCATTGCCTTTGGTTGGCGGCGGAATTTGGTCTCTTGCCGATCAAAACCCGAAGAACTTCACGATGGTGATCTTCTATCGTGGCTTGCATTGTCCTGTTTGCAAAATGTACCTGAGCAAGCTGAACAATCTGACCGATATGGCGGCAGACGCTGGCGTCAACGTCATTGCTGTGTCTATGGATCCCGAAGACCGCGCAACACAAACCAAATCGGAGTGGGAGCTTGGGAACCTCGATATCGCATACGACGCAACAGCCGAGGATGTGCGCAATTGGGGGCTTTATCTGTCGACAGCCTTCAAAGACGCTGAAATTCCACAGTTTGCTGAGCCAGGTTTGTTTTGGGTTCGCCCGGATGGACGTTTATACCTGATTGATATCTCAAACATGCCGTGGTCACGTCCTGACGTGGAATTCCTGCTGTCTAAAGTTCAATTCGCGATGGGCAACAGCTATCCGGCACGCGGGACAACTGCTTAAGTTTGGTAAGGTCGGTTCAATTTGATTTCTAAACCGGCCATGAACGCTGTGATTGCATCAGCGATCACGCGTTCTTTGTCGGTGGAGATCGCGCTTTCATAAATCAAATCGCGCACGCCATAATAAAAGATGCCGCCGTGCATGACCCACACGAATTCAACTTCGCAGTCTTTCGGCGGAATGTCTGGCAGCCCAAACTCAACACGCGCTTCAATCAGGATGGGTTCCAGAATGCGCTGTCGTACAAGTTGCATGTAGCGGCGATTGATATCGACACCCTTGAGGCCTGAGAACAGGAATATCCGCATCCATTCACGATTAAAAATCGCGTTAGTGTAGACGTTATAAAACGTATTCAAACGATCTGCCAAAGGACGTGATCGATCGCGCAAAAGAGGCTCCCACTCTGGTTGCCAGCGTTTGACGTAAACGGCGTCATAGACCTCAGAGATCAGATCACTCTTGGACGGGAAATAGCGATACAAAAGTGGCTGCGTGACGCCTAGTTTCTTGGCCAAGCCGCGGGTTGAACTCTCAAAGCCTTCTTCCGCAAAGAACTCAATTGCCTGATTGATGAAGTCCTGACGTCGGGCTTCGGATGAGAGTCTTTTAGGCTTTGGGGGCTCATTGGGGGCTGTGTCAGGCTGTGTCATTCGGGCCGTCTATGCATTGTGCCAATCGCCGTCAATTTGAAGCCTGTGCCCCACTTCGAGCCCTTGCATTAAGGTGGTTTCAATAAAACAGCCCTTCTTGGCGGCGGCCATCAAGCGCATCTGATCGTCTTTGTTCGCAGGGCTGTCAAAATCGATATCCAGATCAAAACCAACCGGCGCTGTCGTGTAAGGATCGCGCCCCATTTGCTCACCCCGCCAATGCAAACGCGCGTTGACTGTAACTTGTCCAATCGGGATTTTCATACGTTTTGAAAAGGCTCTGATCTGGGTCATGATGCACCCAGTCAGCGCAGCTGTGAACAGAGCAAGCGGGGGCGGAGCGGTCGCATCCCCACCGTGAAACGGACCTTCGTCAGTTGCGAGGTCATAGGTCTCGTTCATTGTTTCAAAATGAACTTTAACGTCGTTGCGCATCTTTCCAGACATGGTCCCCGTGCCTTCAAAGATGATGTCAAATGTCTTCATTTCTGGATCGGCCATGACGTCTGATATCCCTAATCTAAATTATCGTTTGATAAAATCACGAGACCCAAGGTGTGGCAAGTCCATTGACTCATGTGCAAATTTAATTTGTCATTCGATAAATAAGCAATGCACACCGAGGATAGACACATGACTAAGCTTACGCGACAGGATATTTACGACACCGCCAAAGAGCTTTCCAATTGGGGACGTTGGGGGGACGATGATCAGATTGGGACGTTGAATAACGTGACGCCTGAGGATGTGGTTGCAGCGGGTCGTTTGATCAAAAAAGGTAAGACATTTGCGCTGGGTCTGGACCTCAAGGAGAAGATTCAATCGGGTTTGTTCGGTGGGCGTTGGAACATGATTCATCAGATGCTGGCGACGGGAACGGATGCTGTCACGGGTGAGCAAGACGGCGATGGCAAAGCCTATTTGCGCTATGCTGATGATGCGATCAACTTGCCTTGTCAGGGCAGTACGCAGTGGGATGCTCTGTGCCACATTTTCCTTGATGACAAGATGTACAACGGATTTCCGGCGACTGATGTGACGGTAAATGGTGCCAAGAACCTCGGGATTGAAAATGTGCGCGACAAGATGGTTGGGCGCGGCGTTCTTCTTGATGTCGCGCGTTGGAAAGGTGTCGACAGCTTGGATGACGGCTACCCGATCACCAATGACGACCTTGATCGATGCGCGGCCGCGCAAGGTGTCGATATACGTAAAGGTGACTTCGTGATTGTGCGTACTGGACATCAAGAACGCTGTCTCGCGGCGGAGGATTGGACAGGATATGCGGGTGGCGATGCACCAGGGCTTTCGTTTGAAACAGCGCATTGGATCAAGAAACACGACATCGCGGCGATCTGCTCGGACACATGGGGCTGCGAAGTGCGCCCGAACGAATCCGAAGAAGCTAATCAGCCATGGCACTGGGTGGTTATCCCATCTATCGGCATTTCTATGGGCGAGATTTTCTACCTCAAAGACCTCGGTGAGGATTGTGCGGAAGATGGGGTGTATGAGTTTTTCTTCACCGCGCCACCGCTTCATATTCCGGGGGCTGCTGGATCACCGATCAACCCTCAAGCGATCAAATGATCCTTTGGGGACGCGCGAGTTCGGTCAATGTGCAGAAAGTGCTTTGGGCTTTGGAAGAGAGCGGGCGTCCCTATGAGCACAAGATTGTTGGGGGCATATTCGGCGGAAACGATGATCCTGAGTTTGCCGCACTGACACCCGTGCGTCGCGTCCCTGTTTTGCAAGACGGCGATGTTACGCTTTGGGAAAGCCACGTGATATTGCGCTATCTGGCGAGAGAGCAGGTAAGCCCTGTCGCGGATATGTGGATGGAATTTGGCTCTACCACGTTGCAACCTCCGTTTCTTGGGCTGTTCTGGCAACAAGTGCGTATGCGCAAAGCAGAGCAGGACAAAGCGACGTTGGAAAAGCATATCAAAGCGCTTTACGCGGGTTTGGGCATTCTTAAAACGGGTCTGGCTGACGGGCGCACTTATTTGGCTGGTGAAGGTTTTTCGATGGCAGATATCGCTATCGGCAGTTTGTTTCACCGCATCATGGATTTGCACCCGACAATTTTGGACGATTTCCCGAAGGTCGACGAATGGCACGCCAACATTGCGGCGCGCGCAGGATACCGCAAATGGGTTGCGACATCCTTTGAGGAGTTGCGCGTGACGGAGTGACTACATCCGCGTTTGATAGCTTGCTGGGGTCCAGCGATAGCTGTCCTGCGTGCGTTCTACGTATCCAAGCGATGGGAACGGCATGTGAAAGCCACTGACCAAAAGACCATCGGTGGCGACCATATCAAGTACGCGGTTTCGCGTTGCAATCGCCATATCCTTATCATCGTCATAGCCGACAAGACTATTAGGATATTGCAGCGAAAAAACGAAATGATTGGTAACATCGCCCCAAACCAACAGCGACTTACCCGCGCTTTCTAGACGATACATCATATGACCGGGTGAGTGCCCAAAGGCTGCTTCAGCCGTGAGGCCGGAAACGACACTGTCGCCGTCTTCAAGAAATGTCATGCGATCCGTCAACGGCGGGATCAGCTTGAGGAAAATGTCACGCGTCCCTGCGCGTTGCTCTGGAATGCCCTCGCCGCTGGACCATGCTTCAAATTCTTTGCGTCCAATAACATAGCGCGCATTTGGATAGGTTGGTTTATCCCCATCCATTACACCAAGGATATGATCGGGATGGCAATGCGTGAAGGCAACGATGTCGATGTCTTCAGGCGCGTAGCCTGCATGGGCTAAGCGTCGGCGCAAGTGGCCAGCTGCTTCGTCGAGACCACGGGGCGCGAAGCCAGTATCAAATAGGACAGTCTGGCCACCAATGCGAATAATCGTTGGGGTATAGCCACTTTCAAATCCATGCGAAGGAAGGTTATTGCGCGCTGCAATTTGTGCGATCTCTTCATCGGACTTGTCGAGCGCAAAAGGCGGATTGATCGGTTCACGAATATGAGCGCCGTCTTGGATTGTGCTCACTACTGCTTCGCCCAAAGTGAAACGATGGATGCTCGATTTATACGTCTCGTTTTTTGCACTCATGGCATTGGCACCTCTGTTGTGAATTTCGGGACTGAGTAACCCGCTTGCACGGCTGGACGTTTCGCGATACGCGCATACCAATCGCGCACGTTTGGGAAGTCGTTGAGATCGATCTCTTGCCACTCGAAACGTGACACCCAAGGCCAGCAGGCCATGTCTGCAATAGAATACATGCCCGCGCCGTCACCCGCGATATAGTCGCGCTTGTACAAATGTCTGTTCAAAACACCATACAAACGACGCGCCTCTGTTGAATAACGCTGCTCGCCGTACTCTGATTTGCCTTTGTTGTACTTCACGAAATGGTGAACCTGTCCCAACATCGGACCCAAACCACCCATTTGCCACATCAGCCATTCCACCATGCGCCAGTATTCGTCACCCTCGCATTGGAACCTTTTGTGCTTGTCAGCAAGGTAGAGCATGATCGCGCCTGTCTCCATCAGATGCGTACCAGTCTCCTGATCGACGATTGCGGGTATGCGATTATTGGGTGCTATCTTTAAAAAGTCAGGCGCGAATTGTTCGTCCTTAGAAATGTCGATTGCGTGAGCTTTGTAGGGGATGCCCAGCTCTTCGAGCAGGATAGACACCTTGCGCCCGTTCGGCGTGGTCCAAGTGTAGAGATCAATCATCGTGCGCCCTTTGATGCGAGGTTCGTAATACCTGTGGTCAAACACAGCATCGGTTTCTATTGCGTTTATAGCAAGTGCAGGTTTTGATAGGGTAGTTTGACCTAGATGAGGAGATGAGACATGAGCACGCACGGTCCCCATCACATTGCGACCAATCCTGATCCAGCGGCCTTCGCGCATTGGCCTGAAGGGCTTTATGAGGAAATGCTGAAAAGCCATGACAATGGCTGCGTCGGCAGTGTGCTCGTATCCGAGACACACCGCGTGCGTGTGTGGCATTTGCACCTGCCTGCGGGTGCGCGTTGCGCGTTTCATCGCCATGTGAATCCCTATTTCTGGTCGGTATTAAGCGCTGGTAACGCGCGCAATTATTTTTCCTCGGGTGAAGTAACAGATGCAGAATATACCGTAGGCGAGACCAAACATTTCCACTACGGAACAGGGGATTACATGATGCATTCGCTTGAGAACACTGGCGATACGGATCTTGCGTTTACGACTGTTGAATTCATGGATGGGACGAACCCTCCTTTGGAAATTCCCGCTGAATTCCGCCTCGCTTAAGGTGATGCGTTAAGCTGAACAGCTTCTCCAGTCTCTGCGGACAGTATGATCGCATCAAGCACTTCGATGTTATGCAAAAGCTCGAAGTCCGAATAAGGATAGGGCGCTTCACCTCGTATCGCTGCACCGAAGGCTTCAAGGTTGGCTGTTACACTATCCGTCCAGTCAAACACTTGCGTCTCTGTGTCCTCAAACGCGCGATACCGCTCCATCGTGGCTGTGCCGCCAGGCGTATCTGGATGTGTTGAGTTGCGGATTTCCACCCACATATCAGAACCGAACACGTGCGTTCTGATGAAGTGTGGCGTATGTAAAATTGCCTGCAACGTCGCCGTCATCCCTGCCTCAAATTGCAATTGCACTGTGACCACATCGCCTGTTTCCCAACCTAAGCTGCGATCGGCTGTGAATGCATGAAGGGATGCGACAGGCCCGTAAAACGCAATAAGAAGGTCAGTCAAATGTATGCCCATTTGGGTCATACCTGCGGCGGGGGCAAAAGCCTTGGTCGTGCGCCAACTGTCTGAAGTGAGCCCTTTCAACTTGTCATGGCTAAACGCCAACTCGGTGTGCATAATCGCGCCAAGTGCTTGTTGGTCAAGCATCTCCCGCAACGCTAAAATCGCAGGCTCAAAGCGGCGCTCATGGCCTATGCCCAATACAAGGCCAGCGTTGCGGCACGCTTCGATACTTGCAAGCGCGCCTTTGGCGTTTAGCGATAATGGTTTTTCGCAAAAAACATGTTTGCCAGCGGCGACTGCTTCAAGGATTTGACTGTCATGCAAATCGTTCGGAGACGTGAGTATGACTGCTTGCACGCTCGGATCGCTCAGCGCTGCTTCGTAGCTTTTTGCAACTCCTAAGCCAAGATCTTCGATTTGGGCATGAAGGTCCTGCGCTGGTTCGACGATGCCGCGAAGATCGAAGTCTGGATGATCTTTCAGACGGCGCGCGATGTGCTGGCCCCACCATCCAAAGCCGATAAGTGCTGTTCCAATCATCCTGCGATCCCTTCGTGTTCGCATCACCCTAACCTAAGATTTCGGCACCAGCATATCGAATTCTTTGGACCACTCGTTCAGAACGTCGCTCAAGTGCTGGGTTAAGCATTGAGCTAACAGCTGGGCAGCGCGCGGTGGAGCAGACTCAGCTTTTTCGACCAAGATATAATCCAAACCGATAGGAGGGTCCTTGATCGGATTGAGGTGCCGAATGCTGCCGTCTTTGTCAGGAAAGCAGATCGCACTGGGCAACATGGCGATCCAATCGGTTGCGGCCACCATCTCTAGCGTTGCCAGCATCCCGTCCATTTCCAAGGTCTCCGCGATCTGGATGTTATGGGTGTTGAGCAATGTATCGATGCTTTTGCGCCTCACATTCAGACGAGATGGCACAATCAAACGTTTGCCCGACAACGCGCTCAGAGGGAGTTCAGACAAGTGCTTATGTCCGATGGCATTCGCCGCGCTCGACACCAGCATTTCACGGTCATGGCCTATAAAGCGACCTGTTAAACCTGCGGGTAATTCTGTCGAAGGCACCATCGCAAAGTCGAGTTCACCGTCCAAGACGCGCCGCATTAAGGAATGGCTATATTCTTCAAGCAACGAGAGTTCGACGTCAGGAAATTCTGCATTGAACTGATCCAATGCGGGGATCAAAATGGATCTCGTCAGTGCAGGGATCATCCCAATCCGCACCAAACCTCCTACACGTCTGTGCATTTCGCGCACAGACTGCTCTATCGACATTAGAGATTTTAGGATACTCTGACCTTCGCGATACATAATTTCCCCTTCTGGGGTGAGACGAAATTTTTTGCGCTCGCGGATTAAAAGTTGAGTTCCTAAAACATCTTCTAAGCTCTTTACTTGCGTCGACATGCCCGACTGCGTCGTGTTCTCCCGCAGGGCGGCGCGGCTAAACGATTGCTCTTCGTAAACTGCGACAAATGCCTGTAATGCGCGGATTTTTATGCGAGGAAATGCCATTTCGATCCATTGAAAATTATAATATTCTAATAACAATAGGATCACGAAAACGAATTGCAAAACCTTTTGTGTAGTTATTGCGTTGATTTTTCTAACTCTTACGTGTGATGGCTCCATCTCTTCGAAGCTTTGTTTGTAAAGCAGCGCTGCTTTAGAATTCTAAAATCGAAGCGATTGGCCTTTGGTCCACCAAGGCGATGACCTCTGTCGTTGGAGGGCAGTAGGTCAATGCATTGTATGATCGTTGGGTGAATTAACCTATCGTTTAGTTTTCAATGATGGTTTGAGTTTCGCGCAGTGCGTTTTTTGCTTTCGCTAAGCCTGTTACACTGCCCATAAGCATCAAAGATCAAGCATAAGTGTTTTATCCTTCACACGCGAGACGCAGACACACATCTGGTCGCCCTGTGCGTGTTGTTTTGCAGTTTATAAACTGTCCCTGTGATCCGCTTTTCAATCAATTACATTTCTAACACATGTCCCATAAACGCCTAGCTTGTAAGATAATACCGTAGGTATCCAACACTTCGAGAATGGTCTCGTCTTAGCCAACATCTAGTGTCACACCGTTGCGTGCGAGCTTGACTTGAAACCCTTTTGTTGGTTCGCCTGAGAACGATGGATTGGCTAAAAACGTTCAAGGTGAACGGGTTCTGGCGCGCGCGCTTTTCGGCGGTGTCCATAAAGGGCTAGGTCCACAGACGTAAAAATGCTCACCGTTGGTCGAGTGGTCCAGCGCATCATGCAGCGCATTTTGCGTTTGCACTATATCATAGCCTTTGTAGAAAAAGACGTTGTCTGCATATGCGCCTAGCGCCAAGCGCTCGCGAAATGCAGTATGGCCCGCTGAACGCGAGAAATAGTGAAGTTGGAAAGACTGACCAAGCTTCTGAAAGCGACCCACCATTGTGATGATTGAGGTGATCCCATTGCCACCTGCGAACAACAGCGTATGCGGGGCAGTTTCATTCAACGGGCAGTTGTTGCGCGGCGCGTCAATCTCTAAACGATCGCCCGTTGCCACAACATTGTGCATCAAGTCTGAGCCGCCCCTTGAGGGTGCAACTTGTTTCACGGCTATCTAATAATGATGTCTTTCAGACGGATCGCCACACAGCGAATATTTTCGAATGATCCCTTCGTCACGATGCATATCAGTATGTGCATTAGCTGCATAGGCCGGCAAAGCGAACAGCCCCTTTTTTGCGAGACGGAAAGAGCGCACGCTATCGGTTTCTTCAAGGCATCGGAAGTCTTCGAGCGATGAAGGTACCTCATCTGCGGTTTTGCATAAGCTGATTGATCTTGCCGAGCTGCTATGGTTCACGATCTCCAATTTTGGGAGATATGATGAGCAATTTATACTGACTTACGAAGGCGCAGTTGGAGCGTCTCCGGCCTTACTTTCCAAAGAGCCGAGATCGTGCTCATGTGGATGACAGACGTGTGTTGAGCGGCATGATTTTCATTAATCGCAATGGTTTAAGGTGATTTGATGCACCCGCAGAGTATGGACCGCCGAAGACGCTATATAATCGCTCTCGCCGCGACAGTCATATTCTGGTTATGTGCCCTGACCCTAGTCAAAGCTTCTAGCAAATTGTTGTAAGCTGCCGCAGGTGGATGTCTGCTGGGCAGAGCCTTTCAAACAGAGCCTTTGGTGAAGCGTCCTTACCGTCCTTTCCAAACAGGGTCACGCTTTTCAGAAAACGCGCGGGCCCCTTCTAGTTGATCTTCGGAGGTGTATAACGCCTCAACTGTTTTGAATTGACTCTTTGTGATCTTGTTCAAAGCGTCTTGAAACTTCATATCCTCCGCTTCGCGCACGACTTCTTTGATTGCAGCGTAGACAAGCGGCGGCCCGGACGCGAGCAGATTCGCTAATTTTCTGGCTTCCGACATCAAATCACTTGCTGGATAGACATGGTTGATTATTCCCCAGCGCGCAGCTTCTTCGGTATCGAGCCATCGGCCAGTGAGCAGCATTTCCATCGCTATATGATAGGGGATACGCTTGGGGAGTTTCAAACTCGCGGCATCTGCAACCGTGCCAGAGCGGATTTCGGGTAGCGCAAAGCTTGCATGATCCGCTGCTAGAATAATATCCGCGCTCAGAGCGAGCTCAAGCCCGCCACCGCAGCAGATTCCGTTGATTGCTGCAATAACGGGTTTGTTCAGGTGCGGCAGTTCTTGTAAGCCGCCAAAGCCCCCGACGCCGTAATCGCCATCTACAGAATCGCCATCAGCGGCTGCTTTTAGATCCCAGCCAGGGCAAAAAAACTTCTCACCCGCACCCGTGATGATCGCAACACGAAGGTTGGGATCGTCACGGAAGTCTTTGAAAATTTGTCCCATTATCCGGCTCGTGGCGAGATCAATCGCATTGGCTTTACCGCGCGCAAGGGTGACCTCCAATACATGACCATCCTTATGTGTTTGGATCGGGGTGTCGGTCATGGGGCGTCTCCTTGAACAATAAGCGCATCGACGGCTATTGCCTTGGTATGCGTGCAGATAAGTGGATTAATCTCAATCTCTTGCACTTGGCCGTGATGCGCAATGACGTAATTTTGCACAGCGACAATTGCGTGCCAAAGTGATTTACGATCAATGGGTTGTGCCCCGCGATATCCATCAAGCAGAGGGGCGCATCTCAGTTTGCTCAACGTGCTATCCACCATTGCTTCATCGACTGGTAGTATCAGTGACGCGGTATCTTGCAGAAGCTCGGTTTGTGTGCCCCCCGCGCCAAGCGTTAGAACATACCCGTGCACCGGGTCTAGTGTGACTGCAAGTAGCAATTCGATTATTGGGTTTTGTACCATTTCCTCAATAAGATACGCATCGCTCTTCATGTTTTTAAGATCTGCGCGCAAAGATAGTTCATCCCTGATGCCGATCTTTACAGCACCTACTTCGGATTTATGTGCATTACCCAGCCCTTTGAGCACCCAAGGGGGCCTTAGCTTTGTGGCCTTAGCGACGATATCGTCCTCATGTATGCCGACATGGCTATTGGGAGTAGGCAGGCCGAAACGCGCAAGGCCGGCTTTTGCGTCATTTTCCGACAAGGTCTTGATGTTGATTGGAGTTTTGGGAAGCAATATCGGTGCTGCATCTACGTTATATTTTTGGGCAAGGCTGATCGCGTGCAGGGCGCGATCCATGCCACAGAAAGGGGTAACACCTTGATCCATCATGCTTTTTGCGGTTTTTTCCGGCATTGTATCAGGCAATGATGCAATGACACCGACAGGAATTGATGACGCTTTTGCAGTGCGCACGACAGCCTCCAAGGCGATGTCCCAATCGCTAACGGAGCAGCGGTCACTGCGCGGCAGATCAAGTACTACAAGGCCCATCGCGAGATCTGCATCAAACAAGGCGGTAAATGTTTGAGCCATCGCATCACAGTCGGGCCAGATGTAAGTATGGTAGTCCAACGGATTAGCGAGCGCTACTTTCGGGCCTAGAGCCTGCCGAAGGGTGCTCGATTGCTTGGATGAAAGTGTTGGGAAACTAACTTTATGAGCGATCCCAAGATCCGCCATCAAGCTCGCTTCGCCGCCCGAACACGAGGCAGAGGCAATAGCGTTTGATCGAAGAGGCCCAGCGACATGAAAAATCTTCAGTAACTCAAGGAAGGTCGCCAGATCGGTGGGTTGCGCTATGCCCAAGCGCTCCAAAAGGGCTGTGGCGCCAGTGTGGCTGCCTGCAAGCGATGCAGTGTGCGAAACGGAGGCAAGCTGTGCTTGATCTGATCGCCCGACTTTCAGTGCGCAAATTGGCTTACTAAGCTCGTTTGACAGATTAGAAAGATCTTCCAACCTTCTGATATCATTTATGCCTTCTATATGAATTCCAAGTACCGTTACGCGCGGATCACGCAGGATCGACATTCCAATCTCGGCGAGATCAACCTGAGCTTGATTACCTGCAGTTACGACATAGGCTAGTGGTACAGCGCGGTTTTGCATCGTCAAATTGATCGCGATGTTGGAACTTTGCGTGATGATTGCGACGCCACTGTCCACGGCTTCTCCACCATGCTGATCGGGCCAAAGTGCTGCGCCATCGAGGTAATTAAGAAAGCCGTAACAGTTTGGCCCTAAGAACGGCATGTCTCCTGCTGCTTGCAATAAGGCTGCTTGGAGATTTGCGCCATCGTCCAGCTCTGCGCTGGCTTCAGCAAAGCCGGATGCGAAACACACGGCACCGCCCGCGCCGCGTTCTGATAAAGAGGACAGGCAGTCGATAGTTGCGTGTCGGTTCACACCGATAAAGCTCGCGTCTGGGGCCGTCGGCAGATCTTTGATGTGCGCATAGGCTTTGTGGCCCTCAATCTTTTGCTTTGTGGGGTGAACAGGCCAAATGTCGCCTTTGAAACCGATGTTCTGACAGGTCGTGATCACATTGCTGCACCACGCGCCGCCACCTATAACCGCGATCGAGCGCGGACGGAGTAAGCGATCTAACTTGTCAGGGGCAGCCGCCATGTCTTAGGCACCTAGTGGTCTAAACAGATCGCGGCTGATGATATGGCGCTGGATTTCACTGGTACCATCCCAAATGCGTTCAACCCGTGCATCGCGCCAGAAGCGTTCTATCGGGTAGTCATCCATCAAGCCCATGCCGCCATGAATTTGAAGCGTTGTATCGGTGACACGTGCCAACATCTCGGTGGCATAGAGCTTGGCGCTCGCGATCTCGCGGTTGGCAGGCAGGCCTTGATCCAGCCGCCATGCGCCAGAAAGAGTCAGCCAATCGGCCGCATCAATTTCAGTGATTATATCGGCGATTTGAAAGCTAACTCCTTGGAATTTGCTGATTTGTTGCCCGAATTGCTTCCGCTCAGCCGCATAGTTCAGGGCATACTCAAAACAGCGACGCGCGCGACCAACGCTGAACGCAGCCACTGTCAAACGCGTCGCATAAAGCCATTCGTTCATGACTGCGAAGCCGCCATCCACCTCGCCTAGAACCTGCGCATCGGGCAGGCGGCAATTGGTGAAATCGAGCACGTAGTTCTTGTAGCCTCGATGCGACACCGATTTATAACCTTCGCGCGCGTCAAATCCTGGAGTGCCGCGATCCACCAAGAAAGCCGTGATGCGTTTCTTGGGGCCTTTTGGCGTTTGATCTTCGCCTGTTGCCACGAAAACAATAAAAAAATCAGCGTGCTCCCCGCCAGAAATGAAATGTTTCGAGCCATTGATCACCCAATCACCACCATCGCAGATCGCGCTACATTTCATCCCACGCACGTCAGAGCCGGCTTCGGGTTCCGTCATCGCGAGGGCATCCATTTTCTCGCCGCGCACTGCAGGAAGTAGATAGCGTTCGCGCTGATCGCCTTCGCAGGCCATCAAAATATTTTGGGGGCGTCCAAAGAAATGCGTCAGCGCCATGGATCCGCGACCCAACTCGCGTTCAACGAGCGTGAAATCGAGATGAGACAGGCCAGCACCACCGACCTCCTCAGGAAAGTTGCAGGCGTAAAAGCCGAGATCAATGACCTTTTGTTTTAGATCTTGGGCCAATTCATCGCGAACCTGACCGCTTTGTTCGACTTCGTTTTCAAAAGGATAGATTTCATTTTCAACAAAACTCCGGACCGTATCGACGATCATCGTTTGCTCTTCACTTAGGCCGAACTGCATTGCTTTGCTCCGATGTGTTGTGATCTGAGAACGCCTCAGAGGCGTTTGGATTGCCTGTTTTACAGCGACACGCAAGGTCTGTTTGCGACGGAGACTGTAAGAGAGTGTGAAGCCATCCGTTGACTGGTACAATTGTTCGCTTGGATTGCGACGGGCTTTGCGGCAACACTCACCCCATGACAGATAGAAAAACACGCATCGCTTTAAATGGGTTTGGCCGCATTGGCCGATCCATTCTGCGCATTCTACGCGGCACCGATTTGCCCTTTGAGTTGGTCTTAATCAATGACATCCAACCTTTGGATGTCTGTGCCTATCTCTTTGAATATGATAGCGTTTTCGGACGCTTTAGTGGGTCGGTCTCGTATGACGCGGGTTGTTTGATATTGGACGGCGCGCCGATAGATTTTCGTCATACGCAAGACCTGAGTACGCTTGATTTGTCCAACGTTGACGTCGTTTTGGAGTGCACAGGGCTTGCAGGAAACCGCGCGATTGCCACCCGTGGCATGGATGCGGGCGCGGGTGCGGTATTGATTTCTGGCCCGTCGGATACCGCAGACAAAACAATTGTCTTGGGGGCCAATGATCATGAATTGGGTGTGGCGAAGATTGTGTCAAACGCCTCTTGCACCACCAACGCACTGGCTCCTTTGTTGCGGGTTCTGGATGAGGCGTATGGTGTCGAAAGCGGTCACATGACGACGGTTCATTGTTACACGGGCAGTCAGCCAACTGTGGACAAACCCGGTGCCGATTTTGCGCGCAGCCGCGCGGCGGCTTTGTCGATGGTGCCCACTAGCACAAGTGCGCAGCGTTTGTGTGGAGAGGTTCTGCCGCATCTTGCAGGTCGTATTGAGGCCCGCGCCATTCGTGTGCCTACTGCCAGTGTGTCTGCGATTGACCTGACCGTGCAGACCCGCGCAAGTGTCACAACGGATATGGTGCGCACCTATCTAAAAGAGGCGTCGAGCAACATTCTTGGATGGACCGAACAACCGCTGGTCTCCTCAGATCTGCGGATGAGACCAGAGTCTTTGGTGTTGGTTGGGCCAGAACTATCCGTGTCAATCGGTGGATTGCTTCGGGTGTTCGGCTGGTACGACAACGAGTGGGGCTTTTCGATGCGTATGTTAGAGCTCGCGCAGCGCATGGCGCAGAGATAGCGCTGCGGGGGAGGAATCACGCTACCCCCGCAGTCTATTTTCTCTAAATTACAGGAATTTGCCCATCGCAACGGCCGTATCTGCCATGCGGTTTGAGAAGCCCCATTCATTGTCATACCAAGCCAGAATGCGGCACAAGTTGCCGTCCATAACCTTGGTTTGATCCGCAGCAAAGATGGAGCTGTGCGGGTCGTGGTTGAAATCCATGGAGACAAGCTTGTTCTCATTGTGCTCCAAAACGCCCATGAGGGGCCCATCAGCTGCGACCTTAATCGCGGCGTTGATTTCCTCCACAGTCACATCGCGCGCGGTTTCAAACGTCAGATCAACAGCGGAAACGTTTGGCGTCGGCACACGGATTGCGACGCCGTCAAGCTTGCCCGCAAGCTCTGGCAGCACGAGGCCGACGGCCTTGGCGGCACCTGTGGAGGTTGGGATCATGCTCATCGCGGCGGCGCGCGCGCGGTAGAGATCGGAGTGCATTGTATCGAGCGCTGGTTGATCGCCTGTGTAGCTGTGTACGGTCGTCATGAACCCGCGTTTGATACCAAAGGCTGCGTTCAACACGCTGGCAACTGGGGCGAGGCAGTTTGTGGTGCAGGATGCGTTGGAGACAATCAGATCCTCGCCCGTCAACGTGTCGCTGTTCACGCCGTAAACAATTGTTTTATCCGCACCTTTTGAGGGGGCAGAGATCAGCACGCGGCTTGCGCCGTTCTCTAAGTGTACCTCGGCTTTTTCTTTATCCGTAAAGATGCCTGTGCATTCCATCACGATATCGACATCTGGCCAAGGCAGATCCGCTGGATTGCGGATCGCGGTGACCGCAATCGGTCCGCGACCGACATCAATGGAGGAGTCGTCATGCGTCACTTTTGCAGGGAAACGGCCATGCACACTATCGTATTGCAGAAGATGCGCGTTGGTCGCTACGGGGCCAAGATCGTTGATCGCGATAACTTCAATGTCTGTGCGACCACTTTCGATGATAGCGCGCAAAACATTGCGGCCGATGCGTCCAAATCCGTTAATTGCTACTTTTACAGCCATGCTCAGGTCCCATCTTTAATAAGTGCGATTTCGTTAGCGCTAACAATTGTAAATGCAAGATAAAGTCAAGAGGCGGAGCACCGAAGTGACCAAACTAGCGCCAGAATGCCATCCATTCGGTAAAAGCCGTAAATTTTTTGAAAAGAAAGACAAGGTTTGCCCAATCGGCCCAAATCGCGTCGGCAATCAGGCCAGCCACAATCAAAACCCCGAGGCAAATGGCGATAGTGTTTGTCATGCTCTTGCTCAATCTGATTGGCTCGCGTCAAGATGCGCCAGCCAGTTCGAAAAACCAAGGGACCATTGTCAGGTCTGCGTGTGTCCTAGTGGTTCAAGCGACCCAAAGTAGCCGCAACATCGGCCATGCGGGCTGAAAAGCCCCATTCATTGTCATACCATGCCAAAACCCGCACGGTACGGCCACCAACAACTTTGGTTTGATCCGGCGCAAAGATACAGCTGTGCTCTGTGTGGTTGAAATCGATCGAAACTTTTGGTTCTGGATCATAGGACAACACTGCACCCATGTGGCCTCCCGCTGCTTCTTCTACGACTTCATTCACATCTGCGACGGTGACATTTTGTTTTGCTTCAAAGGTCAAATCAACCGCGGAGACGTTGGGTGTCGGCACGCGCATAGAGGTGCCATCAAGCTTGCCTTTGAGGTTTGGAAGCACTTCGCCCAAAGCTTTGGCTGCTCCTGTCGAGGTGGGGATCATGGCCATTGCAGCGGCGCGCGCACGGTACAGATCGTAGTGGCGGCGATCCAACATCGGCTGATCGCCTGTGTAGGAATGGATGGTCGTCATAATGCCCCGCTCGATACCGATAGCTTCGTCCAAGACTTTCGCGAGGGGAGCGAGACAGTTGGTCGTGCAGGACCCGTTAGAGATCATTGTTTCACCAGCGATCATATCGCGGTGGTTCACGCCGTAAACGACCGTGCGTTGCACGTTTTTTGCGGGGGCAGAGATGAGGACGGATTTCGCACCACGTTCTATATGAACGGCGGCTTTTTCGCCGTCATTGAACTTGCCTGTGCATTCGAGGACAACGTCGCAACCGCTCCAATCAAGCTCTTGCGGGTCGTAGGTCGAGAACATTTCCATCGGGCCGCGCCCCAGATCCATGGTGTTGCCTGAGACTTTTACATCGCCAGGGAAGCGGCCGTGCACGCTGTCGTAACGCAGCAAATGTGCGCTGGTTTCAATTGGCCCTGTTGCGTTGATCTTGACTACTTGGACATCATTGCGCGCAGCTTCCGCGATATGGGCGAGTGTGGAGCGTCCGATGCGCCCAAAGCCGTTGATGCCTAAAGTTACGGTCATAGTGGTCTCCTGCAGACGCTGTCGTTGGGGGAGGTATAGCGGGCTGGCGGGCGAGGAGCCAAAGAAAAAGGTGAATATTGGCAATGTGTTAGCGATAAACTTGGAGTGTTTATGAGTGGTTGCGCTAACGGGTTTGAGGGTTTCAGAAATGATTGCGGTAACAGTTTGCTATACGAGCAGATTTGATTCGGGGCTTTTGAATTCCAATCATTTCATGATCGGAATAGCTGGGGTCAGCCTCCAAACCCCCAGAGTTTAAAGGCAAGATGACTGGGTTAGCTCAGTGCTTTTGTTTGGTGTAGGCGTACTTTAAGGCCGCCGTGCGGGATTGGGGCGCTGGTTTCGTTGAAAGGCAAGCTAGAGGTGCGCGCGAGGTCGCTATCGGTTGTGATGATCGCTACACGCCAACCTTTGAAGCGGGCCTTCAGCGTGCTGCCGAGCGCGCCGTAGAGCGCGTAGAGTTGTTTCTTATCGCCAATACGGGCACCGTAAGGTGGGTTGAGGATAATCAAACCGGGTGGGCCATCGGGGCGTTGTAGATCGCTGATAGCAGCTTCAGTGAAACTGCAGTTCTGCGCGACGCCTGCGCGGGCCGCGTTGGCTTCTGCGTTGGAAATTGCGCCTGCGTTGCGATCCGATCCATGGAAGTGAATATTTGTTTCGGTTGGTGTTAGATCGCTGCGTAATTCGGCCCAACGGTCAGGCATAAAGGTTGCCAGGCGCTCGAAGGCGAAGCCACGCGAGCGGCCTGGTTTGAGATTGCACGCGATTTCAGCGGCTTCCAGGACGAACGTGCCAGATCCACACATGGGGTCGAGCACAGGTTCGGTGCCGTCAAAGCCACTGGCGCGCAGAAAAAGGGCGGCAAGGGTTTCGCGCATAGGGGCTTTTCCGACCGCTTCTTTATGACCGCGCTGGTGGAGCGGGTCGCCGGATGTATCGATGGAAAAAGTGCACAGGTTATCGTCAATGCGGACCATGATTTTGATGGGGTTGTCGGCGATTGTGGTGCCTACATGTTCGTTTATTGCCTTTTCTATGCGCTCTTTCGCGGCTCCCGCATGGTAGATCTTCGATTTGCGTGTGGTGACGTCAACGCGAAAGGGAGTATTCGCCAGCAGCAGCGTACTCCATTCTAGTGTGCGGGTCTGTTTTTCGAGCTGGCTGAGGTTGAAGCTGCGAAAGCTGGCAAAACGTGCGAGCACTCGCGACGCCCCGCGCAGTTTCAAATTGGCGCGCATCACGTTGGGCCAAAGACCCATAAATGTGATTCCTCCGGCTGCTATTTCTGCGCCTTTGAAGCCTTCTTCAAGTGCTTCGGTGTGAAGGTAGTGCTCTAGTCCCGGAGGGCAGGCGCAGAAGATTTCAAAGGGTTTCATGTGATGTGCCCTGCGTGCTGCAGCACGCAGGGCACCTTAGCTAAGCCCCAATAGCGATTTCACTTTCGCAGCGGTCGCCGCTACTGTGATGTCGAAATGCTCATAAAGTTCATCTGCAGGAGCCGAGGCACCAAAGCTGTCCATCCCAACGAAATCAGCTTTCGCCTCGCGGCCACGCTCGCCTAAGAGCCATTGATCCCAGCCCATACGAACACCTGCTTCGACAGCAACACGTACAGGGCCGCCCGGTAGAACGCGCTTACGGTAGGATGCATCTTGCTCGGCGAAAAGTTCCATGCAGGGCATAGAAACTACGCGCGTACCGATGCCGTCAGCTTGCAACAGATCACGCGCGGCTAGGGCGATTTCGACCTCGGAACCGGAGGCCATGATGATTGCCTGACGCTTGCCATCCGCATCGGCCAGCACGTAGCCACCCTGTGCGGAAAGGTTCTTTGTCTTATGCTCTAGGCGCACGGTTGGAAGGTTTTGACGTGAAAGTGCCAGAACAGATGGCGTCGTTTTGCTTGTCAGCGCGACTTCCCAGCTTTCCGCGGTTTCGACCGTATCCGCGGGGCGGAACACATAAGTGTTTGGAGTGCTGCGCGAAATTGCTAGGTGTTCTACAGGTTGATGCGTTGGGCCATCTTCACCCAAACCAATGCTGTCGTGGGTCATCACGAAGACGGTCGGGATCTTGGACAAAGCCGCAAGACGCATCGCAGGTCGCGCATAATCGGTGAAACACATGAATGTGCCACCATAAGGACGAATGCCGCCGTGCAGCGCCATGCCGTTCATTGCAGACGACATGCCATGCTCGCGAATACCCCAATACACATAGCGACCCTCTCGGTTGTCTGTGTCGAACACGCCCATATCACCGGTCCTAGTGTTATTGGAGCCTGTAAGGTCCGCAGATCCACCAACAGTTTCTTGCATTATCGGGTTGATCACTTGCAGCGTCATCTCGGAAGCTTTTCGCGTTGCCACCTTTGGCGCGCTCTCTGTAACCTGTTTTTTAAAAGCTTTGATCGTCGCGGCCAGTTTTTTCGGCGTTTCCAGATCGTAGGCGCGTGTGAACTCTGCCTGTTTGTTGTTTGGAATACTTGCGAAACGCTCTTTCCAAGCGGCATGCTCGGATGCGCCGCGTGCACCGATGGCCTCCCAAGTGGATTTGATTTTGCTTGGTACTTCGAATGGACCTGAGGTCCAACCGTAAAGCGCCTTGGCGTCCGCCATTTGCGAGTCATCTGTCAATGCGCCGTGGCCTTTGGAGGTATCTTGCGCCGCGTGGCCCAGTGCGATGTGTGTTTTACATGCAATCATCGACGGCTTTTTGGACTTCTTCGCGGCTGTGATCGCTGCGTCAATTTCTTCAGGATTATGGCCGTCAATTTCCTGAACGTGCCAGCCGGAGGCCTTAAAACGCATCATTTGATCTGTACGATCAGACAACTCAACCGTGCCATCGATGGTGATGTTGTTGTTGTCCCAAAGTACGATCAGTTTGCCCAGCTCGTGACGTCCTGCAATGCCGATCGCCTCTTGGCTGACACCTTCCATCAAGCAACCGTCACCCGCGATCACATATGTATAGTGATCGACAACTTTCTTGCCAAAGCGAGCACGTTGGATTTCTTCGGCCATCGCAAAACCGACAGAATTGGCAATGCCTTGGCCCAATGGGCCTGTCGTTGTCTCAATGGCATCTGCAAGGAAATTCTCGGGATGACCCGCTGTCAACGCGCCCTTTTGACGGAAGTTCTTCACCTGATCCAAAGTGATCTGTGCGTCGCCCACAAGATAGAGCAGGGAATAAAGCAGCATAGAGCCATGACCCGCAGACAGTATAAAGCGATCGCGATCTGCCCAAAGCGGCGCGCTCGCGTCAAACTTCATGTGCTTTTCAAACAGCACAGTCGCAACATCAGCCATGCCCATCGGCATACCTGAGTGGCCTGAATTGGCGGCATGGATCGCGTCCAAGGTCAGCGCGCGAATAGCGGTGGCTTTGTTCCAGTGATCAGGATTGGCGGAGCGGAGAGCAGCAATATCCAAAAGGGTCGTCCTTTGTGAGAAGCAGTGAGCGTTCGCGCGTTGCATATCAAGCTATGGGCAAAGATCAAGCGCGCTGCATAAGTGTCTGGGTTAAAAGGGGGGGAGTATTTCGCTTTGCCTTTGGCTAAAGTTAAGAAAAGCCGCACAAAGAAGCGATTCGCGTGAGACATGTGGCCAAGTTTTGAAAGACGAGGGAGAGCACGATGAGCGACATCACCGAGCTCGAGCGCCGGATCACTGCGGCGCTGGATCGAATTGGAACTGGACTGGACGGACTAGCGCCCCCTGCGCCTGAGGGTTCTTATCCGGCTGAAATGCAAGCGTCGTTGGACGTCACCGCCGCACGCGTGGACGAGCTTGAAAAAGCGCTAAACGACGAAAAGTTGGCGAATGCGCAATTGGAAGAGCGAATGAAGTCTGTGCGCGACACGGCGGATCGCCATGCTTCTGCAGTGGACATTCAAGCAGCAGAGCAAAAACGGACCACGGCCAAGCTGGATAGTGAACTGCAGCGCCTGCGCCGCGCTGCTGAAGATTTGCGTCAATCGAACCTCGGATTACGCGACGCCTTAGAGCAGGGTTTGAACGAGCCACATTTGATCAATAAAGCGATGCTTGCAGAACTAGAAACTTTGCGCGCGACACGCTCGGTAGAAATGGCTCAGGCAGATGCGGTACTTGCAGCGCTTGAACCCTTGGTGAAACGCGCAGCGCAAGATGCGGCGAAAGCTGACGATGCAAAGGGGAGCTCTGATGCCTGAAGTCGTAATTTCCATCGGTGGACGTCAATTCGAAGTGGCCTGCCAAGAAGGTGAAGAGAAGTACTTGCATTCGGCGGCGGGCATCCTCGATACGGAAGCGCAAACTTTGGCGAGCCAAATAGGCCGCATTCCAGAACCACGGATGTTGTTGATGGCCGGTTTGATGCTTGCCGATAAAACTGCTGCGACGGAAGACAAAGCACGTGGGCTAGAAAAAGAACTCGCAGCCGTGCGAAGCGAATTGACCGCGCTTCAAAACAAACCGGCACGTGCGCATGAAAAAGTAGAAGTGCCTGTTATTCCAAGCCACATCAGCGAGACCTTGGCTGAAATCGCCGCGCGTGCAGAATCGCTCGCCGCTGCGATCGAAGAAAAAGGGCAGGCGGCGTCATAGGGTTGGGGTCCTTAGGGTGATCCTTCATGCCGTCTTTTGCAATGTCTTGCCGCGTGTGAGCACTTCCGAGAGAGCTGAGGTTTTTGAGCGGTTGTCAAACCTGAGCATGTCACTTTATGGCATTCTTAGTTTCGAATCTGGTCCTAATCGTGATTTCGAAAGCAAATCGACTGACTATACCGATCGTTTGTGATCCGCTTTACTGACAAAGGCGCTCTCGCCCGGTATGAAGAGCACCTTGAATACCTCGTACCCGATGCGAATCTGTGCACGATCTGCGAAGGTGGAGCAGATGGCATCATCGTCTTCGATTTAGAGATCAAATCTGCGCCAGCTTCGCCTTGACAGCCCACTACTTACATCACATAAGCCCCTAATCTGCGCTGGGATTCCCGTTTGTGGATGCATTTTAATGACGCACATACGGTGCACGCTGTTTATGGGTAGGGTGAGATCCCCTTAGAAACGCCGGGAACGGGACCCTAGAAACGCGGAAGACAAGGAAGAACAAATATGTTCGCGGTAATGAAAACCGGCGGCAAGCAATATAAGGTCCAGTCTGGCGATATGCTACGAGTGGAAAAGCTAGCGGCTGATGCGGGTGAAACCGTACAATTCAACGAAATCCTGATGCTGGGCGGCGACAAGACTGTCGTCGGCGCACCTATGGTTGACGGCGCTGCCGTTCAGGCCGAGGTCGTGGACCAGATCAAAGGCGAAAAAGTTATCAACTTCGTCAAACGTCGTCGTAAGCACGGCTCCCAGCGTACAAAAGGTCACCGTCAGAAGCTGACTTTGGTACGTATTGGTGACATCCTTGCGTCCGGTGGCGACAGGTCCGGCGTGAAAGCTGCGATTGGTGCAGGGGCTGTTTCTGGTGGTGGTGAAACTGCCCCGAATTCTGCGCCTAAGAAGGCTGCAGTAAAGGCAACAACAGCGCCAACTTCCGCAGGATCTGACGATCTTACTGCGATCACCGGTGTAGGTCCCGCGGCAGTGAAAAAGCTGAACGAGGCTGGCATCACAACGTATAAGCAAATTGCTGCAATTGATGTTGATACTTTTGACGCAGTGAAAGTGAAAGCTGAGTGGGTCGAACAGGCCAGCACTTTGGCTAAAGGCTAAGGAGAGACCAGATGGCACATAAAAAAGCAGGCGGCTCATCCCGCAATGGTCGTGACTCAGCGGGTCGCCGTCTTGGTGTAAAACTCTACGGTGGCCAAGCGGCAATCGCGGGTAACATCATAGTTCGTCAGCGTGGCACAAAGTTCTGGCCGGGCGAGGGCGTTGGTCTTGGTAAAGATCACACGATCTTTGCTGTGACAGACGGTGCGGTTAAGTTCCACAAGGGCCTTAAAGGCCGTACATTTATTTCGGTTCTCCCGGTCGCGGAGGCCGCTGAATAAGCCGTTTCTAAATTGCTATGACATTCAAGGGATCGGTGGAAACGCCGATCCTTTTTCTTTTGGAGGCTTGGTCAATGACACCTCACATTGAAACTGATCGCCTTGTGTTGCGTCATATTGAAATAATGGACGCTGATACTCTTTTCGCGATTATCAATAATGTGAAAGTTGACAAATGGCTGACGCTTGTACCTTGGTCGTATTTATGCGCTGACGCTAAAGATTTCGTCAGCTGCGTTACTTCGCAAGGCGTGGAAGTGTATTCTGCGATTTGCTGCGACAATGTTTTCATGGGCTGCATCTCTTACGGTGCGCAACTTGGTTATTGGTTGGGCAAACCGTTCTGGGGCCAAGGTTATATGCCTGAAGCCGCCAACGTTGTCTTGAGTGATTATTTCATAGAGGATCATCCTAGTTTGATTTTGGGATATCATTTGGAGAATATCGCATCGTGTAGCGTTGTGGATAAACTAGGGTTTCAAGAAGCCGAAGTCATTCAAGCGACGTCAAACGTGATGAGAGCTGTCAGCATCCAACGGATGATTTTAGATAGCTCTCGATGGGAAGGACACACATCATGAGCGTTAATTTTGGGCTTTTCCTAATTTTTGCTGCTTCGCAAGTGGGTACGCCCGGTCCCGCTAACATGGCGCTTATGGCTACTGGCGCGCGCTTTGGGTTCAAGGCCGCCCTTCCATTTGTCGCCGGTGTCGCGCTTGGCAAGCAGCTTATCATCTGGCCCATTGGATTTGGCTTGATGAGCTTGGCTGAGAGCGTGCCGATTCTGTTCGTTGCCCTTAAATACATTTCGGCCGCCTATATCATTTGGCTTGCTTGGAAGGTCGCCAACTTGCGCCTCAACACGCAATCTGAAGCAAAAGCGCCGGGTTTCGCTGCGGGGTTGATCGTGCATCCGCTTAATCCCAAAGCATGGGCAATGATTGTGGGTGGCTTTACGGCTTTCGTCTCCCCTGGCACACCAACGCTTGAAGCAACGGCAATTATCGCTGCGTGTCTATTGGGATGCCAGATCGTGTTGCACCCAATTTGGACTTTTGCAGGTCACAAAATTGCACAATCTGTCGCGGGCACGCGGGCGGAAACCTATCTTATGTGGACCTTAGCCGCGCTTACAGTCGCGTCTGTCCTTTTCGTTTTGTTTGGAGGCGCAACAGCATGAATGCGATGACAAAATTCCCGCTAACTGTGATTGACGGCGACACTTTGATGCTCCGCCCACTGAAAACTGTGGATGTGGGCCTGATTGAGCTCTATACTAGCGATGCGCGCGTTGCCAAAATGACCAGCAACATTCCTCATCCTTTGCCTTCTGGCACCACAGAGGCGCTCATTGCACGCGCAGGTGATGGTGTGCATCAGCAAGAGATCTGGGCGCTCGATCTTAGCGCGCAAGACGGACCGGATCTGATCGGCCTTATCGCGCTTAATCGGTTGGATGAGGATCAAGCGGAATTGAAGGGATGGGTTTCGCCTGCCTATTGGAACACGGGCGCAGCCTCTGATGCGGTTGCCGAACCCATAAATGCGAATCCACTGGGGAACAAGACGTTCTTTGCATCGATTTTTCAGGACAATCCCGCCTCTGCCAAAGTGCTCACAAACGTTGGGTTCGACTATATTGGCGATGCGGAGACCTATGTTGTCGCGCGCGCGGCGAATCTGGCCACATGGACCTATTTGCGCAAACTCGGTTAAGCGCGTAGACCGCGCGGTAAGCAACAGAAAGCACTGACATGAAATTTCTCGATCTGGCCAAAGTTTACATTCGTAGTGGCGGCGGCGGTGGCGGATCTGTCAGCTTTCGCCGTGAGAAATTTATTGAATACGGTGGCCCAAATGGCGGCGACGGTGGCTGTGGTGGCTCTGTTTGGGTTGAAACTGTAGATGGTTTGAACACGCTGATCGATTTTCGGTATCAGCAGCATTTCTTTGCCAAAAGCGGTCAGCCGGGTATGGGGCAGGGCCGTACGGGTAAAGATGGTGATGATATAATTCTGCGCGTACCTGTTGGTACTGAGATCATGGACGAAGATCAGGAAACGGTCATCGCGGATATGACCGATCTGGGTCAGCGGGTTTTGATCGCCAAAGGTGGCAATGGCGGTTTTGGAAACCTGCATTTTAAATCTGCGACCAATCAAGCACCGCGTCGCGCCAACCCTGGTCAGGAAGGGGTGGAGCGTACGATCTGGCTACGCCTAAAACTCATTGCAGATGTGGGCCTTTTGGGTCTGCCGAACGCTGGCAAATCCACGTTCTTGGCAGCGACATCAAATGCTCGACCAAAGATTGCAGATTATCCGTTCACCACATTGCACCCGAACCTCGGCGTGGTTGGCGTTGATAACGTTGAATTTGTTGTCGCTGACATCCCTGGCCTTATTGAGGGCGCACATGAAGGCGTCGGTCTTGGCGTACGTTTCTTGGGCCATGTGGAACGATGCGCAGTCTTGTTGCATTTGATTGATGGGACGTCTGAAAACATCGCGGATGACTACAACACCATCATTGGTGAGCTTGAAGCTTACGGTGGAGAGCTGGCCGAAAAGCCGCGCGTCACTGTGCTCAACAAAGTCGACGCGCTTGATGCAGAGATGCGCGCAGAAGCGAAAGCCGCATTGGAAGAGGCATCCGGTAGTCCTGTTATGGAAATGTCAGGGGCTGCTAAGTTGGGCACGACAGACGTGCTGCGCGCCTTGCGAGCAGAGATTGATGACAATCGCCTGCGCGCACATTTGGGCGAGGCGGAGGATACGCCGTGGCAACCCTAAGGAGTGCCAAACGCGTTGTGATCAAGATCGGCTCGGCGCTGTTGGTCGAGAATGGTCGCTTGCGCGCAGATTGGTTGACGGGGCTCGCGGAAGATGTCGCAATGTTGCGCGCGCGCGGGGTAAACGTCGTCTTAGTCTCCTCAGGCTCTATCGCCTTGGGGCGCGGTGCGCTTGGATTACGAAATACTGCGCTCGCCCTTGAGCAAAGCCAAGCGGCGGCGGCTGTTGGGCAGATTCGCCTCGCGCGCGCCTATGAGGAAGCGCTGGCTCCGTATAAGATCACCGCCGCACAAGTGCTTGTGACGTTAGAAGACAGCGCCAACAGACGACGCTATCTCAATTCCCGCGCGACGCTTGAGCAGCTTTTGACTCTTGGCGCGGTGCCAATCGTCAATGAAAACGACACTGTAGCGACGGATGAAATCCGCTTTGGCGACAATGATCGTTTAGCTGCGCAAGTGGCCGTTACAGTGGGTGCGGATCATTTGATTTTGCTCTCGGACGTCGATGGCCTTTATACCGCGAACCCTATGCTGGACCCTGCCGCGACCCGCTTTGAAACCGTGGACGCAATCACGCCAGAGATCGAAGAGATGGCGGGTGATCCGACGTCAGGCCTGTCCAAAGGCGGCATGAAAACAAAGGTGATGGCGGCCAAAACTGCGATGGCTGCAGGCTGTGCGATGATCATTTCCGAAGGCTCGGTCTTGCGCCCGATCCAGGCATTAGAAGCGGGGGCGAAGGCTACGCGATTTGTTGCGCAAACGGATCCCCATTTGGCGCGCAAAGCGTGGATATTCGCGATGAAGCCACGCGGTGCCGTGCGTTTGGATGCGGGGGCGGCCAAAGCGCTCACGGCGGGTAAATCCTTGCTGCCTGCGGGGGTTGTCGCAGTCATCGGTCAATTTGAGCGCGGCGATAGTATTGCGATTGAAGGGCCGGACGGGCACACATTGGGTTATGGGCTGACCCGTTACACCAGTGTTGAAGCTGACGAGATCAAGGGTCATCGCAGCACTGAAATTGAAGATATTCTAGGGTATGCGGGACGTGCAGCCCTTATTCACAGAGATGATATGGCAATTTAGAACTCGGAGGCAGTGATGAAAGTTTTTGAAGATATTCCGGCCTTGATGGCCGACATAGGTGCGCGCGCGAAAGCCGCCTCTGCCGTACTTGCGAGCGCCAGTGCAGAGCGCAAACATGCTGCTTTGATCGGTGCTGCGGAAGCAGTTTGGAAGACCCGTGACGCGATTGTTGCTGCGAACCTCCTCGATTTGGAATATGGACGCAACAAAGGCCTTTCTGATGCGATGATGGACCGTTTGATGCTCGACGAAGAGCGCATCCAAGGGATCGTTGACGGGCTGCGCGCAGTGGCGGAACAGGCTGATCCTGTTGGGGAACTACTTGCGCAATGGGATATGCCGTCCGGTTTGAACATTCGCCGCGTGCGCACCCCTTTGGGTGTTATCGGCGTCATCTATGAAAGCCGCCCTAATGTGACGGCGGACGCGGGAGCTTTGTGTCTCAAGTCCGGCAATGCGGTGATCTTGCGCGGCGGTTCTGAGAGCTTTCATAGCTCCGGTGCGATCCACGCAGCAATGGTCGATGGTGCGGTGAAAGCGGGACTGCCTGCGGACAGCATTCAACTGGTGCCAACGCGTGATCGCGCGGCTGTGCAAGAAATGCTGACTATGACTGACACGATTGATGTAATTGTGCCGCGCGGGGGCAAGGGTCTTGTGGGCCTCGTGCAACGCGAAGCGCGCGTGCCTGTGTTCGCGCATCTTGAGGGTATCGTGCATATCTATGTGGATGCGGCAGCGGATCCGGCCAAGACGCTGGACGTGGTGCTGAACGCCAAGACCCGCCGCACAGGGATTTGCGGGTCAGCGGAGTGTTTGCTGATCCATAAGGACGTTGTGGATACGATCGGCCAAGATCTTGTGCGCGCGTTGATGGATGCTGGTGTCGAGGTGCGCGCAGAGGGCGCATTGGCAGAGATTAAGGGCACCACGCCCGCCACTGCGGATGATTTTGGCCAAGAATTTTTGGATATGATTATCGCTGTTAAAGTTGTCGATGATTGCGATGCAGCGATTGCGCATATCCGCACGTTTGGTTCGAACCATACCGATTGCATCATGACAGAGGATGATCGCGCCGCAGCGCAGTTCTTTAGTCAGCTTGATAGTGCGATTTTGATGCGCAATGCCTCCACCCAGTTTGCGGATGGTGGGGAGTTTGGCATGGGGGCTGAAATTGGCATCGCAACAGGCAAGATGCACGCGCGCGGACCTGTTGGTGGCGCGCAATTGACAAGCTTCAAATACCTTGTCGAAGGTGATGGCGCGACGCGTGCGTAGTGGCTTTCAAACGAGCAAGGTGACCTCAGCTTCGCTCTGAGCGTAGCTCGGCGTGCGACTCAAGTCACGCGCATGCATGGGCAAGAGCAAAAATTGTACATGCGCTGGAATCGTCTCTCGGTAGGCCTCGGGTTTAAACTCCGAAGTGCCTGCCAAAGAGTCCCAAAGATCTTGATCAAGGCTGATACGTTCGCCGCTCAGCGCGAGCGACTAGCGTCCTCTTAGGCGCTTGACCTCAGCGTGACCACCATAAGGAAGCGCTTGTTCCGCACACTGGATGGCTAAGAACACCAATTGCACCTCACTGCGCGTCACATCTTCCAGCGGATGCCAATTGAGTACCAATCGCGTTCCTTTTATAAAATCTCGCAAAATACTCGTTATTTCAGAGCGTCCAAGGAACTGTTCGGTGCTTGTTGCGCCGTATGCGATTCTAAAGAAGCAGATTCGTGCATTCGCTGCGTCTACACTTTGTGCAATCAGTTCTATTTCGGGACTTTGAGACGCGCCAGACATGGAAAGGAGTTCCGTGCCATTGTTAATCGCGCCAGTTGGCCTGATCAGATCAGGACAGATGCACGCGCCTACCAAAGCGGAAAATTATAGCTTATGTTCACCCAATAGAGTGTCCTCAGAGCCTTGTGATTATGACTGATTTGAATGCATTCCTCGAACCCGGCATGATCGTGCGCCACCCCAGTGAAAGAGAGTGGGGCTTAGGACAGGTGCAATCTGTGATCGATGGTCGGGTGACCGTGAATTTTCGTGAAATTGGAAAAATTGTTATCGATAGCTCTCGAGTGGCTCTTGTGCCTGTCTTTGGTGGGAGATGAAGGTTAATTTTCTGTAAATCAATCTTTAGTTGCATTAAAACACGTCAAGAATGAGTTCAGTGTTTCTTAAATTCGTGATGTGCCTTGCTCTATTTTTCGTCTAGACCTCGGTCCGAGTGCTTGCGCACACAAATTCAGGAACACGCCTCGCATGTCTGAGCCACATTTCGACATAGTTTTCGCGCGCTCTGATGAAGACCTAAGTGCCGCTCAAGCACTGCGATATGATGTTTTTGTGGATGAACTTGGCGGCGACGGCGATCTGGTTGAGCATGACACCCGTTTAGAAAAAGACCGCTTTGATCGTTTTGCGCGTCATATGCTGCTTTTGGATCGTGCACGCGGTGGGACGGTTTCGCAGCAAGTGGTCGGTGTGTATCGGCTACTTGATAATGAGGGGGCAGCGCGGGCAGGCGGCTTTTACTCAGAGGCTGAATTTAACATTGATGCGCTGACAGTGTCGGGATTGCGGCTCTTGGAGCTTGGGCGCTCGTGTTTGCACAAAGACTATCGTGGCGGTATGGCGATGTATCATCTCTGGTCCGCTTTGGCGGGGTATGTGTTGCAAGAAAAATTTGACATTCTGTTTGGCACCGCCAGCTTTCGAGGCACCGATATCGAATGCCTCCATAAGCCTCTGACGTTATTGCAAAAGAACCATCTTTGTCCTGTGGGTATTCGCCCTATCGCGCGTCATCCGCGTGCTGTCTTTTCTGGAAATACTAGCGATGACATAGATCGCAAAAGCGCGATAACGCAGATGCCCTCTTTGATCAAAGCTTATTTGCGGCTAGGTGGCGGTGTCGGCGGCGGGGCGCACGTAGATCACAGGTTTAACACTACCGATGTGTGCCTTGTCTTGGACGTTAACAAAACGAGCGATAAGATACGCAGGCTTTACACAAAGGAGCATGCACGATGACACCGACGTGGGCCCCAGATAACGACGATACAGTCGATCTAAGCACAATTGGGCTCATGGGATGGCTCCGCTTTGTGATGCGAGCGGTTCCAATCCTTTTTCTTGTGTTTGGATGTCTGATCCTTTTGTTGCTGTTACGTTTGATAGAACGGCCAATTTTTGGACTGGGTCGTCCGATGACGCCTTTCATTACCCAATTTGTCTGTCGCAATGCGTTTCGCTTGATGGGGATGCCATTCTCGGTCAAGGGCACTCAAATGCAGGACGCGGGGGCGGTAGTTGCCAATCACAGCTCTTGGCTTGATATTTTTGCACTCAACGCGGCGAAGCGCGTGTATTTTGTCTCCAAGTCCGAGGTGGCGCGTTGGCCTGGCATTGGCGTATTAGCGAAAGCGACGGGCACGGTGTTCATCGAGCGCAACCCGCGCAAAGCGCGCGCGCAAAAAGAGGTGTTTGAAGGGCGTTTGAATGCAGGACACAAACTGCTGTTTTTTCCAGAGGGCACATCGACCGATGGGAGGCGAGTGCTGCCATTCAAATCAACGCTATTTGCGGCATTCTTTACGCCTGAATTGAAAGATATTCTTTGGGTTCAACCTGTTACGGTGAACTATTTCGCGCCATCCGGCGAAGAGGCACGTTTTTACGGGTGGTGGGGCGCGATGGATTTCTTCCCGCATTTGATAAAGACACTTGCGGTGCGCAAAGCGGGGAAGGTTGAGGTGATTTATCATCCGCCTCTGCGCGTGGCCGAGGCGGACAGTCGTAAATCTATGGCGCTAGCCTGCGAAGCCGCAGTGCGCAGCGGGCATCATATCGCTAAATATGAGGCTGTGGATTAGCCGTTTGATTCTCGGATTTTGTCCGCCGCGTCTTTGTCATAAGTGACGGAATTCTCGTCAAAAAGAGTGTCCAACTCGCCCGACAGCGTCATTTCCGTGATGATATCGCAGCCGCCAACAAACTCGCCTTTGACGTAGAGCTGTGGGACCGTTGGCCAGTCAGAGAAATCCTTAATGCCCTGGCGCATGTTTTCATCTGCGAGCACGTTTACGTCCGCAAATTCAACGCCCATGTAGTTCAACACACCCGCCACACGGGATGAAAACCCGCATTGTGGCATCTCTTTTGTGCCCTTCATGAACAACACAACAGCGTTGTCAGTGACGGTTGTTTGGATGGCTTCTTTAATATCGCTCATTTCTGATTTCCTTAATGTGTCGTTTTAACGGTGGCGATAGCTATCATTTAGCTTGTTTAATCTATCGTTCTCAGCGTTGACGCGGTTGATAATTTTGAGGTCTGTGGCTTCCGTGCCCAATGGCGGGTTGGCTGCATCATGCTTGTGCGGACGGAAAATATTAAGAAGAATTTTCCAAGTCCTGTGCAAGGTACTTTCCTTAACTTGGGACTTTTGTCGTCAAAGCCAACGCGTGCAATTCGCCGTTACTGCCGTCCATTTTGCCCTTCAAGGCCGCATAGACAGAGCGTTGTTGCTGCACGCGGTTCTTACCTTTGAAAGAAGCATCGATCACTTCAGCCGCAAAGTGCTGACCGTCGTCGCCTTGCACCGTCACTTGCCCCTCAGGGAAAGCGTCATTCAAAAGCGTTTCAATCTCTTGCGCTGTGATTGCCATTTCTGTGCCTTTCAAAATCTCTTCGCGTAAGATGTAGAAGTGGGACGGGGGTTGAGCAAGAGGCGTTTAGGCAAACAAGCTCGGAAATACCTCCTCTGAGGCGGCAATCAACTCTGCAAGTGGCGCGGAAGAGCCACCAAACGTCACATCATCTCCGCCAAATTTGCCAACGAAGGCTATGGGGATATCTGCTTTCGTCGCAGCCCCCATAAGCGCTTCTGCTTGATCGAAGTTGCACGCGATTAGGTAACGGGCTTGGTCTTCGCCAAACAATCCGGGCGTGTCCGCACTATCAAGTGTCAGCCCTACGTTAGCAGTCGCAGCCATTTCAAAGGCGGCCAATGCAAGACCACCATCAGAGAGGTCCGTGCAGCCTTTGATCCATTCGCGGTTGTCGCGGATGAAATCGCCGTGCTTGGATTCAGCGGCCAAATCAACATGGGGGGCGTCGCCATCAGCGCGATTGAACACTTCTGCGAGCAGTGCAGATTGGCCCAAGTGCCCCGTGGTTTCCCCAATCAAGATCGCGACATGGCCGTCGCGCACATCACCTATGATCAATTCGTCTTCAGAGGCCAGCAAACCAACCGCGCCAATCGTCGGGGTAGGTAGAATGCCTGTGCCATCGGTTTCATTATAAAGCGAGACGTTGCCCGACACGATGGGCATATCCAGTGCTTTGACCGCTTGGCCAATCCCATCAATTGCGCCAACAAATTGGCCCATGATTTCGGGTTTTTCAGGATTGCCAAAGTTCATATTGTCTGTTGTCGCCAAGGGCTTCGCGCCGACAGCTGTCAAGTTGCGGTAAGCTTCGGCCACCGCTTGTTTCCCACCCTCAACAGGATTCGCCATAACATAGCGAGGCGTCACATCGGAGGTGAAGGCGAGCGCCTTTGGCGTGCCATGTACGCGCACAATGCCCGCGCCTGCACCTGGAATACGGATGGTATCACCCATGACCTGGCTGTCATATTGCTCATACACCCACCGCTTGGAGGCGTAATTCGGACTGCTCAGTATTGTTTTTATAGCATCAATCGGATCAATTTGCGGCACATCGCTCAGTGTTTCAGCAGCGGGTGTCGCCACCCAAGGACGATCATATTCTGGCGCGGAAGAGGCGAGTTTGCTCAAGGGCAGATCCGCTTTTACCTCACCGTTGTGTACGATCAAAAAGCGGTCTTCCTCAATCGTTTTACCGACGATTGCGAAATCCAGATCCCATTTGTCGAACACGGCTTTAGCCTCTACTTCAAACTCGGGCTTGAGAACCATCAGCATGCGTTCCTGAGATTCCGAAAGCATCATCTCATATGCCGTCATATTAGTCTCACGCACTGGCAAGCATTCAAGATCAAGGCGTACGCCAAGCCCGCCTTTGTCGCCCATTTCCACCGCAGAGCAGGTTAGGCCCGCAGCACCCATATCTTGGATCGAAATCACTGCACCAGTTTGCATCAACTCTAGCGTGGCTTCCATGAGGCGCTTTTCAGTGAAGGGATCACCTACTTGGACTGTGGGACGTTTGTCCTCAATTGTGTCGTCGAATTCAGCCGAAGCCATGGTCGCGCCGCCAACGCCATCACGGCCCGTCTTTGCACCAAGATAGACCACAGGCATGCCGACGCCAGAAGCTGCTGAATAAAAAATCTTGTCTGTATCCGCGAGACCCGCTGCGAAAGCGTTCACAAGGCAATTGCCGTTGTAGGCGGGATCAAAGCGCACTTCACCACCGACAGTTGGGACGCCAAAGCAGTTGCCATATCCACCAACACCTTCAACCACACCGTTTACCAACTGACGGGTTTTAGAGTGAGATGTCTCACCAAAGCTAAGCGAATTCATTGCTGCAATTGGGCGGGCGCCCATGGTGAACACATCGCGCAGAATGCCACCCACGCCTGTCGCAGCACCTTGGTAGGGTTCAATGTAGGAAGGGTGATTGTGGCTTTCCATTTTGAAAACAACCGCTTGGCCGTCTCCGATGTCGACAATGCCCGCGTTTTCACCGGGGCCGCAAATGACCTGAGGACCTTCTGTTGGTAGCGTGCGCAGCCATTTCTTGGAGGATTTATAAGAACAATGCTCGTTCCACATGGCGGAAAAAATACCGAGTTCGGTGAAGCTTGGTTCGCGTCCTATGATCTCTAAAATCACCTTATATTCATCTGGTTTTAGCCCGTGAGAGGCGATGAGATCGGTGGTGATAGTAGGCTCTTGCATCTGGTTTGGTCCCCAAAACGTCCATTTGTGCGTGTCTTACTGGCTAAACGCTCTAGGGGCAATGCGACAAGCAGGGCTTTTCAGACGTTGACGCAGCGCGGTTTTTGCAATGATGTGGCACACATTCTTAGGGGGGATCTCATGCAGGTTTTGCAAAACACATATCGCAGGCAGGGGATCAGCGTTGGGCTAGAGACTGCGCCTGTGCCTTCGGTCAATGCCGACGCGTCGCGCGCGCTGCTTGATCGCTGCCCAGTACATAGCGTGACGCCAATGGTGAGCGCGCTTGGCCTGCACATCAAAGATGAACGCGGGCGCATGGGCTTGGGCAGTTTCAAAGCTTTAGGGGCGGCCTACGTGATCGCGCACGAATCCCAGCACGGCACGCTTGATGGGCGCACGTATATAACGGCGAGTGCGGGCAACCACGGTATATCGGTGGCCGCAGGTGCCAAGGTGTTTGGTGCTAAGGCTGTCATTTATTTGGCCAAGACCGTGCCAAGCGATTTTGCGGATCGTTTGCGTGAAAAGGGCGCTGACGTTGTCATCGAGGGTGACGACTACGAAGCGAGCATGGCAGGCGCGCAGAAAGCGGCTAAAGACAACGGTTGGACCTTGCTTTCTGACAGCTCGTGGGATGGGTATTTCGATCTGCCGCAGCGCTTGATGGAAGGTTATCTTGCGATGGCCGCAGAATGCACAGAGCAAATGGAAGAACCGACACATATCTTTTTGCAAGCAGGCGTTGGCGGATTGGCGGGTGCATGCGCCGCCTTGTTCCGCGATGTTTGGGGTGACGGGCCGAAGATCACGGTGGTCGAGCCTGAATTCGCACCCGCCATTTACGATTCGATCAAAGCAGGGGCCTTCGTACCCGCCAGCGGACCAGTCTCGGACATGGGACGGCTCGATTGCAAAGAAGCGTCGCTTATCGCACTCAAGGGGCTCTCGCACGATGCAGATGAAATTGTATTGATTTCTGAAGAGGAAGCTTTTGCTGTGTTGCCCAAGCTCGCTGACGTCGCCCTTGCCTCCAGTACGTCAGGCGCGGCTGGGGTAGCGGCGGCATTACTAAGTGACCTACCAAGTGACGCCAGTGTTTTGTGTATCTTGAGCGAGGGTGCCTAATGTTCGACAGGGCTGAATTCCTGACAAGGATCAAAGGTGTGCAAACCCGCATGGTCGCGCACGACCTGTCGGCGTTATTGCTGACGCAAGAGGCGGATATTCGCTACCTCACCGGCTATCTTACGCGGTTTTGGGAAAGCCCGACTCGCCCTTGGTTCCTGGTTTTGCCCATAAATGGACTGCCCATCGCTGTGATCCCGTCGATTGGCGCTGAACTGATGTCGCGCTCTGTTGTTGAGGACATCCGAACATGGTCTGCGCCTGATTATCAGGACGATGGCATCTCGCTTCTGCGCGATTGCTTGCGCGAGGTGGCAGGTGCGGGTCGCATTGGCACACCGCATGGGATCGAGAGCCATTTGAGGATGCCACTTGGCGATTGGATCAAGCTGCGCGAAGAGATCGAGATTGGCACTGACATGCAGGTCATGCGCGCTGCGCGGATGGTGAAATCGCCGCGCGAAGTGGATGCGATACGCGAGGCTTGCCAGATCGCCGGACGTGCTTTTGCGCGCGTCCCCGAAAAAGCGCGCGCAGGGTCGTCGTTGAGTGATGTGTTTCGTGGGTTTCAAATTCTCTGCTTGGAGGAGGGTGCCGATTGGGTGCCCTATCTTTCTGGTGGCAAAGGCCACGATGGCTATGATGATGTGATCTCTACTGCCAGTGATGATCCGTTGGCAGTGGGCGAGGTCTTGATGTTGGACACAGGCCTCATTCGTAACGGCTATTTCAGTGATTTTGATCGCAACTTTAGTGTTGGCACGCCAAGCAACTCGATTGCGCGCGCGTATGACAAGCTGATGGAAGCGACCCTAGCAGGCGAAGCCGTGCTTAAAGCAGGCGCGACAGCTGCCGACATCTTCCACGCGATGGATAAAGTCTGCACAGGTGGTGCAGGGGGCCAAAGTGCGGGGCGTTTGGGGCATGGGCTTGGCTTGCAATTGACCGAAGGGTTGTCGTTCATTGTGGATGATCACACGGTGTTGGAGGCGGGCATGGTGATCACATTAGAACCCGCTGTGTCCGTGTCAGGTGGTGCTGGCCTTATGGTGCATGAGGATGACTATGTGGTGACGAATACGGGATGGGAACGTTTGTCTCCTGCACCTTCTGCGCAAGTGATGCGACTTGATACATGAGTTTGCCCTATACACTTGCGCCGCAAATCGGCACGGACGGGCGGATTGGTTTGATCGTCTTGCAATCTGATGAGACGATGGAGGCGGAATTACGGCGGGTCTTACCAGACGATGACATCGCAACGTTCGTGTCGCGTATTCCAAGTGCGTCGGAAGTATCGAACGACAGCCTTGCCGCGATGGAGGCTGATTTACCGCGTGCTGCGGGGCTTTTGCCAAAGACGGTGGATTTCGATGTTGTGGGATATGGATGCACGTCTGCATCGAGTGTCATTGGCTCAGATCGTGTCGCTGAAATGATAGAGATGGGTTGCAGCACGGCGCATGTGACCAACCCTGTCACGGCACTTGTCGCAGCCTGCTCGGCACTTGGCATCAGCAAGCTTGCGCTTTTAACACCCTACACCGAAGTGGTTAGTGAAAGTCTGCGCAGTGCTTTAAGTGCGCAAGGTATTGAAACGCCTGTATTTGGGACGTTCAATGAACCAGTTGAAACGAAGGTTGCGCGGATTGATCCGGCCTCTATTCGCGATGCTGCGATTATGCTCGGGAAAGACAAGGGCGCGGAGGCTGTGTTTATGAGCTGCACGAACCTGCGCACGATTGAAATCCTGAAAGATGTCGAAGGGGGCATTCGCAAACCAGCACTCTCGTCCAATCAAGCCTTCTTCTGGCACCTTATGGGTTTGGCGGGGACCCAAGCGAAACAAAGAAACTCCGCTCTTTGGCAAGCCCAATTTGACGAAGGAGAATGAACCATGTTTTCGCGCGAGAAACTTGACTATTCCGCAACGGATTTGCCAGATCGGGTGGACCTGTCGGAGCAGGAGAGCTTGAGCGCAGTTCAGGACCACCTTGCTTACATGCAAAAACGCCACTCCGTGCGCGATTTTTGTGACGCACCTGTGTCCCAAGAGGTGATTGATGCGGCGATAACGGCTGCAGGCTCTGCGCCATCGGGGGCCAATCATCAGCCATGGCATTTTGTTGCAATTTCAAATGCAAAGGTGAAGCATCAAATCCGACTGGCCTCTGAGGAAGAGGAAAAAAAGTTCTATTCGGGTGGGTGCAACGATGAATGGATCAAAGCGTTGGAACCGATTGGCACGGATGCACATAAACCGCATTTGGATATTGCGCCGTGGTTGATCGTGATTTTTGCGCAGCGCTGGGGCGAGTTTGACGATGGCACGCGCTACAAAAACTATTACGTGCCTGAAAGTGTGGGCATTGCAACGGGCTTTTTGATTTCTGCATTGCATCATGCAGGGCTGACTTGCCTCACCCACACGCCGAATCCGATGAAGTTCTTGAACGGGCTGCTTGGACGGCCTGCGTCGGAGAAACCCGTGATGATTCTAGCGGTTGGTCATCCGTCCGAGGACGCAACAGTGCCCGGTGTTGCAAAGATGAAAAAGCCCTTAGCTAAAATCATGTCGATTTATGATTGAAAATAAGGGATGTAAGCAAATCACGATTGGCCAAAAAAAAGGCCGAGCATAAGCTCGGCCGAAGTCCAACAGGGAGGTACAAGGGCTAGGTACCTCAGCACCATCGTCATCCTCGTGTAGCTTAAATAATGTGCGCAGTGCTCGTTATCAAGGCAGAAAATGCTGCAAGTGCAGCATGTCCGCTATGCAGTGACCGCATAGCTACAGTTGTTGGAATGTCTCAAACCTGTTCGCAGGCCATTGCAAAGCTCTGTGAGTGATCATAGGTTCTGGCCAAATTTAGACGTGCTTGCGCGACAAGCCAATTTCAAAAAGGATATTCCACATGGATGCTGGCGCACTCGGCCAATTCGTTCCGCTTATTTTGATCTTCGCGATCATGTATTTCCTGCTTATCCGCCCTCAGCAGAAAAAGCTGAAAGAGCACCAGAAAATGGTGGAAGCGCTGCGACGCGGGGATCAGGTGATCACGCAGGGCGGGCTCATTGGTAAAGTCACCAAGGTCAAAGATGACAACGAGATCGAGGTCGAGCTGGCAGAAGGCGTGAAAGTCCGCGTTGTTCAGTCCACGATCACCAATGTGATCAACAAAACAGAGCCTGCCTCCGCGTAAACGAACGCGCTGCGGCTGGATGGTGTGAAAGGCCTGACAGATGTTGCAAATTGACCTGTGGAAACGGGTGGTTATTTGGGCGGTTTGTGCGCTCGGATTGCTACTGGCGCTTCCGAATGCCTTTTACTCCAAAGTTGAACAGCAAAACGATGCACTCGCCGCAATCGAAGTGTCTGGCAATTCACCGGAACGCGATGCAATGGCGGGGCAATGGCCGGGCTACTTGCCCTCTGGCCTTGTAAACTTGGGCTTGGATTTGCGTGGGGGAGCGCATCTGCTGGCCGAAGTCAAAGTGCAGGACGTCTATTCTGCGCGCATGAAAGCTTTCTGGCCCGAAGTGCGCGATGCGTTGCGTCCAGAGCGCGCGACAATTGGCACGATCCGTTTGCAGCCCTCTGCTGGCGACGAATTAAAAGTGCGTATTTCCGAACCTGAGGGCACAGCGCGCGCCTCGGAAGTCGTGCGTGGTCTCGCACAACAGGTTGTGTCGCTCTCCGGTGTTGGAGCGTCCGACATCGAAGTCAGCAGTGATGATGGCGTTCTCACCATCCGCCTGTCAGAGGCTGAAAAACGCGCCACGGATGAGCGCACGATGCAGCAGTCTCTTGAAATCATTCGCCGCCGTATCGATGAGGTGGGCACGCGTGAGCCAACGATCCAGCGCCAAGGCACGGACCGCATTTTGATCCAAGTGCCGGGCATAGGCTCTGCTGCAGAACTGAAAGCGATCATCGGAACAACCGCGCAATTGACCTTTCAACCTGTTGTGGGTCGCGGTTCGGACCCTGATGCGAGTGCGGGTCTGGGCAATGAAATTGTTCCGTCCTTGGATGAAGAGGGCGCATTTTACACGCTCGAATCCGCGCCTGTTGTGACCGGTGAAGAATTGGTTGATGCGCAGCCAGCCTTTGATCAAAACGGACGTCCTGCAGTCAATTTTCGATTTAATCCGACAGGGGCGCGCAAGTTTGGCGACTACACAGCCGAAAATATCGGCAGTCCCTTTGCGATTGTTCTTGATAGCGAAGTGATTTCTGCGCCCGTGATCCAAAGCCACATTCCAGGTGGGTCTGGTATCATCACGGGGAACTTTACCGTCGAAGAATCAACCAATCTCGCGGTTCTGTTGCGTGCGGGTGCCCTGCCTGCGGGGCTAGAATTTCTTGAAGAACGCACCATCGGACCAGAGCTGGGCGCGGACAGTATCAAGGCGGGGCAAGTGGCCTGCATCGTCGCCTTTGCGGCTGTGCTGATTTTTATGTTCCTAAGCTACGGCACATTCGGCATTTTCGCCAATATAGCACTTATCATCAACGTTGGTCTGATCTTTGGATTGCTCAGCATGGTGGGTGCGACGCTTACCTTGCCGGGTATTGCGGGCATCGTTTTGACCATCGGTATGGCAGTGGACGCCAATGTGCTGGTGTTTGAGCGGATCCGCGAAGAGCTGAAGTCGTCAAAAGGACCCGCGCGTGCGATTGATCTCGGGTATGAAAAAGCGCTGAGCGCGATTATTGACGCGAACTTTACTACGTTTATCACGGCCGTGATCCTCTTCGTTATGGGCTCCGGCCCTGTGCGCGGCTTTGCGATCACGCTTGGCTTTGGCATTCTCACATCGGTCTTTACCGCCATCTTCGTCACGCGTTTGATTGTTGTGATGTGGTTTGAACGTAAACGCCCCAAAACACTGGAGGTGTGAGATGCGCCTAAGACTGGTCAAACAAGACACAAAATTTGATTTCTTCTCGCGTTCTAAAATGTGGATCGGGCTCTCTTTGGTGCTGATGGTCGTCGGGTTTGCGTCCTTCCTCTATCAGGGCCTGAACTACGGTATTGATTTCAAAGGCGGCACAACAATCCGCACCGAAAGCACGACGCCAATAGACGTTGGTGCTTACCGCGATGCGATGGCACCGTTAGGGCTAGGAGATATCTCAATCTCAGAGGTGTTTGATCCCACGTTTGAAGCAGATCAAAACGTCGCAATGGTGCGTATCGAGACGCAAGAAGGCCAAGAAGCTGTTAAGTCTGACCTCATCGCCGAGGTGCAAACTGCCCTGCAAGTCATTGCCCCTGATATCAAATTCGTTTCCGTCGAATCCGTTGGCCCAAAGGTGTCTGGCGAATTGATCCAGACAGCGGCAATTGCGGTGATCCTCGCAATTGCGGCGGTATTGATCTACATCTGGCTGCGATTCGAGTGGCAGTTTGCCTTGGGCGCAGTGGCCGCATTGGTGCACGATGTTATCCTCACAATTGGCATTTTCTCAGCGCTCCAGATCAAATTCGACCTTGCGATTATCGCAGCTTTACTGACGATTGTTGGCTACTCGCTCAATGATACGGTGGTTGTGTTTGACCGCGTGCGTGAAAATCTGCGCAAGTATAAGAAGAAAGACCTCAAAGAGCTTCTCAACATATCTATCAATGAAACACTGAGCCGGACGTTCATGACCTCTGTCACCACGCTTTTGGCGCTGATTGCGTTGTTCGTGTTGGGTGGGGATGTGATCCGTGGCTTCGTCTTTGCGATGATCTGGGGTGTAATCGTAGGAACGTATAGCTCCATTTTTGTGGCCTCCGCGATCCTGCTGTTCCTTGGCGTTAAGCGCGACTGGACCAACAAGCCAGACGCCAACGCGGGCACGCAATTTGCGAATATTGATGCCTGATTTTCTGACATCAGTCCTTCAAACCGAAGGGCTGATTTGGATTTGCCTTGCGGCTTTGCTTGCAGGCACAGTGCGTGGCTTTGCGGGATTTGGCACCGCGATGATCTATCTCCCTGTTGTTGGGCAATTTCTTGATCCGGTTTCGGCGATTTTGACGTTGGTGGTGATGGATTTAATTGGCCCATTGCCAGCGGTGCCGCGCGCGATACGCGAAGCGGATTGGCCCGATTTGAAACGGCTTATCGCAGCGGCAGCGGTTACAACTGTTTTAGGCGTTTGGCTGCTTAGTCGCTTTGACGCTGATATGTTTCGCTATGTCGTCTCCATCGCGACACTATTCTTGCTTGCTTTTCTTGTGCTTGGCCTGCGCTATTCGGGGCGACTAACGCCAGCCAATGTATATGGTGTCGGGGCGGGTGGTGGCTTGCTTGGCGGTGCGGCCGGATTAGCAGCGCCACCGGTCATTTTGTTCTATATGGCCAGCTCACATGCGCCGAGCACAATTCGCGCGACGATCATGCTGTTTTTGCTGGGCTTTGATGTGATCATTTTTGTGGTTATGGGCCTCCAAGGTTTGCTGGTCACGCAAGCGATCATTCTAGGCTTGATCCTAGTGCCTTGCGTTGCACTTGGCACGGTGATGGGCACCGCGCTCTTTGACCCCGCGCGCGAGACGCTCTACAGGAGAGTGGCTTATATCATCATCGGCATCTCCGCGGTGCGGGGGCTACCAATCTGGGGGTGACGCAACATGCGCATGACTGAAATCGAGTTTGACGACGCCAAGCCTGTTGAAGGCTATGGCCCTGGTTTTTTTCGAATCGCAGGCGAAGTGATTGAAGCGCCGATGATCGTCACCGCGACAGGCGCGCGCCCTTGGGGCGGCTATGAAGATGCGGACAGTTTGATTGCGATGGCAGGCGAGATCGATGTGATTTTCATCGGGACGGGGGATGAGGTGGCGTATCTTCCGAAAGAGTTTCGCCAGAAGCTGGACGACGCGAGCCTTGGTGCAGAGGCGATGAATTCACCGGCCGCGTGCCGCACATACAATGTGTTGATCAATGATGGCAGACGCGTTGCTGCGGCCCTGCTTCCGGTCACAAAGTAGTGCATCTGGCGGTTCAAGATTTAGGCGTTGCCCGTGGTGGTATCGCGGTGCTTGAAGGCCTCACCTTTCGCGTTGAGGCAGGAACTGCACTGATCCTGCGTGGCCCTAATGGGATCGGCAAAACTACGCTTCTACGTGCGATTGCAGGGCTGCAACCATCGTTGAACGGTTCGATTGATACGCCTGAAGACAGCATCGCTTACGCGGCTCATTCAGATGGCATCAAGCAGGCCCTCACTGTGCGAGAGAATTTGGAATTCTGGGCTGCCGTTTTCGGCACAGGCGATATCAATGGCGCTTTGGATGCCTTTGCATTGCAACCGCTGGCGCTGCGTCCCGCGGGTGCGCTGTCTGCGGGGCAAAAACGTCGCCTTGGGCTTGCGCGCCTCTTAGTTTCTGCACGCCCGATCTGGGTTTTGGATGAGCCGACGGTTTCTTTGGACGTTGATGCGGTTGCGATGTTCGCAGCTGCGATTTGCGCGCATCTTGAAGCCGGCGGTCTCGCGCTGATTGCAACGCATATTGACCTGGGTCTGGACGCTGACATTTTGGACGTCGCGCCTTTTAAAGCGCGCGTGCCGATTTCGGTCGATGATGCGATGGAGGGGTTCTTGTGAAAGCGCTCCTTATTCGCGATCTACGGCTTGCGATTAGGGCAGGGGGTGGCTTTGGCCTTGGTCTCGCGTTCTTTTTGATAGTTACAGTGCTGGTGCCGTTTGGCGTTGGCCCGCAAAGTGAGCTTCTGTCTGAAATCGCACCCGGCATTTTGTGGCTTGGTGCTTTGTTGGCCTGCCTTTTGTCGCTTGATCGAATCCTCGCGCTGGACTGGGAGGATGGCACGCTCGATTTGCTTGCCTGCGCTCCGCTCCCGATGGAGGCGGCTGTGAGCATCAAAGCATTGGCGCATTGGCTGACAACAGGACTGCCTTTGGTCATTGCCGCGCCGTTTTTTGCACTGCTCTTGAACCTGCCGAGCGCGGGATATGTACCGCTTGTCTTGTCACTGCTCCTTGGAACGCCTGCGCTAAGCGTGATTGGGACCTTCGGTGCGGCAATTACTGTAGGCATCAAGCGCGGCGGCTTGCTATTGTCACTTCTGGTGCTGCCGCTGTACGTGCCGACCTTGATCTACGGCGCAGAAGCGGCGCGGCGCGGCGCACAGGGGCTTGAGACATCGACGCCCTTATTCATGCTTGCGGGGATAACATCCGGGGTGATTGCACTGCTACCTTTTGCCTCTGCCGCAGTATTGCGCGTAAACATTCGTTAAAGTGAATTGAAGCCGTCACGCCTAAGGGATACATCAGCAATATGTCTTTATGGGAATACGCAAATCCGGTGAAATTCATGGCCCTTTCGGGTCGCATTTTGCCGTGGGCGGCTTGGCTGTCGGGGATCTGTCTTGTGATTGGCCTTGTCTGGGGGTTTTTCTATACACCTGATGATTTTCGCCAAGGCTCTACTGTGAAAATAATCTATCTGCACGTGCCGTCTGCGCTGATGGCAATCAACGTTTGGATGATGATGTTAGTGACCTCGCTCGTTTGGATCATCCGGCGTCATCATGTCAGCGCGCTCGCGGCCAAAGCGGCGGCCCCGATTGGCGTAGTGATGACTTTGATCGCGCTCGTCACAGGTGCGATCTGGGGACAACCCATGTGGGGCACATGGTGGGCATGGGATCCGCGCCTGACCTCATTCCTAATCTTATTCCTGTTCTATCTTGGCTACATCGCGCTTTGGGCGGCGATTGAAGACAATGATACAGCAGCTGACCTCACCTCGATCCTGTGTCTGGTTGGCTCAGTCTTTGCGATCTTGTCGCGCTACGCGGTTAATTTCTGGAACCAAGGCCTGCACCAAGGCGCGTCTCTTTCGCTTGATAAAGAAAAGAACGTGGCGGATGTGTTCTACCAACCTTTGCTGTTTTGTATCGCGGGCTTTGTACTTTTATTCGTGGTGCTGGTTTTGCTACGCACGCGCACAGAAATCCGCGCGCGCCGCACATCGGCCCTTCTCGCACGGGAGCGCATGGGATGATGCCGGATCTTGGAAAATATGCGGATGCGGTGCTGAGCGCCTATGCTGCCTCCATTGTGTTGCTGATTGGTATTGTTGTGCTCAGCGTTTGGCAATCACGCCGCGCCAAAGCCGCACTTGAAGAGGTGGAGAAGCGCCGCAATGGCTAAGATATCCCCTTTAATGATCGCGCCACCGGCGATTTTCCTCAGCCTAGCTGCCTTGTTTTACGCCGGCATGTACCGTGAGGGGAAAGACGAATTAGAATCTGTCTTTGTCGGCCAACCTGCGCCACAGATTGAAACTGCTTCCGAATTAGAAGGTTTCGCGCCCGTGACCCAAGCCGACTTGGCAAATGGTGAGGTCACATTGGTAAATTTCTGGGCCAGCTGGTGCCCACCTTGCCGTGCCGAGCATGCCAAACTGCTCGAACTTGCAGAGTCGTACCCGATCATTGGTGTCAATTTCAAAGACACGGCTCTCGCGGCGTCGAAATACCTTCGAGACGATGGTGATCCGTTCAAAGTAGTGGCGTTTGATCCACAAGGGCGCACTGCGATTGATTGGGGCGTAACAGCCCCGCCAGAAACCTTCATCCTCGATGAAGACGGTACAGTGCTATACCGTTTCGCAGGCCCGTTGATTGGCAGCGACTATGAGCAGCGTTTCCTGCCAGAATTGAACAAAGCTTTAGGCAAATAATTCCGCCGCATTATCTCGTTCTTTAAACTCATCTACACTCTCAAAAAACGCAGCGCTCTATTAAAAAAAGAGCCGTTCAGAAGCAGCCCCCTTCCCAACACTCTTTTTGCACGTTCTACGCAGCCGCGAGGTCGCGCAGAACGTAGTGCAACACGCCACCGTGCTCGATATATTCGATCTCGATCGCGGTATCGATGCGGCACTTCAACGTGATCTCTTTGACAGATCCATCCACCATTGTGATCGTGCAAGGCACCTCTTGCAAAGGCTTAATCGTATCGAGACCAGAGATAGACACGCTCTCATCACCCGTAAGGCCAAGCGATTTACGGCTGTCGCCACCCGTGAACTCTAATGGGATCACCCCCATACCAACAAGGTCGAAGCGGTGAATACGCTCAAAGCTTTCCGCGATCACAGCCTTCATATCCAAAAGCGCTGTACCTTTGGCGGCCCAGTCACGGGATGATCCCGCGCGTACTACTCACCACCAAAGACAACCAGTGGCGTGCCCGCTTCCTGATGGGCTATTGCCGTGTCAAAGATCGAGGTTTGCGCAACATCAACACCATTGAGCATTAAGTTCTTGATACGAATGTTGGCGAATGTGCCGCGCATTATGACTTCGTGTTTACCAAGGCGCGAGCCGTAGGAGTTGAACTCGCGCACTAGCACTTGGTGACTCGTCAAATACTGACCCGCAGGAAAGCTTTCAACGAAAGTATCAGCAGGAGAGATATGGTCCGTTGTGATCATATCCCCCAACAGCGCCAGAACTTTTGCACCATCAATGTAGGTAATCTTGCCTGGCTCTTTGCTCATACCTTAGAAGTAGGGTGGGTTCTGGATGTAGGTCGATGCCGGTGGCCAATTATTGGTCTCGGCTTCGGTGATGCCAATGCCCTGCCACTTTTCGTCGCCTTTGAATACGTCCGCATAAATCGTCTGGAACGCTTCGCGAGTGACCGTCTGCTCGACCAACTCCGCGACTTCTTGCGTCGAGGGCCAGATGTCTTTCAAGTAAACGCCTTTGCCATCCGCAGTCTGTGCGATTGGATCAGTTGCGAGGTTGATGTCCATAGTACCCGCAATCGCATACGTCACAACAAGGGGCGGTGAGGCGAGGTAGTTTGCGCGCACATCTGAGCTGACGCGACCTTCAAGTTGCGGTTTCCAGAGAGAACCGATGTTGCAACGAGATCGCCCTCATGGATGATTTTGTTCAGATCTTCCTGAAGCGGGCCGGAGTTGCCGATGCAGGTCGTGCAGCTATATACAACAAGGCTAAAGCCGAGCATACAGATCGTCCTGAAGCTCCGCCGTCTCAAAATAGGCGGTCGCCACTTGAGAACCGGGAGCAAGGGATGTTTTCACCCAAGGCTTGCGGTTCAGACCCAAAGCAACCGCTTTGCGGGCTACAAGACCCGCGCCGATCATCACGTATGGGTTGAATGTGTTGGTGGAAGACGTGATGGAGGCGATGACAACTTTGCCTCTCTCCATCGAAAAACCTTGGCCAGCGACTTCGACTTCTTTTCCCATTGGACGCTTGAAGGTCTCTTCCATTTCTTTGCGGAACGCTTCCTTTGACGCCTGTCAACGCCACATAGTCTTGTGGACCTTTGGGACCCGAAATCGCAGGAACGATTATGCCCATGTCGAAGCTCAATGTGTCCGTGTAGTTCGGTGCATAGTCGTCGCCGCGCCAGAAACCGTTCTCTTTTGCGTATGCTTCAACCAATGCAATGCGGTCCTTGTCGCGGCCTGTTGTACGCAAGTAACGCAGTGTTTCGCCGTCAATTGGGAAGAAACCACAGGTCGCGACATACTCCGGCGCCATGTTCGCAATCGTCGCACCATCCGCGAGCGGTAGCGAGTCGAGGCCTTTGCCGTAGAATTTAACAAACCTACCAACGGCGCCTTTTTCGCGCAGTATCTCAACGATCATAGGAACAAGGTCCGTTCCTGTCGTGTCTTCCATCATTGTGCCCATCAGTTCGAAGCCGATGACTTCTGGGATCAACATGGAAATCGGTTGGCTGAGCATGGACGCTTCCGCCTCGATCCCGCCAACGTTCCAACCGAGAACAGCTGCACCGTTCACCATGGTCGCGAGGCTGTCTGTGCCTACAAGCGTGTCAGGGTAGGCAACTTCATCATCGTTCTGGTTAACGTCAGTCCAAACCGTTTGGCTGAGATACTCAAGGTTCACTTGGTAGCAAATGCCTGTGTCCGGAGGCACAACGCGGAAGTTAGAGAAGGCAGACTGACCCCACTTTAGGAATGTGTAACGCTCCATGTTGCGCTCATACTCGCGATCCACGTTCATTTTGAAGGCGCGTGGGTTGCCGAATTCGTCAACCATTACAGAGTGGTCGATGACCAGATCAACAGGGTTCAGCGGGTTAATCTTTTGTGGGTTACCGCCGAGTGACTTAAGCGCATCGCCGCGAGGTCAACAACAGTTGGAACACCCTTGAAATACTGGATCAAAACGCGGGCAGGGCTACACGCAATCTCGCGTGGGCTCTTGCCGCCTTTCGCACCCCATTCGGCGAACGTCTTGATGTCGTCAACGCAAATCGTCTTGCCATCTTCAAAGCGCAACCTGTTTTCAAGCACCACTTTAAGCGCGGCGGGCAAGTTGGTGAAATCGCCAAGGCCCGCGTCTGTTGCGGCTGGGATGGAATAATAAGCGACGGATGCGCTGCCAACCTTGAGATCCTTGCAGGTGTTTCTGGTGTCCTTACCGACTGTGATGGGCATATCTGTCTCTTTTTTGGGTCCAAATTCGAATGATTTTGGGCGCAAATTGCCCTATAATGGCAGCGCAAACAAAAGCAGTGTATACTATTGCACACTGAAATTGCGGAAAATTGAAGCCAGAGTGTTACGGATGCTCGCGCATCTCTCGCAAAAGGGTGATTAGTCATTTCAATGCATTGCTTCTATCTAGGATCTAACGCAACGAATTATACGAATCGATCCTTATGAAAAAGCTATCAAAACTCATTGCTGCACTTTGGATCGGTCTTTCTGGGACTGCTTATGCGCAATACCAGCCTGTTGTTATTGAATTGTTTACTTCACAGGGTTGTTCTTCGTGCCCGCCCGCGGACTCGCTGATGCACAAACTTTCAGCGCGCAGCGATGTGATCGCATTGTCCATGCATGTGGATTATTGGGATTATATCGGCTGGAAGGATGAATTCGGCCGTCCTGAGAATGCTGCGCGTCAACGCTCTTATGCGGCAGCGGGTGGTCGTCGCACTGTGTATACGCCGCAAATGATAATTGCAGGCGAGGATTCGGTTATAGGCACGCATCCGATGGATGTGGCTGACATGATTGCAAAGCACTCAAGATCGCAGAAAGATGTTGTGATGAAAGCTGTGCGCACGGGCGGGAAGATCACGATTGCTGCAACTGCGCGACGTCCCGCAAAATACGAAGTGAAATTTGTGAGCTACACGAGCAAGCGGACGTCTGCGATTAAGCGGGGTGAGAACGCGGGTAGAACGATCACTTATGTCAACGTCGTGTCTGACTTCAAAACTGTTAAGAAGTGGGATGGCCAAGCGCCTTTGTCATTCGCGGAAAACGCTGGGAAGGGTCCGATTATAGTGCTGATCCAACGCGCGGATCATGGGCCAATCGAAGCGGCGGCTGCCTTGAACTAAGTGTTCTTCCAGCGACGGTGAATCCAGAACCATTGGTGCATATTCTCGCGGATCAAGACTTCTAGACCGTCGTTTACCGCCTGTGTCATGGCCTCTGCATCGCTGTGTGGAATTTCGGCCTGCACTGTAATTTCAAAATCTAACCCGTTCTCTTGCCGAATGGCGTAGATCGGGATCAGGGCAGCATTGTATTTCAATGCAAGCTCTGCAGTGATCAATGACGTGACTGCAGGTTTGTCGAAAAAGTTGAGCTTGCTGCCGCCATAAGCGTGTAAATCGGTCAAAATACCTAGTACAGAACCCGACTTGATATGACGGACCATTTGCGACATGCCCTTTCGACCCTGTTCAAACATCGGGGTGCCAATGGTCGAGATTGATTTGACGTAGTGTTCGTTAAAATACGGGTTGGACATACGCCGATAGAGCGCGCCCATGTTGTGGCCTTTGGCAATCAAAGCTGCTCGGCTGACGTCATAATTGCCGAAGTGACCAGTGACGAGGATGACTGGACGACCCTCAGCACGCGCTTGTTTCAGCGCTGTATACCCTGGGCCAGTGATTTTTGATTGTATGGCGCGCGCAACAAAATCTTCGCCTGAATAAAGTTCGATCAAAGTGCGGCCCGCATTATTGGGCACATCTTTGCAAAGCTGCGCAATGTCTTGGTCGTTTAGGTCAGGCAGAACATGAGCAAGGTTCGCGCGAATGCGTTTGGGATAGCCTGCAAGTGGCGAGACGATATTTTGAACTAACCAGCCCATCAAGCGCACTCGCGTCGTGTAAGGCAGGCTAAGCGCAAGACCAATCAAGCCACGCAGAAAAAGATTAGTGATATATTGAGAAACGCGTTTCATAGAGAGCGCTTTACTGGGCTTGGCCAAAAGGCTCAAGTGATTGGCGCAGTTGCGATACCTGTTCCGATCATCGAATCCCGTGTGACCAATGCGGCAAGGGCGTCTTGTGACAGATCTTCGGTGCCATCAGGGCGCATGGGAATGACAAAGTAGCGCATATCTGCGGTGCTGTCGTGGACCCGAATGGGCATACTATTTGGTAAGTTGACCCCAAATTCTGACAGCACTTTGCGCGGTTCTTTGACAGTGCGCGATCGATAGGCGCGCGATTTATACCAATCCGGCGGCAGACCCAGCAGATTGCGCGGATAGCAAGAACACAGGGTACAGACGACAATGTTATGAGTGTCGGCTGTGTTCTCAAGCGCGATCAAGTGCATCGGTCCGATATCAAAGCCCATTTCACGGCTTGCGGCAGAAGCATCGGCGAGAAGTTGTGTCTTGAACTCAGGATCACACCAAGCGCGCGCAACGAGAGCTGCGCCAATGGCTGGGGATCTCGCATCCATCGCGTCGATTTGAGTGTTGATTTCCTCTGCGGTGGTGATGTCTTTTTCAACCAATAGTTCGCGAACGGCAATTTCCATGGTCTGCCAATAGCTTAGCGGCGTGTCGTCGTCAGCGCGGTAGGGATGGCCAGAGGGGGACACATGGTCGTGATGATCATGCGGCATGGGACTGGTCCATTTTCTCGATCCAATGTGCGTAAATTTCAGCTTCGATCATATCGTCAGGGTTTTCTGCATCCTTGTCCCAAACATCGCCAGCACGAAATCGCACGCGGTAGAGCATGTGTTCTTTGGCAGGCAAGCCGTAGGCGAGTTGCTCTGGGTTTTTGAATGGCGCAATTGCGCGCTCGATCGTACCAGTTTTGCCGCGCAAATAGACGGGTGCTCTGACATGGCCCGGGGGCATAAAAGGGCGAATGCGCACACTTGTGCCAACTGCAAATGGATCATTTACCAAGGCTTGCGTCCCCATATGTTGTGCCGCGTGCTTCGACCTCGGCCATTTTGGTAGCTAGTTCTTCGGTCGTATATGCGCTACTTTCGATCAGGTTTTGGTTGATGGAGGCAATCCAGCGCTCATAGTAGCTCATAGTCTCAAAGGCCTCTTCGCCCATGTCTTCCAAAACGCGCCGTAGGCCATCGACGGTGAAATACCCTTTGCCGCTGCACAAAATCATCAAAGCGTCGACACGTTTCTCCCAAAGCGAAAAATCATGCTGATCGTCAGAGATGGGTCCGGCGTCTTGCCCGCCCATATCATGCCATCTACGGCCATCGGTTTGTGTATCCATACCGAAACGCTAACAAAGCATAAATCTTCTGTCTAGGGCGATCGCTCAGCAGATAACATGGACTGTGGCTCGACGCTTTCTATTATCAATATTTCCGCACTTTGAGCGAGATCGCGCAGGCCTGCAACCACCTCAGCCATGACGATTTTACCGTCTTCTTCGCCAACTGTGCCGCGCTCTTCAATAGCTTCTCTCAGTTGATCGGCCATGCGGCCAGAAATGTTTGCCCAGCCAACTGATTCATGTACTCCAACCTTAGCCAAACACGCGTTTGAAAATCGTGTCCACATGCTTGGTGTGATATCCAAGATCGAAATTAGCTTCAATTTGTTCAGCGCCGAGCGCGGTAACGACTTCCTCATCGGCCAGCAATTCCTCTTTGAAATCGCAGCCCGTTTCCCAGACTTTCAAGGCGTTGCGTTGCACCAATCGATAGGCGTCTTCGCGGCTTGTACCTGCTTGGGTGAGGGCCAATAGGACGCGCTGGCTCATCACAAGACCTGGGAACTTGTTCATGTTCGCCATCATATTGTCAGGATAAACCAAAAGCTTATCAATCACAGAGGTCAGACGTGCGAGGGCGAAATCTAGCGTGATGGTCGCGTCCGGGCCAATGTTACGCTCGACCGAGCTGTGCGAGATATCGCGCTCATGCCAGAGGGCAACGTTTTCCATCGCAGGCACCACAGTCATACGCACAAGACGTGCAAGGCCTGTGAGATTTTCTGTCAGCACCGGGTTCTTCTTATGAGGCATCGCAGAAGAGCCCTTTTGACCCATTGAGAAAAATTCAGCCGCCTCAAGCACTTCGGTGCGCTGCATGTGGCGAATTTCGGTCGATACATTCTCAATCGAGGAGGCCACAACACCAAGGGCAGCAAAGAACGCGGCATGGCGATCACGTGGGATTACTTGCGTCGAAATAGGCTCTGGCGAGAGGCCAAGCTGCGCGCAAACATGTTCCTCAACCGCAGGGTCAATGTTGGCGAATGTGCCGACAGCGCCGGAAATTGCACCTGTCGAAATCTCGTCGCGTGCGGCCTTCAAGCGGGTAAGATTGCGATCCATTTCCGCATAAAACCGCGCGAAGGTGAGACCCATTGTTGTCGGTTCTGCGTGAATACCGTGGCTGCGACCGATGCGGATGGTGTTTTTATGTTCAAGCGCGCGCCGTTTCAACGCTGCAAGCAGGCCTTTGGTGTCTTCAATCAAAATATCTGCTGCGCGCACAAGCTGCACGTTAAAGCAGGTATCGAGGACGTCGGAACTGGTCATTCCCTGATGCACAAAGCGCGCTTCCTCGGAGCCCACATGCTCGGACAGATGTGTAAGGAAAGCGATCACGTCGTGTTTGGTGACTGCTTCAATCTCGTCAATGCGGGCCACATCGAATTCGACGTCTTTGGCTTTCCACACTGCTTGCGCGTTTTCGCGCGGGATCACACCGAGGTCAGCCATAGCGTCGCAAGCATGGGCTTCGATCTCATACCAAATGCGGAATTTGCTTTTTGGCGACCAAATAGCGACCATATCGGGGCGGGAATAACGAGGGATCATGCGCGATTGTCCTTTTCATGACTTTCAGCTGAAGTTGCGCTCTCTTAGTCTGGTGTTGATTTTGGTTCAAGCAAGGAGCGCGATATGAGACTTTTTGGCCTATTTGGTGCTGCCATGCTTCTCGCGCTTGCGAATTTTTGCTCAGCAGATCAGGAAAAGGGTTGGCAAGAATTGAATGGCGTAGAAATCGAGAAAGTATTGACTGGAATAACCTTGGACTATGCTTTTGCTTGGCAAGACTTCCGAGCGAGCGGGAAGACGCTTTATAACGCTGGGGCAGACAGTTGGGGCAATTGGCGCGTCGAGGGTAATCAATATTGTAGCCAATGGCCGCCGCGCGATCTTTGGGATTGTTACTGGGTGCTTCGTGCAGGCGATCACATTCGCTTTACGGGAAAACATGGTGACATCACGGATGGATGCATCCGCAAATGACATTGGAACCGCAAGATTTTTTGGGCCAGTGGCAAGTGTCGCGTGTCATTGAGGATGCGTTGACATATCAAACGGCGACGTTTTCAGGCCGTGCTGAGATATCAAACCAGGGCGATTGCTGGCTTTATGCGGAGACTGGGCACTTGCAGATGCAAGGTGCCAAGCCGATGGTTGCAGAGCGCCGCTATCTTTGGCGCGCACAAGAATCCAGCGTTGATCTCTTTTTTGAAGACGGGCGGTTTTTCCATCGGTTGGAATTGCAAGCAACGGCGCAAGCCGCGCATTGGTGTGATCCTGACCAATATGACGTTGCCTATGATTTCTCCGACTGGCCGCGCTGGCGCTCAACCTGGTCCGTGGTCGGGCCAAAAAAGAAATACGTCTTGAAGACGCAGTATTCTTTGGCACAATAGATCGAAAAGAGGTTTTGCACTTGCACTTGGCGAAGAGCCAAGAACATATGCTGCAACTCAATTTGACTGGAGAAAAAGATGAACGTGTCTCTGAACAACAAAGTTTTAAGCGAGGTGCTCGCGCCACAAGAGGGCACGCAGCTGCTTTTGAAGAAGGCCGTTTTGGTCATGGCGGGCATCGCTTTCCTCGCGATTGCCGCGAAAATCAAAGTTCCGATGTTTCCGGTCCCGATGACCATGGGCACCTTCGCAGTACTCACGATGGGCGCGGCCTACGGGGCGCGTTTGGGTCTTGTGACTATTCTTGGCTACATGTTGATCGGTGCGCTTGGCTTTGACATTTTTGCAGGCTCGTCCGCAGAGAACTTTGGCCTGACCTACATGATGGGCGGCACAGGCGGCTATCTTGTTGGCTACGTTCTGGCGGTTCTTGCGCTTGGTACATTGGCCCGCGCTGGTTGGGATCGCTCCGCGCCTAAAATGGCGGGTGCGATGTTGCTGGGCAACGTCTTGATCTATGTGCCGGGCCTGATCTGGCTGGGCATGCTTTATGGCTGGGACAAGCCGATCTTACAGTGGGGTTTGACACCTTTCTTGCTGGGCGATGTTCTAAAGTTAGTAATGGCCGGGATTATCCTGCCATTGGCATGGAAAATGGTAGGCCGTGCACGCGGTTAAGCTATCCCCTTAAAGTAATCTGGAAAGGGCGTTGCAGGGATTGCAGCGCCCTTTATCTTTTTAAGAAAGTTCAGTCACCACTTCAGAGCTACGCTCTAATGTTTTGTGAACAGCGCATTTATCTGCGATCTCTAGCGATCGTTTGCGTTGAGCATCGTCCAGAGTGCCGGTAAGCGTGATCACTCGCTTGAACGCATCTAACTTGTCCAAAGTCCCGCTGTCTTGCGCGTGTACTTTGTCGTGGCTTACATCGACAGACACGTCTTTCAATGGTCATCCTTTGCGCGAGCATACATGCGAGACGTCATGGATGTGCATGCTCCAAGGGCCGCCGATAAGAACCCATAAGGCGACATACCGCGATTGGTTCCGCCATAGGCAAGTGGCCCATCGGCAAGCGTGTGGTGGTTTGAGCCGCCATAGACATCTTGCAAAAATCCGCGGGGATCGGCCGCTCGCACGCGCACGACCCCTTCGGGTGTGCCGATCGGCGGCGCAGGACGCGCCAGCTTAAGATAGCGTGTGCTCCAGGACGCAATCACACTTGCAGCATAACAGGCGTCGTCGGGGTTGGTTATGAGATGATCCGCATCATCTAGCGTCACAAAGCTTTTGGGATGCTGAGCAGCAACAAAGATATTTGTCGCATTTTCGACGCCAACAAGCGTATCAAGCGGTGCATGCATCACTAGCAACGCGGCTTTTGAAGCGGTGATGGCATCCCTCAAATTCGCGGCGCTCACATCCTCAACAAAACTTTGCCCGATAGTAACGGGGCGCACACCAAGATTCACGCTTGCTTTGCCATTGGCTGCGATTTCATCCAAAGCACCACCAAAATTATGGGTCACGTGCCATGGATTATAAGGCGCACCAAGGGTGACGACGGCCTTGATCCCTTCAAGCTCTGGCGCGAGTTTCAGCACTGCAGCCCCGCCCAGCGAGTGCCCGATGAGCAGGCTTGGGGACATGCCACGCTGTGCAAGCATGGCTGAGGCCGCTTTCAAGTCATTCACGTTTGAGGAGAAAGTCGTGTTGGCGAACTCCCCCTGGGAATGGCCCAAACCTGTGAAATCAAAACGCAAAACGGCGATGCCCTAATTTGCAAGACGCCGTGCGATGCGGCGCGCGGCGGGAATATCTTTCGAACATGTAAAGCAATGGGCAAACAGCGCGGTCGCCAAATGGGGCCCGTCCGGCATATCAAGCCGCGCGGCAAGGTCGTGGCCGGAATGGCCGGGGAAGGTCAGGCGTTCAGTGGGCATGGGGCAGAATCCTAGTGCTGGCTCCTAGGGTGGGGCTTTTGTGTGCCAAAGGAAAAATGTGTTACAACAGTGTCGCGCGGAGGTGATCGAACGCGTTATTCGCCCATCAAGACCGGATCGAAAGGATATCTGGTCAAATTCTCAAATCCATCTTCGGTGATCAGCACCTGATCCTCCAGCTTGACCGAAAAATCGCCACCAACTTCACCACATGCCGCCTCAACGCAAAGCACCATGCCGGCTTTGAGCGGGTACTCGAAAGATCCCGGAACATAGTGATCTTTATGGGCAATCAGCGGCCATTCATCACACAGGCCAACCCCATGCATCATGCAACCATATTGCTGGGCTTTGTATTTGGCAGGGTGTTCCATACATTGATCAATCAGATCGGGGATCATTACACCGGGCTTGAGCCGGGACATATTGTGCATGATAAAGTCATGCGAGTGGCGCATGCAGTCGATCATGTCTTGGCGCGGCTTTTGATCACCGATCCACCATGTGCGCGAGATATCGATGCAGATCCCGTATGAACCAATCAAATCCGTATCAAAAGCGATGATCTCATTGTTTTGTGTGATACGTGGGCCGCATTCTTGGAACCACGGATTCGTGCGCTGACCAGAGGCGAGCAGGCGGGTTTCGATCCATTCACCGCCGCGTTTGATGTTTTCTGCATGCAAGACTGCCCAGATGTCATCTTCTGACGTTGTACCATTGGGAACATTTTCGCGCGCGAAGGTCTCCATTTCGACGCAGGCGGTTTCACAGGCATGATTGGCACAACGCATCGCGAGAATTTCATCTGGACCTTTGATCGCGCGGGACTTTTCGGTAACCTCCTCGCCATTCATGATCTCAAAGCCTTGCGCTTCAAGGCTGCGCAAGCCGTGCAGCATGATCTTATCTACGGCAAGGCGTTTGTTGTTGCCGCCATGCTCTTCTATTAGCACACGAATTTCGTTGGATAGAACGTCGGCTGCGACATCCACTTTGTCACCGCGATCAAAGTAAAACAAATCAGCACCAGAGCGTTGCTCACGCACCAACGGATTGAATTCGCTGAGGAAAGGCGAGTTTTTGTAGTCCCAAATCACCATATAGCCATCTGCACAAAGCAGCACTGCGCGAAATGGGTTGTGGGTGTTCCAAAGCTGCATATTTGTGCTGTCGGTGGCGTAGCGAATGTTGAGCGGGTCAAACATCAACAGCCCGCCATAGCCGCGATCCACGATATGTTGAGTTAGACGTTTCCAGCGATACTCCCGCATGCGTGCGAGATTGGGCAGCTCCAACCCTGCCGCGCGCCATTCATCAAAGGCTAATTGCGTTGGGCCAATTTCGATTCGGTTGTTGTCATTGGGGGTGCCATCGCCAAGGGTCGCGCCTTGGTTTGGATCAATCTTGCGCGCGTCGCGGTAGTGCTGGTTCAAGTGTTGGCCCTCCGGTTCGCTTCATCATGCGAAGGGTTTCGGCGGCTGGCATGCATGCCTGCGACGTTGGAAAGCGTCGTTTTTGAACACCACTCGGCAGGTGACGGGGCGGGGCGGCTTTGCTAACAGGATTGGTATGAGCGAGATTTGCCAAAAAGATCTGCCTGAAGAGATGCAGGTGATGCGCGCTTTGCCGGGGATACAGCCGCTGGAGATGAGCGATTGGTTGCGTGTTGATGCCGCCTATGCTGCGCAAATGCGTGAGCGGATAAGGCTGATAGGCGAGCAGCGCGGCGACGTGCACGCAACGATTGACAGCAGCGAGCCGGCTGTTGATGAGGCGTTTGAGGCGATTATTGCGCAGGTTCAAACCCTTGAGGGGTTCACGCGCGTCGGCGATCACATGCTTTGCCCTGATGGGCGAAGTGTTGATCTGAACGGCGAGCCGTTGATCGTGATTGGCCATTTGATCCAAGAGGACATCTGCATTTTGGAGCGACCGGATGGGTCAGACGAGCATATCCTAAGTGCCGCGATCCTATGCTTTCCCGCGCATTGGACGCTGAGCGAGAAGATCGGAAAACCGATGGGACGTATTCACCAACCCGTTGATGAATATGACGAAAACGTACGCCGCCGCGTGCAGCGCTTGTTTGATGGCGTACAGGTGGGGCGGCCTTTGTGGCGCTTCAATCGTGCCTATTCCGGTGCGACATTGTATCAGCCGCGTTTGGAGAAGGACTACAGCGAGTACGATCCCAGCACAGTAAATGATTTCCTGCGTTCAGAGCGTCAAGTGTTGGTGAGATTGCCAAATTCGAAGGCGGTCATTTTTTCGATCCACACCTATGTGATTGATCAGCGTGAGATCGGCGAAAGTTCTTGAACTAAAAAAGCCCAGTCATTTGACCGAGCTTGAATCGTTTATTGAATGAAGAGGCGGGTTTAGCGGCCCCAAACGCGGACTGGTCCGCAATCCATGTGAACAAAATTGGATCCTGAGTAGCGACCAACACCGCCACCTTTACACGCGGCCGCAGCGCGGGACACTTGGCTCACCGACCGTGAGGACAAACGCAAATCAGCGGCTTGGCCCTTCATATGCAAGGAGTTTTTCGCAACACCCTTGGAACGAGACCGCAGCATATTGTTTGTTTTTGGGCTGCGATAGCCAGAGAGCAGCAAGTAAGGCTCATTCGAATCCAGCAGGTTGTGGGCCGCTGCCATCACATCAATTGTGCGCAGATCGATGAATTTCACGTCATTGGTGCGCCAATCGCGCATGAAGTGGTGCACTTCCTGGACTGCTTCTTTGATATACTTGCCTTCGACCCAATAAATCATGTCGATGCGCTCGCCTGTTCGGCCAGAATACATCTTGATCCGACGAATATCGCCGCCTCCCCGTAAAAAGCCAGCGGCATTGCCGTAGGTCGGAGTTGCAACAACTGCTGTGGCTGCAAATGCACGAAGCAGACCGCGGCGCGTGACGCCGGTACTCAATTCGTTTGCCATAACTATTTCGTCCCGTTCTTACCTGTTCGCACCCGATGTTACGGATACTCTGCCTATTTATCCCCGCAGTTGCCGCCTTATGGCACGTTTCGAATCGCCAACCAAGACTCGATTTTTCGGAGTGCAAATTGACAACCAATTTCGGCATTTTTTTGCTCAATTTTGTAAATATATCACTTATCTCGGCGGCTCTGTCTTAATTGGCGGTGCAGAGGTGCACCACACAGCGGATTTTGTGCGTCCCATCGCAAATGTGAATGGACAGATATGGTGTTGATGCGGGACTACGGCACATGATTATACGCGCTCTGACCGGGCGTCATGTTCAGTATATTTTTCGGGGGACAACGATGCAGATGCCTCGCAGCCAAAGAGTTTTTTCAGGTCGCGCATTGCTTGCGGCGATCGCACTTACGCTTACTAACTTTGTCGCAACACCTGCGGACGCTCAGGTTGCGGCCTTTAAACAAGCGGTCGCTGAAGCCGCGGCCAAAGACAAAGGTATTGCCGCGTTTTATCAGGCGAATAAGTACAAATCGATTTGGACGGGGCGCAGTGGCAAGGATCGCAAGCGTCGCGAGGCACTGTTGAATGCTGTCAGCAATGCGGCTGATCATGGTTTGCCGGTCAGCCGATATAATCCCCAGCAGCTGCAAACTTTGCTCAAACAAGCGCGCAGCCCACGCGACCGTGGCGCTGTAGAGGTCGAGATGAGCCGGATTTTCCTTCAATATTCCCGCGATCTTCAGACTGGTGTTTTGACCCCGTCCAAAGTGGATCGTGAAATCGTACGCCAAGTGCCGCTGCGCGATCGTGTGTCTTACCTTACGAATTTCACCAAATCATCGCCTAAACGGTTCTTCCAAGCTCTGGCACCAAAAGCGCCTGAATATGCGCGTTTGATGAAGACAAAGCTGATGATGGAGCGGCAGTTAGCCAAAGGCGGTTGGGGGCAAAAGGTCTCCGCGAAGTCTTTGAAACCCGATCAATCAGGCAACGCGGTGGTCATTTTGCGTAACCGTTTGCAGGCGATGGGCTATTTGAAGCGCTCTTCCTCACAAACCTATGATGCAGCGATGCAATCTGCGATTCAGCAATTTCAACTCTCACGTGGTTTGAACCCTGATGGGGTGGCTGGTCCCCGCACAATGGGCGAAATCAACCGCCCGATTGAATCGCATCTTCAGGCGATCATGGTCGCAATGGAACGTGAGCGTTGGATGAACCGTCCCCGTGGCAAGCGTCATGTTTGGGTCAATCTGACCGATTTTTCCGCAGCGATCATTGATCATGGTAAAGAGACGTTCAAAACACGTTCCGTTATTGGCAAGAACCAAAGCGATCGCCGTAGCCCTGAATTCTCCGACGTGATGGAGTTCTTGGTGATTAACCCAACATGGAACGTCCCGCGCTCCATTGCAACCAAAGAGTATTTGCCGCTTTTGAAGAAGGACCCAAACGCGGTTGGCCATTTGCGCATTGTTGATAGTCGTGGTCTAACCGTTTCACGTTCTGCGGCAAACTTTGGCGAATATTCTGCGGAAACCTTCCCGTTTAGCATCAAGCAACCACCAAGTAATAGCAATGCACTTGGACTTGTGAAGTTCATGTTCCCGAACCGTCACAACATCTATTTGCATGATACGCCTGCGAAAAACCTGTTCAGCCGCGAAGTGCGTGCCTACTCTCACGGGTGTATCCGACTGCATCAACCGTTTGAGTTTGCCTATGCGCTATTGGCCAAGCAAACGAGTGATCCCAAAGGCCTCTTCCAGTCCAAGCTTTCGACGGGCGCTGAGACCCGCGTGGATCTGAATGACCCTGTTCCAGTTCACATTGTCTATCGTACAGCGTTTGTGACAGCGAATGGCTCTGCGAATTTCCGTCGCGATATCTATGGGCGCGATGCGAAGATCTTTTCGGCGTTGGCAAAAGCAGGCGTGCAATTGCGCGCGGTTGGCGGCTAATCTACAAAGCATATAATATGAAGGGAAAGCCGGAGATACCTCGGCTGTTTCAATTCTTGGGAGCAGTGTTTTGCTTGGCCTGTTTGCCTCGCCCTATGATTTCGCCTACATCATTTGAAAGAATTGGGTGAGGGCACAGATGACATTTACGATTGCGCAAATCGCACAGGCCTTGGATGCAACTGCTGTAGGAGATGTGTCGCTGAGCATAACTTCCGTCGCGGAGCCTGCGCAAGCAAATGCGGATCAGCTTGCCCTTGCGATGAAGCCCGAATTCGCCAAGACGCTGCCGGATGGCCACGCACTGGCTGCGATGATGTGCGCGGATGCGGATTGGCAAGGTTTTGGTTTGAAGGCAGCCATTCTCGCACCACGTCCACGATTTGCCATGGCAGGTCTCAGCGCGATGATGGACCCGGCACCAAGTGAGCCTGCGGGCGTGCATCCTTCTGCGGTTGTTGATCAGAGTGCGGTGCTAGGGGAAAACGTAAGCATTGGCGCGTTGAGCGTGATTGAGGCGGGCGCGTCCATCGGTGCAGGAAGTCGGATTGGTGCACAGGTTTTTGTAGGGCGTGACGCGCAGATCGGCGAAAACGCACTCCTGCGTGAGGGCGTCAAGATTGCCGCGCGCGTGCGGATCGGCGCGCGCTTTATTGCGCAGCCCTGTGCGGTTGTGGGTGGCGACGGGTTTTCGTTTGTCACCCCCGAAGAAGGCGCGGTTGAGCGGGTTAGGGGCAGTCTTGGCGATCAAGGTGATCTAAACGTGCAAAGCTGGGTGCGCATTCATTCTCTGGGCTCTGTGCGGATTGGTGATGATGTGGAATTGGGTGCAAACGCCTGCGTGGATCGCGGTAATGTACGCGATACGGTGATCGGCAACGGTTGCAAGTTTGATAACCTCGCACAGATTGGCCATAACGTCACCATCGGAAATGACTGCATGATTTGCGCGCAAGTGGGCGTCGCCGGCTCTACGCGAATTGGCAACAACGTTGTTCTTGGTGGTCAGACGGGGGTCAGTGATAACGTGTTTGTGGGTGACAATGTGATCACGGGCGGGGCAACCAAAGTGCTCTCTAACGTGCCAGCGGGACGCGTGATGCTGGGCTATCCTGCGGTCAAAATGGACAAGCAAATCGAAATTCATAAACTCTTGCGCCGCTTGCCGCGTCTCTTCGCCGATGTCGCAGGTCTGCAAAAGGGTGTTTCCAAGACTTCCGGCAGCGATTAAATCTACACCAACGCATTTGGCACAAAGGATACGGCCATGAGCATTCGTGACAGAGTTTTCAGCATTATAGCAGAGCAAGCCATGCTTGAGGTCAGCGATGTGAAGGGGGAAAGCACTTTGGAGAGCCTTGGGATTGATAGCCTTGGTCTGGTGGAGAGCATCTTCGCGATTGAGGAAGAGTTCGATCTGACCATCCCGTTTAATGCCAACGCCCCTGATGATAGCGATTTTGATATCTCTAACGTCGATACTATCGTGGCAGGGATTGAGCGCCTAATCGCCTTAAAATCGTGAGACGGGTCGTTATAACAGGCGCTGGCGCAATCAATGCGCTTGGCCAAAGTGCGGCCGCGACAATGGAGGCCATGCGCGAAGGCCAATGCGGCATTGGCCCGCTTGAGTTTCGCGATGTTGAGCGGCTCTCGATCCAGATTGGCGGGCAGGTCAAAGGATTTGAGGCCGAAGGCATCTTTAATCGCCAGCAAATGACGCTTTATGACCGCTTCACGCAGTTCACACTGTGCGCCGCGCAGGAAGCAGTGGCGCAGTCCGGACTGGAATTTACTGGCAGTTTATCGGTGCGCTCTGGTGTAGTACTTGGTACCGCTGGTGGTGGGGTAAGCACATGGGACGACAATTACCGCTCCGTCTATGAGGACGGTAAAAACCGTGTGCATCCGTTCGTTGTGCCAAAGTTGATGAACAACGCGGCCTGTAGTCATGTCTCGATGCAGCATAATCTAAAGGGGCCGAGCTTTACTGTTTCGACCGCCTGCGCGTCGTCAAACCATGCTATGTCGCAAGCGTTCTTGATGATCCGCACGGGTATGGCCGATGTGATGATTACCGGTGGATCCGAGAGCATGTTGTGCTTTGGCGGTGTGAAAGCCTGGGAAGGACTGCGCGTCATGTCGAAAGACGCGTGTCGTCCGTTCAGCGCAAATCGCAATGGCATGGTTCAGGGTGAGGGTGCAGGGATCTTTGTGTTTGAGGACATGGAGCACGCGAAAGCGCGCGGTGCGGAGATCCTTTGCGAAGTTGCGGGTTTTGCAATGTCCTCCGATGCGGCGGATATCGTCATGCCTTCCAAGCAGGGGGCTGCACGCGCGATTTCTGGTGCCTTGAGTGATGCGGGAATTGATCGATCAGAGGTCGGGTATATCAATGCTCACGGCACCGGCACGGCGGCGAACGACAAAACCGAATGCGCAGCCGTGGCGGATGTGTTTGGCCCACACGCGGATGATTTGATGATCAGTTCAACCAAGTCCATGCACGGACATTTGATTGGCGGTACAGGCGCGGTTGAGCTGCTGGCCTGTATCATGGCGGTGCGCGACGGGATTATTGCGCCGACCATTGGGTATGAGGAAGCTGATCCTGAATGCGCGCTTGATGTAGTTCCAAACGTTGCGCGCGAAACATCTGTTGATGTGGCGCTCAGTAATGCGTTTGCGTTTGGCGGATTGAACGCCGTCCTCGCATTGCGCAGATTCAACTAACCACAAAAAACGCGCCCGCGAAGGACGCGTTTTCGAGATGATTTCTGAGGCGCTATTACTGCGCTGCAACTGTGGTTTTGTCGTAGCTGGCAGTGAAGCCTTTTAATGACATCTCAAGTTGGATCTGCTGATCCTGTGCTACAAAAGGAACGATCGTGACGACAGCTTTTGCGCCCTTTTTGAAGCCATTGAGATCGCTCTCGGTCAATCCGATCCGCGCGAAACAGCCGACTTGATTGCACAAAGAATAGGGGTAGCGCTTGCTTTGCGCACCATCAACGGCGATGCGCAGCTGAGCTTGCAAGGCTGTTTCCAAAGGAACAACCACAGTTGCACCAGCTACTGCTTGACCACCCTGTGGGAGCTTGAACAGGCTCACCTCAGCGACAGGGTCGCCCGCTTCATTCTGCAAAAGCTGATACATCTGGCACGGCTCGTTTTCGCCGTTCTCGATACGCATGCATTGGATCTCCCAATCTTGCTCAATCTCGCGGATGTAGGTCTGGCCTATCTGCGGCGTGGACGTGTCTTCACCCAAATTCAAATCACCCTCGGAAGAAGGCACAGTTAATGGTGTTTCTTCCTCGGTCGTTGTTTTCTGGGCATATGCACCATTTGAGAGGACTAAACACGCGACAAAAGCGAAGGTAGAAAGACGAGTGATCATAAAAACAATCCTGAGTTGGTTAGTATTTTTTGATTGCCTAACACGTGCACATTGAACTGTCAGTGCCTGGCGGCCATCTAAGTAGCGAATTTGCGCTTATTTTGCCGAAAGCAGCGCGGTTGGCAAGTGGGAGCAAGCGCTCAGGCTGTGCAATTATTGGTCGATCCAGCCTCGCAATTGAACACAAAAAAGGAAGACCTCTCCGGGTCTTCCTTTCTTATTCTTCTCCCTGTCGGACTGACCGACTTATTGAGGACAGCTTATGGCTGGGGGGTAGTAGCGTCAACAGGAAATCGACAAAATGTCGCATGTCGTCGGTGTGTAAACACGACCTTTGTTTGCAAAGCTGACGTTCCCGCTTCTTAGGCGGGAGTTTATATTAAAAAGACCGCGCCACAATGGACGCGGTCAGTCTGACAAGGAGGAAGTCTGTCCGCTCAACATGAACAACAGGCTGCGGACGATTGCACTCTGACATGATTAAATTAACATTCCGTTTCTACACGGTAGAAAGAGTAAAATTTTAGTAGCTCGCAGGAAAACGCAATGGACCATCATATTTTTGTTGGTGGCGGCGGCCTGGGCTAAACGGAAAAGCAATTGCTTAGCTTGGAATATGCCAATCGACACGATTTGATCTCTGGTGCCACGGACACGGGCAAGACAGTAACGCTTTAGGTTTTCGCAGAAAATTTTTCGAACGCCGAGGTGCCCGTGTTCCTAACTGAGGTTAAAGGCGTTGTATCTGGCCTCGCACATGCAGGGACCGATACTTTCAATCTGCATGAGGCGTTCACGTTACGCGCGGAAAAGATCGGGTTTAGCGACTACCTTTATCAAATTTTCCGGTCACCTTCTGGAATCTATTCGGCCAACAAGGCCATCCCGTACGTACAACGATTGCGGAAATGGGCCTGCTGTTGGTCTGGAGTCTTCTCGAACTCAGCGAACCGCAAGAGGGTGTGGTCTATAATGCCTTTCGCGTCGCGGACGAGCAAGGCATGCCACTGCTTGATCTCAAAGACTTGCAAGCTTTATTGGTGTGGTTGGGCGAGCAGCGCGAAGAACTGACGCTGCGCTATGATAATGTGTTGGCGAGCTTTATCGGCGCTATTCGACGTCGTTTTCTGGTGTTTGAAAACCAAGGCGGTGCAGAGCTGTTTGGCGAACCCGCGCTTGCGCTGAGCGACATCATTAGCACGACCGCAGATGGGCGGGGATGGATTAACATTCTGGCCTCTGAGAAGTTGATGGGCCCGCCGCGTCTTTATGCGACGTTCTTGTTGTGGCTCTTGTCAGAATTATTTGAAGAATCACCAGAAATTGGTGTTCCTGACAAAGCCAAGCTTTTCTTCTTCTTTGAAGAAGCGCATTTGCTGCTTGATTGCCCGCCAAAGCCTTTGGTTGATAAGGTCGAGCAAGTTGCACGTTTGATCCGCTCTAAAGGGGTGGGCATCTATTTCGTCACGCAGAACCCGTCTGATGTGCCTGAAGATATTCTTGGTCAGTTGGGCAACCGCATTCAACATGCATTGCGCGCGTTACGGCGCGTGATCGCCCTCAATTCATGCAGGCGGCTGAAACCTATCGTGACAACCCTTTGTTTAATACCGCTGACGCCATTCGCGAAGTTGGCGTGGGAGGGGCAGTGACCTCGATGGTGTAAAAGAAGGTTATTCCGGGGATTGGAGCGCACGCTGATCCGGCCACCCAGCTCTAAACTCGCGCCGATTTCGCAGTCAGAGCGCGCTGTAGTTGTCGCTAAATCGCATATTGCAGACAAATATGAAGCTAAAGAAGATCGTCAATCCGCCTATGAAATTCTGCGCGGGCGTGCGGACGTGACCGCGAAAGCTGCGGCATAGACTGAAGCGAAAGAGGAAGGAATGTAAATCGCGAAACCTGAATACAAATCCGCGCGTCGATACAATGGCACCCGCCTGACTCGCTCGACAAGTCGCGGGCGCGCCAAGAGCGATAGTTTCGGCAGTGCCATGGCGAAATTCGTGATCAAAGAACTTGAGGGCACCACAGGACGACGCATTGTGCGTGACAGCCTGGGCGGCCTGTTTAAAACGAGATAAGCCAACACAACAAAGCTGCGTATTAACCTCGCCTTGCAAGGGGGAGGCGCATGGGGCGTTAACTTGGGGTGTGCTCGATCGTCTGTTGCAGGACGAATATCTTGAGATTGCCGTCACTTCCGGCACCTCTGCGGGGGCGCTGAATGCGGCCGACTTGAAGTCAGGAATGCTGGCTGGCGCTTCTGAGGGTGCGTGCGCCTCCCTTGATGCGCTGTGGGCTGAGGTTGCTTGCAGCTCTAGTGCAGGTATGGGGCAATGGTTCGAGCAAGAACTGTATTCACCTGCGATGTTGAGCCGTGCATTGGAACTTTCGCCTGTCTACGCTTTTGCGGATGTGTTTAATCGGATGACATCCGCTATTCGTCGGGACTGTTTTATAATCATCCGCTGTAATCCATTGTGGATGGTTTGGATTATGGTGACGTCTGCGCACCTGAAGGACCGGATTTGTTCATCGGCTCCACCAACGTGCGCAGCAGCAAGTTGAAAGTGTTCCAAGGTGCTGAGATTGGCCCTGATGCTTTGCTCGCCTCCGCCTGTCTTCTGACACTGTTTCGAACCGTTGAAATAGATGGCGAGCCCTATTGGGATGGCGGTTACACGGGCAATCCACGGCTGTTTGAAAAATACTATTCATAGAATATTTTGACTTTCAACATCAATCTGTTGAAACGCAATGAGGTGCGACGCACACCGCAAGAAATCCAGAACAGGATTAATGAGATTGGCTTTAACACATCGCTCTTGCGCGAATTGCGAACGATTTCTTTTGTGCAACGCCTGATCAGCGAAGGCCCGATAGAACAAGGTGCAATGAAGCGGGTGAATGTATATATGATTGCGGATGATACGCTGATGAATTAACCATCAGTCGCCACGAAAACAGTCGCAATCCCGTCGGTTTTGGCGGCGCTTAAAAGCGCAGGGCAAGCGGCCGCTGATAGTTTTCTCGACACGCATTGCTCCGATGTTGGCAAACGCAGCAGTGTCGATTTGCAGGCGATGTTTAGCTAGTCGTTACGACTTGGGCTGACTCGTATCTTTGGGGTTCGGATAGACCAGACCAGCGGAAATCACGAGTTTCGCCGCATCTTCTACGCTCATTTCCAGCTCCATAATGTCTTCGCGGGGGAAAAATAGTAAGAATCCGGAGGTCGGGTTTGGCGTTGTTGGAACGAACACGCTGACCAAGTCCCCACTGGTGCTCGCTCGATCTGCAACTTCGCCTTTGGCCGTAGTTGAGATAAATCCAATCGCCCAAATGCCCTTGCGTGGATATTCAAACAAGCACGCCTTTTCAAAAGATCGCTCCGACTGGGCAAAGACGGTTTCTGCGATCTGTTTCACGCCCGAATAGATCGAGCGCACGACTGGCACGTTCTGTACAACGTTCTCGGCTACACGGATCAGGGAGCGCCCCAACAAACCTTTGGCCAACCATCCCACAATAATCGTGAAGAGCAAAAAGATGATAACGCCGATGCCGCGCAGATTGATGCCGATGTATTCTTCAGGTTGGAAATCATAAGGGACCAGCGGCAGAACAACGCTGTCAATCCAGCCAATCACCGACCAGATCAGCCAGATCGTAAGACCAACCGGCGCAATAACAATTAAACCCGTCAGAAAGCTGGCGCGCAAAGATGCGAAAAGGCCGGGACGGCGGGGTTTTTCGTCAAAGGGGGTGTTCATAAATATTCCAAACGAATCTGACGATTAAATAAGCGTGTATCGACGTTTGGGCAATGGGCGAGGGTGGTCTTAGGGCTGATTGTTCTTCATTTCGCATGCAATTTGGGTGGCAACTGCTGCATTGTTGAGCACTAGTGCAATATTCGCGCTCAGGGATCGGCCCTCAGTCAGCTCGAACACTCGTTGCAACAGGTAGGGCGTGACGGATTTTCCGATGATTCCATGGGTTTCGGCGTCTTGTAGTGCGCGCTCAATCACAGGCTCCATTTCAGCGCGCGGAATTTCTGCGTCCTGAGGAATTGGATTGCCAATCAATTGCCCGCCCGGCAAGCTAAGCGCTGCACGTGTAAGATGCGCTTTTGCGATTTCGGATGCGCTGTTGAGGCGCAAAGGCGCTTTATGTATGCTTTGCGCTGACCAAAAACCGGGTACCCAGTCTTGACCGTAGGCGATGACTGGTACGCCCAAAGTTTCGAGCACTTCCAGGGTTTTCGAGACATCCAAAATCGCTTTTGCGCCCGCGGCCACAACAGTCACGGCGGTTTGCGCCAACTCTTGCAAATCAGCGGAGATATCAAAGCTTTCTTCTGCACCGCGATGCACCCCGCCAATGCCACCTGTGGCAAAGACCGAAATGCCCGCCAAGCTCGCCGCAATCATCGTCGCGGCCACAGTTGTTGTACCGGTGCCACTCGTTGCCAAGCACACGGCCATATCAGCGCGGCTCAGCTTTGCGGCCTCCTTGGTTTGCGCCAGCGTTTCCAATTGTGCATCCTCTAAACCAACGAATAGGGTGCCGTCGATCACCGCGATTGTTGCAGGTTCCGCGCCACCTGCGCGCACGGTTGCTTCGACTTTACGCGCCATTTCAAGGTTTTGCGGATAGGGCATGCCATGGGTAATGATCGTGGATTCAAGCGCCACGATTGGTGTGCCGGCGTCAAATGCGGCTTGGACAGAGGGTGAGCGGACAAAGGGCGATTGGGTCAATGTGCTGTTTCTCCTGAGACGTAGCGCGCAGCGGCTTGTAAAGCCTGCTCTAGCGCATCTTTTGGTGAGGTGCCACGCAGCTCTGCGTTCATGTGAGCGGCCATAAATGTGTCGCCTGCACCCGTAACGCGCGCGATCAAAACTTGAGGCGGGCAGGCGTGGCGTACACCACTTGAATCTGCCTCTGCGGCAAGCTTGCCGCCATCAGTAACCAAGGCACGCACGGCCCCGCGTGTGACCAAAGCGGTTGCTGCCTCTGTCGCGGTCTCGAAACCGCTTTGACACAGCAATTCCGCTTCCTCGAGGTTCACGTAAATCGTTGCACGACTTTGATCGAGAAAGGGGCGTAAACGTTCGGCCTTGCCAGGAGACGCAGGCGCAACACGCAAGTCTGCTGCTGCGAACAATGGATCACTCGCGATCTTGCTCAAGAGGGCCAGCGTCAGATTTCCATCAAGAGCTATCATCCCGGAGTAAGGCGCATCTGCATTGCCAAGCGTGCCATCGTGCAACGGGGTCAGGATCTTTTCTCCCGCCGCTTCCAACGAATGCGCATCTGCGATGGCGGCAATCATCCCATTCGCACCCTCGACAGCCATATATCGGTCTGTTGGCAAATCGTCAGAGCGGTAGATATGGGTGCAAATCAAGCCAAGACCAGATGCCTCAGAGATAAGCTGTGTGCCTGCTGCGTCCTTTCCGACAACACTTAACAATGCGGGGTGAAGATCAAAGTGGCGCAGGGTCATCGCGATATTCATCGCAACACCACCGGGCAATTGAGAAATGCGACCGGGTACATCGCTGCCAAGGCGCATCGCGCTTTTAGACCGCCCGATCACGTCCCAAAGGACAGAGCCGATGCAAAGGATTTTTGGTATGTAAGTCATCTATCTTTTGTGCCGCTCTACGTGCGGGCTCGCAAGGGGCTATCGCACTTCAAACGTCAAGGCAGCCCAAAGCGTTTCCCAAACCGCGCCTGTTTCTTGTGCCAACGCCTCAGACGGTTCGCGCAAAAGCACATTGTCTAGCAAATATGCATACCCGGATTTCACGGGCACAATTGCGATGCCTTCTGCGTTTGTTTGCACTGTTGAAACCTCGACCACACCGTCGCTCGAACGTTCAAAAATCTCGACCTGGGCGTTGATCCGTGGCTTTTCGCGATAAAAGACCTGAACGGGTAAACCCGCACTTACGTCATCTGTGTACGGGTTATTTAGCGCGACGATTTCAATCTCCAACCCTTGTTGTGCGTCTTGTCCAGCCCCTGTGCCAACCGCATACAATCCTTTAGCAAAACGCGTGTAAGTCTCTCTAAATTCTTCCTCGCTCAACCCGCGCGTGCGATGTCTTTCGAGCACATTTTGAAAGGCTTTGTGCTTGGAAAATTTGTCGAACTTTGCCCATTCCCTATAAGTCAATTTTTCCGGTTTGCTTTGAAAGATTAGTGTAAACAGTCCGTCATTCTTAATTGGCGTGTCAAAGACAGGGGAATCGCCCAAGCGCGGCGTCACAGCTTGACGAGCCTCACTGTCGATCCGTTCAAACAAGGCTGCGCGTCCGGTGAAGTACGCGAGGTCTATACCTTTGAAATTTTGCCCGTTTCTAGTGTAGGCGACGACATTCTCGCCTTTTTCGACTTGAAACTTTTTGCTATCAATCCAAAATTCATGAGCAAAGAGCTGCGCAGCAGCGACGCTCAATAAAACTGCTAATGTGAGAGACTTAGGGTTCATTATGTCAACTTTCTTTTTCTTCAGGGCGATGCTGGTGCAGTTGCTCGCAGTGTCAAGCTTTTTGGCGATCACATTGACGCCAATTCACGCGCATGAGGTCAGCCCCACGGTTGCAGACCTCGCGTTAGAGGAAGGGCAGGTGCGCCTTGATTTGCGCATTGCTTTGGAGAGTTTTCTGGCGGGCATCGATCTTGATGCAGCAGAGGATACAAATGACGTGCCCCAAGCCGCAGATTACGATGCTCTACGCGCGTCAGCACCTGACGCCCTTGAGAGCCGACTGACAGAATTCGCTCCGCAAATGCTACGCGATATCGTGCTTAGCGTGGATGGCGCGGTTATTCCGTTGCAAATCAGTGCATTGGGTATTCCGGAGGTGGGCGATGTAGAACTGCCGCGACTGTCCGAGCTGACCCTCAGTGCAAGTGTGGCATCTGACGCAAAGGGGATGCAGCTCGCGTGGCCAGACGGATACGGCTCTTTGATCCTGCGCCAGATTGGGCCGGAAAACCCCTACACGGGCTATATCAGTGGTGGACAAACCAGCCCTGAGATGTCTGTCGCTGGCGGCGAGGCACGTGGATTTTTCTCGGTTTTTGCGGAATATATTCCCGTCGGATTTGATCACATTCTGCCCAAAGGGCTTGATCATATTCTTTTCGTTTTGGGTCTGTTTTTCTTCTCAACGGCATTGCGACCATTGCTGGTGCAAGTGACGTCGTTCACTTTGGCGCACACGGTTACGCTGGCGCTTGGTGCGCTTGGTATCGTCACGATTCCGGGCAATATTGTGGAGCCAATTATCGCCGCTTCGATCGTCTATGTGGCGATTGAAAATGTGTTCTCAAACAAGCTTCACGCACGGCGGCCTGTCATTATCTTCGTCTTCGGCTTGCTGCACGGGCTTGGCTTCGCATCGGTGCTTGGCGAGTTTGGCTTGCCCGCAGGTCAATTCGTGGCGGCACTTATCGGCTTTAACGTAGGTGTTGAATTGGGCCAACTCACAGCGATCGCACTCGCGTTCCTCACGGTCGGATATTGGTTTGGTGGCAAGGACTGGTATAGCACCCGCATCGCGTTTCCAGCGTCTTTGGTGATCGCGGCCGTGGGTGCTTATTGGTTCGTTGAACGGGTGTTCCTGTAACGTTTAGACCTGCGCTAAGGTAGTTTTCAGATCACCGTAACCGGTAAAGCGCCGCTCAAACTTTAGACCAAGTTGGGCTGCGCAGGCCTTTGCCTTCTTAGTGAGAGCGGGATCTTCGGTTTGCGCCTGATACACGAGTTTTTCATAATTGCCGAAATACATATCGCGCAGCTCTGGATGGCGATCTAAGCCCATTGGCTTTATCACAAACGCTTCGAATTGGCGTACCAAAAAGTCGGTGAGATAAAAGGCGGTGAACTCATCTTCGGAGATTTTGCTGAAGGCTGCGTTGCCCTCAAAGAACGAATAGCAATGTGGCCCTTCGATCAACTCAACGCCTAACTCAGCGCATTTTGCGGCCAAAAGTCCCCCAGTTCCGCAATCGGCATAAGCTATGAAAATTTGTGAATAATCCGCTTGATGCTTCAACACGGCTTGCTCCACCGCGTCGGTGATTTTGTCAGGATAGACGTGATAGATCGCGGGCAGGCAGGTGAGATCCATATGGTCCCATCCATTCATGTCCTTGAGCGCCAGGATTTCGCGCGCTAAAGCTCCACAGGCAATAATCAATGATCGCGCGCCATTATGCTGCGTCAAACCTGATTGTGTTAATACATCATCTTCGATCTGCATCATGTTGTCCCTAAACGATAAAGGCTCCGAGCGCACATGCGCCGGAGCCTCAATCCAGTCTGTGCAAAGTGCTTAGCCAGCCATTTGATTGTGCTTGCGCCCAACCCATTCTTTGGCCGTTTCAACCGCAACAGCCGCATCGCGGCAATAGGCATCCGCGCCAATCGCTTTGCCAAATTCTTCGTTGAGGGGCGCTCCACCAACAAGAACGATGTAATCTTCGCGCTTGCCTTGCTCGACCAGCGTGTCGATTACGACTTTCATATAAGGCATCGTCGTCGTCAGCAGGGCGGACATTCCAAGAATGTCAGGCTCTTCCGCTTCCAAAGCTTCAAGATAAGCATCGACCGCGTTGTTAATCCCAAGATCGACAACCTCAAAGCCGGCTCCTTCCATCATCATGGAGACGAGATTTTTGCCGATATCATGAATGTCGCCTTTGACTGTGCCGATCACCATCTTGCCCACACGCGGGGCGCCAGTCTCTGCAAGCAGCGGTTTGAGGATGAACATGCCGCCTTTCATTGCATTCGCTGCTAAAAGGACTTCAGGAACAAACAAAATGCCATCGCGGAAATCCGCGCCAACGATTGTCATGCCACCTACCAACGCTTTGGTCAGAACGTCATAGGGGGCCCAGCCACGGCTAAGAAGGATGTTAACGCCTTCTTCAATCTCTTCTTTAAGACCGTCGTACAAATCGTCGAACATCTGTTGAACAAGTTCTTCGTCGTCCAGATCAGCGAGGATGATGTCGTCTTCGTCGGACATGAGCCATTCCTTTGGTGGGGCGTAATCGCCTGTTGTCTCCGAGATGTTTGGTCAGAATGTCGCATAAGCACTTCAACAATTGCGACATTGGCGCGTTCACATCCGACCAAAAACGAATTTTTGATCTGTTTACGGCTTAACTACTGCGGCGGCGTCTGCGTGTTTGACGTGCCACTGGCGCGTTTTCTTCGGTGCCATCGCTGCTGGATGAAAAAGGACCAAGGGCAGCGGAGATCACATCGAGCTTCGGAGCTGGCGCTTTTTCATTGTTTTCTAACGCGCGGCGCATGGCGCTTAGGTGCTCCGGCATCGTCCCACAACAACCGCCAATAATGCTTGCGCCGCAGTTTCGTGCGAGCAATGCGTATTCGCCCATCAATTCCGGTGATCCGTCATAATGAATGTGTCCATCGACGTATTTTGGAATGCCTGCGTTGCCTTTTGCGACAATCGGAACGGATGGTCCTTGCGCTGCAAATCCTAGCACTGTGCGCAGAAGGTCCGATGCGCCAGTTCCGCAATTTGCCCCGAACCCAAGTGGGGGATTTTCAATATTATCAACCATTTCCACCATCGCAGCACTGGTCAGGCCCATCATTGTGCGACCCGCTGTGTCAAAACTCATCGTTCCAACCCAGGGCATTTGAGCGCGCTTAAAGGCTTCTGCAGCAGCCAGATATTCTTCGGGTGCCGAAATAGTCTCGAGCCAGAGCACATCTGCACCACCGGCTTTAAGCCCTTCGGCCTGTTCATGAAAAATTTCAACCGCATCGCTGTGCGATAGTGTGCCGACGGGTTCCATAATGTCGCCTGTAGGACCAACACTGCCGGCGACGACGATAGGGCGACCCGCAGCATCTGCCACATCGCGACCGATCTCGGCGGCTATACGCGACAAATCATGGGCGCGATCTTGTGCGTCATGCAGTTTCAAGCGGGACGCGTTGCCGCCGAACGAATTAGTCAAAAATAAATCGCTTCCTGCATCAACAGCAGATTTGTAAAGCGTTTTAATCTTTTCTGGGTGTTGTTCATTCCACAGTTCGGGCGCGTCACCTGACATCAAACCCATGTTGAACAGGTTTGTGCCTGTTGCACCGTCCGCAAGTACCCACTCGCGTTCGGAGAGCATTTTGGAAAGAGTGTTTGTCATTAAGTCCACCACCTTTTTCTTGTCTGTGTCATAGATCGCGAAAATGAAGCAAATTCATATTTATCATAATGATCATGAGTGAGGCGAAGGTGTTGATTAAACAGTCACTCTTCGCGCAATGGTGGGGGGTCCTTCACTTCATGCCAAACATCCCAAAGCGCCAAAAAAAGACCCGTACGCAAAGGAGCTGCGGCGTAAAGAGGCTGCCATCTTGGTGCGAAGGCGCGTTTGAATTGCGCTAGGCCTTTTGAATGCGGTGGTGACAAAAAGCTTATTCTCTCAACCGATTGCAGCACGAAGGCCTCTTCATAAGGGGTTGAGGCAAGAGAAAACGTCTCGCACTGCTGATGTTTCGCGGCCTTAATCGCTGCCCAAACAAGGGCGTGCATGGTTCCGTCTGATGCGTCAGCGCTGCTACGCATCAGATCAAGCGTCCAAGCCTCCGAGGTTTTGTGACAACTAATGAAAGCAATCAAACGATCGTTCTGCCAAGCGGCAAAGACATCCTGTGTCGTGAGATAGGCCTCACAAAACCGCCCCATTGATAGACCACGAGGGGTTCCATTGATCCCATGCCATTCGCGGTCAATTTGATCTAATGTGTTGATTGTTTCCTTGGTGAGTGTGCGCTTGTTTACTTCAACGCCTGATTTCTCAATCTTGCGCAGCTTTCGCCGGAGTGTGCGTCGTTGGGGCGTCTCAAGCGTTGCTTCTTTAAGATCGATTAAGCCATCTTTCGCGATGCGCACTACAGAGAGGCTGCGCGAGCGCAATTGCAACGCTGTTCGCGCATTGCACTTATAAAAAAGTGGAATGGCCGCGCTTGTTCTTGCTTGGAGTGAAAGCGCAGTAAGGCTGCTTTGCAGTTTGACTGCGGGCTCAAACAACAGCGTAGTGGACTGCGTCGTGCGCGCAGTTGCGCCAATAATTTGACCATTTGGCGCAATCAACGTCGCCCCGGTTTGCAGCGCCGAAGAGGTTTCAGGATGCAAGCCGTGTGCGAAAAGGGCGACGCGACTGACTTCGGTTTGATCCTTCAAAGGACGAAACGCATAGAACATCCCCAGGCTTCTGGGCAGCACAAAATAGACAAAACGGAATGTGATCAGAGAAGTTAGTAGCTAGTTTATGTTGATGTTAGGTATCGCCCAAAGCAAGATCAGTTCAAAGGGGCCAACGCCAACTGGCGTATTGCTGACCAGCGCCAACCCAAAACAGACCAGGTAGATCGGGAACAACTGCGCGAACACAATATCCGTACTGCTTGGGGTCAAAACCCAAAATGCCAATGCCGCAGTGCCGGTATCAATGGCCGCAAAGCACATCGGCGCGAAGATCGCGAGAAGGCTTGGCAATCGAGTGTGGTAGCCGGCGACAGTTATGTGACGTTTCAGCGCGTATAAAGCGTGAAACAGGCGGCCAAGAACAGGCTTGCTTAAAAGACATAAGATGGCAGAGGCAAGGCATGCGGTAAAAGCAAACCGGACAGCGCGAATAAGGTGAGCCATGGTCCCAAAAAGCTGATCGATACGGGGGCTGTCACCTTGCTTGCCACAGCAAGATTTAAGTGATGCAAACAACGCCAACGCGCTAGCGTGCCAATGACTAACCCAAACTCTAAAGTTTGTGATAGCGCGACCGCCGCGGCATCGCTTGCTTGAGCCGCCTTAGCACTGACACGCGTGTGCAGGATGCGGTGCACGATGACATCGTATTGCCCCAGTGCGGCAAAACTGGCGGCTGTTTCCAGAATGGTGAGCGACCATTGAAGCGGTGTAATGCCGCTCCATGACCGCCCAACCTGACCCCAATCCAATGTTTCAAGAAACGGGTGCGCTGCGAGTGCAAAAAGTGGCAGCACTAGACACATCGCGAAAAGCTGAACAAAAGCTCTACTTTGAAGCACAAAGGAAGCAGATTTAGCAATCATACGCTTGCCATAGCGTATGATACTTTAGCGTGGGCTTAACGTCTAAATGCAGCCCATAAAAAAACCGCGGAAGGAATGTGTTCCACCCGCGGCCAAAGTTTACAAACCTGAGTTCGTTAACTTTCTGTCATCAACTGTGCTTTAGCAGTCGCCCAAAATTCATCCATTTTCGCGCGGATTTCATAGGGATTAGACTTTTCACCCAAGTCGCCCGCAACCTTGCGAACAACATCCTCATGCCCCGCTTCTTCAAAGTCGGACTTGATCACTTCTTTGGCGTAAGCGGTAGCGTCCCCTCTGGATGTGCTCATCAGCTCTGCGGCCCAAAGACCCAACAATTCATTGCGGCGTGTGTCTGCTTTGAACTGCATTTCCGCATTGTGCGCGAATTTTTTCTCGAAAGAGTTTTGGCGATCCTAAAAGGTACTCATATTGCTCACTCTCCTCAAGTGTTTTGCGTTTAACACACGAGATGCCAAAGAGGGTGCTGCAAGGGGCAACGCGCGGCTGCGTTGGCCTGTCGCCTTGCCCATCAGCGCGCCTTGTCCTAAGAGAGCGTCAGGATAAGCGAGGGCAGAGTCGTCTTGAGCTTATCACGCTGCAAAGAAAGTCACTGCCATGGCGCGCGGAAAAAAGATTTACGAAGGTAAGGCGAAGACCCTTTATGAGGGCACAGAGCCGGGAACTTTAATTCAATACTTCAAAGATGACGCGACAGCGTTCAACGCAGAAAAGAAGGACGTGATTGAAGGCAAGGGCGTGTTGAATAACATGTTGTCCGAGTATTTCATGGTTGGCTTGGCGAGCATCGGCGTGCCGACGCATTTCATCAAGCGCATTAACATGCGAGAGCAGCTCGTCCGGACGTGCGAGATTGTGCCGCTCGAAATCATCGTGCGCAATTATGCGGCGGGCACCATGTCGCAACGCCTTGGCATCGAAGAGGGCACGCAATTGCCGCGCCCGATCATTGAATATTGCCTAAAGGACGACAAGCTGGGCGATCCATTAGTCTCTGAAGAGCATATCGCTGCCTTCGGATGGGCGTCGCAACAGGATATGGAAGATATCTTGTCTCTGGCCTTAAGGGTCAATGATTTCCTGTCTGGCATTATGTACGGTGTCGGCATCAAATTGATCGATTTCAAAATCGAGATTGGCCGCGTTTATGAGGGCGATTACCAACGCCTAATTCTCGCGGATGAGATCAGCCCTGATAGCTGTCGTTTGTGGGATATTGAGACGAACCAGAAGCTCGACAAAGATGTGTTCCGTCGCGATCTTGGCTCGCTCACGGATGCCTACACAGAGGTTGCGCGCCGTTTGGGTGTGCTACCAAAGAACCAACAGCCGGTGACTAAGCCGACGTTGATAAACTAACTCGAATATCTCAACACCATAAAGGACTTATCGATGAAAGCTCGTGTACATGTCATGTTAAAGAATGGTGTTTTGGATCCGCAGGGTGAAGCGGTCCGCCATGCATTGGGTGCGCTTGGGTTCGAGGGTGTTGAGGGTGTGCGTCAGGGAAAAGTGATCGATCTTGATCTGGCGGATGGGACATCTGAAGCTCAGGTGAACGAGATGTGTGAAAAGTTGCTCGCGAATACGGTGATTGAATCCTACACGGTTGAGCTGAACTGATGCGCGCCGCAGTCATTACATTCCCCGGTTCTAACTGTGATCGCGATCTTGCGACCGGGCTAGAGCTGGTTGGCGCAGATGTTACGCGCGTATGGCATAAAGATAGCAAGTTGCCAGAAGGCATTGATCTTGTTGGAATTCCTGGTGGGTTTTCTTACGGCGACTATTTACGTTGTGGTGCGATTGCGGCGAATTCGCCAATTTGCGCAGCGGTGAAGACCCATGCAGAAAAGGGCGGCTATGTGTTTGGTGTCTGTAACGGCTTTCAGGTGCTGACAGAAACGCGGCTTTTGCCAGGTGCTTTGATGCGCAATGCAGGGCTGAAGTACATTTGCAAGACGGTTGGTCTTGAAGTTGCGGCTTGCGACAGTGATTTCCTTTGCAATTACGAGGTAGGTCAGGCCATTCAGGTGCCAATTGCGCATCATGAAGGCAACTACACCGCGACGCCTGATGAGTTGGATCGTTTGATCGGCGAGGGGCGCGTTGCGTTTCGCTATACGGATAATCCTAACGGCTCTGATCGCGATATCGCGGGGATTACGTCTGCAAACGGGCGTGTGCTGGGCATGATGCCGCACCCTGAACGCGCAATGGAAGATGTACACGGGTCCACAGATGGCGCGCGTCTTTTCGCTGGTTTGATCGGGACGATGGCCTCCGCGTGAGATTGCAGCCTTGAGCGATGTCGATCCACGCAGTAAAATCCTTCCCATGAGCGACGTGCCACCATCGTCCCCCCTATCGCAAACACTGTTGCGATCCGCGCGCGAGAGTGCGCGCTTCAATCTGTGGCGTATCCGGTTTTTGTTGTTCGGGCTGATCTTACTCGCGGGCGTGACGGTCTTTCTGACCAATTCTTTCCTAACCGACCGCTTCACAGAAACGACCCGTAACCGAGCAGAGCTACGTTTGACGCTTTATAGCGGAAACATCCTGTCAGAGCTGCGCCGCAACGCGATTGTGCCGCAGCTTCTTGCAAGAGATCCAGCGCTAATTGGCGCACTCAATTCCAATGATTTTTCGACATCGACCCAGCGCCTAATCAGCTTTGTCGAAGAGATTGGAGCTGCCTCAATCATGTTGCTTGATCGCGAGGGTCGCTCGGTTGCGGCAACGGATCGCAACCGTCTGCAATCCTTGCACCGCAATGATGCCTACTTTGTCGACGCACTGCGTTCAAACAACACGGTTTTTTCTGTGATGCAACGCGAATCCGGCGGCTATTCGTTTAGCTATTCGCGTCGTGTTGAAAGCAGTGGCGATGTGCTTGGTATTGTTGTGGTCGAAGTGGATTTGCAAAAATTTGAAAGGGCTTGGGCCGGTATTTCGGATGCGGTTTTGGTCACCAATTCGGAAGGCACAATCATTCTGTCGACAGAACCGAGGTGGCGGGGATTGATGGAAGAAGACGCGTTACAACGGCAGCCACCTTCGGGCGCAATCAGCCGCGCCTTGCAAGCTACCGCAGATTGGCGCGCTTTGCCAGGGGATGCTTATTTTCGCGGCGAAGCCGTGATGCGCACTCAGGCGCGGGTATTGTTTCGCGGCTGGCAGATGGCGAGCTTTACTTCCTACGCATCGGTACGAGAACGCGTAAACGGGGTGCTTGCGCTGGAAATCATGGGTTTCGCGATCCTGCTTGCGCTGACATTTTACTTTTTGAACCGCAAGACCGCTGTGCGCATGGCCTCTTTTCAGCGCGAGTCGGCGGGACTTCGCCAACTTAACATACGCTTGCAGCGAGAAGTCGCCGAGCGTGAGAAGGTGCAAGAGACCCTTGCAGTGGCCGAACAAACCCTTGCGCAAAGTTCCAAACTTGCCGCATTGGGCGAGATGTCGGCAGCTGTCAGTCATGAGTTGAACCAACCCCTTGCGGCGATGAAAACCTATCTTGCAGGGGCGAAACTTTTGGTGGGGCGCGGGCGGCCGGATGAAGCCTTGGCGAGCTTCCAGCGGATCGATGATTTGATTGGCCGCATGGGCGCAATCACACGCCAGCTTAAAAGTTACGCGCGCAAGAGTGGTGATGATTTTGCTCCTGTAAACCTTGGCGATGCGCTTGCCTCAAGCCTGTCTATGATGGAGCCGCAGTTGCGTCAGCGACAGGTCGAAATCAACAAAGCGGTGCCGCAAGAACCGGTTGTGGTAATGGCGGATCGCGTCCGCGTTGAGCAGGTGATGATCAACCTTTTGCGCAATGCGTTGGATGCGACGAAATCTGTGAAAGATCCACAGGTCGATGTTTTGCTCGCGGCTGGAGAAACAGCGATCCTGACCGTGCGCGACAACGGGCAGGGGATCGAGGACCTCGATGCGCTGTTCGAGCCCTTCTACACGACCAAGCAGCCCGGGGAGGGTGTCGGGCTAGGGCTTGCAATTTCATCGGGTATCGTAAACGATTTGGGGGGACGAATGACTGCCCGCAACGCGGCGCAGGGTGGTGCGGTCTTTGAAATTCGTTTGCCGATATTACATGAGGACGGCGCAGAGATCGCCAAACCCGCAGCGGAGTAGAGACCATGGCCAATGCAATGAAGATCGCCATTGTGGATGATGAGAAAGATATGCGTCAGTCCATTTCTCAGTGGCTCGCATTGTCTGGTTATGACACGGAAACCTTTGCCTCAGCTGAGGAAGCATTGGTGGGGATCAGTTCGGATTATCCCGGTGTCGTCATTTCCGACATCAAGATGCCGGGCATGGATGGCATGCAATTTCTGAAGAAACTGATGAGCACCGACAGTGCCTTGCCTGTGATCATGATCACAGGTCACGGTGATGTGCCAATGGCAGTGAATGCGATGCGCATTGGGGCATTTGATTTTTTGGAAAAACCGTTCAATCCTGATCGTATGTCCGAACTGGCAAAAAAGGCAGCCAATGCGCGCCGCCTCACGCTTGATAATCGCGCGTTGCGTCGTGAGTTGTCAGATGGCGGGCAGTTGATGAAAAAGCTGATTGGTGCCTCGCCTGTTATGGAGCGTTTGAAAGAAGACATTCTCGATCTTGGTCAAGCCGACGGTCATGTTTTGATCGATGGTGAGACGGGGACGGGCAAGACTTTGATTGCTCACGCGCTTCATGCAGTGGGCAGCAATGCGTGCAAACGCTTTGTTTTGGTGTCCTGCGCGGCGATGGACGAAGACTCTTTGTCGAAACGCTTGTTTGGACCTGTTGCACCAGAAGATCCCTATCTGCCCGCAATCGAAGAGGCGCGTGGCGGCACGTTGGTACTGGAAGACATCGAAGCGCTTAGTGATCAACTCCAAGCGCGACTTTTGAGCGTGATCAACGAGCAGGGTACACCTGCGGAAACCCGCATCGTTGCGATATCGAACCTGCAAGAGCAGAACCGCACCTGCGAAGACGCTTTGCGCGCTGATTTGTTCTATCGCTTGGCAGCGCTGCGAATCACTATCCCACCTCTGCGCTCGCGCGGCGAAGATATTTTGTCGCTGTTCACACGTTTGTCTGAACAATTTGCGGAAGAATATGGCTGTGCGACACCTGAAGTTTCGGCACAAGAGGCCGCAGAGCTGTTGCAAGCGCCTTGGCCAGGAAATGTGCGTCAGTTGATTAACATTGCAGAGCGCGCCGTTTTGCAAACGCGTCGCGGCTCAGGCACGATTGCATCTCTTTTGATGAATGATCACGATGAAATGACGCCGGTCATGACGACTGAAGGAAAGCCGCTGAAAAAATATGTGGAAGCTTTTGAGCGTATGTTGATCGACAATACGATGCGCCGTCATAAAGGATCGATTGCAGCTGTTATGGACGAGTTGTGTTTGCCGCGCCGCACGTTGAATGAGAAGATGGCAAAGTACGGATTGCAGCGCTCAGAATATCTGTAGTGAAATTCTGCGGCTGCGCCGCGCGGGTTTTGTTGGGTTTTTGGGGTGCTGCCCCCGTTCAGCAGAGCTGAAATTTTCCCGAGGGATTAATGAGACCAAAGAAGTGTCAGCCCTAAGTACGCGATGGCTTGGGGCTTCTTTGGTCACGTTCATTGTCGGCTCTGCCTGTTCCGTAAATGTTTTCAAAAATTCTAAGGTAAAGAACGGGTAAACTTCTTTGGTCTTAAAATATCCTGGGGGTCTGGGGCAGAGCTCCAGTCCGACATCAAGCAGATTGCTGAAGTATGTCGAAGAGATAGCGTGGATTGTCTCTGGGTCCGCAAGCATGTCTAATTGAATTGAGAACCCCGGGTCTCGGATCTCGGATTTGATATAGCGCAGCGCCGAGAAACCCTCGATCGCGCAGCCCACGCTATCAAACAGCGTGATTTGACGATCTGTCTTACGGCCATCTGCGTCGCCGCTTAACACTTGCCAAAGTTCTGTGACTGGATGTGTGCTGTCCAGCTGTTGAATTTCGCCTTCAATCCTAGTTTGTTCTGGGTATTCAACGAAGATTGAACTGCGGGTCAATATGTCTTTGGCCAGTTGTGTTTTGCCCGGACAATCACCACCAATCGCGTTGATGTGAACACCCGCTCCGATCATATTGTCGCTGAGTATTGTCGCATATTGTTTGTCCGCTGTGCAGGTCGTGATGATCTGTGCACCCTCAATCGCTTGTTCCGGTGTTGCACAAACGATCACATTCAAGCCGGAAGTCGACAGATTGTCCGCGCACTTGGCGCTCGCATTTTGGTAGATGTCGTAAAGGCGCACAGTGTCTACGCCGCAGACCGCTTTCATAGCGAGGCTTTGAAACTCTGACTGTGCGCCATTGCTGATTATCGCCATGACGCGCGCGTTTTTGGGTGCGAGCGCACGGGCTGCCATAGCTGATGTGGCGGCCGTGCGCAGGGCGTTCAGCAGCGTCATTTCCGAGAGTAAGACGGGATAACCTGTCGCAACATCTGCGAGCAGGCCAAAGGCTGTTACCGTTTGATGACCAGTGCGCGTGTTGGGAGGGTGTCCGTTAATATATTTGAAGCCGTACACCTCACCATCAGAGGTCGGCATGAGTTCGATCACGCCCATCTCACTATGTGAGGCAAGGCGTGGGGTTTTGTCGAAGGCGGGCCAGCGGAGAAAATCTGCCTCAATCGCGTCGGTCAACTTACACAGCATTCTCTAAAGTCCGATATGGTGGATGAGTTGCATCATGTGATCAACTGACACGAAGGGAACGAGGGCTTTTTCGGAAGATTGCATAGTATCAGTCCTTTAACGGTGCAGGGTGGGGCGATCAAAAACGCGACGACCAAGGGCAGATGCAGCGAGATCTGTCATCTCTTGGGCCGTTGCGCCTCGATCATTAAGGAAGGGGTTGAGTTCCACCAAAGCAAGCGCGCTGAGCAACTCACTGTCGCAAATGACCTCCATTGCGAGATGTGCTTCGAGCAGGGTTGCACCACCGGGGACTGTTGTGCCTACACCTGGGGCGAACATGGGATCGATGAAATCAACGTCTAAAGAGACGTGCCGCAACCCATTGACAGTACGCACTTTTCCTAGGAATGTCGTTAGAGGACGCGAAATGGCGTGTTCATCAATCGCGCGCATATCGTGATATGTGATTGCGCTTTTCTGGAGTGCCGTACGTTCCGCTGCGTCCACACTGCGCAGTCCGATGATGCAAATGTTGCCTTGTGAGACAGGTGTTTCAACGCGCGAAAAATCGTAGGATCGCCCTGTTAGATAGCCCAGTAGTGTACCGTTCAAATTACCTGAATTCGATGCTAAAGGCGTGTGAAGATCGGAGTGCGCATCAAGCCAGAGCACAAACAGAGGGCGGTTCTTGCGGGCTGCATGACGCGCACTTCCAAGGATGGACCCTAGTGAGAGGTTGTGATCACCTCCAATAAGAATATTGGCGTTCCGGTTTGCTGCGCACTCTCGCTCGCATGTGCGATGACGCGCGTCCAACCGATGTTAAATCCGGGCCCTTTTGGGGTGATATCACTGAGATCGGGCAGGGTAAGGTTGTCGTCGTCCTGCACTGTGAGACTATGATCGCATAGTGCTTCTGTCAGACCTGCGGTGCGGAGTGTATCTGGTCCCATGAGGCATCCGCGGCGCGTTTTCCCGCTATCCACGCGGCAGCCAATGAGGTGAATTGTTTGTGACATTTGATCTCTCGGTTGTGGTGTTGTTGAGAAGGTAGATGTCCTTAATGGTCGTGCGTAAGCTTGAAAAGTGATCAAAATTGATTGCGATTGCTTATATTGAACAGTTGGCGTGACGATTCGGATGAAATAGATCGCAGCCTGATCCGCCATTTACGTAAGAATGCACGTGCATCTTTGTCTGAACTTGCCGTGCGCAGTGGTGTGACGCGCGCGACTGTGCGTGCCCGCATGGCGCGGCTTGAAGCGTCTGGGGAGGTTGTCGGGTATCAGGTGACTTTGAAAGGCGACATTGCTCCGGATCCAGTGCGTGGGCTTATGATGCTTGGCGTGGAGGGCCGTGGCGCGGAACGTATCACCCGTTAACTGACGGGGATGAGCGAAGTGCGCGCGGTTCATTCCACGAATGGGCGCTGGGATCTTATCGTTGAGATTGGGACGAACTCGCTCGAAGCGCTCGACGGAGTGCTGAGCCATATTCGTCGGCTGGACGGGGTGAGTACGTCGGAAACCAATCTGCTGCTGGCCACACGTGCGCGCTGATCAGCTGCGTTTGATTGCCATACACCAGAGTGCGAACAATGCGAGCGAGGCGAGCATATTCCAGCTGGCCATAGAGAGCGTGAACAGCTCCCAAGGGACATCGTCACAGCGCACCAAAGGCGCGGACATGATTTGCGCCATGAGACCTTCTGCGCTCAAGCCACCTACAGGGCCTGAGGTACACGAGGTCGGGCCTTCCCACCAACCGCGCTCGACACCAGTGTGATAACCACCGATCGCAGCCGTGGCCAAAGCGGCGAGTGCGCCGAGGATTGGAAACAAGCGTCCAGTGATCGCCACAGCTAAGACGCCAATGACGATTGCGCCAATATGCGGGTAGCGTTGCCAGTAGCATAGCTTACAAGGTGGCATGTCCCCAATATACTGAAACCCGAGCGCGCCTAGCATAAGAACGGCGGAGCCTCCTGCGGCTGTAAGGATGGCGAAAGAGCGGGTCATAAAAACTTCACAGCAGCAAAGCCACCGACCAGAACAGCGATGAACAGCACAAACATCAAAGGTAGACGATCTTCGATGAAGTCTTTGATCGGTGCGCCGAACTTCCACAAGAGGGCCGCTACGATGAAAAAGCGTAAGCCGCGCGCGAGGAAAGATGTCGCAATGAACGTGCCAAGCGACATGCCTGTCCACCCTGACATGATAGTGATCACCTTGAATGGGAAAGGGGTGAGACCTGCGGTTAGCACCGCCCAGAAACCTAGATCATTAAAGCGTGTGCTGAACTCTGCCATTGAATCTGCCTTGCCAAGGCTTTCCAAGATAGGCTGGCCGATTTGCTCAAATGCGAGCGCACCAATGGCATAGCCAAGTAAGCCGCCCGTGACGGAGGCCACCAACGCGATCCCCGCAATGAGCCATGCGCGCGAGGGGCGGGCGAGAATCATTGGGATCATCAAAATGTCCGGCGGAATCGGAAAGACAGAGCTTTCAACGAAAGCGACCAGCGCAAGTAACCAAAGCGCGTGGCGGTGTTCTGCCCATGACAATGTGAGATCGTAAAGTTTTCTAAGCATGTAAGCGCCTTATAATTGCCAAGCAGTGATCATGTGTCGTGCGAAGGGTCAAGTGGCGGTTAAGTCAGAAATGTTGAAATAACTCTCTTTTGAGGTCTGGACCCCGCGCGAGAGCACCGCTAAAGAGAGCGGATTGTGCCCAAGTGGCGGAATGGTAGACGCAGGGGATTCAAAATCCCCCGCCTTAACGGGCGTGCCGGTTCGAGTCCGGCCTTGGGTACCAACTTACACTGTAAGTTTCCGCGAATTCTCCATAAAAACAAGTAAAACAAGGGTCTTAGCCTTTCTACGGGGTTGTTTGCGGGGTTGTTCGGTATAATTCTAGGGACACTTCCTCAGCACTGCTTCGTCTGGAAATCACTTGGTCGTTTTTTGACAGCAAGGTCACAGACTGACTAAGAATCGTCAAAAACGGATATACGGTTCCTCGCAAAACAACCTCTTATGGTTTACATCAAAACCAGCCAATGGGGTCATCAATGTCCAAGACAAGCCAAGACAAGCTTCCACAGTACGTTTATCGGACACCTTTTGGGGTCTACCGTCTGCGTAGGAACGTTCCCAAAGACATCGTGGAAGTGTCGGGTCGCAAGCTCTGGTACAAGGTGCTGGGCAACGATTTCAAAGATGCGATGCGTGCTTATTCAACAGCCTTGCTGGAGTTTGATCGCTTTGTTGCCACCTACCGCCACGAAGCACCAGTGCGTGATGCTGCCCTTGCGATTGTTTCTTCTGAGTACGGTGAAGAGGCGATGCTACAGTTGGCTCGTGTGTCCGTCATCATACAGTTTGAGACAGAGAGCGTTTTGACTTTTAGGAGTCACCGCTCATCTGTGTTTAGTTAAGCAGATGAAAAGGCTTAAAAAGGAACTATTATGAGACTTTTACTCACAGCGATTTTCTTACTCACAGCTACCCAAGCCCTTGCTGAGATGCGGCAAGCGGTGTGTAACGAGAGCGATATCCACTTCATGTTCGATCAGCACGAGATTGTGTTGGCTGATGGTGCATGGTCGGAAAGCTATCAGCCCAATGACATGCGTTTCGGTGCGATCGATGAGCGGCACCGCGAAGAGTTGGTCGCAATTTTTCCAGAGCTTGAGGAAGATACGCAGCGCAAATACCCCGCTGCCCGCCCCTCAATTGATGCTGAGCAGATCGCGCGCGTGCTTCAGTCAGAGGTGTAGAGCGCGCCACGCGGCCCAGTCTTCCGGTGCGTCCAAATCTAAACGCGCACGATTGTCGTTCAGCGGAACATATTTGATCTTTTCAGAATGCGCCTTGAGCAACGCGGCCGCGCCTTTGTCACCCCACAGGTTTTCAAACTCAGACAGAAGGTGGTTGGGAAAAAGTACCGGATGTCCCGGTTCGCCTGTGATGCTGCTGGCCTGAATAATACTGTCTGGATGCGCTGTATGTGCATTCAAAATGTCACGTAAGTCATTGATTTCAATTGCGGGCATGTCTGGGGGCAGGATCATCATCGCAGTGCCGTGTGGCGCAACAACTTTCGCCGCTGTGCGCAAGGATGCAGACATGCCGTCTCGATGATTTGGCACGACACAGGTTTGCACGTCCAAGTGCGAAACGACATGTGCGCGGGGGTGATCCTTGGATGATAGGCTCACCAACACCTCGAAACCCGCGCTTATCGCGCGCTTGGCCATCGTTGCAAGACATGGTGAACCGTCAACAGATTCAAGCAATTTGTCCCCCCCGCGCATACGTGACGACGCGCCAGCAGCGGGGAGGAGACAGATAGGTATCATCAGCCCCGCATCCGCGCGCCGTCCGCATCGAAAAGTGGTTCTGTAATCAGGCGTGCTTTACGCATTTTGCCCAAAATTTCGATCTCTACCTCAAGCTCGTTGCGGGCCAAGTTCCGTGGAATCAAAGCCTGTGCAATTGATTTTCTAGCGTAGTGTGAATAACCACCTGATGTGCAGAAACCTTGGACTGTGCCATCGATCCAGATTGGTTCGTAAGCGACCACATCTGCGTCGTCCGCATCAATCTCAAACGCGCAAAGCTGACGGGCAGGGGGTGTTGCGCGCTCTGCTTCAGCGGCTGCGCGACCTATGAAATCGACGTTCTTTTTGAAGCTGATGAAACGATCCATACCAGTTTCTGCCGCTGTGTAGTCGGGAGAAAATTCCGACATCCAAGAGCCGAAGAACTTATCCAGACGCAAACTCATCATAGCGCGCATGCCAAACGGGGCCATGTCGTGAGGTTCGCCCGCTGCCCAAAGCGTGTTCCAAAGCTGGCGTTGCGCCATGGCATCGCAATAGATTTCAAAGCCAAGATCGCCCGTGTAGGACACGCGCTGCACGATGCAATCCGCCATCCCAACGCACATGCGCCGCACGTCCATGAATTTCATGTCAGAGATATCAGTTCGGGTACAAACGGCAAGAATGTCGCGCGCCTTTGGACCTGCAATCTGGAAGCCCGTGCGACGATCAGAGATGTTTTCGTAGGCTACGCCGTCCCGCATATTTATGTCAAACCAGCGCGTGTGAAACGCTTGGCTGCCGTAGCTTGCGGTGAGTTGAAATTCCTCTTCGCCGAGGCAAGACACAGTGAAATCACCTATCAAACGCCCTTTCGGAGACAACATCGGGGTCAGGCTTAGACGGCCTGCTTTCGGGATACGACCAGCCATTATGCGATCGAGCCATGCGCGCGCATTTGGGCCCGTTACGTTGTATTTGCCGAAATTCTGTACCTCGTTGATACCAACGCTATTGCGCACGGCCTTAACCTCGCGTGCGGTCGCTTCGAAAGCATCAGAGCGGCGGAAGGACGGGGTTTCATAAGATGCCTCGCCCTCGGCGTGCGCAAAATAGTTGGCGACCTCAAGCCCGTATTGCTGGCCCCAAACCGCGCCCATTTCGCTGAAAATATCATACATTGGAGTGGTGCGGAACGGACGCGCGGCGGGCAGTTCTTCGTTCGGATAGGCCACGGAGAAGCGGTTTTGATAGTTCTCGATCACTTTTGGCAGCGTGTAGCCCGGTGTGATCACCCCTTGACCGAAACGCGCGATGTCCATGGCGATTGTATTGCGTTCCGTCTCGCCCTCGATCATCCATTGCGCCAGCATCAGGCCTACGCCACCACCTTGGCTAAAGCCCGCCATGACCCCACATGCGCTCCAATAATTGCGCAGTCCAGGCACGGGGCCAACCAAGGGGTTGCCATCCGGTGCAAAGGTAAAGGGGCCGTGGATCACCGATTTGATGCCCGCAGTTTCGAGCACGGGGAAGCGTTTGTATGCAAAAGCAATGCTGTCTTCGATCTTGTCGTAATCATCGGGCAGCAATTCATGCCCAAAGTCCCAAGGCGTACCATCGACAGCCCATGGACGGCAAGGTTGCTCATAAAAACCGATGCACAGCCCACGTCCTTCTTGGCGTAGATAACTTTCGCCCGCAGGGTCCATTACATGGGGATGTTCTGCAGGCATTGCTTTGATATCGGCGATATCATCGGTGACGATATATTGATGCTCCATCGGGTGGAGCGGTAGATATACGCCCGCCATTTCCCCGACTTCGCGTGCCCAAAGGCCAGCCGCATTCACGATATGCTCTGCGTGAATTGTCCCCTTGTCGGTGACAACATCCCATGTTCCATCGGGGCGCTGAATGGTCTCTTCCACTTTGCAGTGGGTTTCAATGCTCGCGCCGCCCATACGTGCGGCCTTGGCGTAGGCGTGCGTCGTGCCAGAGGGGTCAAGATGCCCATCAAGCGGGTCATAAAGTGCGCCAAGAATGCCATCCGTGTTGGTCACTGGCGCAATTTTCTTGATCTCTTCAGGGCCGACAATCTCTGTCTCAAGCCCCATGTAGCGATGCTTGGCCCGCTCTGCGAGCAGCATATCAAAACGTTCTTGATTGTCCGCGAGCGTGACGCCACCTACATGATGCAGCCCGCAAGACATGCCCGTCAACTCTTCCAACTCTTTATAGAGTTGAATCGTGTAGCCCTGCAAAGCGGCCATATTGGTGTCGCCGTTTAGCGTGTGAAAGCCACCGGCTGCGTGCCAAGTGGAGCCAGAGGTGAGTTCAGAGCGTTCGATCAACATCACATCGGACCAGCCGAGTTTCGTGAGGTGATACAGTACGCTGCATCCGACAACGCCGCCGCCGATAACGGCTACTCTAGTGGTGGTTTTCATGAGTGGACCTTTCGTTTCTGTTGCTAATTTTTCGTCGAAAAATCGCAACCCACTTGTATCACTGCGACATCTTTTGTCGCCTTGAGTCAATTGAGCCGTGTTTCACGCGGTAGGTTTGTCGCAAATACGCATCGTTCAGGAGTTACCTCATGCGCACCACTGCACAGGCAGTCGTCATCGGCGGCGGCGTTATTGGTTGCTCTATTTTATACCATCTCACAAAACTTGGCTGGTCCGATGTTGTGCTTTTGGAGCGTGATGAATTGACGTCGGGCTCTACGTGGCACGCTGCTGCGAATATCCACGGGTTGCACGACAGTACCAACATCAGCCGCATTCAGCACTACACGATGAACCTATACAATGCGCTGGAAGAAGAGACAGGCCAGTCCTGCGGTGTGTTTCAACCCGGTTCTCTCTATCTCGCGCAAACCGAAGAGCGCGTGCATCAATTGCGCCTACAAGCGGCCAAAGCCAAGCTCTACGGGATGAATTTCTACGAGATTTCCATCGAAGAGGCGAAAGAGCTGAATCCGATGGTGAACTATGACGGCATCAAATGCGTGATGTTTGAGCCAGATGGGGGAAATGTTGATCCGTCGGGCGTCACGAATGCCTACGCACTTGGCGCACGTCAACGCGGTGCGGAAATCATACGCTTTACCCCCGTCATCGCGACTGAAGCACAAGCTGATGGCTCATGGATTGTCAAAACACCAAAAGGTGATATCCACACGCAATGGGTCGTCAATGCAGCAGGTCTATGGGCGCGCGAGGTCGCGGCGATGGCCGGTGTGACATTGCCTTTGCAACCAACAGAGCATCAGTATTTCGTGACTGAAAGCATCGCAGAGATTGAATCCTCCGATCGTCGCTTACCTTCGGTCTCTGATCGGGATGGTGAATATTATCTGCGCCAAGAGGGGCAAGGCCTCCTCGTCGGTGCTTATGAGAAGGACATGAAATTCTGGGCGGAAGAGGGCACGCCGCTTGATTTTGCGCATGATCTGTTTCCCGATGATCTGGAGCGGATCGAGGATAACATGATGAACGCGATTGAGCGTGTGCCAGCCGTCGCGGAGGCAGGCATCAAACGCGTCATCAACGGCCCAATGATCTGGTCACCGGATTCAAACGTGCTCTTTGGACCTGTACCCGAGCTCGATAACTACTTCTGTTGCAACGGAATTATCCCTGGTTTCTCACAATCCGGCGGTATGGGGCTGATGGCAGCGCAGTGGATCATTGAGGGCGAAACGCAATACGATATGTTTGGCTGGGACGTTGCGCGGTTCGATACATGGGCGGACAAAGCCTTTACCAAAGCGCGAGTTGAGGACAGCTATGCGCACCGCTTCGCAATCCATTTCCCGAATGAAGAGCGCGCTGCAGGCCGTCCAGCCCGCATGCGACCTGCTTATGTCAAACAAGCCGAACTCGGTGCCGTCTTTGGTCTCAACGCAGGGTGGGAACATCCGCTGTGGTTCGCTGATCATCAAGGTGCCAGCGACACCAATGGCTTTACCCGTCAAAACTGGTGGGGCCCTGTGGGTGAGGAATGCAAAATGCTGCGCGAGCAAGCGGGTATCATCGATATCTCGAATTTTGCGAAATACATCTGCAAAGGGCCGGGCGCATCCGATTGGCTTAACGCGATCTTTGCCAACAACATGCCTAAGGCGGTTGGCCGGTCATGCCTAACGCCCCTAATCGGTAAACGCGGTGGCATCGCAGGTGATTTTACGGTCACCAAACTGGCTGAGGATGAGTTCTGGATAATCGGCTCGGGCATGGCAGAGCGCTATCACCAGCGTTTCTTCAAGCAAGTGCCGCTGCCGACAGGCACAACATTCGAGAGCCGCACGAATGAGATGTGCGGCTTCAACATCGCAGGCCCTAAGTCGCGCGATATGTTGCAACGCCTGACCAATGCATCACTTGCGACGGACGATTTCCCCTTCATGCGTTCAAAGTGGGTCGAGCTTGCGGGCGTCACTGTCCTTGCCCTGCGTGTCAGCTTCACCGGCGATCTAGGCTGGGAACTCCATTGCGCTGAAGCAGATCAAGCACGGCTCTATGATGCATTGCTCAAAATCGGCAAAGACTTTAACGCGGGCCCAGTTGGTGGGCGCGCTTTGATGAGCTTGCGGGTTGAAAAAGGCTATGGGTCTTGGAGCCGCGAATACAGCCCCGAATACTTCCCGCAAGAAGTCGGGCTGGATCGCTTGTGCAAGATGGACAAGGAGTTCCTCAACAAAGATGCTGTCGCAAAGACCCTAGAAACCGAAGCGCGTGAACACATGGTGCTGCTGCGCTTGCATGAACAGGATGTCACAGCCTCAAATGCGGATGCAACGGGCGGTGAACCGATCTTCAAAGATGGCGTGGGCATTGGTCGCGTCACCTCTGGCACATATGGCTACACGGTTGGGATGAGCCTAGCGCTTGGCTTCGTCAAAAACGCACAAGCGGGTGACGTCGTCGAGGTTATGGTCCTTGGCGAACCGCACCGCGCCACCATCCTAAACGAACCACCCTTTGATCCAAATGGCGAGCACCTACGGGCTTAAACTCGCTTGAGCCCTCCCCTTTTCCATAAATATCCCGGGGGAGGTTTGGCTTTGCCAAGTCGGGGGCAGCGCCCCCCCCCCAAAAAAACCTCTAAGGCCGCTCGCTTTGCTCAAACTTAGGCAGCATCGCGCTGAAATCTTTACCAAGCCCATCCTCGTCCTCAACGAACTGCGCATAAAGTGCTTGCGCCATAGCCCCCATCGGGGTGTCTGCCTTTACAGCAATCGCCGCTTCTTGCGACAGGCGCAGATCTTTTAGCATCAATTCCGCAGCGAACCCAGGTTGATAGTCATTGTCCGCAGGTGAGGTCGGACCAACACCGGGGGCGGGACAATAGGCATTCATGCTCCAACTATACCCAGACGAAGTGCTCACAACGTCAAACATTTTCTGACGATCCAGCCCGAGCTTGTCGGCTAAAGCGAAGCTCTCACAGGTCGCAATCATCGTCGCGCCAAGGATCATGTTGTTGCAGATCTTTGCGGCCTGACCATTGCCCGAAGCACCACAGTGCACCGATTTTTGTCCCATAATTTCAAAGAGCGGCAGCACCTTTGTATAAGCCTCATCGGTACCGCCCACCATAAAGGTCAACGTGCCGCCAGAGGCGCCACCAATCCCGCCAGACACAGGCGCATCAAGCGCCAAAACACCTGCCGATTCACATAGAACGGCCACATCACGCGCGCTTTCCACGTCGACGGTGGAGCAGTCTAGCAAAACCGCGCCAGCATGCATCGCAGGGATCACTTCATCCGCGACAGAGCGTAGGATCGCACCATCGGGAAGCATCGTCACAACAACATCTGCACCAGTCGCGGCCTCGACGGCACTGGGCGCGGCAGTCACACCATTTGCGGTGGTTCCGGCGACATCAAAACTGCGCACGTTATGGCCTGCTGTGGCAAGATTAGCTGCCATGGGGGCACCCATATTCCCAAGTCCGATAAATCCGATCTGCATGGCCGTGCTCTCCTGTTCAAATGTCAGCTTGTCTTTGCCCAAAGGGCGCAGCATGAAAGAGACATCAACGGGCGGCACTTTGTCCAGTGCATGTTTCCATTTGGGACTGCGATCCTTGTCGATAATCGCGGCGCGAATGCCTTCTAAGAAATCGCCATGCTCCATTGCGCGGGCGGTGTAGCGATACTCCAACTCCAATGCGCGTTCCAAATCCTGCATGCCGCGCAGACGGTGAATCATTTCGACCGCACTGGCCATGGATAGGGGCGAATTTCGTGTAATTTTTTTCAGGGATTGCACTGCAAAATCAGAGGTATCCGTGCGTAAGTTCATGCAGATATCACCAAGGCTTTCCCCGCAGAAATGGCGAGAAATGCTCTCTAGGTGCGCGCTGATATTGGCCTCTGGCGGAGCGGTGTAAAAAGTCTTAGCCGCCTCGATATCACCGCTTTGCATAAGTTCGGCCTTAAGCGCGTCCCATGACTTAGCTTGCACGAAATGATCTGCAAAGCCCGTCAAGATCGCATCCCCAGCCGACATGCGCGCGCAAGTCAGTCCGAAGTATTCCCCAAGCCGCGCAGGTGCATGGGCCAACAACATCGAACCACCCACATCGGGAATCAGCCCAATCCCGCATTCAGGCATCGCGATCTGACTGCTTTCGCACACGATGCGGTCTGAGGCATGACAACCAATGCCAACGCCACCACCCATCGTGAAGCCCTGCAAGAAGGTCACAATCGGCTTGGCATAGTTAGCGATCCGTGCGTTCAAACGGTATTCATCGCGCCAAAACCCTTGCCCATAGGCGAAATCTCCAGCGCGGCCCGTGCTGTAGAGATCTGCGATATCCCCACCAGCACAGAATGCTTTTTCACCAACCGCATCGATCACAATCAACTTAACCGCGTCGGCGTATGCCCATGTGCTAAGGGCTTCATTAATCGCACGCACCATATCATAAGTCAGCGCATTCAAAGCAGACGGCCGGTTCAATGTGATGTGACCTGCTTGGCCTGCGGCGCGGATCAAAATGTCGCTCATAGTGTTAACTCTTTTCGGGATAGGTTGATTGTTTTTCATTCATTTGGCGGCCTATGGGCAACACATTTGATGCAAACGGGGGATAGTGTGGGGTGGCATTGTTATATTTCGCGGCGAATCGCTAATATACTCACCAACTTTGGGGTGATTATCATGGAGCGCAGTGTCACGCGCATTACAGTAGCTGCGGCAACGCGGCAAAGGCCACGCATGTTGGCGGATCTGTTGCAATCCTTGCAAAGCTTGGATGTACCGCAGGGTGCGGAGCTGTCGTTTGTCTTTGTCGAAAACGATTCTGTTTTGACGATCACCGATTTGGTTGAAGACTTTCACAAACGTACAGGTTGGCCTGCGCGCGCAGTTCTTGAGACGCGGCCAGGCATTTCTTATGCGCGTAATGCTGCTATTGAAGCGGCACTTGAGGGCGGGTCTGATTGGCTCGCTTTTGTGGATGATGACGAACAAGTGCGCCATGATTGGTTGCGCCAGCTTTTGGCCGGTGCGAAAGACGCCAGTGCGCAGCTTGCAGGCGGGCCAGTAGTGCCCGTTGCGCCCGCTATGGGCTGTTCTGATGATGAAACTGACGTGCTCGCGTATTATGTGCGTGCGGCCAAGGTCAGCAATGCGCGTAAATTGGGCGCGATGACTGTGGGGCGCCGGTTTGATTTGGCAACGAACAATTGGCTTGCCGATCTGGCTGCAATTGATGCGTCTGGGTTGCGCTTTGACCCTGATTTCGGATTGAGCGGGGGCGGAGACACTGACTTTTCTCGGAGAGCGCACAAAGCTGGTCTGACGCTGGCTTGGGTGCCGCAGGCGATTGTGACCGAAGAAGTCGCAACCGCAAGGTTGAGCAAAGCCTATATCGTCGAGCGCGCGCGTGCGCAGACGATTGCCAAATATCAAATGGCCAAAGTCGAACGCCCTAGAATGGCAATAATAACGGCTATCTCGCAGGTGGTCTCCAAAGGGCTTTCGGGCGCGTTTTGTGTCGCGACGTGGCCAGTTTTTGGACGGTATAGCTATCATCGTGGATTTAGATCTCTGGGAATTGCGCAAGGATTTTTGGCAGGGCTTCGCGGTGAGAACCAAGCGTTCTACACACAAGTGACGGGCGACTGACGCTTTAAGATTGCTTGCTAAAGTATTGAAAAAAAACGCGTAATTTTAGTAATTACGCGCCTTCGTTGTGTTTAGTCCATCGCTTTGAAGTTGAACTCACCGCCTTGCTTGATGCCTGATGGCCAGCGCGCGGTCACGGTCTTCGTGCGCGTATAAAATTTGAACGCATCAGGACCGTGCTGGTTCAAGTCACCAAAGACTGATTTCTTCCAGCCACCAAACGTGTGATAGGCAAGTGGCACAGGGATTGGCACGTTGATGCCGATCATGCCTACATTCACACGGGACGCGAAATCGCGCGCAGCGTCGCCATCACGGGTGAAGATCGCGGTGCCGTTGCCGTACTCATGATCCATCGCCAGCTTGAGCGCTTCCTCATAGGAACCCGCACGCACAGTCGACAGAACCGGGCCGAAGATCTCGTATTTGTAGATGTCCATCTCGGGCGTGACGTTGTCAAAGAGGTGCGGACCAACGAAGAAGCCGTCCTCATATCCCTGAAGGCTGAAATCACGACCGTCGACGACCAATGTCGCGCCTTGATCAACGCCAGTTTGCACAAGGCGCTCAATATTGGCTTTAGCCTTCGAGGTGACGACAGGGCCGTAATCCACGTCGTTGCCGGAGGTATATGGACCGACTTTCAGTTTTTCGATCTTTGGCACAAGCGCCTCGATCAAACGATCTGCGGTGTCTTCGCCAACAGGCACAGCCACGGAAATCGCCATGCAACGCTCGCCAGCAGCACCGTAACCCGCGCCAACGAGGGCGTCGGCAGCTTGTTCCATATCCGCGTCGGGCATGATAATCATGTGGTTTTTCGCACCGCCAAAGCACTGTACGCGCTTGCCGTTGGCACAACCGGTCGCATAGATATATTCTGCGATGGGGGTCGAACCGACAAAGCCAACAGACTGTATTACATCATCATGCAGAATCGCGTCGACAGCTTCTTTATCGCCATTCACGACTTGGATGATACCTTCTGGCAGGCCTGCTTCTTCAAGCAATTCTGCAAGCATCAAAGGTACGGACGGATCACGCTCTGAAGGCTTTAGAATAAACGCATTACCGCAAGCAATCGCAGGTGCGAACATCCACATTGGGATCATGGCAGGGAAGTTAAAGGGAGTAATTCCTGCTGTGACACCAAGGGCTTGGCGCATGGAGTACATATCGATGCCAGGGCCCGCCGCGTCTGTGTAGTCGCCTTTCAGCAATTCAGGAGCACCGATGCAATACTCCACCACTTCAAGACCACGCTGCACGTCGCCTTTCGCGTCTGGAATGGTTTTGCCATGCTCACGGCTTAGCGCTTCTGCAAGCTTTTCCATGTCACGGTTCAAAAGTCCGACAAAGGCCATCAGAACACGTGCGCGCCGCTGTGGGTTGGTTGCGGCCCATCCCACTTGTGCTTCAGCGGCGATTGCCACGGCCTTGGCCATTTCTTCACCATTGGCGAGCGGCACCTTGGCCTGCACTTCGCCAGTCGCGGGGTTGTAGACGTCTGCAAAACGGCCCGATGTGCCTTTGACGTGCGCGCCGCCAATATAATGCGTGAGTTCTTGCATGGGTTTTCTCCTGTTTCGTTGACATAACTTTAATCTTGCAAAAATGCCTTTAAAAGATGCAAATGACCCAAAGTGTTTTGCATTTTTGCAAAGGGTCTGATGTGGCGCAAAATTGGGACGATCTTCGGATATTTTTGGCGGTGGCGCGTGGGCAAAGCCTTTCGGCAGCAGGTAAAAGGTTGCGTATTGATCCTGCGACAGTGGGACGCCGCGTGGCGCGCTTAGAACAGCGAATGGGCACGCCGCTGTTTGCAAAGTCACCGCTTGGCTATGAGTTGAGCGCGGCGGGTGCGCGTTTGCTGCCCCTGGCGGAGCATGCGGAACAGGCGATGGGGGCGGCAGGCGAGCTGTTGGGGACCTCAAATACCCACGGAAACGAACTTAACGGGAGCATTCGTATTGGTGCGCCCGATGGCTGTGCCAACTTTTTATTGCCGCAAGTCTGCGCGCGCATTGTGCAAGATCATCCTGATCTGGATGTGCAAATCGTGGCCTTGCCACGGGTTGTGAACCTCTCCAAACGCGAAGTGGATATGGCGATCACGGTCAGTGCGCCCACGGCGGGTCGCCTTACAGTGCAAAAACTGAGTGACTATAAACTGCATCTGGCCGCAGCACCGCAGTATTTGCAACAAGCTGTTCTATTGCGATCCAAAGAGGATCTGCACCAGCACCGCATCATTGGCTATGTGCCTGATATGATTTTTGATAAGGAATTGGACTACTTAGGTGCCCTTGGGGTCGAGCGTGTGCCCCTTGCTTCAAATTCGGTCTCTGTGCAATTCAACGCCATTCGCCAAGGTGCGGGCCTTGGTATTGTGCATGATTTTGCCCTACCAAGCGCGCCCGAATTGCAGCGTGTTCTAACTGATGAGATCAGCCTGACGCGTAGCTTTTATCTTGTGCGTCATAGTTCGGATCGACGTTTGCAGCGGCTTAACCGTTTTGCACAGGCGCTGGTGGCGGGCTTGCGCAGCGAAATTTCGCGTCTCGAAGCACAACCTTGACAGGAAAGCCGATTGCGGAAATTCTGGCTATAACGCAATAAAATGACCGGAGACGTGAATATGTTGGTTCAGCAAATCCTAAATTCAAAGGCAAACGGGGCGGTCGTCACAGTAAAACCCGGTTCATTGGTCAGGAATGCTGCGCAAATTCTAGCTGAAAAGCGGATAGGTACAGTGGTTGTGTCATCTTCTGGCGACACTGCTGAAGGAATTTTGTCTGAGCGAGACATTGTACGCGAACTGGCGGCGCACGGGGCAGGGTGCTTGGCGAAAAAGGTCGATGACTATATGACCTCTAAGCTGGTGACATGCACACGTTCCGACGCGGCTGATAGTGTGTTGCACCGCATGACTGAGGGGCGTTTTCGCCATATGCCGGTTGTTGAGGATGGCCAGTTGATCGGTCTGATCACGCTTGGCGACGTTGTCAAAGCGCGCCTGAGCGAGTTGTCGATGGAAAAAGATGCGCTGCAAGGGATGATAATGGGGCATTAATTACCGCTATCATGCGCTTCTGCCTTGCGTCTTTTTGCGCAATATTGTTGCGTGCACCTAGAATTAAAGGAGCGCGTCGATGCGAACAGGTCTGTACCCCGGCACATTTGATCCGGTCACTTTGGGTCATATTGATATCATTCGCCGCGCCTGTGCGCTGGTTGATAAACTGGTCATCAGTGTTGCAATTAACCGTGACAAAGGCCCTTTATTTTCCCTCGAAGAGCGCGTCGAGATGATCGAGCGCACATGTGCCGAGCTAAGCGCCCAGACGGGCACAGAAATTGTTGTGCATCCATTTGAGAACTTGCTGATCGATTGCGCGCGTGACGTAGGTGCGCAAATCATCTTGCGTGGTTTGCGTGCAGTGGCTGATTTCGAATATGAATATCAAATGGTTGGTATGAACCGTGTGCTGGATGACAGTATTGAGACGGTTTTTTTGATGGCCGATGCGCAGCATCAAGCGATTGCGTCAAAGCTCGTCAAGGAGATTGCGCGCCTTGGCGGCGATGTCACCTCGTTCGTGACGCCAGATGTGAACGCTGCGTTGAAAGAGCGCTTGGGTTAACTCGCGTCCAGCGCTGTGATGATTGGGGAGAAATCCGCAGCCGTCAAACTCGCTCCGCCCACCAACGCGCCATCTACGTTCTGAACTGCGAAAATTTCAGCCGCATTCGCAGGCCTGACCGAACCGCCATAGAGCAAGCGAACGCTGCGCGCTATCTGCAGGCCAAAACGCTGCTCTAAACGCGCGCGAATATAGTCGTGCACTTCGGAAATTTGCGCGATGCTCGGAACCTTGCCTGTGCCAATCGCCCAGATCGGTTCATAGGCGAGGACCAATGACTCGCCGGTGATGTCGTCAGGAATGGATCCCGCAAGCTGACTGCCAATAATATCAAGCGTGTTGTCGGCTTCGCGTTCTTCAAGTTCTTCGCCCATGCAAATGATGACCCGCAGACCCGCACTTAGTGCGGTGAGGGCTTTGGCGCGCACGTCTTTATCGTGCTCATCATGATCCGCACGGCGCTCGGAGTGGCCAAGGATCACATAGCTGGTGCCCGCATCAAGCAGCATTTCGGCAGAAATATCGCCCGTATGTGCGCCGCTTTCACGTTTATGGCAATCTTGCGCGCCAAGAGTGATTGGGCCCGACTTGGTATGCTCGAAAGCGCGGTGTAAAAGCGTGGCAGGGGGCGCGATCATGATCTCGGAAAGTGCACCAGTATGGGCCTCAGCCAGCGCTTCGATTTGAGCGAGATCCGCGCTTGTACCGTTCATCTTCCAATTGCCTGCTACAAATTTGCGCCGCATAACATCTCTCTGCCTTAATGATACCTCTAGGTCAGCGAAATTGTCAGGAAGGTCAAGACTTCGCCGCAGCTGCTTGAAGTTCTTCGACGTCTTTAAATTTGATCGATTCACCGCAGCCACATGCATCCGTTACATTTGGATTGCGGAATTTGAAACCAGACTCAAGCAGCGATGTTTCATAGTCGATTTCCGTACCAAACAAAAACATCTGCGCCATTGGCGCGATCATCACACGGGCACCGTTCTGTTCGACCAACTCATCGTTTTTGTCGACCTCATCGACGTAATCCATGGTGTATTCCATACCCGCACATCCGCCCTTTTTGACACCAATGCGTAGGCCCATGTGACCGTCTTTCGCCATCAATTTGGCGATCTGTGCTTCTGCTTTTGCAGTTATGCTTACAGCTTGCTTGCCAGGAATGCCGAACATGGGACTATCTCCGAAAGGGTTAAAGTGCGTTTAGAATATGCTTGTGCAGTTTTATACCAAGCTACATGAAGCCAAGCTCTAGGCGGGCTTCATCGCTCATCATTTCCATGCCCCATGGGGGTTCCCAAACCAGTTCGACGTTGACGGTCTTCACGCCTGCCATCGGTTCAATCGCTTCTGCGACCCAACCGGGCATTTCGCCGGCAACCGGACAACCCGGTGCGGTGAGGGACATCAGAACGTTGACGTCATTCTCTTCATTGACATCAATCGTGTAGATCAAACCAAGATCGTAGATATTTACTGGAATTTCAGGGTCATAGACCGTACGGCAGGCTTCAACCAAGCCCTCATAGAGCGGGTGGTCCGTGCTGGAGGGGACAATCAAGGGAGTGCCTTCAAGCGGCGTTGCTTCAGTCATGGATAGCCTCATTCGTGTACTTGAGTCTTTGTATAGGGATTGCGAATGCGTGCGTAAAGGGGCGGTGGTAGACGGCATTCGGTCACTGCTGGCAAATCGGGGCTTGCTGGTCGTAAGAAAAGAGCAAAAGATGCGTGGATGAGCGTAAAATCTCCCAGTAAGTGTAGAACACCGCCCACACGGGCAACGTTGATTATCATGACGGCGGGTTCCGTGCTGACGTTGAACTTGTTTTTGCCGTCGCTTCCCTCGATGGCCGCTGAATTCGGCGTCAGCTATGGCGTGATCAGCTTTTCCATCGCGGGCTATCTGTTCCTATCCGCGGTCTTGGCAATCATTTTGGGCCCACTGGCGGACCGATATGGGCGCAGACCCATCCTGCTGTGCTCATTCTCTATTTTCACACTGGCATCGGTTGGGGCCGCGCTTACCGAAAATTTCACGTTCTTTTTGATCTTTCGAATGTTGCAAGCGGTCTGCGCAGCTGGAAGTTCGCTCTCACGTGCGATTGTGCGGGACATGTATCCGCCCGGTCGCGGCACCAGTGTGCTCGGCTATATTGCGATGGCCATGGCGGTTGCACCGATGATTGGTCCTTTGCTTGGGGGACTGTTGGAAGAAACGCTAGGCTGGCGCTCTGTTTTCTGGGTCTTTGCTATTTTGGGCATGCTAAGTGTTCTGCTCATTTGGATCGATCTCGGTGAAACCGTGCCGGGCAAGGGCAGCAGTTTCGATCAACAATTAGCAGCTTATAGAGTCGTTCTGCTCTCGCATATGTTTTGGAGCCATACGATGGTCATCGGATTCTCCATAGCTGCTTTTTTCGTGTTTCTGGCTGGTGTGCCGCTTGTGGCAAGTGCGCATTTTGATCTGACACCAAGCCGTGTTGGGATGGCGCTTGGCTCTATTGCGATGGGCTTTTTCGTGGGGAGTTTCATCGCGGGACGGTTATCAGAACGCAGTCCACCAGGCTTGATGATGATCTGGGGGCGACGTGTTGCGATGATTGGCCCTATCTGCGCACTGGTGCTTGTCTTAATGAACCTCGAAACGTCCGTGGTGTTTTTCCTATTGATGGCGAGTTTGGGTCTTGGCAACGGTATTGCGCTCCCTAGTGCAAACACGGGCGCGATGAGTGTGCGACCTGATCTTGCGGCCAGTGCCTCGGGGCTTTCTGCTGCGATTGCAACGGCGATGGGGGCAATCGCCAGCGCAGTGACCGGCGCAGTGTTAACACTCGAAAACGGCGCATGGTTGTTTTGCGTTTTGTTGCTGTTGGCATGCATCGGAGCATTGGGTTTCGCACATATCGCGGCGCAGGCATTGAAAGAAGCCGCGTAGACTGCTTTTCAAATCCAATTGGTGGTAGTAGGAGGCGGGAATGACACACCGTTTTTCTTTTTCTCTAAATGCTACCGACGGGCGCGCCAGAGCTGGTGTGATCGACACGCCGCGTGGTGAAATCCGAACACCTGCTTTCATGCCTGTGGGCACGGCAGCTACTGTCAAAGCGATGATGCCGGAAAGCGTGCGCGCCACAGGTGCAGACATTTTGCTGGGTAACACCTATCACCTTATGCTGCGCCCAACCGCAGAGCGGATCGCGCGTCTTGGTGGATTGCATAAGTTCATGAACTGGGACCGCCCGATCTTGACGGATAGTGGCGGTTTTCAAGTGATGAGCCTCGCAGAGTTGCGCAAACTGACTGAAGAGGGGGTGAGGTTCCGAAGTCATCATGATGGCTCTAAACATCACCTCACGCCTGAACGCTCTATGGAAATCCAAAAGCTGCTTGGCTCTGATATTGTGATGTGTTTTGATGAATGTCCCGCGTTGCCCGCCACAGAAGGTGATGTGCGTAATTCGATGGAACTTTCTATGCGGTGGGCGCAACGTTCGCGGGATGCGTTTGGGGATCGCCCGGGGCACGCTCTGTTTGGTATTCAACAGGGTGGCGTCACCGAAGAACTTCGCGGCATCAGTGCAGAAAAGCTGCGCGAGATTGAATTTGACGGCTATGCGGTTGGTGGCTTGGCCGTTGGAGAGGGACAAGAGGCGATGTTCGGTGTGCTCGATTATGCGCCTGATATGCTGCCAATAGATAAGCCGCGTTATCTTATGGGGGTGGGCAAGCCAGATGATATCGTCGGTGCAGTCGCGCGCGGTATTGATATGATGGATTGTGTTTTGCCGTCGCGCTCGGGCCGCACGGGGCAGGCTTGGACGCGTCGTGGTCAGGTCAACATCAAGAACGCGCGCCACACAGACGATCCGCGCCCGTTAGATGAGGCCTGCACATGCCCTGCGTGTTCAAACTACTCGCGCGCGTATCTCAATCATGTGTTCCGCTCGCATGAGATGATCTCTGGTATGCTGATAACTTGGCATAATTTGCATTATTACCAAAAGCTAATGCAAGGCATGCGCGATGCGATTGCGGCGGGCACTTTTGACGCATTCCAAACTGAGTTCAATGCGATGCGCGCATTGGGCGATATCGAGCCTTTGTGAACGATCTTTACGCGACTGAAGGGTTTGTGCGTTAGACGCATTTCAAATCTAACACATAATTTATCTACAGCGCCATAGTACTTGCGCTCTGCGCCTCTTTTGTTGAAGCGGGTAACCCCGCGTTGGATGCAGTGCATTGGATGTATTGATGACGTGCGATGAAACGCATCTGATTAAGAAAGCCGCTTGAAACTTGTGCTATTGCGCCCCATGTAAATGGACTAAGAAGGAGACGATTAGTGTTGCCGCCAAGCGGGGCCAGATCGTTTTGCCAATAGTTAGGACAAAGCATGCAAAAACCCCTTAATTCATCCTATCCGGTGTTGCCGCTGCGCGATATTGTGGTTTTCCCACATATGATTGTGCCGCTCTTTGTCGGCCGTGAAAAGTCAGTCCGCGCCTTGGAAGAGGTGATGGCGGATGACAAACAGATCCTGCTCGCCGCGCAACGTGACCCAAGCGAAGATGATCCGCAAATCGTTGGTATTTTCGATGCTGGTGTAATCGCCAATGTGTTGCAATTGCTGAAACTTCCCGATGGCACCGTAAAGGTTCTCGTTGAGGGTCAGGCTCGTGTAAGTGTAACGGAATACCTTGAGAACGATAGCTTCTTTGAGGCGCGAGCAGAGCGTCTGGTGGAAATGCCGGGTGACGCAGCTACGATTGAAGCACTTGTGCGTACTGTTGCGCAAGAGTTCGAGCGCTACGCCAAGGCTAAGAAAAACGTGCCCGAAGAGGCGCTCGCCTCGGTCATGGAAACGGAAGATCCTGCGAAGCTCGCGGATCTCGTGTCCGGCCATCTCGGCATTGAAGTGCACCAAAAGCAAGAGCTGCTTGAAACTCTGTCCGTCAGCGAACGTCTTGAGAAAGTTTACGGCTTGATGCAGGGCGAAATGAGCGTTTTGCAGGTAGAAAAGAAGATCAAGACGCGCGTGAAAACGCAAATGGAACGCACCCAACGCGAGTACTATTTGAATGAGCAAATGAAAGCCATTCAGAAAGAACTGGGTGATGGTGAAGACGGCCAGAATGAGGTTGCTGAACTTGAGGGTAGGGTCCTTGCGACGAAGCTCAGCAAGGAAGCGCGTGAAAAGGTCGACGCGGAGATCAAAAAGCTCAAGAACATGAGTCCGATGAGCGCGGAAGCGACGGTTGTGCGCAACTACCTTGACTGGATGCTGGCCATTCCGTGGGGTACGAAATCCCGCGTGAAAAAGAATCTTGTCGCTGCGCAGCAAGTGCTCGACGCGGATCACTATGGTCTCGATAAGGTTAAAGAACGGATAGTTGAATATCTCGCTGTGCAGCAACGCTCAAAGAAACTCAAGGGCCCGATCATGTGCCTTGTTGGCCCTCCCGGTGTTGGTAAAACCTCGCTTGGAAAGTCGGTTGCGAAAGCTACAGGGCGTGAATTTATTCGTATTTCACTTGGTGGCGTACGTGATGAAAGTGAAATTCGTGGACACCGCCGCACATATATCGGGTCAATGCCAGGTAAGATTATCCAAGCCTTGAAAAAAGCAAAGACGACGAACCCTCTTATTTTGCTCGATGAAATAGACAAGATGGGCCAGGATTTCCGTGGCGACCCTGCATCCGCGATGCTCGAAGTGCTTGATCCCGAGCAGAATGGTACGTTTGTGGATCACTATCTTGAGGTGGAATATGACCTCTCGAACGTGATGTTCCTGACGACGTCGAACTCTTACAACATGCCCGGCCCTTTGCTCGATCGCATGGAGATTATCCCGCTTGCGGGTTATACAGAAGACGAGAAATGTGAGATCGCGAAGCAACATTTGCTTTCCAAGCAGGTTAAAAACCATGGCCTGAAAGCGGGTGAGTTCACGCTGACCGGTGAGGCGTTGCGCGAGATGGTGCGCCTCTATACGCGTGAAGCTGGCGTTCGTAATCTTGAGCGCGAAATTGCTAAAGTTGCGCGCAAAATTGTGACCAAGATTGTCAAAGGCGAGAAAACCCACGTCACTGTGACGCCCGAGAACCTTGACGACTATCTGGGTGTCAAAAAGTATCGTTACGGTTTGGCCGAGCAAGAGGATCAAGTTGGTGTTGTGACTGGTCTCGCTTATACGTCTGTTGGCGGAGAATTGTTGAACATCGAAGCACTGCGTCTTCCGGGCAAAGGTCGTATGAAAACGACGGGTAAGCTTGGCGACGTGATGAAGGAAAGCATCGATGCAGCAAGTTCTTATGTACGCTCTATCGCGCCTCAAATAGGGGTGAAACCTCCTAAGTTTGAAAAGTGGGATATCCACGTGCACGTGCCGGAAGGGGCAACGCCGAAAGATGGGCCATCCGCCGGATTGGCGATGGTTACGTCGATCGTGTCAGTTCTAACGGGCATACCGATCCGCAAGGATATCGCGATGACGGGAGAGGTGACATTGCGCGGCAATGCCTTGCCGATTGGCGGCCTTAAGGAAAAACTACTAGCGGCCTTGCGTGGTGGCATCACGACGGTTCTCATTCCTGAAGAGAATGAAAAGGATCTGCGTGATATCCCTGATAACGTAAAAAAAGGCTTGGAAATTATTCCGGTTAGCCACGTCAGCGATGTGTTACGCCATGCTTTGATCGCGGTTCCAGAACCTGTAGAGTGGGATGAAGTCGCGGAAGAAGCAGCGGCTGCGGCACTAAGAGTCGGCGAGGGCGCGAGTAAAGTTGCCCACTGATCTACCTAGCTAAGATGACATAGAAAAGGCGGCCTTTGATGTCCAAGGCTGCTTTTTTTGCAATTGGTCGTCTTGGAACTTTTGATCAGTTGTTCATAGTCACCGCGAAAAGCGAGAGAGCCATCATCGCAACCATTGTTGTGCCAGAGCTTGAGCTCCCTGGTTTCGCATCCTCCGTAATGTGATCTTGATGCAAAATAGGATCGAAAAGATTGCCTACTGCGGTAAAAGTACCGCTAAATAGTGTCAGCGTGAAGGCCGCTACTGCTAGATATTTAATGATACCCCAATTGTTGTGAGACCGAAAAACGCCTAACTAAATCGGTTAGTTCAAGGAAACAGGTGTTAGAATGGTATGGTTTTTGTCACTCTTCGTTCAAAATGGGATAAAAGGGCAGGAATGGTGGCTAAAAGCGCTATATCGAAAACAACAGCCACAGGAGGCGTTGCCGCGGTCCTGCTTCCAGTCAAAGCGAAAAGCACTGCCAAAACGCCTATCGTTTTTGATCCTGCGCTGAAGAAGAAAAAATTGATCGAGATCGTCACAGAACGCTCCGGAGTCAAAAAGAAAGATGCTAAGCCGGTGATTGAAGCCATGTTCGCAGTTCTTGGACAGACTTTGCGGAAGGCCGCAAAATGAATTTGCAGCCATTGAGCAAAGTCAAAATTATCTGTGCGACAGATGTTCAGGGCGGTAAAGTACTATTTACCAAGGTTCGCCGAAGTAACCGCGCGCCAAAGCCCTCTGCCGATCCCGCGGCTAAAGCTGCTGAGTGAGGCTGAGCTCAGGCAGTATTTTCTTTATTCCAAAGCATGACTTGGCTTAACCTGATGCAGATTTTTGTTCAACGCGGTGCATCATGACTTACCCCACGATTTTTCTTTTGCGTCATGGGCAAACAGAGTGGAATATTGCCGCGCGTTTGCAAGGAACTCTGGATTCGGCTTTGACAGAAAAGGGTCGCTTGCAGGCCCTTCGTCAAGGCGCTTTGCTTGAGAGTTGTCTCTCGCAATATCCTGGTATGTCAGTCTTAAGCAGCCCTCAAGGGCGGGCGCTAAAGACGGCAAAGATTGCGAGCGAAGGAAAAAATTTATCAATTAATCAAGATGTTAGGTTGCGAGAGATCAGTGCGGGATCCTGGAATGGCGCGTATTTAGATGATATCAAACGCAGCCATGGCCATCTCTTCGAACAAGCGCGCAATGCGTTTGAATTGATGTTTCTCGCGCCAGACGGCGAAGACGAGACCTCTGTGCTCGCACGATGTTGTGCGGTTTTGGCCAATCAGAATAAACCGATGATTTTGGTAACTCATGGTGCGACGCTTTGCGTTTTGCGCGGTCTTTTGCGTGGAATGCAGTTCGAAGAAATGCTTAATTTGGATCACGAGCAGGGCTGTATTTATCAAATCAAAGACGGTGTCGAAACGATCTTGCGATAAACTTAAAAAAGCATGATTTTTGAGTTGCGCGAGGGAAAAGAACTCTCTAAACGACACCACAGCGGGTGATTAGCTCAGTTGGTAGAGCGCTTCCTTTACACGGAAGATGTCGGGAGT